>NZ_JBQEDF010000030.1:0-38584 GCF_052107835.1 Corynebacterium sp.
TCCTACGAGTCCCTCGGCCCGCTGCTGGAGGACATCTCCGCCAAGGTCGACGGCACCCCGTGCTGCACCCACATCGGCCCGGACGGTGCGGGCCACTTCGTGAAGATGGTCCACAACGGTATCGAGTACGCCGATATGCAGGTCATCGGCGAGGCCTACCACCTGCTCCGCTACGCCGCCGGAATCGAGCCGGCGGAGATCGCCGACATCTTCCGTACCTGGAACGCCGGCGACCTCGACTCCTACCTCATCGAGATCACCGCCGAGGTGCTCTCCCAGACCGACGCCGCCACCGGCCAGCCGCTGATCGACGTCATCGTCGACGCGGCCGGCCAGAAGGGCACGGGACGGTGGACGGTCAAGGCCGCCCTCGACCTGGGCATCCCCACCACCGGCATCGGTGAAGCCGTCTTCGCCCGCGCCCTGTCCGGTGCCCGCGACCAGCGTGCCGCCACCACCGGTAACCTGCCCTCCGGCGACCTGTCCACCCTCGACTCCCTCGGGGTGTCCAAGGACGAGTTCGTCGAGGACGTCCGCCGCGCCCTCTACGCCTCCAAGCTGGTGGCCTACGCCCAGGGCTTCGACGAGATCAAGGCCGGCTCCGACGAGCACGGCTGGGACGTCGACCCCCGCGACCTGGCGACGATCTGGCGCGGCGGCTGCATCATCCGCGCCAAGTTCCTCAACCGCATCGTGGACGCCTACAACACCGACCCGGACGTCCAGTCCCTGCTGCTCGACCCCTACTTCAAGGGTGAGGTCGAGGGCCTGGTGGGCTCCTGGCGCCGCGTGGTTGTCGCGTCCACCCAGCTCGGCCTGCCGATCCCGGTGTTCGCCTCGTCCCTGTCCTACTACGACTCCCTGCGTTCCGAGCGGCTTCCCGCCGCACTGATCCAGGGCCAGCGTGATTTCTTCGGTGCCCACACCTACGAGCGCACCGACCGTGACGGCCACTTCCACACCCTCTGGTCCGACGACCGCAGCGAGGTGGAAGCGTAACCCGTGTCAGGTACATCGAACGGTCGACGTTCCGGCGGCAACGCCAGGAGCACCCCCGGTCACTCCGGATCACAGAACCGGCGCCGCAAAGTTGTCCGCGGTAGCCGTGCCGGCGCCGAGCCCTCGGGACGCCCCCAGCAGAAGCAGGGGTCGAAACAGGGTTCCACCCAGGGCCGACGCCGCAACCAGCAGAACCGTAAGCCGCAGCAGCGGCCCCAGCAACCGCGCGTCCAGCAGCCACGCGTGCCACAGCCGAAACGTGCGGCACCGGTGGTGGCCACCGGAACCCCGTCCGGTGTGGACACATCGATCACCTTCGCCGACATGGGCCTGCCGGACCCGGTGGTCAAGGAACTGACCAGCCAGGGCCTCAAACACCCCTTCCCGATCCAGGCCGCGGCCATCCCCGACGGGCTGGCGGGCAAGGACGTCCTGGGGCGTGGACCCACGGGCTCCGGCAAGACCTTCACCTTCGGGCTGCCGGTCGTCACCCGCCTCACCGGCGGGGCCTCCAAGCCCCACAAGCCGCGGGCGATGATCATGGTGCCCACCCGTGAACTGGCGCAGCAGGTCGCAGGACGGCTGCGGCCGCTCGCCGAATCCGTCGGCCAGCGCGTCCTCGAGGTCGTCGGCGGCGTGAACATCAAGCGCAACCTCACCGCCCTGGCCCGGCCGGTCGACATCCTCGTCGCCACCCCGGGTCGCGCCGAGGACCTCTGCAGCCAGAAGGCCCTGGATCTCTCCCAGGTGGAGATCCTCGCCCTGGACGAGGCCGACCAGATGGCCGACATGGGGTTCCTCCCCCAGGTCCGCCGCCTGATCAACCGCGTCCCGGCCGATGCCCAGCACCTGTTCTTCTCCGCCACCCTCGACGGTGACATCAAGGTGCTTGTCGACCAGTACATGAACGACCCCATCACCCACTCCACCGGCGAGGTACGGGCCAAGGTCGAGACCATGGAGCACTTCCTCGGCGTCGTCGACGACAAGACGGCGCGCAACGACGTCGTCCTGCAGCTCGGCCGGGCCTCCACCCGGACCATCATGTTCATGCGGACCAAGCACACCGTTGACCGTCAGGTGAAGAAACTGGTCCGCGACGGCGTCCCCGCCGTCGGGCTGCACGGGAACAAGGGACAGGGAGCACGCACCCGGGCGGTGGACGAGTTCTCCACCGGCACGGCGACCGTGCTGGTCGCCACGGACATCGCCGCCCGCGGGATCGACATCAAGGGCGTTGACCTGGTCGTGCACATCGACCCGCCCGCCGAGCACAAGGCCTACGTGCACCGCGCGGGACGCACCGCCCGGGCCGGCGAGTCGGGCACCGTCCTCACCCTGGCGACCGCCGACATCCGGCGGGACACCGAGGCCATGATGCGCAAGGCCGGGGTCACCCCGACCGAGTGGGTCCTGGACCGTCACGGCATCACGGCCTACCTCGGTGAGTTGGGGTTGGACAGGTAGCCGGACGATGGACATCCTGTTCAGCATCCTCGGCCTCATCGGTTTCGTACTGCTGACGGCGGGGACCGGACTCTTCGTGGCGGTCGAGTTCGCCACGACCAGCCTGGAACGCTCCACCATCGAGAAGGACGTGGCCGAGCGCGGTGACGCCGCGTCCCGCATGGTCAAGCGGGCGCACAGCGACCTGAGCTTCATGCTGTCCGGCATGCAGCTCGGCATCACGCTGACGACCCTCGCGACCGGCTACCTGGCCGAGCCCATCCTGGCCCGCTTCTTCACCCCGGTCCTCGAACTGGTCGGGTTGAACGCGTCGGCGTCAACCGCCATCGCCCTGATGCTCAGCCTGGTGATCGCCACCATCCTGTCGATGGTCTTCGGGGAGCTGGTGCCCAAGAACCTGGCCATCTCCAACCCACTGGGGGTGGCCCGGGTTCTCACCCGTCCGGTGTGGATCTTCAACAAGACCTTCCATTGGTTCATCCAGCTCCTCAACAACACCGCCAACTTCATCGTCCGGCGGCTCGGCATCGAGCCGGCGGACGAGCTGGCCTCGGCACGGTCACCGCAGGAACTGTCGGCCCTGGTACGGCACTCCTCCGGATCGGAGGGTTTCGACCAGTCGAAGGTGCGGATCCTCGACAGGTCCCTCCGCTTCGGCGACGCCAGTGCGGAGGACCTGATGTCACCGCGCTCCACCGTCGACACCCTGGAGACCACCGACACCGCCCTGGACCTGATCCGCGAGGCCCACGTCTCCGGGCATTCCCGGTTCCCGGTGGTCAACGGCGACCTCGACGAGACGATCGGGGTGGTCCACGTCAAGGACGCCCTGACGATCCCGGCGTCCGCCCGCGGGGCCACCCCGGTGCAGGACCTCGCCCGGCGGGTCCCGACCGTGCCGACGAGCCTGGGCGGGGACGCCGTCCTCAACCTCGTGCGCTCCGCCGGCTCCCAGCTCGTCCTCGTCGTCGACGAGTACGGCGGGACCGCGGGCATCGTGTCCATCGAGGACGTCGTCGAGGAGATCCTCGGCGAGGTCTGGGACGAGCACGACAACCGCGACGAGGACACCGAGGTCCGCAGGCGCGGCCAGGCCTGGGAGATCTCCGGGCTGGTGCGCTGCGACGAACTCGAGGACGCCTGCGGGTACGTGCCCCCGGACGGCCCGTACGAGACGCTCGCCGGACTGGTGATGTCCACACTCGGACGGATCCCGGCGGAGGGCGACACCGTCCTGCTGCCCCGCAGCGAACGCGAGATGGCCGAGCGCATCACCGACGGGACGACCGTCCGCTGGGAGGCCACCGTGGAGTCCATGGACAACAGGCGCGTCGACAAGGTGTCGATGCGCCCCGTGCCGCACGTGACCGGTGGTGACGACCATGAGTGATCTCTGGGCCATCCTGTTCGCCGTCGTCCTGCTCGGGCTCAACGCCTTCTTCGTCGGTGTGGAGTTCTCGCTGATCTCGTCCCGACGCGACCGGGTGGAGAACCTCGCCGCGGCCGGGAACCGCCGTGCGCCGAAGGTGCTCTACGCGATGGAGCACCTCACGATCATGCTGGCCGGGGCACAGTTCGGCATCACCGTGGCATCGGTCCTGCTGGGCAAGGTCGGTGAGCCGGCCATCGCGCACCTGATCGAGGCACCGTTCCACGCCCTCGGCATGCCGGACAGCCTGCTGCACCCGGTGTCCTTCGCCATCTCCCTGCTGATCGTGACGATCCTGCACATCATCCTCGGTGAGATGGTCCCGAAGAACATCACGCTGGCCGGGCCGGAGACCGTGGCGACCTTCCTGGTCGTCCCACACCTGCTGTTCTGCCGGATCACCAACCCGATCATGGTGTTCCTCAACTGGATCGCCCGGATGACCCTGCACCTGTTCGGTGTGGAGCAGCGCGACGAACTGGACTCCACCGTGTCCCCCACCGAACTGGCGGACATGATCTCGGAGTCCCGCTCGGAGGGGTTCATCGGCCAGTCCGAGGCCACCCGCCTGTCGAAGGCGTTGAACTCGTCGAAGCGGACGTTGAGCGAGGTCCTGATCCCGCGTGCCGACGTCCGCACGATCCCGGTCGGCACGGACGGTGCCGCCGCCGGCCGCGTGACCGTCGGCCAGGTCGAGGACGCCGTCTCCGAGACCGGTTTCTCCCGCTTCCCGGTCACCGACAGCACCGGAACCTACCTGGGCTACGTCCACGTCAAGGATGTCCTGGACAATCTGCTCGACCCGGACACCGGGCGGGAGCAATTGCTCGACCCCGGCGACGTGCGCGCACTGATCACCGTCGAGGGCGGGGTGAACTTCGACCACGCCATGAAGGAGCTGCGCCGAACCAGCTCACACATGGCCCAGATCTCGCAGGACGGTGTGATCATCGGTGTGATCACCCTGGAGGACGTCATCGAGGAGCTCGTGGGAACCGTCCGGGACTGGACCCACGATGACTGAGGTGACGGGGATCCTGGAACCGGACCGGTGGCGTGCGGTGGAATCGGACCACCGGGACCACGCCGACGCCCTGACCGCCGACCACCGGGCACGCCGCGCTGCCGGGGAGCGCCACCCGGTGTGGGACTTCATGTTCTCGTACTACCCGGTCAAGCCCTCGCACCTGCGGCGCTGGAGTCCCGGGGCAGGAACCGCCCTCGTCGCCGATTCAGGGGAGCCGCCCGCGGTGTCCCCGCTCAGCACGTCCGGGGATTCCGGGCGCACCCTGTGGACGGTCGATGTCGCGTCCTTCCTGGAGAAGCGGGGAAGCACGGTGGCCTACATCCACAGGCTGCTCACCGCGACGCAGCAGCGTCCCGCCCGGTTCAGCTGCTTCGGCATGCACGAGTGGGCGATGGTCTACCGTGACACCCCACGCCACCCCGAGCCCCTGCGCCTGGGGCGCGACGCCACCGACCGTGTTGTCGAGGACAGTTCACTGTGCTGCACCCACATCGACGCCTACCGCTTCTTCACCCCGGCGGCCGCGCCACGCAATTCCGTGCGACCCACCCGCCAGACCCAGGCGGACCACGAGCAGCCCGGCTGCCTGCACGCCACGATGGACCTGTACAAGTGGGCGACCAAGCTGGGCCCCCTGGTGCCCGGCGACCTGTGGCTGGACACCTTCCGGCTGGCCTGCGACGTACGGCGCACCGACATGGAGGCCAGCCCCTACGACCTGTCCGACTGGGGGTTCGAACCGGTGGCCGTGGAGACCCGCGAAGGACGGGCGGAGTACGTGCGCCGCCAGCGGGATTTCGCCGAGCGCGGCCAGGACCTGCGCGGACGACTCCTCAGTATCACCGGATCCCTCCCCGGGCACTGCTACCCTGAGATGGAGCGGGCGAACGTCCCGTCCTAGAGGAGAGTCCCGATGCCGCGACATGCCGCTGCTGAATCACCGACCCGCATCGCCGGATGGATCTGGGCGGCGTTGATCGCGCTGGTCGTGGTCATCGCCCTTGCTGTGGCGTGGATCGTCCTCGTCGGACGCGATGACGGGGACGACGGCACCGCTTCGGACGGCACGTCCTGCGTCGACGGCGACCAGGAACTGCTCGTCTGGGCGGACCCCGCCGCAGAGGACTCCGCACGCAGGCTGGTGGACACCTACAACGACAGCGGCGCCGTGGTACGCGACAGGTGCGTGACCGCCACCCTGGAGATCACCGGCACCGCTGAGGCAGCGGTCGCCTACCGCGAGGGCCAGCCCGGTGTGGCACCGGTGTGGATCCCCGCCGGTGGGGGATTCGTCCCGGGACTCTCCGGCGCCCCGGCGGAGCTGCCGGTCGTGGGCACCGATGAGTTGGTCCATGTGGTGCCGGAGGGGGCGGACCCGGCCCCGGGTGCCGCTGAGGTTCCCCCGGGAGTGGGGTCCATGGTCTCGGCGATGGCTGCGGACCTGATCCTCCCCGGCAATGACCCGACCATGGATGCCGCGGTTGACCGTGGCGCCGACGGGGACGTGACTGCACAGGATGCGCTGCAGGACGGTCTGCCGTTGCTGACCTCGGCAAACATTGCCGGGGATGCGGCAGGCGAACAGATCGCGAGCGTTGTCTTCCCCCTGGTCGCCTTCGGCTCCTCCCCCGCCGTCGACGAGGACGGCGCACGTGCCGCAGCTGATTTCGCGGGCGTGGCCGCCGGAGAATCCCCGGACGAGCCCATCACCCCCCGTCCTGCACCACCCCGGCTGGCGATGTACGCCGGAACGCTCGCGGGTGTCGGGCTGGAGGCGGCGGAGCGCTAGGAGGACTTGCGGCGACGGCGTGCCGCCAGCTCGTCGGCGGCCTCCGCACCGTCCGGCAGGGACCCGGCGTCGGCGGGATCCGCCTCGGCGGGCTCGGCGGGTTCGGAGGGGAATGCGGTGATCGTTCCGCTGAGCTCCTTCATCAGCCCCGGCACGGCGATCCCGAACACTCCCTGCCCACCGGCGAGCAGGTCGATGACCTCCTCCGGCGAACGGCACTCGTAGACCGTTTTCCCGTCGGAGACCAGGGTGATTCCTGCGAGGTCATCGACCCCGAGGTTCTCCAGCTTCTCCACCGCCCGGCGGATGTTCTGCAGGGAGATCCCCGTGTCCAGCAGTCCCTTGACGATCTTCAGGACGAGGATGTCCCGGAAGGAGTAGAGGCGCTGGGACCCGGAGCCGTGGGCGGTCCGGATCGAGGGCTGCACCAGCTTGGTGCGTGCCCAGTAGTCGAGCTGCCGGTAGGTGATGCCCGCGACCTGGCAGGCGATCGTCACGCGGTAGCCGACCTGCTGGTCGGGTCCGTCCACCTCGAACAGGGCATCCTGCTGGGGTGTCTCCGCGTGCGGGGAGTCGGTGCGCTCCATGGAAGGTTCTCCTGTCCTCGGCGCGTCAGCTTGCACGCCTGTGATTCAACTGTTCCCAAGACTAGACGGGTTCACCGTGGAGTCAACCCGGACAACCACCGGATTCTCTTGGTGTAACCCTCAACTTAAGGTCGAGGGTCATCGTAACACTGATTCACAAAGGACACACGTGTAACAACAGGTGTGTCGTTTCACTTCAACAACTGCCCTCCCCTCCCCAGAAGAACACCCCCGCCACATAACCCACACAAGGTGAGTCACGGGCGGGGGCGTGCGTAGGCGCGGAAAACCCACGGAATCAGGTCAGCGGGGCAGGTTCCCCTTGACCAGTGAGGCGTGCAGGGAGACGACCAGGGCGCTGACCTCACGGCTCAGCTCCGCCGCCCGCTCCCGCGCGTTCTCGTCGCGGCCGTGGGCCACCGGTTCCGCGATCCGGTTCACCAGGTCGGTCTGCCGCTGCGCCTGGGTCACCAGCGTCTTCAGGTGCCGGTTGTCGATGCCGTACTCCCCCATCTTCGCCGCGATGCGCACCACGTCCACATCATCGACGGAGAAGAAACCGGCGGCGTCGGGCGCGATGAGTGAAATCTTCACCAGGGAGGCGACGAAGGACTCCTCCACCTCCGCACGCGAGCACACGTCGGTGCGCGTCAGCCGCCGGACGGTCGACTGCCGGAACTGGTCCGGTGTGACCGCGCCGGCCACGGACTTCCGTGAGTCCACCGGGGTGACCTTGCCCGAGTCCATGGCCTCGAGCTGCTCCTTGATGACCTTCAGGGGCAGGAAGCTGTCGCGCTGGTTCGCCAGGATGTAACGCAGCCGCGAGATGTCCTCCGGCGAGAACCGGCGGTAGCCGGACTTGCTGCGCTGCGGATTGATCAGCCCCTCGGACTCCAGGAAACGGATCTTGGACACCGTGACATCCGGGAAATCGCCCTGGAGCTGCTTGAGCACGTCCCCGATCGAGGAGGTGGGCAGCACCCGTCCGGCATGGGGACGCTGGACCTCCACACCCTCCCGGGCGGCGGACGATGACCGGTTGGCGGCGGCGCCGGAATTCGCAGACATCGCGGACACAGTGCTCCTCACATCAGGTGCTGGCTCACGGGGAGGGGTGGAACTACGGAAAGGATATCAGGCTTCCTTGGAGCCGTTGAGGAACACCAGACGGAACTTCCCGATCTGGATCTCATCGCCGTTGCTCAGCACGGCGGAGTTCTTCGGCTCGCGGTTGACGTAGGTCCCGTTGAGGCTCCCCACGTCCACGACCTCGTACTCCTCACCGTTGCGCCGGAACTCGGCGTGACGGCGTGACACGGTGACGTCATCGAGGAAGATGTCACTGTCCGGGTGGCGGCCGGCTGCGGTCGTGTCCTGGTCGAGCAGGAAACGCGAGCCGGCGTTCGGCCCACGCTTGACCACGAGGAGCGCAGAACCCGAGGGGAGCCCCTCCACACCAGCGGGTGCGGACTCGGACTGCGCACCGGTCTCCATCTCCTTCAGGAGGTCAGCGCGGAAGACCGAGGTTGTCTCAACCGAGGCTTCCGGGATCCCGGTGTTGTCGCTCATGTTTCAGTTCCTCCTGGAATCTGTTGCAGTGTGACCGATCGCCCCCGCCGCAGGTCGCGGCGGGGACCGAAGAGCAGCAGGCGATCCGCCTGTGATTCGTTTCCATCATACTACCCGGCCTGTGCCCGGGACGACGGAACGGCTCGCTTATTCACCTAGCGGAACATTGCGGCGATCGAACCGACCACCGATCCTCCAGTCGATGACAAGGGGTTGTCATTGACCATGTAGGTCCATGTGGCGCTTGGCTTGTGCAGCCCAAGCCCCTCGAGGTCCACCCCCGCGGCCGTGATCGTCGCATCACTGAAGGTCTCACGGGCCTTCGCGACGGCACGCTCGGCAAGTTCGCCGAAGGCCGCGATGGACATCCGGTGGAACTCGTCGATCGGGCTCTCCCGCGCGATGGCGCGCAGGTGGATCGACTCGCGGATGTCGTCGAGGTAGGCCAGGTGCTCGCTCCACTCGACGTCCAGGTGGAACAGCATGATCTCCCGGGCCGCCTGCTCGAGAACCTCGTCGGGAATGCCCTCGGCCTGCAGCTCACCCGCCTTCTCCACGTCGTGGTAGCTGAGGTCCTCCCAGGCCGCCGGGGTGTCGAGCACCTTCCCACGGCGCTCGTTGACGATCACACGCTGGTCATTGATCAGCTTGTTGTACTTCCACGTCGTGGCGTGGATGTCGAGCATCTGCCCCTCCGCCACACGCTGGCAGTGGTCCACGAACTGCAGCACCTTGCGCTGCGCCAGCCGGCCGTCCTCGTCCGGCTCGGCACGCAGTTCCTCGCCCGACCCGCCGACGGAGACCACGTCGTCCTCCAACGAGACGAAGAACAGCGAGGACCCCGGGTCACCCTGGCGTCCGGCACGACCGCGCAGCTGGTAGTCGAGTCGCCGTGAACGGAACCGTCCGACCCCGACGACGTGCAGCCCGCCGAGTTCCACGACCGTCCCGTGCTCCTCCTCGTCCTCACCGTCGGTGCCCCCGAGCCGGATGTCCGTGCCCCGGCCCGCCATCTGGGTCGACACCGTCACGCGCCCGGGCCGTCCGGCCTCGGCGATGACCCCCGCCTCGGCCTCGTGGTTCTTGGCGTTCAGCACGCTGCAGTCCACCCCGCGCTCCCTGAGCGCCGCGGCGACCTGCTCGGACTCCGCGATGTCCTGCGTCCCGACCAGCACGGGCTGCCCGGTCGCGTTGGTCTCCACGATGTGGTCGATCGCGGCGGCGTCCCGGTCCTCCTGGGT
Organism: Corynebacterium sp.; assembly: GCF_052107835.1. Lineage (GTDB taxonomy): Bacteria > Actinomycetota > Actinomycetes > Mycobacteriales > Mycobacteriaceae > Corynebacterium. Next base: position 10,109 of record NZ_JBQEDF010000030.1, read on the forward strand.
GGCGTAGACCCTGTCCTCCTCGTCGAAGCGCTGCGTGGGGACGTTCGGGTCGATCACGCTGACCGACAGCTCGTAGAACTGGCGCAGCTGGTCGCTGGCCGCCACCGCGGTACCGGTCATCCCGCACTTCACCGGGTAGAGGCCGATCAGTGCCTGGACGGTGATCTGGTCGAGGATCCGGCCACCGTCGGTGACCTGGAGCCCCTCCTTCGCCTCCACGGCGGCCTGGAGCCCGTCCGGCCAGCGCTGCAGCTCGGCCACGCGGCCGCGGGACCCGTCGATCAGCGCGACCCGGCCGTCCCGCACGATGTAGTGGACATCCCTGGTCAGCAGGTGCTGCGCGTGCAGCGCCACATTGACCTGCGACAGCAGCGACCCGGGTGCGTCACCGTCATCGGATCCGTAGAGCGAGTCGATCCCCAGCCCCTTCTCCACGTAGTGGGCGCCAGCGTCGGTGAGGAAGACATTGCGGTGGTCGCCACCGACGGTGAAGTGCCGGTGCTCCTCCATGCCGCGGACGAGGTCCGTGATCTGCCCGGCAGGGGCCGGGCCCGGCTCGGAGCCCGCCAGCACCAGCGGAACCAGTGCCTCGTCCACCATCACCGAATCCGCCTCGTCGATGATCGCCACGTCCGCAGACGTGCGCACCGCATCGGCCCGCCGGCTGATCAGCTGGTCACGCAGGACGTCGAAGCCCATCTCGTTGACCGCGCCGAACACCACGTCACGGGCGTAGATCCCCCGGCGTTCCTCCGCACCGGCGTCCTCGCTGATCGCGCCGTGGGTGAGTCCGAAGAAGTCGAGCAGCGGACCCATCCACTGCTCGTCACGTCCCGCGAGGAAGGAGTTCACCGTGATCACGTGGACCCTCCGGCCCTGCAGGCCGTAGCCCACCGCGGTCATGGCACCGGTCAGGGTCTTGCCCTCACCGGTGGCCATCTCGATGACGTCGCCGACGAGCATACGCAGCGCACCCTGGAGCTGGACGTCGAACGGACGCATCCCGATGGTCCGCTCCGCCGCCTCACGCACCGCGGCGAGCAGCAGCGGGGCATCCGTGACCGAGGGAACGTCCCCCGTGGTCACGCAACCACGGGCGATGTCGACGACCTCGGCGTCACTCGCCCCGGACAACCGGTCGGTGGCCTTCGCAGCCTCCGTGACGATGTTCTTCGACTTCTTCTGGTTCGCCGTCGCCGACGAACCCATGGCCTTCCAGAACCAGCCGAATCCGGCCATTCTCGCCTCCGCATCGATCTACAGTCTCGTACATTTCCCACGCTACCGGAGCAAGGGTAGTCATCTATTCTCGGGCCCGTGGCATCTCGCAACGTAACCTCAGTCAATGTCGACGTCGCCGGAATGCCCGGCACCGTCGACCTCCCGCGTGACGCCGCCGAGTTGTCACCGGAGGAATTCAGGGAATCCGGCCCGCCCGTCGCGGTGTTCGCCCACTGCTTCACCTGCCACCGGAACGTCCCCGCGGCATTCAGGATCTCGAAGTCACTCGCCCAGGCCGGGCTCGCGTCCCTGCGGTTCGACTTCTCCTCGCTGGTGTTCTCGGAGAACATCCGTGACCTGCGGGCCGCCGCGTCCTGGCTCTCGGAGCGGTTGGCCCCTCCCACCCTGCTGGTCGGGCACTCACTGGGCGGGGCCGCTGTGCTGCGCGCCGCCCGCCACCTGCCGGATGTGCGAGCGGTGGCGACCGTCGGCGCGCCGTTCCGTCCCGCGTCCGCCGCCCGGACACTGGTCGGGACGGTGGACGGGCTCGGCGGGGACGGCACCACGGCCCATCTCGCCGGACGCGACGTCGACATCACCCGGGAATTCCTCGGCGACCTCGCCGAGCTGTCGCACGAGGACGACATCGCCGCCGACATCGCGGCCGTCGGCGCACCCCTCCTGGTCCTGCACTCCCCGACGGACCAGACCGTGCCCGTCACGGAGGCGGAGCGTGTCTTCGGCGCGGCCGCCTGGCCGAAATCACTGCTCAGTCTGCAGGACGCCGACCATCTGCTGACCCGGCGTGGATCGGCGACCCGGACCGGGGAGACGATCGCCGCCTGGGCGGGACCGCACCTGTCCGCGATAGGCTGAATGACCATGAGCGATATCACCTTCATCCCCACCGCAGACCTCGTCGACATCATCGGGACGGACGTCCGCAGCTGCGACACCCAGTTCCGCGACCTCGGCGGCCACACGGACTTCTCCGGGCCGATCACCACCGTGCGCTGCTTCCAGGACAACGGTCTGGTGAAGAGCATCCTGCAGGAGGACAACCCGGGCGGCGTCCTCGTCGTCGACGGCGACGCCTCGGTCCACACCGCCCTGATGGGCGACATGATCGCCGAGTTCGGTGTGGAGCACGGCTGGGCCGGCGTGATCATCAACGGGGCCATCCGCGACTCCGCCGCCGTCGGCGACATGGAGTTCGGCTGCAAGGCCCTGGGTACCAACCCACGCAAGTCCGCCAAGGACGGCGCCGGCGAGCGGGACGCCGTGGTCCACTTCGGCGGGGTGTCCTTCGTCCCGGGGCACATCGCCTACGCGGACGCCGATGGTGTGGTTGTCACGGAAGCGCCGGTCCAACCTGCGGATTAGCATCCCGGCCGGGAGGCGATTAGCGCGGACGAATCCCGGTGTTGTAAGCTTTCCGACGTTCAGCAAAGGATTTGTCCGGCGCTGGACGGCGGACTGTGGCGCAGTTTGGCAGCGCACCACACTGGGGGTGTGGGGGTCGCAGGTTCAAATCCTGTCAGTCCGACAGACACAACCCGCTCCGCGGGGGCTCCACCGCCCCTACGGAGCGGGTTCTCGCTATTCCGGCCTGTGGGAAGAACCCAGCTTCGCGGGACTGGTCCCGCGTCAGCGGTGTGAGATTAACCCCGTCGAGAATCGTGGTGATCAGGACCCGGTCAATGCCATGACGTACACCTGTCCGCCGCGGACGTGTCGGGGTCGATGAGATCCAACGGGGTAGTTGCGGTCACAGCCGCTCCCCGCGCTCTCCGTCGATGATGTCGCCTACCGTGCTGCCGAGGCGAGTCTTCGGACGGTCCGCCCATCCTCCGGTGCGTCCCGCAGGTCGCGACACCGGGAACGGCAGTGCAGGTGACGCGTTCGGGGAAAGGTGGGCGACCACAACTCCCCGGGGCCACGGCCGTGTGGGCCCCTGTCTTTTTAATCCTGCCGTTTCCGTGGGTCGGGCTACCCCGGCGCTGTCCCTGATCGCACCGCTTTGAAGGCGTCCACTTCAGTCGAAACGGTCAAACCGGTGCGATCAGGGGCAGAACTGGTGGCAGGCCGACCCGCTCGGGGCAGATGTGGACCGCGGACCCCTACTTCACGCGCGTCATCGTCACCGAGACGAACATCTGCGAGTACGCCTGGCCGGTGAACATACCGCGCAGCGGGACGACGTCCGCGTACTCACGCCCCTGCCCGACCATCACGTGGAGCTCGCCGGGGACGGTGTCGTTGGTGGGGTCGAAACTGAACCATCCGCCGTTGGGCCCGTCGTTGAACCACTGCACCCAGGCATGCGATTCACCGGTGCGCGGCTCGCCGAGCGGGGCCTCCTGGTCCGGCAGGACGTAGCCCGACACGTACCGTGCGGGAATCCCCACGTGCCGCAGCGCGCCGACCAGCAGGTGCGAGAAGTCCTGGCAGACGCCCTTGCGGTTCGTCCACGCCTCCTCCGCACCGACGGTCACGTCGGTCGATCCGGACTCGTAGGTCATCTGGTCGTGGATGAGCGAGCCCAGGCGCAGCCCGACCTCGTCCACCGAGCCCTCCTCACCGGCACCGACCTCCGCGAGGACGCTCTCGGCGAGTCCCGCCATGTCCTCCCCCGGCTGCACGGCCGGCGACATCCCGAGGAATTCGTTCCAGCGGTCGTGGAAACGGGCGGCATCGGTGACCGACAGTCCGGTCCGCTCGGCGGGGACGGCGTCCACGTCCAGGGTGGTGGTGACCGCGACCTTCAGCTCGTCGTGGGGCTCATGCAGTTCGAAGGCCGTCACCTGGGTGCCCCAGTAGTCGATGAAGGACGTCGACCACGGACGCGGGGCGATGTTCACGGTGCGCTCACGGATGAGCTGCTGCGGGGTGTACAGCGGGCTCATGCGGATCTCGTTGAAGGAGTCGTTCACGTTGTCCGAGTACGTGAACCCGGTGATGTGCTCGATCCTGAGGGTGCTTGTCATCGCTGGTGCCTACCTTTCGTGCCAGAGCGGCGACAACGCGCCCTCGAAGTACCGTCCGCTGAGGGCCTGGGTCGCCTGCGCACCGGTCTCCTGGATCTGGTGGGTCAGTTCGCCCAGGTTCTCCAGGGACTCGTTGGGCTGCATGTACTCGATCCGTGCGGAGAGCTGTCCGAGCAGACGCTGGGAATCGTCCTCGAAGCCGCTGCGCAACGGGGTGGGGTCCAGGTCCGTCAGGCAGGAACGCACACCGTCGAGGCAGAAGATCACCGAGCGCGGGCACAACCGGTCACGCAGCAGGAAGTCGACGGCGGCGGTGAGGTTGTCCTCGCGTCCGCGGGTCATCACGAAGGACTGCTGGGCACCGCAGGCCTGCAGCAGCAGGTGGCGGTGGGCCGGCAGCGCCGGGGCGACGACCGTGGCGTGGATGATGCGGGACGTCATGTCGAGCCGCTCGATGTACCGTCCGGCATTGAGGAAGTGCCACGCCTGGTCCCTCGGCATCGTCGCGTGCAGTGTCCCGATGATCGTCGAGCAGGAGTCGTGGACCTCACGGCAGGCCAGGGCCGGGCGCATCAGCGACAGTCGTCCGGACGCGGCCATCCGGTAGGACCGGTTGATGGCCTCCCAGGTGGGGGTCGCGAGGATCTCCCGGGCACGGCGGGCGCTGTCCCGGCAGTTGTTCAGTGCGGTCACCATGGACTGCGGTGAATCCGGGTCGATGCCCAGCCGGGTCCAGGCCTCCTCGGAGTCCAGTGTCTCGTCGGCGGGGGTCCCCATGGCGTGGCAGAGGTCGCTGCTGAACGTGGAGGACGACGTGTCGGTGTTGTGCTCCACGTACATGGTCAGGACGCGGGCCTGGCAGTCCGCGCGCTCAATGTACCGTCCGATCCAGAACAGGGATTCCGCGATACGGCTCAGCATGTCGGCACCTCCCGGTCGGTGGTTGTCTGCTGCTGCTGTTGCTGCTGTTGCTGTTGCTGCTGCTTGTCGTCCTCGGGGTTGTCGTGCACGGAGTTCTCCAGACGATCCAGGATCTCCGCGTCCGGCACGGCGTCCGGCACGATGTTGCCGGTCTCCGACTCCGGGCCGCTGATGTCGGACGAGACCACCCATGTGTCCTTCGAACCGCCGCCCTGCGACGAGTTCACGATCATCTGCCCCTCCTGCAGCGCGACGCGGGTCAGCCCGCCCGGCGCCACCCACATGTCCTCACCGTCGTTGATGATGAACGGACGCAGGTCCACGTGGCGCGGCGCCATTCCCTTCTCCGTCATGGTGGGCACGGTCGACAGCTGCACCAGTGGCTGGGCGATCCACCCGCGCGGATCCTTCAGGATCCTCTCGCGCGCCGCGTCCAGCTCCTTCCTCTCGCACATCGGCCCCATCACGATGCCCTTGCCGCCGGACCCGTCGACCGGTTTGATGACCAGTTCATCCATCCGGTCCAGGACCTCCTCGCGGTGTGCCGGCTCCTCCAGCCGCCACGTGTCCACGTTCGGGAGCAGGGGCTCCTCGTCGAGGTAGTAGCGGATCATGTCCGGGACGTAGGAGTACACGAGCTTGTCATCGGCGATGCCGTTGCCGACCGCGTTGGCGATGGTCAGCGTCCCGTTGGCCTGCGCCGACATCAGCCCCGCACAACCGAGCATGGAGTCCGGGCGGAACTTCACCGGATCCAGGAACTCGTCGTCCACGCGGCGGTAGATCACGTGGACCTGGTCGAGGCCGTCGGTGGTGCGCAGGAATGCCACCCCCTGCCGCACCACGAGGTCGCGTCCCTCGACGAGCGGAACACCCATGGTCCGGGCGAGCATGGCGTGCTCGAAGTACGCGGAGTTGTAGACGCCCGGGGTCAGCACCACGATATTCGGGTCCGCCACCCCGGGCGGGGCCGCCTTGGCCAGCGCGGAGCGCAGCCGTGCCGGGTAGTCGTCCACACGGGCGATGTTGTGCCGGGACACCGCCTCCGGCAGGGCGGCGACGGTCGCCTGCCGGTTGGTCAGCACGTAGGACACCCCGGACGGGATACGGGCGTTGTCCTCCAGGACGCGGAGCTGGCCATCCCCGTCACGGATCAGGTCGATGCCGGCGACGTGGATCCGTACCCCGTTGTCGGGTGTGAACCCTGCGACGGCCCGCACGAAGTTGGACGAGGTGGTCACCACCGACCTCGGCATGATCCGGTCGTTGAACAGCTGGCCGGTGCCGTAGATGTCATCCAGGAACGCCTCGAGCGCCCTGACCCGTTGCTTGAGCCCCTTCTCCGTCTTCTCGAACTCCGCCTGGGCGATCAGCCGGGGCACGATGTCCAGCGGGAAGGGTTCCTCGCGTCCGGCGAAGTCGAAGGTGACCCCGGTGTCGAGGTACCTGGAACTCAGGTAGTTCACACGTGACTCGAGTTCCTCACCACTGAACCTGTCGAATACACCGGCCAATCGGCGGTAGAGGGCCCTGGTGCCCTCCCCGGACACCGATTCGTCGAAGACCCCGTCCACAACCGGGTATCCCGTATTAGCAGCAGTCATTTGCTGAGTGTATCCCGCTGGAAAGAATAATGCATGTCTAGAAATTATTTCGTGTGACATACGATTGTCACGTCCCTGAAACATCCGGGCGTCCCATGTTCCGTCATGCCGGTACCGTCGAGGGGGAACGATATTCACCTACGTCTGGAGGAAGACATGTTCCACACCGTCCGCCCCCGTTCCGCACGGCACACAGGACGCACCGTCCAGGCTGCGGCGGTCGCCATGACCGGCCTGCTCGTCCTCTCCGCCTGCAGCGACGACAGCGACAACAGCGATGACAGCGCCTCGGCCGACACAGGCACCGCCGGGACCGACACGGCCGACACCGACACCGGCACCGGCGATTCCTTCGCCACCGCCAACGTCGCCAACGGCGACGGCGACGAGCTGGGCACCGCCACCCTCTCCACCGTCGACGGTGGCTCCGAGCTCGCCGTGGAGTTCTCCGGCCTGGAGCCCGGCATGTACGGCATGCACATGCACTCCGTCGGGGCCTGCGAACCGGACAGCGTCGCCCCCGATGACGAGGGCGACCCGGACGCCGAGACCGGGGACTTCCTGTCCGCCGGCGGCCACCTGGGCGCTGACGACCACGATCACCCGGACCACGGCGGTGATCTGCCTGCCCTCCTGGTCAACGAGAACGGCGAGGGAACCCTGACGGTCACCACCGACCGCATCGAGGAGGACAACCTGCTGGACGACGACGGTTCGGCGCTCATCGTCCACGAGGACCCGGACAACTACGGCAACGTCCCGGACCGCTACGCCCCCGACGGCCCGGACGAGGACACCCTGTCCACCGGTGATGCCGGCGACCGCCAGGGCTGCGGCGTCTTCGAGTAGGCCCCGGCCCTGTCACCTCGGTGGGCAGGGAACCCTCACGTCGTGACCTCTACCGCACCACACAGTCGGCGCGGACGTCCTGGCTCACGACCCCCACCCGCTGCAGCCAGCTGAAGATCCGGCAGCCCAGGCAGATCCCGGCGAACCCCTCCAGGGACGCGGCAACCACCAGCAGGACCAGGACAACGTCCGCCGCCACGCCCAGCCCGCTCGCGCGCAGCACCAGGGACACCCCGGAGAACGCCACCCCGATCCCCTGGGCGAAACGCTTCGGCGGGCCGGCGGTCATCACCGGGTCGCCGAAGACCCTGCCCGCCAGCCACCGCACGGACAACTGGCCGAAGGGGTCGAAACGCGGACCGGCCAGCACCCGCAGCACGAAACCGCCGAACAGCAGGACGTTCAGGACAACCGCGACCCCCTTGAACCCGGTCCATGAGAACACCAGCGTGAGCACCGACAACGCCACCACAAGCATCGCGGTAGTCCGGGCCGCACGGTCGTTGACGACCGGCGGGAACCACCACAGCGTCGCGGCGCCCCGGGGAGGGGATGCCTGCGCCTCCCGCTCCGAGAGCGGGGTCAGGTACGGAGTCAGGTAGTCACTACTCATAATCCGTGGAGACTACTCCCCCAGCACCCCTGACGTCAGCAACCCCGAACGGTCGCGATCACCGTGAAAACCACGGTTCGGGGGTAGACCCCATCCGGTGTAAGGGGAATCTGCGCGGGCTACTTCTTCCGACGGTCCCGCTTCTCGCGCACGCGCACCGCGACGCGCACCGGCGAGCCCTCGAATCCGAAGGACTCACGCAGCCGCCGCTCCAGGAACCGGCGGTAGCCGTGCTCCAGAAAACCCGTGGTGAACAGGACGATCACCGGAGGCTTAGTGGCCGCCTGGGTGGCGAACAGCACCCGGGGAAGGCGTCCGCCGCGCATCGGCGGCGGGGTCTGGGCGATCACCGCGCGCAACCAGGTGTTCAGCTGACCGGTGGGGATGCGCTGGTCCCAGCTCTCCAGTGCCTCGATCATCGCCGGCTCCAGCCGCTGCAGTGCACGTCCGGTCTTCGCGGAGATGTTCACCCGGCGGGCCCACGGCACGTGGGCGAGCTGCTGGTCGATCTCGCGCTCGAGCAGGTCGCGCCGGTCCTCGTCGACCATGTCCCACTTGTTGTAGGCCACGACCAGGGAGCGGCCCGCGTCCAGGATCATCCGCAGCACACGCTGGTCCTGCTCGGCGATCGGTTCGGACGCGTCGACCAGGAAGATGACCACCTCGGACGCGTCGATCGCCGCGCGGGTGCGCAGTGACGCGTAGAACTCGTGGCCACGGGCGGTCTTGGTCTTCTTCCGGATCCCCGCTGTGTCAACGAACCGCCAGGTGCGTTCGGTCAGTTCCACCACGGAATCGACCGGGTCAACGGTGGTTCCCGCGACGTTGTCGACCACGGAACGTTCCTCGCCACCGATCTTGTTCAGCAGGGAGGACTTTCCCACGTTGGGACGCCCCACCAGTGCCACGCGGCGTGGTCCCGACACGATGGACTTCTCACGCGGCTGCTCGGGGAACTCCTCGAGGACCTTGTCCATGACGTCTGCTGCGCCGCGGCCATGCTGGGCGGACACCGGGAACGGGTTGTCCAGTCCCAGCGACCAGAACTCGGCCATGTCGCCGTACTGCGAGTCGGAGTCGAACTTGTTCGCCACCAGCACCACCGGAATCTCGGAGCGCTGCAGACGACGCGCGATGAGTTCGTCGGTGGAGGTGATCCCGACCTTGGTGTCCACGACGAAGACGATGACGTCCGCGGTGGCCATGGCGGTTTCGGCCTGGCGGGCGATCGCGCCGTGGATGCCCTTGGCGTCGGGGTCCCAGCCACCCGTGTCCTGCACCCAGAACCTGCGTCCGCCCCAGTCACCCAGGTAGGAGATCCTGTCGCGGGTCACTCCCGGAAAGTCCTCGACGACGGCTTCACGCCGCCCGATGAACCGGTTGACCAGTGTGGACTTCCCCACGTTGGGGCGTCCGACGATGGCGACCGTGCACAGTGCCTCCTCCTCGGCCTGGTCGTCACCGAGCACACCGAACGCCTCTTCGACGGCGTCCCAGTCGGTGTCGTCCGTGTCGGCGGTGAGCAGGTCGAAGTCATCGTCCGCGTAACTGTCAGCGTCGTCGGCGTCGTCAGCATCGTCACTGAAGTCGCTTTCGTCGTACTCGTCGAAGAAGTCGTCCTCGGAGTCGATCGCCGAATCATCGGTGTCGTCGAGCCGCTCGCCCTCGGCGGTCCGGAACACCAGCTCCTCCCCGATCGGGGCCGGGGCCGCGGCGGAATCGACGGCGAGTCCGACGAGGGTATCGAGCACCTCGTCGACGGACATCTCCCCGGTGTCGAGGACCGTGGCGTCATCCGCGGGACGCAGCGGCGACGCCTCGCGCGAGGAATCCGCGGCGTCACGGCGTTCGACGTCGGCCAGGACCGCGTCGAAGTCCGCCTCCCGTCCGGAGGCGATGTCCTGGTCGTAGCGGCGGCGGGCCCGGATCTCCGCACTGGCGGTCATGAACACCTTGCAGGCGGCGTCGGGAAAAACCACGGTTCCGATGTCACGGCCCTCGACGACGCAGCGTCCCGCGCTCATCGCCAGGGAACGCTGCAGCGCCACCAGGTTCTCCCTGACCTCCGGGATCGCGGACACCGCGGAAACGTGGCGGGTGACCTCCACGCCCCGGATCTCCCCGGAGACGTCCTCCCCGTTGAGCAGCACCTCGGATGATGCAGGGTCCTCGTTGACCAGCAACGGGAGGTCGGAGGTTGCCGCAATCACGGCCTCGGTGTTCTCCGGGTCGATACCCGCGCGCAGGACGTGCAGAGTGGCCACCCGGTACATGGCCCCGGTGTCGAGGTACTTCGCCCCGGCCGCGTCGGCCAGGCGACGGCTGACGGTGGACTTCCCGGTGCCGGACGGCCCGTCAACGGCGACGATGAACCCGCCACCGGCAACGTTGTCGATGGTGCCAACACGGTTCTGATCGGTCACGGTCTGGTTCTCTCTCTCGTTGTCGTGTTCGGCCGCCATCAGAGCTGGACCGCGTTGTAGAGGCTGGTCAGTTCGGAGCGGTTCAGGGCGCGCAGCGTACCGGGCTTCTGCTCACCGAGCTGCACGGTGTGGACCTTGGTGCGCACCAGGGCCTGGACCGGGTACCCGGCCTCCTTGAGCATGCGCCGCACGATGTGCTTGCGCCCCTCATGGATCTCCAGCTTGATCAGCGATTTTCCCTGCCACGCATCGATGATCTGCACGTAGTCGGCGCGGGCGATGCCGTCCTCCAGGTCGATGCCGTCCTTGAGGTCGCGGATCAGGTCGCGGTCCCCCTCCCCCAGGACGGTGGCGAGGTAGGTCTTCGAGATCTCGTAGCGCGGGTGCATCAGACGGTTGGCCAGCTCACCGTCATTGGTGAGCAGCAGCAGTCCCTCGGTGGCCGCGTCCAGACGCCCGACGTGGAAGAGTCGCTGACCGGCGGCGACACGCTCACCGACGAGGTCCCCGATGCAGGGGCGGCCCATGTCGTCACTCATGGTGGACTGGATGCCGCGAGGCTTGTTCAGCGCGTAGGTGACCATCGTGTCATCGGCGATGACGCGGGTGCCGTCGACACGGATCACGTCGTTGTCCGGATCGACGCGCATGCCCTGTGCAGTGACGGTCTTCCCGTTGACCTCGACACGTCCCGCGTCGATGAGCTTCTCGCTCATCCGACGGGAGGCGACGCCGGCGGCGGCGAGGACCTTCTGGAGGCGGACCTTCTCCCCGGAGCCGGACGCACCGGCCTGTCCGGAGTTCCCGGACCCGCCCTTCTTCTTCGGTGGTTTGCGGTCGGCGACATGCTGGTGTCGCGCCGGACGCGCATTGGATACGTACAGGCCAGCGGGGTCAGCAGCGTTGCTGTCGGCCTGGTCCGGTGTGCCGTCTCGGCGAGCGGGTGTATTCACAGGTTCCTCATCAATCAGTGGAGGGTTTGAAGTTGTTCGACGTCATCGCAGACGTACCGTTGGACAAGTGTAGTCGGTCGGAACGCCCCGGGACATTCGGAGGCGACGGCGGCACAATGATCCAGGTCAACAACACCGTCATTGTAGGGCTCACCTGGTATTTCCGTGGGCCGGTCCACCAGTACGGCTCCTGCCGCCACAACTGAGCGGTGGGTACCGGACACAGGTGCCTCATCGCACCGCTTTGTGCGTGCCAACTGAAGTGAAAGTCCGCAAAGCGGTGCGATCAGGGACAGAGGACGCGAGGACTCACGCGCGATGGCTAATCCACGTCGATACTGTCCACGTCAGGAAGCAGCGGTGCCAGATTCGGCAGCTGCTCCAGCGACTCCAGCCCCAACTGCTCCAGGAACAGGTCGGTGGTGACGTACAGGTGCGCCCCGCCGACCTCCCCGGTGACGCCGGCCTCGGCGATCAACCCGCGCAGGTTCAGCGTGCGCATCACCCCGTCGCAGTTCACACCGCGGATGCCCGCCACCTGCGACCGGGTGACCGGCTGCCGGTACGCCACCACCGCCAGGGTCTCCAACGCTGCCCGGGAGAGCCGTTGCTGTGAGCCGTCCAGGATCTTCGCCTCCACCACCGCCGAATTCTCCCGGCGTGTGTAGAGACGCCACAGTCCGTCCCGCTCCCGGAGCTCGAAACCCATCCCCCGGTCCGAGAACTCCGTGGCGGTCTCCTCCAGCGCCGCGAGGACGTCCTGTTCCGACTGTCCCAGCACACGCGCGAAATCCGCCGCACTGGTCGGCTCATCGGCGACCAACAGCAGCGACTCCAGGTGACTGCGCAGCAGGCTGACGGGTTCTGTGCTCATATTCCCTCAATCCCAGTTACTGGCGGCGACAACAGCCGGGTCAACGTCCAGCCCGGTCCAGGCCACGGTCATGTCCTCCAGCGGTTCCAGCTGCTCGATCCCCACCGCGCGGGCCTTGTAGAGCTCCAGCAGCGCGAGGAAGCGTCCGACGATCTTCATCGACACCTCGCAGTCGGAGACCAGGGTGCTGAAACTGACCCAGGTGTCCGCCCCGGCGACGCGCAGGGTCGACAGGATGTGCCCGGCCTGCTCCGGGACGGACACCTCCTGGACGTGCAGGTGGGACGTGGACACCTCGGTCGGCTTCGGACGGAACACCGCCGCCGCGAGCTCGGCGAAGTCGTCCGGGGTCATCCCCAGCTCGACCGGTGGCATCAGGTCCACGAACTGCTCCTCCGGGGACAACTGCACCGGGTAGCGCCGGTCCGCGTCGCGCTGCCACTCCGCGAACTGCCCGGCCACCGCCTTGTAGGCCCGGTACTGCAGCAACCGGGCGAACAGCAGGTCGCGGGACTCCAGCAGCGCCAGGTCCTCCTCGTTCTCGACCTCGCCACGGGGCACCAGCCGGGCCGCCTTCAGGTCCAGCAGCGTCGAGGCGACCACCAGGAACTCGGTGACCTCGTCCAGGTCGTCCACACTGCCGGTCAGGGTGCGGGTGTAGGCGATGAACTCGTCCGTCACCGTGGCCAGCGCGACCTCGGTGACGTCCATCCTGTGGGAATGGATCAACTGCAGCAGCAGGTCGAAGGGGCCGTCGAAGTTGGCCAGCGCCACCCGGAAACCCGTGATTTCCGGCTGCTCCACCTCCGGCGTCGCGGTCTGGTCCAGCACTGCGGTCACGGTCTCAGGCCCTCTCGATGACCTCGGCCGCCAGGTCGAAGTACTGCTTCGCCCCATCGGATTTCGGCGCCCAGGAGGTGATCGGCTCCCCGGCGACGGAGGTCTCCGGGAAGCGGACCGTCCTGGTGATCACCGTGTCAAAGACCTTGTCGCCGAAGACCTCGACCACCCGGTCCATCACCTCGCGCGAGTGGTTGGTGCGCCGGTCGAACATGGTGACCAGGATGCCCATGACCTCCAGCCGGAAGTTCAGCCGGTCCCGGACCTTCTCGACCGTGTCGGTGAGCAGCGCCAGACCGCGCAACGAGAAGTACTCGCACTCCATCGGGATGATCACACTGTCCGCGCAGCTCAACGCGTTGACGGTGAGCAGCCCCAGCGACGGCTGGCAGTCGACGAGGATGACGTCGTAGTCCTTCATCACCGGGTGCAGGGCCCGCGCCAGGGCCTGCTCCCGGCCGACCTCGTTGACCAGCTGGATCTCCGCGGCCGACAGGTCGATGTTCGCCGGGACCACGTCCAGGCCCTCCACCGGACTGCTGTGCAGCGCCTCGTGGATCGTGGCCGAGTTGTCGACCAGCAGGTTGTAGACGGTCACGTCAAGCTGCTCGTGGTCGATGCCCAGCCCGGCCGAGAGCGCCCCCTGGGGGTCCAGGTCCACCAGCAGGACGCGCCGCCCGTAACTCGCCAGGGCGGCCCCCATGTTGATGGTGGACGTCGTCTTACCGACGCCGCCCTTCTGGTTGCACATCGCAATGACGGTCGCCGGACCGTGCCGGTCCAGCGGGCCCGGGTGCGGGATCTCACGCAGGGGCCGCCCGGTGAGCCCCAGTCGGGGCTTGTCGAACAGGCCATCTGCGCTGCCAGCCGTGTCAGCCATCCCTGTCAAGCTCCCTTCGCTGGACGACTCGAACAAATCACATGCTTCAGATTATCACGCACGGGGATGTGACTCCGCCCAGCTTTCCCGGAGAAGGTCCGGGGTGACTTTCGTGTAGATCTGCGTGGTCGACACACTCGAGTGCCCGAGCAGTTCCTGGACCACCCGCACATCCGCGCCGCCGGTGAGCAGGTGCGTGGCGAAACTGTGCCTCAGACTGTGCGGGGAGATCTCGCCGAGCCCCGCCCTCTCCGCGGCGGAGGAGATGATTCTGTAGCCGTTCTGCCTGGACAGACGACCGCCGCGGTTCGTCAGGAACAGGGCGGCGGTGTCCCGTCCGCCCCTGCTGCGCTCGGCGAGCGAGGGGCGTGCGCGGCTGAGGTAGGCGTCCAGCGAGTGCAGCGCCGGGGTGCCGACGGGCAGGACGCGTTCCTTGCTCCCCTTGCCGCGCACCCTGACCATCGCATTAGTCCGGTCAATGTCGTCGAGGTCAAGCTCGGTGACTTCACTGATCCGCGCGCCGGTGGAGTACAGGAGTTCCACCAGCGCCCGGTCGCGCAACTGCAGCGGGCCCGCTCCCCCACCGTCCGGGCAGGCCTCGAGCAGTGCCGTCACCTGGTCGATGGTCAACGCCTTCGGCAGGTCGCGGCGTCCCGGCGACAGGGGGACGTCGGCCACCACGTCCGGGAGTCCACTCTCGGCGGCGGTGAATCGGTGCAGTCCCCGCACGGAACTGAGCACACGTGCCACCGTGGACTGCGCCAGGGGCAGCCCCCCGGTGACCGCATGCCCCTGGCGCATTTCCACCACGAAGCGCTCGATATCCGTGGCGGTGACCGTGGTCATGTCCAGGGATTCCCCGGCGAGCCACTCCAGGTAGCGGTGGATGTCGCGGGTGTAGTTGTCGATGGTGTTCCTGCTGCGTCCGCGTTCGGTGCGCAGATGCCGCAGCCAGGCCCTGACCCGGCGTTCGTCGGCGTCGGCCGGCTCCGCCGGTTCAGCGGACATGCTTCATGTCCGCACCGTGTTCCAGACCCCCGGCCCGGCGCTCCGCCAGCCCGGAACGGTAGGCGAAGCCGTCGGTGACGTCGCGCCTGGTCCCGGCGTGCAGGTGCAGCAGTCCCGCCACCGCGATGGCGTTCTCGACCCTGCCCTGGCGGACCCAGTCCACCGCTTCGTCGACCGGCAGCCAGACCCGTGTCATGTCCGCCTCCTCGCCGGAGGCCTCCTCCAACCCCGACAGTTCCTCCTCGCCGAGGTCGTGCACCTCCTCGGCCAGGAAGATGCGGCACATCTCCTCACTGATCCCCGGGGAGGTGCACACGTCACCCAGCAGGTGCCAGGAGTCCGCGCCCAGTCCGGCCTCCTCGGCAAGCTCGCGGCGTGCGGTGGACAGGACGTCCTCCCCCGCCATGTCGAGCAGCCCGGCGGGCAGCTCCCACAGGTAGCGTCCCACGGGCCGACGGTACTGGCGGACCAGCATGACGTGCCCGTCGCGGACCGCGACCACGGCCGCGGCGCTGAAATGCTCCACGACCTCGCGTGTCGCCTCCCCGGTCGCGGTGGTGATCCGGTCACGGCGCAGGGCCACCACCGGCGCGTCCACCAGGAGTTCGCTGGAGAGGGTGCGGTACATCCTAGAGCCCCTTGCGCTCCACGGCCGCGTGCACCAGACCGGCGAACAGCGGGTGCGGACGCGTCGGGCGGGACTTGTACTCCGGGTGCGCCTGCGTGGCGACAAGGTAGGGGTGGATGTCGGCCGGGTACTCCACGAACTCCACCAGTTCCCCGTTCGGGGACGTGCCGGAGAACACCAGGCCGGACCCCTCGGTGATCTGCTCCCGGTAGGCGTTGTTGACCTCGTAGCGGTGGCGGTGACGCTCGGAGACCTCGGTCTCGCCGTAGGCGGTGGCCACGACGCTGCCCTCGTCCAGCACCGCCGGGTAGGCGCCCAGGCGCATCGTGCCACCCAGGTCAGCCTCGCCGGAGACGGCGGCCTTCTGCTCCGCCATCGTGGAAATGACCGGTGCCGGGGTGTTCTCGTCGAACTCGGTGGACGAGGCATCGGTGATGCCGGCGTGGCGCGCCGCCTCGATCACGGTGCACTGCAGACCCAGGCACAGGCCCAGCATCGGGACCAGGTTCTCGCGGCAGTAGGTGATCGCACCGATCTTGCCCTCGATGCCGCGGATGCCGAACCCACCGGGCACGACCACGGCGTCGACGCCCCGCAGTGCTTCGGAGGCCCCCTCGGGGGTCTCGCACTCATCGGCGGCGACCCAGCGGATCGTGGCCTTCATGTTCTCGCCGAATGCGCCGGCCCGAATGGCCTCGGCGACCGAGAGGTAGGCGTCCGGCAGGTCGATGTACTTGCCGACCAGGGCAACGGTGACCTCGCCCACGGGCTCATGGACTCGCTCGAGCAGTCCGCCCCACACCGTCCAGTCCACATCGCGGAACGGCAGGTTGAGCTTGCGGATCAGGAAGGAATCCAGGTGCTCGCGGTACAGGACCCGGGGAATGTTGTAGATCGAGGACGAATCGGCGCAGGAGACCACGCCCTCCTCCTCGACGTCGGTCATCAGTGCGATCTTGCGCTTCAGGCCCTCGGGGACCTCACGGTCGCAGCGCAGGACGATCGAGTCCGGGATGATACCGATGCTGCGCAGCTCGGCGACCGAGTGCTGGGTCGGCTTGGTCTTCAGCTCGCCGGACGGGGCGAGGTAGGGCACCAGGGAGACGTGGATGAAGAAGATGTTGTCCCGGCCGACCTCGTGGCGGACCTGGCGGGCGGCCTCCAGGAACGGCTGTGACTCGATGTCACCGACGGTGCCGCCGATCTCGGAGATGACCACGTCCGGCTTCACACCGTCGGAGCCGGGCTCCGCCTGTGCCAGGATCCGGGACTTGATCTCGTCGGTGATGTGCGGAATGACCTGCACGGTCTTTCCGAGGAACTCACCACGGCGCTCCTTGGCGATGACCGTGGAGTACACCTTGCCGGTGGTGACGTTGGCGTTCTGTGTGAGGCTGCGGTCCAGGAAGCGCTCGTAGTGCCCCAGATCGAGGTCGGTCTCCGCGCCGTCGTCGGTGACGAAGACCTCGCCGTGCTCGAAGGGGTTCATGGTGCCCGGATCGACGTTGAGGTACGGATCCAGCTTCTGCATCGTGACCGTCAACCCCCTGGCAACGAGCAGCTGACCGAGACTGGCGGCGGTCAGGCCCTTGCCCAGTGACGAGACAACGCCGCCTGTGACGAAAATGAACTTGGTGTGGTGCTCGGTGCGGCCCTGCGACACGTCAACTCCCGTGGTTGATACGGATAAAACCTACGGGGCTTCAGCCTAACACAGGGGTTGTCATTCGACCCCAGCGGAGGCCGCGTTGGACGCCGCCCCGTACGCTCCGGCGTCCCCGTCGAGCTGTCCGGCGAGTGCCCTGACCACCGTGATCCGTCCGGCCGTGTCGGTGACGTTGTCCACGGTGCTGACGTTCTCGTTGGCTTCACGGTCCCCGCGCACCAGGCCGACCGCACCGTCCTTCGACGCGGAACCGTACTCCCCGGCGAGGACGGCCCCACCGGTCGTCGCGTCCAGGGCGGAGGCCATGTCGGCGACGAAGCGGGTGGAGTAGTTCCCGTCCCCGTCCCCCTCGGAGGCGCCGCCGGTGACCAGGACCACGGCGTCGGCGGACGACAGGTCCCCACCGTCGGCCCCGTCAGCGAGGTAACCGGCGTTGCCGAGGGCCCCGAGGACGACGGCGCGGTCGGACTCGCTGGCCCCGTCATCGGCCACGGTCTGGCCCAGCAGCTCCCCGGCGTGGTACCCGGGGTCGAGCCGGTCCTCGGAGAGCCCTGCCCCGGCGGGCAGTGACCCCGCGGCGATGGACTTGATGTCGTCACCGGCGTCGGGTGCGGTGAAGGACCCGTCGAACCGGAGCGTCCCGGCGTCCTCTCCCCCGGCGGCGCCGATGAGGTCGCGGACCTGTCCGACGGCCTCCTCGTCGGCGTCCGCGGTGGTCACCAGCAGCACGCTGCTGTCGGCGAGGGCATCCCCGACGGCGTCCTCCGCCATGCCGGCCAGCACCCCGTCGGAGGCTTCACCCTGGGCCGTCGCCGCGTCGGCACGGTCGGTGGCGTCGTTGAGTTCGGCCTGCGTGTCACTGTCCACGGTCTCGGGCCCGCCCTCGATGTTCGGGGCCAGGACGTAGAAGCCCAGGAGGGTGCCCGCGGCGATTCCGGCGGCGACGATGCCGGTGGTCTTTCCCGCGCTCATCAGAAGAGGTCCTGGAAACGCAGGGCGATGTTGTTCCAGCTGTCGACGAGGTTGTCGACGAAGCCCTCGGAGCCGCTCAGACCCGCGATCAGGACAATCACCGCCAGCGCGACGAGCACACCGATCAGTGCCCACCACCAGCCGCCGCCGGACCGGGAGACCCGGTAGAGCTCCGCCACGGCGGTGGAGTCGACGAGGCGGCCGCCGACGCGCAGCCGGGACAGCATCGCCGAGGGGGTGTCGGGGGACTGGGCGGTGTCGAAGATGCGCTCCAGGTCCACCGTGGGGCCGAGGTTCACCACCATCGACGCCCCGTGGTAGTCGGCGAGCAGCAGGGCCAGGTCGGTGGCGTCCTGGGTGGCGGCGGGGAAGGTCATCGCACCGATGCCGAGGTCCTGGATGCGTTCCAGCCCGTTGGCGTGGCCGTCCGGCTCGGCGGGCAGGATGACCGTGGCGCCGGAGTTCAGCGCGTCGGTGCTGATGACCTCCGGGTCGCCCACGATGACCCGCGGCTTGTAACCGTGCTTCAGGAGGGTGTCCGCCGCACCATCGACGGCGATGACCACCGGGTCGTACTCGCGGATGAAGTAGCGCAGGGCCTTGATCTTGTCCTCGATCGAGGGATCCGGGCTGACGACGAGGACCTTGCGGTCGTCCATGTCGACGCCGGTGTCGGGGATGCCGAGGCCGTCGATCAGCAGCGGCGCCTCCGAGCGGACGAACTCCGCGGTGTTGCCGGTGAAGGCCTCCATGTGGTCCGCCAGCGCCTCCCGGGCGTCGGCGAAGCGGGTGGTGGCGGTCTCCTCGTCGAGGGGTTCCCCCTTGCCGATGGACCGGTCGCCGTAGAGGATCTTGCCCTCGTGGAGGCGCCCCTTCTTGCCGTTGCGCAGGCGCTCGACAATGCTGTCGTCGGCGTCCTCGATCAGTGTGATGCCGGCGTCGAGCAGCATCTGCGGACCGAAGTTCGGGACGTTGCCGGTCGAGAACGCGGCGGTGTTGACCACGGCGCCGACACGGGCGTCGATGAGCTTCTGCGCCAGGGCGCGGCTGAGGTCGGGTTCGTTGACGACGGCGATGTCGCCCTCGGTGAGGCGTCCGGTGCCCTTGTTCCCGGTGCAGTCCCGGGTGTGGCCGTGGATGCCGGGGGTGTCGGTACGGGAGAAGATCATGGGGACCATTGTGACCGGTGGGGCGGGATTGCCGGGGTAGGCGCGCCGACGAAATCAGCGACATGTCCGCGTGTCCACACGTTGTCCGCGCATTCCCCCTCAGTTCACCGCGCGTCCACCGGCGCACCATAGCGTTCTCCACGGCCCCAACGGGGGCCACCCGCATCCCTCACGTTCAAGTAGGAGAACCCCATGTCCCTGCGGAAATTCCGCACGCCTGCCGGCGCCGCCCTCGCGGCCGCCGTGATCCTGTCGGTCGCCCCGGCCCACGCCCAGGACCTTCCCGACCTGCCCGGCTCCGCCGATCTCCCGGGGTCCGCCCCGGAGTCGTCACTGCCCGGTTCATCACTGCCCGGTTCATCACTGCCCGGATCCTCCGTCCCGGGCGCCCCGACCGAGAACGAGGGCCTCTACGAGGGCTCCGTCCAGGTCGTCGACGGTGAGTCCGAGAACCAGGAGATCTTCTCCGGCCAGGTCTTCGACGACGCCAACAAGGACTCCGTCCTCAACGGTGGTGAATCCGGCATCCCCGACGTCCAGGTCACCAATGGCATCGACGTCGCCACCACCGGCCCGGACGGCCGCTACGAGCTCCCGGTCCGCGACAACATGAGTGTGTCGGTCACCCAGCCTGCCGGCTGGCAGGTCCCGGTCGACGAGCACAATTTCGCCCAGTTCAGCTACGAGCACTACCCCGAAGGCTCCCCCGCACTGCAGTTCGGCGGACTCGAGCCCACCGGTGGCGTCCCGACCGCGGTGAACTTCCCGCTGGCGGCCTCCGACGCCACCGCCGCATCCGCCCAGTCCTGTCCGATCGCATCGGACACCCAGACCTACGACCTGGAGGAGGTCGGCTACGCGTCCACGGGGGCCCCGGCCGACCTGGAGGGACGCAACGACTACGCGGGCTGCGGAATCATGCTGCTCGGAGACAACGTCGGCGACGACCTGTCGCTGAACCCGAACCTCAAGGAGCTGTACACAAACGCCAACGGCCCGGTCCGTGCACTCCCCGGCAACCACGACATGGACTTCGATGTCGCCGACGACGTCAACGCCACCGACACCTACCGCCGCGACTTCGGCGCCCCGTACTACTCCTACGACGTCGGCGAGACCCACTTCGTGGCGCTCGACAACATCATCTACAACGGTGACGACGGCTCCGGCAACGGCGGTTACCTGGAGAAGATCGACGACAACCAGCTGGAGTGGCTGAAGAATGACCTGGCCACCGTCGACAACAACCAGCAGATCGTGATTGCCGCCCACGCCCCGATCGTCAACTACAAGGAGGTCATCACCGACAATGCCAACGACCTCTACTCCATCCTCGCGGACTACCCCAACGCCGTGACGGTGGGCGGGCACACCCACACCCTCGAGCACCTGGTCGCCGGCGAGCAGCGCGCCGAGTGGGCACAGTGGGCGGAGAGTCCGGTCACCGAGCTCACCCACGACCAGATCGTCGCCGGCGCGGTCTCCGGTGACTGGTACTCAGGCGAGCTCAACGACAACGGTGTCCCCTACGCCTACACCTCGGACGCCGCGGAGCCGGGCATCCTCACCTTCGAGTTCGGCGGTGAGGGACGCAGCGAGTACTACACTGTGCGCAACGAGTCCCAGGACCACCAGTTCCTCACGGGCGTCAACTCCCCGGCCTGGCGCAACTGGGCCGCCGAGGCCCAGGCGTGGCAGGACAGCGACAAGATCGGACCCGCGCCGGAGGGCACCGGCGAGATCGACCCGCTGGTCGTGACTCAGGAGGACGTTCGCAGTGGGGAATCGTACCTGAACAGCAGCTTCTACGGCGGTTCCACCGACGCGGACGTCTCGGTCAGCATCGACGGCCAGGATCTCGAGGCCGAGCACACCCAGCCCGCGCAGGGTGAGGCGCTCAATGAGGGATGGGAGTTCACCGAGACCGTCTCGGCGACCCACAACCTGTCCTCCACCGGAAACGTCGCGCAGTCCAGCCCACACCTGTGGCAGACGGCCCTGCCTGCGGACCTGGAGCCCGGCAAGCACACCGCACAGGTCACCGGCACCGACCGTTACGGGAAGACCACCACGCAGGACGTGACCTTCACCGTCGCCGGGTAGCCCTCACCGCGTGGCCGCGGCCGCCTCGTCCAGGGCGGTGGCCAGGGCGGAGGTCGGCCGGGTCTCCAGCCTGGCCAGCACCACCGGCACCTTGACCGCCGGTTCAACCAGGTCGAGGACCTGCAGTTCGGAGGCCACCACACCCGGTGCGTTCGCCGGCACCACCACCGCCCACCGGCGGGTCGAGGCCAAAGCGATCAACGCCTCGACGGAGTCGGCGTCAGCGGCCGGAACCACCTCGGCGGCCAGGTCCGCCGAGGCCATCGCCCGGTCGAACTCCGCACGCGCCCGCATCCCCGGCGACAGCACCGCCAGGGGCAGGTCGACGAGCTGCTCGCCGGAGACCGAGGTGGCGCCGTCCAGGTGGTCCAGCAGTTCCGGGGCGGCGAGAACCACGAAGTCCACCGTCCCCAGTTCAGTCAGGTGCAGGCCGCCACCCTCACCGGACGCCGGGTGGATCACCCCCGCATCCAGTTCAGCGGCATGCAGCCGGTCAATGATCTCCTCACTGCGCAGGCCGGCCACCAGGTCGACCGAGACAGCGGGGTGCGCCTCCCGCAGTTCCGAGAGGACCGCCGCCCCGCGGTACACCCCCGACGGGATCACCCCGAACCTCACCGTGGTCTCCAGACTCCCCCGCCCCGCGGAGAGGTCCTCGAGGAGCCTGCGGTGGTCGCCGACGATGCGCCGCGCGTACTCCAGCACGAGCTCACCCTCCGGGGTCAGTCCGCGGAAGGTCGACCGCCCACGGTTGACCAGCGGTACCTTCAGTTCCCCCTCCAGCTTGCGGATCGCCTCCGACAGGGTCGACGTCGTCACGTAGCAGGACGCCGCGGCCCGGCCGAAATGCTGTTCCCGGGCCAGTGCCTCGAAGTAGTGCAGCTGGGTCAGCAGCATTACAGCCCCGCCGTGAATTCCGCCTTGGCGTCCCGGGCGGTGGCGAGCAGTTCCTCGGCGTGGGCACGCCCGGTGTCGGACTCCAGCCCCGCGAGCATGCGGGAGAGTTCCTCGACCCGTTCCCCGGGCTCCAGTGTGCGGACGCTGGAGTGCACGGAATCATCGGAGGCCGACTTCGCGACGTGCACATGGGCGTCGGCGAAGGCGGCGACCTGGGGAAGGTGCGTGACCACGATGACCTGGTTGTCGACGGCGAGGCGGGCCAGACGGCGCCCGATCTCCACCGCCGCCCGTCCACCGACGCCGGAATCGACCTCGTCGAAGACCATGGTCCGGTCGCGTCCGGCGAGGATGACCTCCAGTGCGAGCATCACCCGGGACAGCTCACCTCCGGAGGCCGTTGCCGCCAACGACGTCGGTTTCCCGCCCTGCACCAGCAGGAACTCGACCTCGTCGATGCCGTCCGGGCCGCAGTTGGCGACCTCCGCCGCTGCCGTGGCCACCTCCACCCGGAAGGACGCGGTCATCTGCAGCCCGGTGATCTCGGCACTCACCGCGTCGGCGAAGCGCTCGGCCGCCGTGGCCCGTACCGACGACAGGGACCGGGCAGCGTCCAGCATCGCCGTCCCGGCGGAGTCGACCTTCCCCTGGAGTTCGTCGAGGGCGTCGCCGGAGACGTCGATGTCCGCGAGTCGTTGCCGCGCCCGGTCCCGCCAGGCGAGCACGCCGTCCGGCCCGTCGATCCCCGCCGCGTACTTGCGCAGGTCGCGCAGTTCCTGTTGGCGGTGCAGCAGTCCGTCGAGGCTCTCCGGGTCCGGCACGTCCGACAGTGCCCCACCAATCTCGGTGGAGATGTCGCCGAGGTCGGTGAGGACGGCGTCGATCCGTCCTGCCAGTTCGCCGAAGCGGGGCTCGGAGCCCGCCCGCCCGGACAGGACGGCGGACGCGGCGGCCAGTGAGTCGACCGCCGCCGAGCCGGTGACGCCGCCCGCGCCGTCGTCCGGGTCACCGCCGTCGATCGCGCCGAGGGCCGTCAGGGCCGCCTCCCGCAGTTCATCGGCGTCCTGCAGACGGGTGATGGTGGCCTTGAGTTCGTCCTCCTCCCCCGGCTGCGGATCGAGGGCGTCGATCTCGTCCAGGGAACGGCGGAGGGTCTCGGTCTCCAGGGCGAGCTCGCGGCGCTTCTCGGTGCGGTCTCGGAGGTCGCGTGCCAGGGTGGCCCATTCCCGGCGCAGACGGCGGTAGGCGCGGCGGTCGTCGTCCAGACCGGCGAAGCGGTCGAGGTTGCGCAGCTGCCGGGTCGGGTCGAGCAGCTGGAGTTGGTCGGACTGTCCGTGGATCGTCAGCAGCTGGTTGGTGAAGTCGCCGAGCACCCCGGCGGCGACTGTGCGTCCGGCCAGGTGTGCCCGGGAGCGTCCCGAGGCGTTGACCGACCGGGAGACCACAACCTCGCCGTCGTCGGTGTAGCCGCCGATGTCCTCGATGATGGCGTCCAGCCGGGCGGCGGTCCTGTCGTCGCCACCGGTGTGCAGGATCCCGTCGACCGAGGCGCGGTCGGTGCCCGCCCGGACACGCTGGGCGTCGGCCCTCGCGCCGGACAGCAGCTTCAGACCGGTGACCACCATCGTCTTGCCTGCGCCGGTCTCGCCGGTGACCACGGTGAAACCGTCGGAGAACTCCGCGGTCGCCTCCTCGATGACACCCAGGTTCCGGATCTGCAGTTCAGTGAGCATCCGCCTCACCTTCGGGGTCCGCGCCACCCGGTGACCGGGAGACGGAACTTCTGCACGAGACGGTCGGTGAACGGTTCGGTGTCCAGCCGTACCCAGCGGACGTCCTGGGGGCCACGGCGGATCTCCACCCGGGCTCCCGGCGGCATGTGGATCTGGCGGAAGCCGTCCATCACCGCCGTCGCCGGGGAGGTCTGCGGGTTCGTCTCCACGGCGACGGTGGAGTCGGGGCTGACGACCAGGGGGCGGGCGAACAGGGTGTGGGCGTTGGACGGGACGACCAGGATCGACGCCAGTTCCGGCCAGAGGATCGGGCCGCCCGCGGAAAAGGCGTAGGCCGTCGATCCCGTCGGGGTCGACACCAGGACGCCGTCGCAGCCGAAGGAACTCACCGGACGCTGGTCGACCTCCAGGATCGTGTCGAGCACACCCTGGCGGTTGAGGTTCTCCACCGAGCACTCGTTGAGCGCCCAACCGGTGCCCAGCACGCGGCCGTCGATGTCGCGGGCGGTGACCGACAGGGTCATCCGGTTCTCGATGCGGTAGTCGCCGGCGATGACGCGGTCGAGCGCCTCCTCGAGTGAGTCCTGCTCCCATTCGGCGAGGAAGCCGATGTGCCCCATGTTCACGCCGAGAACGGGGACGTCCTGGGCGTGGGCGATGTCGGCGGCACGCAGGAAGGTGCCGTCCCCACCCAGGACGAGGACCAGGTCCACGCCCTTGGCGGCTTCGGTGGTGTGACCGTAGCGGGGGAACCTGCCGAGGATCTCGTGGCGTGCGACGGGGGCGGGGTCGCCGGTGGACATGACGCGCACGGTCAACCCACCGTCGGAGAGCCGTTCCGCGGCGGCGGCGGCCATGGAGAGTTTGTCGGACGCGCCGGTGTGTGCGACGAGCAGTACCTCGCGTACCCGGGTTTCACCTTCGGTCACTGCGGACCCTCCTTCACTGCCTGGTCGATCATCGCTGCAAGGTTACTGTCGTCGGGGGCACTGGCGCCTCCATCCTTGACCAACCACAGAAAGTATTCCACGTTTCCGCTGGGACCGGGCAATGGTGACGCGGTGACGGCCTTCACCGAGAGCCCGTGACGGCGTGCGGCCTGCGCCACATCCAGCGTCGCCGCGGCCCGCAGTGCGGGGTCACGCACCACGCCGCCGTGGCCGAGCCGGTCCCTGCCGACCTCGAACTGCGGCTTCACCATGGGCAGCAGGTCACCGCCGTCGGCGATGCAGGCGGCCAGTGCGGGCAGCACCAGTTCGATGGAGATGAAGGACAGGTCACCGACCATGGCGTCGGCCTGTCCGCCGAGCGACTCCGGGGTCAGGGTGCGGACGTTCGTGCGGTCCATCACGGTCACCCGGTCGTTGTTCTGCAGCCGCCAGATGAGTTGGCCGTAGCCGACGTCGACGGCAAGGATCTCACTCGCCCCACGGTCGAGGCAGACATCGGTGAACCCGCCGGTGGACGCGCCTGCGTCGAGGACCCGTCGTCCCCCGAGGGTCAGGCCGAGCGGCTCGAAGGCGGCCAGCGCGCCGAGGAGCTTGTGGGCCCCACGGGACGCCCAGCGGTCGTCGTCGCTCTCCGTCACACGGATGGAGACGTCCCCGTCGACGCCCGTGGCCGGCTTCGTTGCGGCCATGCCGTTGACGCTGACGCGCCCGGCGAGGATCATCTCACGGGCGTGTTCCCTGGACCTGGCGTCCCTGCGCTTCACCAGTTCCGCATCAAGGCGCTGCAGCCGCCGTCCCCTGCCGGATTTCGCCATCTAGCGGCCCTCCAGGGCGTCATTGATCATCTGGTGCGCCTGCTCGAGCAGGGCGGCCTCCTCATTGCCCCCGGCATCTGAGGCGAGCAGACGGTCGATCTCGGAGACCAGGGCGTCGGGGTCGAAGACGGCACTGGTGTCCCCCGGTTTCGGGGCGTTCGGTTGCTGGGTCACCGCCATGCCTCCAGTGCCTGGAGTGCCGCTGCATCGCCCTCGGCGGCGACGACCCCGGGTACGGGCTCCCCCGAGTCGATGGCGTCCCACACTACCGGGGCAGCGACGGCGAGAGCCTCAGCCGCCATGACCTCCGGGTCGCCCGTCTCGCCGGAATGCACGACCACGGTGTCGCCGGAGGACTGCACCGACCAACCCTCCAGGTGATCGCGGAGGTTGGCGGCGATGAAGGTCGGACGGTGGTCGGTGGTCAGCAGCTGACGGTGGGTCGCCACGCCGGTCAGGACGCACAGGGTGTCCAGGCCGGCAGCGATGCCACCGGCGATGTCGGTGTCCAGACGGTCACCGACGGCGAGGGGGTGCGCAGCCCCGGACTGCTCCACGGCGACGCGGAACATGGCGGGCAGCGGCTTCCCCGCGCTGTGCGGCTCGACCCCGGTCGCGCTGACCACGGCGGCAACGAGTGACCCGTTGCCGACGAGGAATCCCCGCTCCGAGGGGAGTGTGGTGTCCAGGTTCGATGCGACGTACACGGCCCCCGCGTTGATCGACAACGCTGCCTCGGAGAGGTGGTGCCAGTTGTTCTGCGGACTGTGGCCGTGCAGCACGACATGCGGGGTCCCGGCATCGCCGTCGGCACTGTCCACCACAGTGAAACCCGCGTCCCCGGCGAGGCTACGGAAGGAGTCGGCCCCGACGACGTAGGCGAGGCGGCCGTCCTCGGGGACACCCCGGTCGGAGAGGACCTCGTTGGCCAGGACACAGGCGGCCTGGGCCGACGTGAGGACGTCGTCGGTGGCGGCACGGAAACCCAGGGAGGTCAGGTGCTCGGCGACCTGGGACGGCGAACGGGAGGCGTTGTTGGTGATGAACACCGCTGAGCGCCCGTCGAGGGCCTCGTGGGAACCGTCGATGGCGTCGCCGCCCTTGAAGACCGTGCCGTCGAGGTCGGCGAGGAGGACATCGTAGTCATCGAGCAGCCGCAGTCCTGTCATAACCGGCCGCCCTACTTCCCGTCGAGTTCGCGCAGTCGGTCCTCGGCGTCGAGGACCTTCTCCGTGTCCATGTCCTGTGCCCGGCGGAACCACTGCCGTGCCTGGTCGGTGTCGCCGACGGCGAGGAGTGCGTCGGCGTGGGCGTAGGTGACACGCAGGGCCGTGACCTCGGGGAGGTCGGTCGACTCCGTCTCCGCCTCCAGCACGGCGAGCGCCTGGTCGTTCTGGGAGAGGTCGTGGTGGGCACCGGCGACGACGATGGCGAGTTCGGCGCGGCTCTCGGGGTCGAGTTCCTCCGACTCCTGGCTTCGGCCGAGTTCGATGGCCTTCTCCGGCTTGCCGAGTCCACGCTCGCAGTCCGCCATGACGGCGAGGAGTCCGGGGCCGCCGGCCATACGGCGGGCGGCACGCAGCTCGTTGAGCGCTTCCTTCCATTCACCGGCGTGGTAGGCGGCGATGCCGAGGGTCTCGCGGGTGATCGGGACGCGGCCTCCACGGTCCTTCGCGGCGCGGGCGTGGGCCAGTGCCCTGGTGGCGTCCTTGTCCATGAGGGCGGCAGTCATCACCAGGTGGCCGGCGACCTTGTCGGCGTTGTCCTTGGACAGGCTGCGGAGTTCCTGGCGGATGCCCGGGTCGAGCTCCTTCGGGCTGACGTCCGAGGGGATCTCCGGTTCCTGGTTGCGCAGGCTGATGCGCTCCTCGCGGTAGCCGGAGCGCTGCGGGCCGTTCTGCCGGTCGCGCCGACGGTCGTCGCCCTGCTGCTTCCCGCCACGGTTCGCATGTCCACCGCCGCGCTGGTCGCGACCGCCCTGGCCGCCTTTACCGCCCTGACCACCCCGTCGGTCGTCACGGCGGGGTCCGCCACGGTTGTAGCCTCCCTGGCCGCTGCGACCGCCGTGGGAGGGGCGGTTACCGCCCCGGTTATTCCCGCGCGATCCGTTGTCGCCGGAAGACTCGCTCATGTGGATCCTCTATTCTCGCAAGTATTATCCCGACCGATTCTAGGCGAGGTCGGTCCACCGGCCAACCGCCGGCGTCTGAACCCCGCTTGCTGTGCCCGGCGGGGGCGGGCATAAAAAAAGGTGTGTGGCCGGAACAACCGCCCCACAAAAAGGGCGACCATCCCAACCACACACCAGAAGTTAGATGTCGGCGGCGTCCTACTCTCCCACACCCTCCCAGGTGCAGTACCATCGGCGCA
>NZ_JBQEDF010000031.1:0-37599 GCF_052107835.1 Corynebacterium sp.
AAGTGTCATAATGTATATTATCGGCGGTTTGGGGATGAGCGCTGTTGGCTGGTCATTCACGCCGTACCCGGCCGACGCACCGTTCGGCGCTTCTGGGTCAGGACACTCGGTCACGCAACCTCATCATCGCATCCGGGACGTGTCCCCATTGTCTCGGAGGCTCTGCGCCGAGAGTTAATGTCGTCGTGTCGGGCACTGTCCCGTGAGTCGGATCCAGGCCCTGAATCATCGCCCGGGTTGGCGACCCGGGCCTGTCAGTCGGCGGGAGGATTCGGTGATGGATTATTTCGCCCCGCCCTCCCCGCGACCCGGAGTCACCATCAATACGTCACAGTGACGTAAATGCAGTGGGATCCGTGGTCACATACCTATCGCCTCACGGAGGTAATTCCCGGTGATTGTCCCGGATGTTGCGAGTTCCGCCGGGGTGCCCTCGTACACGACACGACCGCCGTCGTGTCCTGCACCCGGCCCAAGGTCGACGATATGGTCCGCACGGGCGGCAACCTGGAGGCTGTGCTCAATCACCACCAGAGTCGCGCCGTTCGCGACCAGATCGTCGAAGAGGTCGAGCAACCGACGGACATCAGCGGCGTGCAGTCCCGATGTCGGTTCATCGAGCACAATGTTCAGATCCCCGGGGTCCACGGATCCGTCATCGGCGAGATGGCGCGCCAGCAACAGACGCTGACGCTCGCCCCCGGACAAGGAGTCGATGCCCCGGCCCACAGCGATGTGGTCCAGACCGACCTTGCCCATCCACCGGATCCGCCTCTGGCCGGATGGGCCGAGCAACGGCTCAAGCTCGACCGGGCGTAACCCCGCCACGTCGGCGATAGTCCGGCCGTTGACCCGCACCGACAGTGCGTCCCCATTGAACCCTGTGCCGCCGCACGCCTCGCAGGGAGTCCTGGTGTCATCCAGAAAGGCCAGGTCAATGATGATTTCTCCCCGTCCTTTGCATTCCCCGCATGCGCCGCGGGAGTTCCTGGAGAACCATCGGGCATCCAGTCCGGCCTCGCGTCCTGCGGCGGCGAAAACGGCACGGACCTCGTCCGACACACCCATCACTGTCAGCGGTGTTGATCTCCTTCCACCGTGCAGTGGCTGCTGCCCGATCACGGTGAAATTTGGGTTCTGCCGGACGAAATCTTCTGTGACCAGCGTGGACTTTCCACTTCCAGCCACTCCGGTGACAACGGTGAGAACCCCGTCCGGAATGTCCACGCTGACATCCACCAGGTTGTGCGAGCTGGCGTGTGCAATGGTGAACCGTCCCCTCGGTTGGCGGACCGGGGTCTTCAGCCTGACCTCGGGCAGATTCTTTCCCGGCTCCGGAGGTCCGGTGTACACCACCTGCCCACCGTTCTCCCCCGCTCCGGGGCCCAGACTGATGACGTGGTCGGCTGCCGTGATCACCGACCGGTGGTGCTCGACGACCAGCACAGTATTTCCCCGGTCCCTCAGCCTGCGGAGAAGACCCGTCAACCGGTGGACATCATGGGCGTGGAGTCCTGCGCTCGGCTCGTCGAAGACATAGGTGACATCGCTGAGGGGACTTCCCAACTGACGGACGATCTTCACGCGTTGGGCCTCGCCCCCGGAGAGCCCGGGAGAAGACCGTCCCAACGTCAGGTAGCCGAGGCCGACATCCGCGAGACCCGTCAGGGTGGTGGAGATGTCGTCGATCAGGGAAGCTGCAGCCTGTCCCAGCGACTCTCCTGCCGCGGCAACGATCGACCGCAGGTCGACGACGGGTACAGTCATCCAGTCGGCGAGTGAACGGCCGTCAATGACACTCCTGCGCGCGGCACCGTTCAGTCGCGCGCCGCCACAGTCCGGACAGGTTCCCGAGTGGACGATCCGCTCCAGCGCAGCGCGCTCCTTCTCCGTCAGATGTGACGGATTCTGCGTGAGGTAGCGCTTCCTGATCCGTGGCACGATCCCATCGAACAGTCCGTGTTGTGGGTATCCCTCCCCTGGGTTGTCCAGCGGACGGGATTCCGCGTGGAGGAGAACGTCCCGGGTGCTCGCGGGCAGGTGGGACCAGGGGACATCGGGGTCGGCGAGACCCGAGGTCAGCAACCGTTTTGCCTGGTAGGTCCCAGGTCGGAAGGTAGGGAACCGTACCGGCCCCTGGCGCAGCGTCCGCTCCGGGTCGATCAGGGCATCCTCGTCGATGATCCGCTGCGTCCCGAGCCCCTCGCAGGTGGGACACATCCCGGAGGGATCATTCGGTGAGTACGCCGGCGAGTAGCCCGCCGACGGGGAGCCGAACCGGGAGAAGAGCATCCGCAGCGGTGCCGAGACGTCCGTCGCTGTAGCCACGGTGGACCGGGCGTTGCCGGTGAACCGGCGCTGGTCGACGACGACGGTGGAGGTCAGCCCGTCAACACGGTCGACGTCCGCCGGCGGGTTACGGGGTAGTCGCGTCCGGACGAATGCCGGGTAGCCCGCGGCTGTGGCACGCTGGGCTTCCGCAGCGATGGTGGAGAACACCAGGGAGGATTTCCCCGATCCGGACAGTCCCGTGACCACGGTGAACCGGTGTTTCGGGACCTCGACATCAATGCCTGCGAGGTTGTGGGTCCGTGCCCCGGTGACGGTGATGGCGTGTGGTCGCGTGTCGTGTTGTGCCATGGGAACCACGCTAAGCTGGTATGTGGCCATATGATGTCCACAACATGAAGGGTGGGACAACGGTGTCTGCCACTGCCGGACGGCTTCTGAGGTTGCTGGCGTTACTGCAGGACGGGACGCCATGGACCGCTGACGAACTCGCTGCGGCGACAGGCGTCCCCGGGCGGACACTGCGCCGCGACATTGCCGGGCTGAAGGACGCCGGTTACCGGATCACCAGCACCCGTGGACCGGGCGGCAACTACCGGCTCACCGGCGGTCCCGCCGTCCCGTTCCTGCCCACGGACGGTGAGGAGGCCGTGGCGGTTGCCGTCAGTCTCCATGCCGCGGCGAGGGGCACCGTGGGCATCGACTTCCCCCACGGTGCGGCATCCCGGGCGGAACGCCGGATCAGGGAGTCACTGTCCCCCGCCGATCGCCGCGACGCCGACCGGATGATTGCCGCCATGGAGTTCAGCATGGGCCGTGAGCCGGCCGTCGGCACCGAGACGGTTGCCCTGCTGACACGCGCGATCACTGACCACCATGAAGTGACCTTCACCCATACCGGGAAATCCGGGTCCCTGCACCGCAGTGTGGAGCCGGCGAGGGTCGTCAACCTCGACCACCGGTGGTACCTGCACGGATGGGACCGTGACAGGCGCGGGTGGAGGACGTTCCGCCTGGACAGAATCCAGGATCTGACGGTCACCCCGAACCGGTTCGTCCGCGCGCCACTACCGGACGGTGACATCGCTGCCGCGATCCGGGGAGACTTCCACGGGGGCGCGTCCCACACCGTGGTACTCGAGT
Organism: Corynebacterium sp.; assembly: GCF_052107835.1. Lineage (GTDB taxonomy): Bacteria > Actinomycetota > Actinomycetes > Mycobacteriales > Mycobacteriaceae > Corynebacterium. The sequence continues at coordinate 3,433 of NZ_JBQEDF010000031.1, forward strand.
TGGCCGCGCCCCCGGACATCGCTGCCGCCCGGCTGTACCGGGTCGATGGAACACTCGAACCCGTCGGCGATGGGGACCGCACGCGCTACACGGCCGTGGTGGATTCTCCCGAATGGCTGCTCACCGTCCTGGTGATCGGTGACCTGGGGTTCACGGTCGTCGACCCGCCGGAGTTCGCCGATCTGGTCCGGGCCGCAGCAGAACGGTTCCGGCGTGGCGCGGGGCCGCCTACATCGTCGCCTACAGCATCGACGCCAGAATGATCTGTGCGATGGTGAAGTAGATGATCAGGCCCGTGGCATCCACCAGCGTGGAGACCATCGGCGTGGAGAACACCGCCGGGTCGACACCGAGCTTCTTCGCCAGCAGCGGCAGCACACCGCCGACCAGGCACGCCCAGGTGCAGATGCAGACGATCGTCAGCGACATCACCGCACCGATCCGCCACTCGTAGATAAGGGCGATGGGCAGGAATATGATCGCGCCGAGGAATACGCCCAGCACGAAACCCACACGGATCTCACGCCAGATCACCTTCACGATGTCCCTGGGTCTGACCTCGTCGACGGCCAGCGCACGCACCACCGAGGACGCGGCCTGTGATCCTGCGTTACCGCCGGTACCGGTGATCATCGGCACGAACGTCGCCAGCACCACCACCGAGGCCAGCGTGGCCTCGAAGAAGGACATCACGTTGACGGTCAGAACCGCGGTGATGATCAGCACCAGCAGCCACACCCCGCGCTTGCGGGCCAGGTGGAACACCGTCGCCGTCAGGTACGGCTGGTTCAACGGCTCGGAACCGCTGGACCGGTAGACGTCCTCGGTGACCTCCTGCTCGAGGATCTCCATGGCGTCATCGACGGTGAGCACGCCGAGGAACCGGTTCTCGTCGTCCACGATCGGCAGCGCCAGAAGGTCGGCCTCCTGAACCAGGCGGGCGGCGATCTCCTGGTCCTCGGTGACGGCGACCGCGTGGGTCTCCTCGTTCATCAGCCCCGAGACCGGTGTGCCGTCAGGGGCACTGACCAGTGTCGCGAGGTTCACCACGCCGACCAGGTGCCGGGTGTCGTCGACCACCGCGAGGACGGCGATGTCACGGTTGCGCAGTTCCCTGCCCCGGAGTTTCTGGAGCGCCTGTTCGCGGGTGTTGTCGACCGCGATGGTGGTCGGAACCGGCGTCATGGCACGTCCGGCGGACTCCTCCGGGTACCCCAGCAGCTGGGCGGTGACCTGACGCCGGTCCGCCGGCAGACCCGACATCATGCGCGAGGCCACGTTGGCGGGCATTTCCCCGAGCAGCTGGGCACGGTCGTCGTCCGGCAGGCTGAGCAGGAGGTCGGCGAAGCGCCCCTCGCGAAGCTCCTCCAGGAGTTCGGCCTGGTGGGCGACGTCGAGGTACTCGAAGACCTGGATGGCGCGGTCCTTGTTGAGGAGGCGGAACAGGACCGCCTGCTCGGTGGAGTCACTGCGCGACATCTCGTCGGCGATGTCCACGGTGGTCATGTCCTTGAGTTCCTCCTGGATCGCCGGAATGTCCCGGTCGTCCAGCAGGTCGGCGATGTGGTCGGCCATGATCAACCCCGCCTACTCGCGGTACCGCTCGTCCCGGTACAGCTTCTGCAACTGCCAGAGCGTCACCGCGATGAACAGGACACACACCCCGGCGAAGATGTAGCCCGTGGTGCCGCCGGTGAAGACGAGGAAGAGGGTGGCGACGATGAGCGCGGCAAGGCGCACCCACCGGGTCAAGACCATCACGTTCCGGTCCATGGAAACTCTCCTCTGTTGTGCGTGACTAGTCCGTCAACCCGAAAACGAGCAGCAGGTCAACGGTACCTTCTTCGGCGATCTGGGATGCGACGAACTCCGGTGACACGATCCCGAAGTCCTCACGGACCACGGGGACCCGCCCCTCCACGATGACGTTCTCCCCGGTCCTGAGGATATCGAGGTCGGCGGAGACCGGGTTCGTCTCCCCGTGCATCGTGAGTTCACCGTTGACGGTCACAGTGTCGACGTTCCCGTCCTCCGGGAGGGACGAGACGTCCACCGGCTCGGTGATGCTGAACGTCGCCTCCGGGTAGTCCCCGGTGTGCAGGATATTGTCCCGGACATTGATGTCCCGCTTCTCGATGTCGGACTCGATACTGTCCACGTCCACCGTCACGAGGCCCTCCTGCAGAACGCCGTCGTCGACCGCCAGTGAGCCGGAGACCTCGGAGGTGCGCCCGGAGGTCGACTTCTCCTGGCCGGGCAGCACCTCGTCGAAGGTGTAGCCGGCCTCCGAGGAGTTCGACCCGCTGCCGGGGATGACCTCCCAGGTACCGTCGATGCCGACCGTCGCCGGATCACCGGTCCCCTCGTCGATCGAGGCGGTCTGGAGGCCCTCGTCCGTCAGGAGCCGGTACACCGGTGGTGCCACCAGCCCGATGGCCAGTGCCACGACCCCGACCACGACCAGTGTGACGATTCCCTTCCGCATGACTGCCCATCGTAGTCGCCGCTCCCCCCGAACCCCTACTCACGAGGGAGGTGGTCAGGAGGCCTCTCCCCCGTCGTCTCCCCCGGCCCGGCCGCGGACGGCCTCGGCGGCGCGGGCCAGGGCAACCAGTTCACCGCACAGCTCGGTCACGCTCGACACGGGTTCCCCGTCGGAGACGGCGGCGCCGACGTCCTCCGCCGCGCACCGGATCTCGAAGAGGGTGTCGGTGAGTTCGTCGGCGGCGCTACGGGAGAGGATCACCGCGTCCTGCGGCACGCTGGTCCCCTTGAGTGCCTGGCGTTGCTCGTAGGCGCGCTGCCTGCAGGCCTGGCCGCAGTACCGGCGGCGGCGTCCCGGGCCCTCCTGGATGATCTCGCGCCCGCACCAGTCGCAGCGCTGCGGTGCGGGACGTGCCGGGGTGTCGGTGGGGACGGCGGAATCGCTCATATAGTCCATCCTTGCACGGTGGGGTAGCATGGTGTGGTTGAGATGTAATGGGCGTCCGGGAATCTTTCGGGCGGCCCGTCCGTTGAGAGCAGTGGACGAATTACTGGATCCACACTTTTACGAAGGGTGATGCACCGATGGCAGATCGTGTCCTCCGCGGCAGTCGTATGGGAGCGGTGTCCTACGAGACCGACCGCGACCACGACCTGGCTCCCCGCCAGATGACGAAGTACCAGACCGAATCCGGGGAGATCTTCGAGGTCGCCTTCGCCAACGACGCGGAGATCCCGAACGAGTGGATGTGCAAGAACGGCCAGATCGGCCAGCTGATCGAGGGCGTCGGGCAGGACGCCAAGCCGGTGAAGCCGCCGCGTACCCACTGGGACATGCTGTGTGAGCGCCGGTCCATCGAGGAGCTCGACGTGCTGCTCGAGGAGCGCGTGGAGTTGCTGCGCAAGCGCCGCCGCAACGCCATGAAGCTGATGAAGGAGCAGGAGCGGGAGAACGCCGCCAACTCCTGACCCCTCGGTCCCCTGTCCCGTTGCGGACCGAACGCAAGATTTCGCACCGTCGTCGATTCTCACAGAGTGATACCCGCAGGCCACAGACGTGCCGGGGTGTCCCAGAGATCGGCGGCGGTGCGAAATGTTTCTGTGCGCCGAACCCGGTGCCCTACCGCTGCAGCTTCCGGCGCACCGAGGCGCTGCCCAGGTGCCAGAACGCGCTGACGAAGTTCCCGACCTGCTCGGCGCGGTGGCGTATCCCCCAGGTCGTGACCTCCAGGAGGCTGTCCCTGACGAAGCTCCCGGCCAGCTTGGACTCACCGATCTCGCGCTCGGTGAAGGTGATCGGCACCTCCTCGACGGCGAAACCGTCCTCCACGGCGCGGAACGCCAGATCAACCTGGAAGATGTACCCGGCGTTGGACAGCTCGTCGAGGTCGAGTGACTCCACCAGGCTGCGCCGGTACGCCCGGTAGCCGGCGGTCATGTCCGACAGGCCGGCCCCGAGCGCCACCGAGATGTAGATGTTTCCGGCCTTCGACAGGAACCACCGGTTCCACGGCCAGTTGACGACCCTTCCGCCGGGGACGTAGCGCGATCCGATCACCAGGTCGGCGCCGTTGTCGACCCCGGACAGCAGGTCGCGGAGCTGTTCGGGGGCGTGGGAGCCGTCGGCGTCCATCTCGCAGAGCACGGTGTAGCCGGCGTCCGCGTCCAGACCCCACCGGAATCCGGCGACGTAGGCGCCGCACAGCCCGCCCTTGCCCTCACGGTGCAGGACGTTGATGTGGTCATCCCCGGCGGCCATCTCGTCGGCGAGGTCGCCGGTGCCGTCGGGGCTGTTGTCGTCGACGATCAGGATGTCGACCCGGTCCGGCTCGGCCCCGCGCACACGTCCGACGATCAACGGGAGGTTCTCCAGCTCCTCGTACGTCGGGATGATGACCAGCGTCCGGTCACTGGGACGGGACGGTTCTGCCGTAGCCAACCTCTGCCTACCTCTGCTTCTTCTGTTTCCTGCCGGTGAATGCTCGCAGACCTGCGAAGAGCACGAACCCGAGGCCGGCGAGAGCGATGATCCACTCTCCCACCGGCCCGATCCGTGCCGATACCGTCTCAGTATCCCGCAATTCAATGTCCTCCTGCAAAAGGCCCGCCCGGAAGATCTCTGTGCGGTCGACCACATCACCCTCCGGTGTCACGATCGCGGACACGCCGGACGTGGCGGCGACGACCACGGAGCGGTCGTACTCCACGGCCCGCATCCGGTTCATCGCCAACTGCTGGAACGTCATGTCGGTGAAGCCGAAGGTGGCGTTGTTGGTGGGGCTGGTCAACAGCGTCGCACCGGCGTTCACCGCGTCGCGGTAGGCACCGTCGAAGCTGACCTCGTAGCAGGTCGCGACACCCACCGGGATGTCGTCCATGTGCACCACCCCGTTGCCGTCGCCGGGCTTGAAGTCCCCGGCCCGGTCCACGTAGGGGCTGATGTTGCGCAGCAGGTCGCGGAAGGGCATGTACTCGCCGAAGGGCTGCAGGTACTTCTTGATGTGCTGCTCGCCGGGGCCGGTCTCGGGGTCCCAGACGACCAGGGTGTTGCGGCTGCCGACCTCGTCGCGGGTCATTGTCCCGACCAGGAGCGGTACGCCGACCGCCTCGGCCGCCCCACTGATGGCGTCGTAGGCGTCCGCATTGGCGAACGGGTCGAGGTCGGAGGCGTTCTCCGGCCAGATGACCAGGTCGGGACGCTCCCTCTCACCGCTGTCGACCTCGTCGGCGAGCTTCCGGGTCTGGGCGACGTGGTTGTCGAGGACGGCCCGGCGCTGATCGGCGAAGTCCAGGCCGAGCTGAGGCACGTTGCCCTGCACGGCGGCGACGTTCACGGTGCTGCCGTCACCGTCTGCGCTGTCGCCGCTACCGCCCCAGGAGGTCGGCACCACGGCCAGGACCAGTCCCCCACCCACGGTGACCGCCACGGTGGCGGCCGCGGTGGCCCAGCGGCGGCGCACCAGCTGGGCAATGCCGAGGCCGGTGACCACGACCGCGAAGGTGACCAGGGACGGCCCGGCGACGGACACCCAGTTCTCGAGCGGGCCGGACACCTGCCCCCAGGCCACACGACCCCACCCGAATCCGCCGAAGGGCCAGTTCGAGCGCAGCCATTCGGTGGCCACGAACCAGGCGGGGATGGCCAGAAGCAGGACAACCGGGGGCACACCACGTCCGGAACGCAGCCCCAGGGCGACCAGGGCCACGCCTGCGCCAAACAGGAGACTGTAGAGCGACTCCAGCAGGGCGAGGCCGATCCAGGCGATCGCGCCGACGTACTCCCCCACCCACGGCAGCAGGAACAGGTAGCAGACCAGGCCCTGGATCCAGGACAGCCACAGGGCCCACCCCCAGGTGTGGCGGCGCGACGCGGGCCCGTCGGCGACGCCCGACAACGCGTGGGAGAGTGCCAGGAAGAGCACGGCGAATCCCAACGGAGCAAGCCACCACAGGCCGGTGGGCTGGTAGGACGCGAACTGCGCGACTCCGGCGACGGCCGCCGCGGCCGTCAGCAGAAGGAACCGGATCACCCCTGCTTGCCCTGCCCGTCCGGCGTGTCCCCGTCGTCCCCGCCGAACTCGTCCTCACGGTGGTCGATGACCTCTCCCCAGCCGTCGACGTTCTTGGTCTGCGGCATGCTCACCCCGGACACGGTGGTGAAGGACGCGCCGCCGAACTCGGTGAGCGTCCTGCGCAGGGCCCCGCCGATCATTGTGCGGACCAGTGACCGTGTCGGCGGGATCAGCAGGAAGATGCCGATGACCGCGGTCAGCAGGCCGGGCAGGGCGACCAGGACGGCGCCGACGGCGGTCAGCGCGGCATCGGCGGTGAGGCGTCCCGGGTGCTCCTGGTCGTCGAGGGTGCGGCGCACCAGCTCACGGAACTGCCACCCTGCCAGCGCGATGCCACCGATGAACGCGACGAGGGTGAGCAGGATGGTCCACCCGAACCCGATCCACAGTCCCATCAGGACGAAGACGAGGAACTCGGTGAGGACGTAGAGCAGCGGAAGGACGCGTGACATGTCCCCCACCCTAGCCGTTCCGGCCTGGACACGGCAGTTCGCGCATTCCCTGGACCGGGGTCGCAGGCTCGGATACTGTTATCTCGTTGTAATCACTTTTCCCCGAAAGGCTTGTTGACCCCCATGTCCCGTCTCCGCCGCAGCAGTATCGCCCTCGCCCTCGCCGCCTCCACCACCTTCGCCGGTGCCGCAGTCACCCCTGCCGTCGCCCAGGACAGCAGCACGGAGTCCAGCTCATCCTCCTCCAGCGACCTCCCGGAATCGGTCTCCGGCAGCATCGACGACATCGACGGCTCCCTCGCCGAGGGAAGCAGCGCTGCCGAGGGCTCCATCGACGACAGCTGCGGTGACACCTCCTTCGGGGGCATCGTGACGTGCGCGGTCGCCGGGACCATCGGTGCCACCGCCGCGCTCGCCGTCTTCGGCGTCCTGCGCACCCTGCTCTACGAGGTCGGCGGAATCTAGAACCCCTGCCACCGTCCCCCGCGGCCTACCGCGGTGCGAGCCGCCACAGGAAACGCGGGACGAACGCGGTTGCCCGGGCCAGCCAGGCCAGACGTCGGGGCACCCACACGTCGGCGGTGCCCCGGCGCAGTGCATCCACCGTCGCGTCGGCGACGACATCGGCGGTCACCGACATGGGGGCGGGGTCCATCCCCTCGGTCATCCGACCGACCACGAACCCGGGGCGCACCACGGTCAGTGCCACCCCGGTGCCGCGGAGGGCGTCCTGCATGCCCTGGCAGAACCCGTCGAGCCCCGCCTTCGCCGAGCCGTACACGTAGTTCGGGCGCCGCACACGCGCCCCGGCGATCGACGAGAACGCCACCAGTCGTCCGGTCCCGCGCGTCCTCATCCGTGCCGAGAGTTCGGTGAGCAGCACCGCCTGTGCGGTGAAGTCGGTGTGCAGGATGCGCTCGACCTCCCCGCCGTCGTCCTCCGCACGTCCCTGGTCGCCGAGGACCCCGAACGTGGCGATCGCGGTGTCGATGGCCCCGCGGGACTCGATGTCGTCGATCACCGCCGCCTGCGACGCACAGTCGGACGCGTCGAAGAAGACCGTCTCGACGTTGGTCGCGCCCAGTTCCCGCAGGTACTCCGCCACCTCGGTGAGCGCGTCGGGACGCCGTGCGGCCAGGACGATGTCGTTGCCGGTGGCCATCCGGCTCACGATCTCCTCACCGATCTCACTGGTGGCGCCGAAGACGGCGATGCGGTTGGCGCTCATTCGGTGTCCCCCTCCCCCGGGCCCACACGGACCAGGTCGTGGCTGGTGAGGTTCAGGGGCTCGCAGCCGTCCCCGGTGAGTACCACGATGTCCTCGATGCGTGCACCCCACTGCCCCGGGATGTAGATCCCGGGCTCGATGGAGAACGCCATGCCCTCGTCCAGGGGAAGGTCGTTGCCGGCGATGATGAAGGGTTCCTCGTGCCCGGACAGTCCGATGCCGTGGCCGGTCCGGTGGCTGAAGTACTCCCCGTAGCCGGCGTCGGCGATCCGGTCGCGGACCACGGCGTCCAGCTCGGCGGCGGTGATGCCCGGCTTCGCCGCGGCGAGCCCGGCCTCCTGCGCCTGCTGCAGGACGCGGTAGGCGTCCTGCTGGTCGCGGTCGGCCCCGCCCACCACGTAGGTGCGTGTGCAGTCGGAGTGGTAGCCGGTGTCCAGCGTGCCCCCGATGTCGACGACAACGATGTCCCCGTCGGCGAGCACCCGGTCCGAGTAACTGTGGTGCGGATCGGCGCCGTGGGGACCTGAGCCGACGATGACGAAGTCCACGGACACGTGCTCCTGCAGGATGAGGTCGGTCAGCTCCGCGGCGACCTCGGCCTCGGTGCGGCCCGCCCGCAGGAGCGCGGGAACCTGCAGGTGCACGGTGTCGATGGCCTGTCCCGCACGGCGCAGCTCGCCGATCTCCAGGGCGTCCTTGACCATGAACACGTCCCGCAGGACGGAGGTGGCGTCCACCGTGGTGATATCGCGGGCCTGCAGATCGAGCAGATGGTCGGCGGTCATCGTCCCCGAGACGGCGATGGTGGAGACCCCGGGGAGTTCGAGGAGACCGACCGGGTCCTCCCCGTCGGTCCAGGGGACGACCTCGACGCCGAGCTGGCCGGCGACTCCGTCACGCAGGGCTGCGGCGTCCACGGCGGGGACGACGATGCGGCGGCTGGTGGGGGTCACGACCAGCGCACTGAACCGTTCATGCGTGTCGATGTCGCTGGCGAGCAGGAACCGGAGGTCCGGTCCCGGGGTCAGCACGGCGGCGTCCAGTGCCTGCTCGGACAGGAGTCTGGCGACCGTGTCCAGACGGGTCGCGTAGGTCTCTGGGGGGAACGGTGAACTCATGGGAGGCCAGTCTAGGCCAGCGAGCCAGCGAAGCCAGTCCGCCATGTTCCCCACGTAGGTGTGGCCGGTCCCCGGTTCGCGGCGTTCGGTGTAGGAGACGTGGTCAGCACCGAGGTATCCCTCGATGAGCCGCCGTGCCTCGGCGAAGCGGGCGCGTTCGCCGGGGATGTCGCGGACGTCGACGACGTAGGAGGGGTTCCGGCGCAGTTCCAGGGCGCGCCGGGCCTTCTGCTGCCAGGCCAGCGGGGACGCCAGGCCGATGTCGGGTGTCCACTGGGCAAGCAGACGCAGTGGGCTGGGGTCGGGGCACAGGCAGATGCCGTCGTCCGGGTCAGCGGCCCAGCGGGCGTGGATGTCCCGGACCGGTGATTCGCCGCGGATGCCGTGCCGTTCCCTGCTGCCGGTGACTCCCCTGGGCTGCTCGGGGTCGGAGACGAAACCGACGGCGACCACGTGGCTGCGCTCCAGCGCGGTGAGCATGTCCAGGGTGCGGTGCACGACGACCGCCCCGCCGGAGTAGCCGAGCAGGACCACGGGGTGGCCGTCCACGATCGCGTCCCGCACCATCCCCGCCAGGGCGTCCGCTCCCTGGGCCACGGCATCGAGGAAGGGGACGGGCCCCTCATGACGCTCCCCGGCGGGCCCGTACTGCGCGAGCCAGGGGTTCTCCACGCAGGTCCAGTCGTCCGGCAGGAGGTCGGTCACCGCGCCCAGCATGGGACCGGGGACGGGTTCACCGATACCGCGGCTGCGGATGACGACGGGCGCTGCGGAGCTCATGCCGCACAGCGTAGCGGGTGTCCCTGACCGGACACTGTGGCTAGTCTGTACGTGTGACCGCTCCCGTGCCCCGCCTGCTCGTGACCGCCTTCGAACCTTTCGGCGGGGCCGCGGTCAACCCCACGGTGGCTGCGGTGGGGGCGCTGGACTCCACGGGAACCGCCGGAGCAGGGGTGACCACACGGGTCCTGCCCGTTGAGTTCGATGGGGCGCAACGGCGGATCCGGGAGTCGGTGGAGGAGGTTCGTCCGGACGTTGTCCTGTGCTTCGGGGTAGCGGGTGGCCGTTCCGCGGTGACCCCGGAGAGGGTCGCGGTGAACCTGCAGGACGCCCGGATCCCCGACAATGCCGGATACCGGCCGGAGGATGCCCCGGTCGTCGGGGACGGCCCGGCCGCGCACTTCTCCGCACTGCCGGTGAAGGAGATGGTCCGTGCACTCGACGTTGCCGGGATTCCGGCCGACCTGTCGATGTCGGCGGGCACCTTCGTGTGCAACACGGTCCTCTACCGGCTGCTGGACGAGGGTGTTCCGGCGGGGTTCGTCCACGTCCCCGCCCCGGAGGCCATGGACCAGGAGACGGTCAACCGGGCGGTGGAGATCTGCGTGCGGACGACTGTTGACCGCTGGACGCGGGACTGACCGTCCCCTACCCCGTCGACCCCAGTTCCACGACACCGCGCTGAATCGCCGGAACGGCCTTGCGTGCCGCCGACTTCACCGAGGGGGCGTACCCGGTGTGCCGGATCTGGTTGAGCAGGTCCACGACCCGGGCGCACCAGCGCACGAAATCACCCGGGGTCAGCTCGGCCCCGGCGGCCGCCGCCGCCCGCAGGCAGTAGTCCAGTGGAGCGCCCGCGGCCCACTGGTGCATCGCCGTGGCGAAACCGATCTGCGGGTCGCGGGTCAGGGGAAGTCGGTGGCGTTCCTCGTCGGAGACGAGTTCACCGTGGATCCGGAACACCGCGGACACCGCCGTCGCGAGAGCCTCGGTCGGTACCCCGTCCTCGTGGCGTCCCTCGGTCTCACGGCGGTTCTCGAACACCACGGTGGAGGCCACCGCAGCCAACTCCGCCGGGTCCAGGTCGTCCCACACGCCACGGCGCAGGCACTGGGCGACCAGCAGGTCGGACTCGTGGTGGACCTTCGCCAGCCTGCGTCCCTCGGAGGTGATGCGGGTGGACGTGCGTTCACCGTCGGTCTCCACGTAGTCCAGCTCCCCGAGGAGGTCGAGGATGCGGTCGAAGGTCCGCGACAGTGACTCCGTCTCCGGGGCCTGTGTCTCCAGTTCCCGTTCCAGTGTCCGTCGTGCGGCAACGACCCGTTCGGCGGGACGCACCAGTTCCTCGCGTTCACGCAGGGCATGCACCGGGTGCATGTGCACCTCGTCACGGAGGTCGTTGGCGCGCCGGGAGCCGACCTTGGCCCTGGGTTTGAGGACGCGCGGCCGGTCGACCTTCTGGCGGCGGAGGTTCGAGGCCACGGCCCGGGAATTGCGCTTCGGGCTGCGCCGCGCACTCTTCGGCAGGGACATGTGCCCCAGCGGCACCGGGACATTGTTGAAGGCCTCGGCGGTGACGGGGCCGCACCACCCGTCCTCGACGACGAGCCAGGGGCGCGGGTGGCGGTGGTCGGAATCGCTGCGCACCACCACCGCGATATCCGGGTGCTTGCCGGTCGGCAACGCGATGATGTCGCCCACCGACAGGCTGGACAGCAGCTTCGAGGTCTCCTCCGCACGGTGCTCCGAGGAGTCCTTCTTCGCCCGGCGTTCCTCCAGTGTCAGGTCGCGGCGCAGGTTCGCGTAGGCGATGACGTCGTCGGAGGAGATCGGCCGACCGTCCACCCCGACGATGCCGTCTCCCCCGACCTTCGACAGGACGCCGTGCAGGTCCCTCTCGAGACTGGAGAGGTCGCGTCTGCGCCGGGTCGTGCGCTCGGCCTGCTCCACCACGGTGGACGCCGCCTGGTACTGCGCGAAGGAGCGGTCCAGGATCCGGTGTGAATCCGTGTAGCCCTTCGTGCCGATCAGGTTCACGGCCATGTTGTAGCCGGGGCGGAAGGTCGAGTCCAGCGGGTAGGTGCGCGTCTGGGCGAGGTGGCCCACCGCGTGCGGGTCGATGCCGCGGCTCCACAGCACGACAGCATTGCCTTCGGTGTCGATGCCGCGGCGGCCGGCACGCCCGGTGAGCTGCGTGTACTGGCCCGGGGTGAGGTCGACGTGGCTCTCGCCGTCGAATTTTATCAATTTCTCGAGCACCACCGAACGCGCGGGCATGTTGATGCCCAACGCCAGGGTCTCCGTGGCGAAGCAGACCTTCAGCAGCCCACGTGAGAAGAGGCCCTCCACGATGTGCCGGAAGGCGGGCAGCATCCCGGCGTGGTGGGCGGCGTAGCCGTTGCCCAGTGCCCGGCGCCACTGACGGAATCCCAGCACACCGAGGTCCTCGGTGGGAATGCCGTCCACTCCGGCATCGACGGTGGCCAGGATGTCGTCACGTTCGGCGTCGGTGGTCAGCCGGACGCGGTCGACGAGAAGCTGCCGGACCGCCCCGTCACAGCCGGCCCGGGAGAAGATGAAGTAGATCGCGGGGAGCATCGAGGTGGCGCGCATCTGCGCGACCACGTCCGCCCGTTTGGGGCCCTGGCGGCGTCCCGACTCCTCGGCGCGGGAGGCTGCCGCGAGGACGGACCGGTTGACGTCGGAGTCCTTTCCTTTGCCACCCTTGCCGTAGAGCGGCATGATCTGCTTGCCGACCATCATGAACTGGTTCAGCGGCACGGGGCGGTGCGTGGTCACCACCAGGTCGGTCCGCCCGCGCACGGTGGAGAGCCACGCGCCGAACTCCTCGGCGTTGGACACCGTGGCGGACAGGCTGACCAGGATCACCCGCGGATCGAGGTTGAGGATCGTCTCCTCCCACACCGGCCCGCGGGACGGGTCGGCGAGGAAGTGGACCTCGTCCATCACCACATGGGTGAGCCGGTCGAGCCGGTCGGATTCGGCGTAGACCATGTTGCGCAGCACCTCGGTGGTCATCACGACCACCGGGGCATCCCCGTTGACGCTCACGTCGCCGGTGAGCAGCCCAACGTTGTCCTCCCCGTAGCGGGCCACCAGGTCATGGTACTTCTGGTTGCTCAGCGCCTTGATGGGCGTGGTGTAGAAGCAGGTGCCGTCCACACGGAAGGCCTCGTGGACGGCGAACTCCCCCACCACTGTCTTCCCCGCGCCGGTCGGGGCACACACCAGTACGCCGCGTCCCTCGGCGATCGAGGTGGCGGCGGTCAACTGGAAATCGTCCAGTGGGAAGGGGTAGGACGCCGCGAAGGCGGCGACGGGTGCGGGGAGTTCCGCGGAGGCGGGGTCAGAGGATGTCGTCAAAACCGTCCTTGGGTGTGGAATCGAAGTTGCGGGTACCGCCCGGTGTGCCGGAACCGCCACGGGAATCGTCACGGTAGCGCGTCCGGCCGGCGGCGTGGGTGGCCTTCGGTTGGTCGTCGACCTTCGTCGGTGTCTCCAGCGGCGAGGACGTGCCGATCGTCGACGCGCTCTCGTCGTCGAGGTCCTCCGGGGTGTCGTCCAACAGACCTCTCTTCTTCCTGCGGTGATCGTTGAAATGGGCAATCTGGATGGCGATCTCCATCATCAGACACATCGATCCGGCCAGGGCCACCATCGTGACCGGGTCCCCGCCGGGGGTGACGAACGCGGCGACAATGAACAGCACCAGGATGATGTAGCGGTGCTTTTCCTTCAGGGTGTCGTAGCTCAGGATGCCCAGCAGGTTCATCATCACCATGATCAGCGGCAGCTCGAAACTGATGCCGAAGATGAGCAGGAGCATCAGTAGGAAGTTGAAGTAGCTGGTGCCCGTCAGCGCGGCAATCTGTGCCTCGTTGCCGATGGTGAGCAGGAAGTCCAGGCCGTAGGCGACGACGACGTACGCCATGACCGCCCCCATGATGAACAGCAGGGTGGCCGCCGCCGCGAAGGCGCGCGTCCACCGCTTTTCGTTCTTCTTGAGGCCCGGAGTGATGAAACCCCACAACTGCCCCAGCCACACCGGGGCGGAGAATACGAGTCCCGCCAGGAAACCAACCTTCAGGCGCAGCATGAACTGCTCGAATGGTTCGGTGGACAGCAGACGGCACTCCCCGTCGGAACTCCCGAAGCGGGCTTCGGGCGGAAGTTGGCAGTAGGGGCCACGCATGATCTCGCCGAGGCTGGGGATCCCGAGGAACCCGTTCCCGTACCACATGTATCCGAGCAGGGTGCCGACACCTATGGCGGCCGCGGCGATGACCACACGCCGCCGGAGCTCCTTGAGGTGCTCGACGAGCGACATCTCCGCCTGCCTGGAGCGGCGCTTCTTCTGTCTGGGGACGCGGACCTTCCGCTGTCCGGTGGAACTGTCAGTCATTGGTGGGTGCGGTGGCCGTCGGCTTCTCCGGGGAGTCCTTCTTCATCTCCGTCAGTTCGGACTTGAAGATGCGCATGGATCGACCGAGTGAGCGTGCCATCGTGGGCAGCTTCGCGGCGCTGAACAGCAGCACGACGACCAGGGCGATGATGAGCCATTCGGTGGCACCGGGCATGGTGGGTTGCTCCTACTGGTTCTTCTTCTCGGGCGCCTCGGACGAGAAATCGCTGGCGATCCTGTCCTCCTCGGTGGGCTCGACAGGTCCGTCGATGGCCTCCGGGTCCCCGTCACCGTCGGACTTCCCGTCCTTCTTCATCTCGTTGACCTCGGACTTGAAGATGCGCATGGAGCGCCCCATCGAGCGCGCGAGGTTGGGCAGCTTCGCCGCTCCGAAGAGCAGGAGGATGATCAGTACGATGATCAGGATTTGCCACGGGCCTATGCCACCCATCGGTGCCAGCCTTTCCGTCGGTTGAGCGGCGCGCGTTCTGGGCCGCGTTGCGCTCTGGTGCTGTATGGATCAGTCACCGCTCACACTACGCCAGACGGCGGTATGCCTCCACTGCTGCAGCCGCACGATCCGCCGCCCGGTGTCCGGGATCACGTTCCTGCCCCCCGGGGTCTGCGTCCCCGGAGGTACCGGCCGCACGGATCTGGGGTGCATAGGCCAGCAGGAACCGCTCCAGCCACGCCCCGGTGTCCGGGATCAGGGCGCGCAGCGACTCCTCGCCGTCGGTGTCGTCGAGCTGCCACAGCGGCAGGTACTCGAACATCCATCCCGCGCCCTCGTCCAGTTCGATCTGCGCCCACCGCTGGTCGGGGTGTGCGAAGCCGAAGGGATCGGTGGCGTCGATGCGGCGTTCCTGCACCGGCGGCGCCTCCCGGCCGGTGACCGTGATCCCCGACATCCGGGAGATGCTGAAGCACCGCTGGTCGAGTTCACTGTTGCGGGCCCAGAGGTACCCCTCGCCGTTGATGAACTCCAGCTGGTCAGGGATCAGCTCCCGGGGGCGCGTGGTGTCCGAGGACACCGACAGGTAGTCCAGCTGCACCCATCTGCGGGTGGCGACAGCCTCGCGCAGCACGGACAGGTGCTCCGCGTCCGCGCCGGACGGTGCCGACGCTTCCTCGTCCTGCCGTCCGGCGGGCGTCGTGAACTCGTCGGGGACGAACTGCTCCCGGCGGTCGCGGTTCTCCTGCAGCAGCGAGCGGATCTTCGTTGTCGCCGAGGCCACCGAAGCCCGGTCCTCCGGGGACAGGACGCTGCCCAGCCGCTCCAGGCTGAGGACCAGTGTCCCCGCTTCGACATCGGTCAGTGCCGGGGGGCGGTCCAGTCCCAGGGAGTTGACCACGGTGGCGTGCATCGTGTCGACGGAGAACTCCAGCGTGCTGCCCGGCAGGTAGGGCGGAAGTCCGCTGGATCCAGCCTGCTTGACCTCCTCGCGCAGCTGCGGGACGGACACCCCGAACACCCGGGCGGCGGACATCAGGGTGGACTCCGGGTGGGACTGCAGCCAGGCCAGGAGCGAGATGACCCGGCGGACCTGCCAGGCGCTGTAGTCGGTGGTGCCGCGGCGCGGCGTGTTCTCGGTCATGGGGTCTCCTCCCCGAACCTCGCCGCGGCGAGTTCAAGCTGCGACACAACGTCGGCGACCACGTCCGGCGGGGACAGGACGATCGCGTCGGGTGCGTAGGCGCATGCCTGGCGTACCAGCCAGGTGCGCTCCACCGGCCCGACGGTCAGGACGGTGCCGTCGGGGTGGGCGGAACCGTCGTCGGGGCCGACCCGCCCCAGGGCGCGCAGTTCCTGTGCCCCTTCACCGCGGAAGAGCACCTGTGCGGTCACCATCACCGAGGACGCCTGCAGCCCCTCGGTGACCAGCGCGGACGCCGGACGGTCCGGTGGGCCGTGACGGACGATGTCGGAGCCGACCGAGAGGTCGGCGACGCGGGACAGGCGGAAGGTGCGTTGTGCCCCGCGGTCCCGGTCGAACCCGGTGAGGTAGAGCTTGCCGCCGACGGCAGCCACCGCCCACGGGTCAAGGTGGCGATCCTGGGGGGTCTCGGTCAACGCCGGCCAGTAGTGGAAGTCCAGGGTCAGGTTCCGGTCCAGCGCGCGGTGCAGCGTGGCGATGTCGTCGTCGGTGAGGTCCTGGGCGTCCGGGACCTGCCCTGTCACGTTGCCGACATCACCGATGGTGCCCGACGACGGCTCGGGGGCGATGGCCGCCAGCTTCGTCAGCGCACGCTGCACGGGCGCGGTCAGCGAGCCGTTGGGGACCCACCGGGCGGCCGGGGACAGGACGTCCCACTCCCCCGGCGTGATCCCCAGGTCGGGAAGGAAGCTCAGGTCTCTGTCGACCCGGTACTGGACCTCGGGGGCGCCGTCACCGTCGACACCGGTGGCCTCGGCCAGCTCGATGCCGACACCGGCCAGGAGCCTGCGGTCGCGGTCGAAGCGTTTGCGCACGGCATCGATGTCCCCGGTGGTGTAACCGCGCACGTTGAGGTGGATCCAGGACAGTGACCGTGGCCGGTCGTCGAGCGCCACGACGAGGTCGAGGACGCGGGTGGTGGCCTTGTCCCAGTGGACCTCCCGGGCCCGGTTCCGGTTCGTCGCCCGGTGTGGTGCAGGGCTCATCGCGGGGCTCCCGCGAGGACGTCCAGCAGCGTGTCGAGGCCCTCCTCGTGGGCGGCGAAGGGATCGGGCAGCACGATTTCCGCGCCGCCGTCACCGTTGACCTTCAGCCGGGTCCAGTCCACGGTGGTCTGCCTGGTGCTGTGCTCGGCGGCGGCGAGGAACCGGCCCCGCACCGCCGCACGGGTGGTCTGCGGGGCCGTTGTGGTGGCAGCCTCGACCTCACCGTCATCGACGACGGTGGCGGCCTGCCCACGGCGGGCCAGCAGATGGAACAGGCCACGTTCCGGGTTGATGTCGTGGTAGGTCAGGTCGATCTGCCCCAGCCGTGGGTCGGTGATGTCCAGACCGCCACGGTCGGCGACCCGGTCGATGAGCTTCTTCTTGATCACCCAGTCGATCTCGGTGTCCACGGGGGAGAAGTCCCCGGTCCCGAAGCAGTCCAGCACCCGTCCCCACAACTCGACCACCGGGGCGAGCTGGGCATTCGGGGTGCCCGTGGAGCGGTCCCCGTCGTCCACCGCGGGGTCGGGACGCTGCGCCAGCCACTGCTCCGCCGCCGTATGGAAGGCGCGCTGGATCTCCAGCGGGGTGCTGGTGGAACCGTTGCGCAGGGCAAGGGGGGTTGAGCCGGTGAAGTCCCGGGCGATCTCCCGGATCGACCGGATCTCATTGGCCAGCTCGAAGTCCGGGAGGTCCACCCCCGCCTCGATCATCTCCAGCACCAGCAGTGCCGAACCGACCTTGAGCGCGGTGGTGGTCTCCGACATGTTCGAGTCGCCGACGATGATGTGCAGTCGCCGGAACCGGGAGGAGTCGGCGTGCGGCTCATCGCGGGTGTTGATGATCGGACGGGACCGGGTGGTCGCCGAGGAAACCCCCTCCCACACATGGTCCGCGCGTTGCGACAGGCAGTAGCCGGGCCCGAAGTTCTCGTTCGGTGCCCCGGTCGCGGGCACGCTGATCTTTCCCGCCCCGCAGATCAGTTGCCGGGTCACCAGGAACGGCAGTAGCTGGGCGGCCAGTGCTTTCAGCGGCACGTCTCGTCCCACCAGGTAATTCTCGTGGCAGCCGTAGGAGTTTCCGATGGAGTCGGTGTTGTTCTTCAGCAGGTAGACCTTGCCGCCGATGCCGCGGTCGTTGAGGGACTCCTCGCACCGCGCGGCCAGCCCGTGGAAGATCCGGTCCCCCGCCCGGTCATAGGTCAGGAGCTGGTGCAGTGAATCGCACTCGGCGGTGGCGAACTCGGGGTGCGCACCGACATCGAGGTACACCCGCGAGGCATTCGGCCAGTAGACGTTGCTGCTGCGGTGCTTCTCCACGACCGGGGCGAAGAGGTGCCGGGCGACCTCGTCCGGGCCCAGGCGCCGGTGGCTGTCCAGGACGCTGGTGATGCCGAACTCCGTCTCCAGTCCCATGATCCGCCGGGTGAAGACCGGCCCCGCGGAATCAGCCGATGCAGCGGCCGTGACTACTGCCCGCCCTTCTGGACGTAGGACTTCACGAACTCCTCGGCATTCGACTCCAGCAGGCCGTCGATCTCGTCGAGGAGGTCATCGGTCCCGCTGACCCGCAGCTGCTCCTGACCGCCCGCGGTGGCGTCGGCGGTCTGATCGTCGTCGGACGGCCCACGTCCCCCGTGAACCTGACCCTGCCCTGATCCGGATGCCATGATGAGACCAACTCCTTATGAATAGTTCGTGACCACTACAGGCTAGCAGTCCAGCCCGTCGAGGGACTCCGGTAAGACCTCGCCGAGAACATGCACCAGCCCCGCTGCATCGGTGACGTCGGCGAGGGCGTCCCGGAGCTGCCCGGCGGTCCCTTGTGTGGGGTCCCCCAGCCACACCCGCGTGGCAGGTGAGGACCCGTACGGGGTGTCCAGGATGAGGGTGTCCCAGTTCGCCGCCAGGAGTTCCCCCGCGAACCGGCGGGCGACCTCCCCGCGCAGCCACGCGCGCGTGTCGTCCGGGGGGTTCTGGGCGGCTGCTGCGACGTCCTGCTCCGGGACGAGCGTGCGCATGCGGCCCTTGCGCACCAGGGCGTTGTAGAGGCCCTTCGCCGGGTCGATGTCGTGGTACTGGATGTCGATCACCGCCAGGCGGGGATCATCCCACTCCAGGCCACGGGCACGGTAGGCATTCAGCAGCCCGAGCTTCGCCGTCCAGTCCAGCCGGTCGGCGGTGGATGCCGGGTCACGCTCCAGGTCGTCGAGGATCTCCCCCCACACCTGCAGGACGAGATCGTCGTGCCCCACCCGGTCGGCCCCGGGAACCGCGGCGATGACCCGCTCGCGGATCTCGCGCTGGATCTGCACCGCGGTGAGCTCACGGTTGCCGTACAGACGCAGCGGACGGGAGCAGTCCAGGTCCCGGGAGACCGTCCGCACGGACTCCACCGGTTCGTAGAGGGCCAGGTCGGAGAAGTCCGCCCCCGCCCCGACCGCGTCGAGGACCAGTGCCGTGGTGCCCAGTTTCAGGAAGGTGGAGAACTCGGAGAGGTTCGCGTCCCCGATGATCACGTGCATCCGTGCCCAGGGGTCGGCGGCGTGCGCTTCGTCCCGGGTGTTGATGATGCCGCGGTTCAGGGTGGTCTCCAGCGACACGGTGGTCTCGATGTAGTCGGCGCGCTGGCTGATCTGGAATCCGGGGGCCTGGCCCTTCTGTCCGAGGCCTATGCGTCCTGCACCGGTGTAGACCTGGCGCGTCACGAAATGCGGGATCAGTGCGGCCTGCACCGCCTCGGCGTCGTAACTGCGCGGGTACAGGTAGTTCTCGTGGGATCCGTAGGACGCCCCCTTGCCGTCGACGTTGTTCTTGTGGATCTTCAGCACCGGCTGCCCGTCAACCTGCCCGGAGGCCTGCGCGGCGGCGTGCATGACCAGTTCGCCGGCCTTGTCCCAGATCACCGCGTCCCACGCGTCGGTGGTCTCCGGCGAGGAGTACTCCGGGTGGGCGTGGTCGACGTAGAAGCGGGCGCCCGAGGTCGTGACCACATTCGCGGCGCCGAGTGCGTTCGGGTCGATGACCGGGGCCGTACGGTAACGGCGCAGGTCGAAGCCGCGCACGTCGCGCAGCGGGGACTCGGCGTTGTAGTCCCAGCGGGTCCGCCGGTTGACCCCCAACCCGGTCGCCCCGGCGTAGGCGATGACCGCCTGCGTGGACGTCTCGATCGGGCTGGCGTTCGGGTCGTCCCGGGCGATGATGCCGAACTCTGTCTCGGTGCCGATGATCCTCATCGCCTACGCCGCCCCGTCCCGGTCGGCCATGGTGATCTCCACGACGCGACGGGAGGAGTGCCCGGAGATCCGGGCCCACTCCGCCGGGTTAGTGGTGTCCGGCAGGTCGTCATTGTCGTGGCACTCCTCCTCGACCGCCAGGTCGACGTGGATACCGGAGATGCCGGACGGCCTGGTCGACCCCTCGGCGCCGTCACCGCGCAGCACGTCCTTGATGGCGAGCTTCTTGGCGCGGTCCACGATATTCGCCAGCATCGCACCGGAGGCGAAGTCGCGGTAGTACAGGTCCGAACTGGTGCCGTCGGCGAAATGCAGGGTTAGGTACGGCCGAGCATCGGAGTACAGGTTGTCGACGATCCTGGTCCGCAGCTCCCCGGCGGTCGTGCCCGGGTTCAGCGGCAACTCGTCGGTCAGGTACTTGGTGAGGATGTCCGCGGCGGCCGAGCGGTCCGGACGCTCCACCCGGATCTTCACGTCCAGACGCCCCGGGCGCAAGATCGCCGGGTCGATGAGCTCCTCGCGGTTGGACGCACCGATCACGATGACATTGCGCAGCCCCTCGACACCGTCGATCTCGGCGAGCAGCTGCGGGACCACGGTGGACTCCACATCCGAGGAGACGCCGGTGCCGCGGGTGCGGAAGATGGCCTCCATCTCGTCGAAGAAGACGATCACCGGCTGGCCGGCCGAGGCGATCTTCCGGGCGCGCTCGAAGATCAGCCGGATCTGGCGCTCGGTCTCGCCGACGAACTTGTTCAGCAACTCCGGGCCCTTGATGTTCAGGAAGTAGGACTTCGCGTCCGGGCGTCCGGTCTCCGCGATGATCTTCTTCGACAGCGACGACGCGACGGCCTTGGCGATCAGTGTCTTGCCGCAGCCGGGGGGTCCGTAGAGGAGCACGCCCTTCGGCGGCAGCAGGCCGTAGTCGCGGTAGAGCTCCGGGTGCAGGAACGGCAGCTCGACGGCGTCGTGCAGCTGTTCGATCTGGTTCTCCAGGCCACCGATGTCGGTGTAGGCGACGTCCGGCACCTCCTCGAGGACCAGGTCCTCGACCTCGGCGCGGGAGATGATCTCGAAGGCGTAGCCGGCCTTGCGGTCGACGACCACGCTGTCACCGGGGCCGACCTGCATCGCGGCGAGCTCGTCGGTCAGGGCCCCGGCGCACTTCATCAGGGATTCCTCGCCGAGCTTGTCGGCGACCACGATACGGTCGCCGCCGACGACCTCGACCACGGTGCCGATGTCACCGGAGTCGGCGTAGCCGCAGACCTCGACGACCTGCTGGCCCTCCCCCAGACGCACCATGGAGCCGGTGGTGAGTTCCCCGGGGCCGACCTGCGGACTCACCGGCAGACGCATGCGGCGTCCGGCGGTGTAGACCTCGGCGGTCAGGCCGTCCTCCCCGGTTTCGAGCAGGGTCCCGTAGGTGCTCGGCGGCTCGGCGAGGGCGTCGAGCCGCGCATTGAGTTCGTCGAGCTTGTCCCGGCTGGCCGTGAGCATCTCGGTCAGTTTGGCGTTGCGGGTGCCCAGGGTCCGGTTGGCCAGTTGCAGCTGACGGTAGGACTCCGGGCCGGAGTCGACCGGGGCGGAAGGTCCGCCATGGCCGTTCGGGTCCCGGGTCTGGTCCGATGTGTGGTGTTGGGCGTGCTGCGTCATAGGACACCAGTCTACATCCGAGTGAAGGTAGGCTCACCACCGCCGTGGCGTGCGCAGCCCCGTACCAGACCCTGTCCTGTCCCCCAGCGCACCGGTTTCATCCATCGCACTGAAGGAGAAGACGCTGAAGCGGTGCGCTAAGGTACGCACTCACCGACGCCGCAGCAGCGGATGCCAGCGCCACACCAGGTCATCGGACTCCAGTGTCCGGAGCGGAATCTTCAGCCACCGTCTGAAACGCATCCTGAGCCGCACCGTATCCACAACCTCCTCGGCAAGTTGCCGGGGAACGTACTGCACACAACGGTCCGTGTAGCGGAGCAAGGTCCATCCCCATCGGGCGGCGGCATTCCCCTTCCACCGGTCTGAGATGAAGATGGCTTCCCCGGCCTTCTCCCCGCCGGCAGCGTGGAAGGCGTAACTGTCGATCTCGACCAGCACCTTGGCCTCCTTGAAGACGATGTCGAATCGGTATCCCCGCATCTTGTGGTTCACCAGCACGGTGACATCGGTATCTCCCAGCTGATTCAGGATCAGCGTGACCGCCCGCAGCTCAAGATTGCTCGCGGTACCGGTGATCGCACTCTCCAACAGTTCCAGTGCGTGCACGCGGTGCCGGGGCGGCAGGGCCGCCAGGTCCTCGGCGAGGACATCATTCCCCTTCGCCCCGGCGTACATCTGCTGGAGGAACCCGGTGAGCCTGCGACGATGTTGTCCCTCTGTCCCCAGGAACGGGTCCTCCGGATCCCGGACCATGCAGTGGACGGCTGTCTCAATGGGTGAGGCGACCCGCACTCCATTGATTGTCCGGGAGTGCGTGACCTGGGACGGAGTGATGTCCAGCAGGATTCCCCCGTCGCGGGTCCTGGATCGCGGCATCCGGGCGCTCACGGGCCAGGTGAGTGCCGCCCGCCCTCCCAGCTGGTAGGCGAACGCGGCTGCCCGTCCGGTGAAAACCAGGTGGGGGTTGGAATGGGTCAGTGCCTGGAGCGTCAGCAGATCGCCTGGTTCCTCGCTGGTGTAGACGCCCGGAGCGACCCGGAACAGGTTCCCCTCGGCCACGGCGTTCTGTATCTGACGCTTCGATTTACCCGCCGACATCAGTTCACTGGTGAGCCAGACTGATCTCGCGGACTTCTCCCCCATGTGTTTCCCCCCCACGTATGTGTTTCCCCGATTGAGATGCACCATACCCCAGGGTGCCCCCAGCGTCCCCGACTTTCCTTCACCGTCACCCGCTCCCGTCCCCGGGCGCACCGCTTTGGCGATTCACTCTCAAGTGGAGGAGCACAAACCGGTGCGCTCAGGGACGCAGAGCACTCGCCCCTACTTCCGGGCGCGGCGCTGCGGCTTCGGCGCCACGGTCCCGTCCGACAGGCGGCGGGCCCACACCAGGAAGGCCGTGTGGGCGTTCATCCGGTGCTCGGGACGGGTCGCCAGACCCTCCACCTTCCACTCGCGCACCAGGGACTCCCACGCCTTCGGCTCGGTGAAGCACTTCAGTTCCCGGATGCCCTCCATGACCTTCATCAGCTGCGGCACGGTGGCCACGTAGGTCATGAACACCCCACCGGGGATCAGCAGGTCGCGGACCGTCTCCAGGCACTCCCACGGGGCGAGCATGTCCAGGATCACCCGGTCGACCGGCCCGTCGGTGTCCTCGACCGTGACGTCCTGCAGGTCACCGAGGCGAAGATCCCAGTTCGCCGGATGCTCCCCCATGTACTCGGTGACGTTCGCCTCGGCGTACTCCAGGTGGTCCTCACGGACCTCGTAGGACAGCAGCTTCCCGTGGTCACCGACCGCACGCAGCAGGGTCATCGACAGGGCGCCGGACCCCGCACCGGCCTCCAGAACCTTCGCGCCGGGGAAGATATCGCCCTCCACCAGAATCTGGGCGGCGTCCTTCGGGTAGATCACCGCGGCACCGCGGGGCATGGACAGCACGTGGTCGACCAGCAGGTGCCGGAAGCACAGGTACTCCCCGCCGACATGGGACACGGCAACGGTGCCCTCGTCCTTGCCGATGATGTCATCGTGCTTGATCTCGCCCTTGTGGGTGAAGTAGCTGCCCCCGGTCTCCAGGGTGATGGTGTAGTGACGGCGCTTGGCGTCGGTCAGCTGAACCCGGTCGCCGGGCTGGAACGGACCGGAGTAGGCCACGGATGTTCCCCTTTTCCTGGTTGGGTGACGTGCCCACGTGTCCGTGAGCGTTAGTGAACCTGGTCAGTCTAACGGGAGGGGCTCGGCAACCCCGCATACCCCGGCCCGGCAGACCTGGACGACGGGACCATCGGGCGCCTGCCCCATCAGTCGCGCACCGTTGTCCGTGCTCAGCACCAGGGCGGACGTACCGAGGTTCCGCCTCAGATCCCTGACCTGCTTGTCGGACGCGTCCCGCACCATCGCCTGCACCGGACCCGCCAGGTGGACCTCCAGGGCCGACAGCCAGCCCCCGGCCTGGATCAGGTGTCGCTCCACCACCCCCTGGTGCGCGTCGAGGATGCGCCGTGCCTCCGCCAGCCAGCGTCCGCCCATGGTGCGCAGGTCGGAGTCCTCCATGGAGCCCGCCAACGTACCGGCGTAGCTCAACGCCTCGGCCAGCACGCCCACCGCCGCAGGGACGGCACCGTCGTAGGGGTCACGTGGGCGTACACCTGTACCTGCCACCGAGTCGGCCGAGTCGTACCAGGTCCCCGTCGCGTCCTGTCCACGGGAGAAGGTCACCTGGATGTGGCGGATCAGCTCGCTGACCTCGGATGCCACGGACCCGCCGGCCGCCCAAGCACGTACCAGTGCCAGCAGCAGCCAGGCGCAGTCCTCCAGGGACGCCGGTGCGTCCGGGGTGCCGGTGCAGCGCACCACCCCGAGGACGCTGCCCTCGTCGTCGGTCGTCACCGCGTAGTCCCAGAGCGCCAGCGCTGCGGCAGGCCCCCGGCTGTCGCCGACCTCCATGAGCGCGACCGCGGCCATGGCGTTCCACGCCGTCACGACCTTGCTGTCCACGCCGGGCTGGGGCCGTCCGGCGCGAATGGTGGACATCTGCCGACGGATCTCCGGGGTGATCACGTCGCCGTTCCGGTGCGTCAGCACGCGCCTGCCCTCGAGGTCGCCCTCCCCGGCCAGACCGTACTGCGCCAGTTCCCCCGGGGTCCAGGTGTAGGTGAAACCCTCCACACGCGTGCCGTCGACCACCGTGTCGGCGTCCAGGCCGCTGGCGAACAACCCGGGGTGGGCGTCCAGTGCCAGACGCGAGGTCAGGAAGTCCCGGGTCAGCTCCAGGCCGCGCCGCGCGGTGCCGTCGTCGGGCCGCTGCGTGGTGTACGCGGCCAGCGCCCGCAGCAGCAGGGCGTTGTCGTACAGGGTCTTCTCGAAGTGCGGGACCGTCCAGTTCTCATCCACGCAGTAGCGGTGGAAACCACCCTCCACCTGGTCGAAGAGTCCACCGGTGAGCATCGCGTCCCACGTCCTGCCCACCAGGTCGAGGATCTCGGCGGACGCCGCGTCCGACTCCGTCCGCTCCGCCCAGCGGACCAGACCCAGCAGAGCGGCGGCCGGCGGGAACTTCGGGGCACCACTGAAACCGCCGGTGGGGTTCTCGGCGGCGCGCATGCGCTGCACGATCCTGGTCGGCAGCTCCGCGGTGGCGTCCTGCGCCTGCCAGGACGCCGACGACTCCTCCCCGGCGTCCTCGGTACCACCCAGCAGTGCGGAGTTCAGCTTCTCCGTCAGGGCGTCGACCTTGTCACGGGTGGTCGTCCAGGTCCGGTTCACCGCGTCCAGCACCTGGCGGAAGGACGGTCG
This sequence comes from Corynebacterium sp., assembly GCF_052107835.1. Lineage (GTDB taxonomy): Bacteria > Actinomycetota > Actinomycetes > Mycobacteriales > Mycobacteriaceae > Corynebacterium. Next base: position 28,826 of record NZ_JBQEDF010000031.1, read on the forward strand.
ACCGGGCTGGCCTGTCTCCGGGTCCGCACGCTGCACCGGTGGGAAGTAGGTGTCGGCGAAGAACGGGCGTCCCTCCGGGTCGGCGAACACGGTCATCGGCCAGCCCCCCTGCCGACTCAGGGCGATGGTCGCCTGCATGTAGTAGGCGTCCACGTCGGGGTGCTGTTCCCGGTCGACCTTGACCGCCACCATGGTGTCGTTGATGACCTGCGCGACCTCCGGGTCACTGAAGCTCTCGGCGGCCATCACATGGCACCAGTGGCAGGTGGCGTAGCCGATCGAGATGAACACCGGTACATCCCGCCGCCGGGCCTCGTCGAACGCTTCGGGACCCCAGGGCCGCCAGTCCACCGGGTTGCCGCCGTGCTGGCGCAGGTACGGGGAGGACGAATCAGCGAGGTGGTTCATGGCCCCCACGGTAGCCGGATATACTCTCCCCCATGTTGAACGGTATGGTCACCGACCCGGACATCCTGGCGGCCCAGTCCCTGGACCTGGGCCCGGAACTGGAACCCGTGGAGCCGGTCGGCCTGGTCCGTGCCCGCAGTGTCGGTGACGTCGTCGAGACCATGCGCTACGCCCACCGGCACGGGATCCCCGTGGTGCCGCAGGGGGCGAGGACGTCGCTCACCGGATCGTCCGCGGGCGTGGACGGCTGCCTGCTGCTGGACCTCACCCGGATGAACCGGATCCTGGAGGTCGACGGGGTGAACATGACCGTCACGGTGGAGCCGGGGATCATCAACAAGGACCTCAAGGACGCGCTGCGTCCCCACGGGCTGGCGTACCCGCCGGACCCCGGATCCTTCGACACCTGCACCATCGGCGGGAACATCGCCACGAACGCCGGAGGAATGTGCTGTGTGAAGTACGGCGTGACCAGCGAATACGTCCGCGAAATCACTGTGGTGCTCGCCGACGGGACCGTCACCCGGCTGGGCCACCGCACCGTGAAGGGCGTGGCCGGGTTGGACCTCGCCGGGCTGTTCACCGGCTCCGAGGGGACACTCGGGGTGATCGTGTCGGCGACGCTGAAGGTGGTTCCCCTCGGCGAGGTACCCCTGACGTCGGTGGGGGTGTTCGCCAACGAGCGGGACGCCGCGGTCGCTGTGGCCCGCACCATGGAGACCATCACGCCGGTTCCCCCGTCGATGCTGGAACTCATCGACGGGGTCACCATCGGGATGCTCAACGAACTCGGCAATTTCGGCCTGGAGCCGTCCGCCGGTGCGATCCTGATCATGCAGGCCGACAGCCCGACCGCCGCCACCGACATCGGGACCTTCGCCGGGGTCGCCGAGTCCTGCGGCGCCGTCGACGTCGCCTTCTCCGACGACCCCGCCGACGGGGACGCCCTGGTCGCCGCGCGGCGCATGGTGCACGAGGCCAATGAGCTCTACGCCCGCACCAACGATGTCGGGCAGCTCCTGGAGGATGTCTGCGTGCCGCGGAGCAGACTGGCCGACTTCTTCGACGGGTTGGACGCCATCAGGACGCGCAGCGGACTGACGATCAGCGTGGTCGCCCACGCCGGAGACGGGAACACCCACCCCGACATTTTCTTCGACCGGAACTCGCCTGACCAGCGTGAGGCGGCACAGCAGGCCTTCGACGACATCGTCGGTCTGGGGCTCTCCCTCGGCGGGACCATCGCCGGGGAGCACGGCATCGGATCACTGAAGAACCGTGCCCTGACCCGGGAACTCGATGACGGCAGCAGGAGGCTTCACCTGGCGGTCAAGGCGGCCGTGGACCCTTCCGGCATCCTCAACCCGGGGAAAATGTTCGCCGGATTACAGGGTGTTAAGGTGACAGAATGACCGTCACATCACATGCCTGGACAGACGAGCTGGACGAACTCACCTCGGCACTGGAGGGGTCGGTCACCACCGACCCGGACATCCTGGAGACCTACGCGAAAGACGAGTCGGTGTACCGTGCCGACGGACACGCCGCCGCACTCGTCAGGGCAGCGACCAGGGACGATGTGGTCAAGGCGATGCAGTTCGCCCACTCCCGCGGGATCCCCGTCGTCCCCCAGGGTGCCCGGTCCGGACTGTCGGGCGGCGCCTGCGCCGTGGACGGTTGCATCCTGCTGTCGGTCACCGGGATGCACCGGATCCTGGAGATCGACGAAGCGAACATGACGGTCACCGTCGAACCCGGCCTGATCAACAAGGACCTCAAGGACGCGCTGCGTCCGAAGAAGCTGGCCTACCCGCCGGATCCCGGCTCCTACGCGATGTGCTCCATCGGAGGGAACATCGCCACCAACGCCGGCGGCATGTGCTGCGTGAAGTACGGGGTCACCCGCGAGTACGTCCGGGAGATCACCGTCGTCCTGGCGGACGGCACGGTGACCCGGCTCGGCCACCGCACCGTCAAGGGCGTGGCCGGACTCGACCTGGCGAGCCTGTTCACAGGTTCGGAGGGCACCCTCGGGGTGATCGTCGAAGCGACCCTGAAGCTGGTCCCCCTGGGCGCCGACCCCCTCTCGGCCCTGGCGACCTTCCCCACCGTGAACGCGGCCGCTGCCGCCGTGGCGGCGTACATGCACACCGGTGCGCAGCCGTCCCTGCTGGAGATGATGGACGGCACGACGGTGTCCATGGTCCAGGAGATGACCGACTTCGGCCTGGACAGCGATGTCGGGGCCGTCCTGATCATGCAGTCGGACTCCGGCAGCGCCGTCGCGGACACCGAGGCCTTCGCCGACATCGCCCAGGAGCACGGGGCGGAGGACGTCGCCTTCACCGACAACGCCACCGACGCCGAACTCCTCGTCGCCGCCCGACGCTCCGCCCAGACGGCCTACGAGCACTACGCCGCCAGCCACGGCGGCGGCCAGATGCTCGATGACGTATGCGTGCCGCGTGACAAGCTCGCCGAGTTCTGCGACGGCCTGGCCACCATCAGCGGGGACACCGGCATCGTGGTGGCGGTTGTCGCCCACGCCGGTGACGGCAACACCCACCCCTCGGTGTTCTTCGACAACGACGACGAGGCCTCGGTGACGGCCGGCTTCGACGCCTTCGGGCGGATCATGAGGCTGGGACTGGAACTCGGCGGGACGATCACCGGCGAGCACGGGGTCGGCGCGTTGAAGTCCGAGTGGCTGGTGACGGAACTCGATGAGGGCAGCCGCCGGCTGCACCGCGAGATCAAGAAGGCCGTGGACCCGAGCGGGATCATGAACCCGGGCAAGATGCTGGAGCACCTGTGAGCCGTCGACCGCTGGCACTGTCGCCGTCGCGTGTCGGCGACTACAAGCAGTGCCCCCTGCTCTACCGGCTGCGGGCCATCGACCGGCTGGAGGAACCCAGCACCGTCGCGCAGGTCAAGGGCACGCTGGTGCATTCCGTCCTGGAGGACATCCACGGCCTGCCCAGGGGGGAACGCACCTACCCCGCCGCCGTGAAGCTGCTCAAACCCCACTGGGCGGCCATGACCGCCAAGGATCCGCAACTGGATGAACTGGTTCCGCCGGACGACTACATGGATTTCCTGGTCGCGGCGCGTGACCTGGTCAAAGGCTACTTCATGATGGAGAACCCGTCGGGGTTCGATGCGGATTCCGTGGAGAAGTTCGTGGACACCACCCTGCCGAACGGGGTGCCGGTGCGTGGCTTCATCGACCGGGTGGATGTGGCCCCGACCGGCCAGGTCCGGGTCGTGGACTACAAGACCGGCAAGAAACCGATCCCCCGGTACTCGGCGCAGGCGATGTTCCAGATGCGCTTCTACGCCCTGGTGTGGTGGCGGCTGTTCGACCACATCCCCGAGCAGCTGCGGCTGATGTACCTCAAGGTGCAGGACGACATGGTGCTCTCCCCCACCCCGTCGGAGCTGAACTACGTGGAGAAGGACCTGGGACGGCTCTGGTCGCAGATCGGGTCGGACGCGAGATCCGGTAACTTCGAGCCGACAACCTCGAAGCTCTGCGGCTGGTGTTCCTTCCAGTCGATGTGCCCGGCGTTCGGCGGCACGCCACCGGAGTACCCGGGAGTCCCCGAGGAGTTCGCGTAGGCCTGTCGGTGGGACAGAATCACACCCCCGGCGATTTTCGCGCGGGTCCGGTACCGTCCTGACCTGCATGTCTCACTACGTGGAAACGTTGTTGGGTGTGAAAGTCGGCTTCGCCGGGTCTCGCGGGCCCGCCGTCACGTTGTGCTCATCTTCCACACGGGGCACGGTAGCAGTTACGAGAGGTCCAACTCATCCAGGAGGGAGAGGAACGCGGGACCGACACCGGTGCGCCACAGGATGTCGACCTTCGCGTCCGCGCGTCCCGGGCCCCCGTTGATGACGGCCACCGGTTTGTCCGATTTCAGCGCGTCGAGCACCAGGCGAAGGCCACTCATGACCGCCAGGGACGATCCCGCGACCAGCACACTGGAGGCCTCCGACAGCATGGATGCCGCCCGTTCCCTGCGCCCGGCGGGAACCGGCTCACCGAAGTAGACCACGTCCGGCTTCAGCAGGAGGGAGCCGCACCGCAGGCACCCCGCCATCCTGAACTTCCGGACGTGCACTTCATCCAGGGTGACGTCGCCGTCGGGGTTGACCTGCGCAGGGTCGAGGGCGACCTCCTCGAGGTACCCGGGGTTCGCGTCCTCGAGGCGCCGGTCGAAGGACGGGCGGTCCTCGGTCGCCCCACACTCCAGGCACACGACCCGTGCAAGGTCGCCGTGGAGGGTCAGCAGGTTGGACGTGCCCGCGGCGGCGTGCAGGCCGTCGACGTTCTGGGTGACGACGCCGGTCACCAGTCCCGCCCGTTCCATCTCGACCAGGGCGTAGTGCGTCGAGTTGGGCACTGCGTCGGCGATCTGCCGCCAGCCGACGAAGGAGCGGGCCCAGTAACGGTGGGAGGCGTCCGGATCGTGCCGGAACTCCTGGTAGGTCATCGGCCGGTGGCGCCCGAGTGAACCGGACGGTCCCCGGTAGTCCGGGATGCCGGAATCAGTGGACACGCCCGCACCGGTGACGACCAGGGCGGGACTGGTGCGGAGTTGGTCGGTGATCGCTGAGAGGGCGGTGTCCGGATCGGTCGGTGTGGCCGACTCGGAGACCACCCGGGCGATGGAGCGCAGGGCCGAGTGGTGTGCCAGTGCGACCGGATCTCCAGGGGCTCGGAACATCTGCCCCAGATTACCCCTGCAGCGGAAGTCTGCTCCACGGGGAGTCCGGGTGGTTCAGGGCCAGGGCGACGTCATCGACGTAGGAGATGCTCGAATCGTCGATCTGGCCCATCGACACCGCGCGTCCCACCACCAGGCCGCTTGCGAAGGCGTGCCAGCCGTCGTAGGTTTCCCGCACCTGCTCAAGTGCGGAGAGTGCCAGTTCCGAGCACTCCTCCCCCGTGACCAGGCCACCGCCGTGGGCCAGCCACAGCACGCGCATCGCCAGTGAGACGTCCCAGGCGACCGTGTCCACCGGAAGCTCGGCGGGGTCGGTGGGCAGGGCGAATGGGGCGTTCTGCTGCAGGAAGGGAACCACCACGTGATGCTGGCGGGGGTCGATACCGGACAGCGTGCGGGTCGATGACGGGCGCTCGGGTGCCGGGGACTCCAGCACGGTGCGGAGCAGGGGACGCAGCTCCCGGTAGTCGGGGTCACCGGCGTCCCGGAGCCGTCGTTCGGCGACGGCGAGGGCCGCCGGGCCGTCCTTCACTCCGTAGACCGCGGTGAGGGCGTGCCGGTGCACCTCCCCCGGATCGACAGCAAACAGGCGGCGGAACCCCTCATTCGGGGGGTGTGGGGTAGTCGGTGCGTCGACGATGCGCCCGTCGGTCAGTTCGTGGGGCAGGGTCAGTGACCACGCGCGTTGGAGGTCGGCGTCGGGGCTGGTCGGTTCGGGGGAACCTGACCAGAGTAAACGCGGTGCGGAACTGCTCGCGGTGGTGTGGTGGAGGCGCGACTCGTAGGTGGGTGCGGTGAATTCGACGGCATGTGTCACGGTCCCGACGTTAGCAGGACGAAACAATGCAGGGGCAGGCAGTAACTTCCGTTTACCCCGGTACGGGGGCACCCATGTGGCACCCCCGTCCCCATGATCCTAGTCGTCGACGTAGAGCTTGCCGCGCCACACCGGGTGCAGCAGATTCTCCTTGCTCAGGACCTTGTCGACCGTCTCCGCATCCAACAGCTCCATGTCGAGGACCACCTCGCGCACCGAGCGTCCGGTCCGGGCGCACTCCTTACCCACCAGGTCACCGTTGTGGTGGCCGATCAGCGGGTTGAGGTAGGTCACGATACCGATGGAGTTCTCCACGTAGGACCGGCACACCTCCTCGTTGGCGGAGATGCCCACCACACACAGGGTGCGCAGTGTGGTGCACGCCCGGCCCAGCAGACGGATCGACTCGAACAGGGACTGGGCGATGACCGGCTCCATCACGTTCAACTGGAGCTGGCCCGCCTCGGCGGCCATGGAGATCGTCACGTCATTGCCGAAGACCTTGAAGCAGATCTGGTTGACGACCTCCGGGATCACCGGGTTGACCTTCGCCGGCATGATCGACGACCCGGCCTGCCGCTCCGGGAGGTTGATCTCGTTGAGACCCGAGCGCGGCCCGGACGACAACAGACGCAGGTCGTTGCAGATCTTCGACAGCTTCATCGCCACACGCTTGACCACCGAGCTGGCGTTGACGTACGCCCCGGTGTCACTGGTGGCCTCCAGGAGGTCACGCGAGCCGATGATGTCGAGGCCGGTGACTTCGCTCAGCGCGGCAACGACCTGGTGCTGGTACCCGGCCGGTGCGTTGACGCCCGTACCGATCGCCGTCCCGCCGAGGTTGACCTCCAGCATGAACCCGGCGGCCCGGGCGAGCTGCGCCTGCTCCTCGTCCAGGTTCTGGGCGAAGGCGGTGAACTCATCGCCGAGGCTGACCGGCACCGCGTCCTGCAGTTGCGTGCGGCCCATCGTGATGATGTCCCGGAACTTGTGGCCCTTGTTGTCGAACGCGCGCTCCAGCGCGGACAAATGCCGGATGAGATCCTGGAAGGCGGTGTGGATGCCCAGCCGGAAACCGGTTGGGTAGGCGTCGTTCGTCGACTGGCTCATGTTGACGTCGTCGTTGGGGTTGATGACGTCGTAGGAGCCCTTCGACTCCCCCAGGTACTCCAGCGCCAGGTTCGCCACGACCTCGTTGACGTTCATGTTCGTCGAGGTGCCCGCGCCGCCCTGGTAGACGTCGATCGGGAATTGGTCCATGCACCGGTGGTGCTCCAGGATCTGGTCGCACGCCCAGACGATCGCCTCGGCCTTGTGCCCCGGCAACGTGTGGAGCCGCTGGTTCGCGATCGCCGCGGCCTTCTTCACCTGGACCATGCCGCGGATGAACTCCGGCAGCTGGTTCAGGGTGGTCCGGGAGATCTGGAAGTTGTCGACCGCGCGCAGGGCGTGGATGCCGTAGTACGCGTGCTCGGGCACCTCCATGGTGCCGAGCAGGTCCTCCTCGGTGCGGAAGCTGTCCGCCGAGTGGGCGTTGAGGGAGTACGTCTCCGCCGCGGTGATGATGTCCGTGGAGGAGGTCAACGGTGCGGCGTTGCGGGATTCCGTGTGCGGGGCGGACTGGGGGTCGGACGCGGTCACGTGGATGTCCTTTCTCAGATGCGGGCGATCCTGATGTCGCTGGCCAGGATCGCTTCCGCACCCAGGGCGGAGAGCCTGTCCATCAGCGTGTTCGCGTCCCGGCGGGGAACCATCGCGCGCACCGCGACCCAGTTCTCCTGGGCCAGCGGTGACACGGTCGGTGCGGACAGGCCGGGCGTCACCGAGGCTACGCTGTCCAGGATGGTCCGGGAGCAGTTGTAGTCGAGCATCACGTAGTTGCGGGCGTGCAGGATGCCCTCGATCCGCTTGAGCAGCACCTTCTGCCGGTCGTCGACGGGGGCACCCTTCTGCCCCACCACCACGGCGGTGGAACTGATCACCGGGTCACCGAACGGGCGGAGCCCCTGCTGGCGCAGGGTGCGCCCGGTGGAGACCACGTCGGCGATCGCGTCGGCGACACCCAGGCGGATGGAGATCTCGACGGCACCGTCGAGACGGACGACGGTCGCGTCGATGCCCCGGTTCGACAGGTCGCGGCGCACCAGATTGGGGTAGGACGTGGCGATCCGCTTGCCCTCGAGCGCCTCCACCGACCATTCCTGGTCCTCCGGGGCGGCGTAGCGGAAGGTCGAGTCGCCGAATCCGAGCTCCAGGAGTTCCTCGGTCTCCTCGCGGGTGTCCGCGGCGAGGTCACGTCCGGTGATGCCCATGTCCAGGTGGCCGCTGGCCACGTAGATGGCGATGTCCTTGGGGCGCAGGAAGTAGAACTCCACGCCGTTCTCGGCGTCGACCACGGTCAGCGACTTCGAGTCGCCGCGTCCCGGGTACCCGGCCTCGTCGAGGATCTCGGTGGCGGTCTCCGACAGCGAACCCTTGTTGGGGACGGCGACGCGCAGCAGATCGGTGTATGCGGTGGGGATGGTCACGGGTCCGGCCCTCCTACAGGAACTTGTAGACGTCGTCGGGCGTGAGGCCGCGTCCGACCATCACGACCTGGAGCCAGTAGAGCAGCTGGGAGATCTCCTCGGAGAGCTCGTCGTCCGACTGGTACTCGGCGGCCAGCCAGACCTCACCGGCCTCCTCGACGATCTTCTTGCCCTGGAAATGCACCCCGGCGTCCAGGGCCTTGACGGTGCCGGAGCCCTCGGGGCGGTCCTTGGCGCGCTGGGACAGTTCCTCAAACAGGGAGTCGAAGTTCTTCACGGCACTCATTCTGT
>NZ_JBQEDF010000032.1:0-36409 GCF_052107835.1 Corynebacterium sp.
TGTTACCGATGTCCTGATCCAGTTTTGTCACCGATGTCCCGAGACATCACAGTTCACGAGGTCGGCTGAGACGTGTTCCCCCGGGAGAACTCAGATGATCACGATCGACTCGATCCGCCACTGGCCGTCGTACCGGGCCAGATGGCCCGCCACCGCACGCACCCGACCGTCACGGGCGACACTGGCCGTGAACCCCAGACGCTCGCGGTGACTCGGCGGGATGTGGACGGCCAGGACACGGGACACCTCGGTGGGGAAACCGCGTCCGCCGGGGTCCGCGGCGCTCTCCCGCACCATGCCGCGCAGGCTCTCTGAGATGACGGGGGAGTACGGTCCCTTGCGCAGTGCGGACACCGGACGTCTGCCGTCCAGGACCTCCAGCCACACGCTGATGAGCATCCCCACCCGCTGTGCGACCCGCCGGTTGGCGCCGGCACCGGCGGGTGGGGCCGCGCGGTCGGCCGCAGGGGTGGATTCCGGCGCGGGGGTGGACGTCGGCGGTGACACCCGGGACGGTGCCGGTTGCTCCCCTGACTGCCCCGCAGGGGACTGAGTCCCGTGTGGCCGCCGGAGGTAGACCAGCCCGGGGACGGGAACGAATGAACTGGTCCTGGCGTCGCCGTGATGCCCGGCACCGGCCTGCGTCGTCGGGCTGAACCCCTCTACGTCCCCCATGCCCAACGATGGTACCGGGCGACGTGGCAGAATGTGAGGCATGCGAGCATTGATTGTGGACTACTGCGGCGTCCTCGACGGAGCGGAGGAGGACCGCCGTCGTTGGCGGAAGGTCCTCACCGCGGCCAAGGACGCCGGATACGGAACGGCCATCCTCTCCAACGATCCCGGCGGGTCCGGCGCCGACCCCATCCGGACCTGGGAGGACGCCGGCTACGTGGACACTGTCGTGCTCTCCGGTGAGGTCGGGGTGGACAAGCCCGACCCGGAGATCTTCGAGATCACCGCCGAGCGCCTCGAGGTCGCGGTCAATGACTGCATCCTCGTCGACGACTCCATCCTGAACATCAAGGGCGCGGTGGAGGCGGGGCTGATCGGCGTGTACTACCAGCAGTTCGACCGGGCGATCGTGGAGATCACCGGGCTCCTGGGACTCGAGGGGACGTACTAGGATGCGAGTCTTCATCCCCGCGACCTTCGACATGCTCGGCGACCTCGCGCGCGACGGTCAGATCCCCGTGCGTTCCGCGGTCGGTTTCGCGTTGACCCCGGCCCTCCGCGAGTTCTACACGGCCGGCGACGACGAGGAAATGTCCTACGCGGCGTTCCTGGAGGCGGCCCGCGCCTCACTGCGACTGCTGGGCATCGGGGACGAGACCCGGTTCCCGCACCGCCGTGTGGTGGTCTCGGCGGACCTGGAGGACTCGAAGGTCACCCAGGATCCGTCCAGCGGGGAATCGGTGGTGAGGCTGGACCCGGCGCTGCTCACCGTGGACGACCTCGCGGCGATCCACGTCGACGACGAGGGCAATGAGCCCGCCACCGAGGCGGCCATCGAGGCGGTCGACGCCGCCGACCTGGGGGACGAGGGTGCCGAGATCACCCTCGGCGACTGCGAGGACAACCTGATGAGCTGGTACGACGCCCGCGAGCTCGGCGTCCTCGTCGACCTGCTGTAGCGGAACCGGCCCGCTGGCCGGTGCCGCTAGTGGTTAGTGGTGCAGGTCGAAGCGGTCGGCCTCGCTGAGCTGTGCCCAGGTGGCGACGAAGTCGTCGACGAACTTCTGGGCGGCGTCATCGCTGGCGTAGACCTCGGCCTGGGCCCGCAGCTCCGAGTTGGAGGCGAACACCAGGTCGGCACGGGTTCCGGTCCAGATCTCCTCACCGGATTCGCCGGCGGTGCAGACGAAGCTGGTGGAGGAGGCGTCCTTCGGGGTCCAGTCGTTGCCCAGCTCCAGCAGGTTGACGAAGAAGTCATTGCTGAGCACGCCGGGGCGGTCGGTCAGTACACCGTCGGCCGAGTCCTGGTAGTTCGCTCCGAGGACTCGCAGGCCACCGACGAGGACGGTCATCTGCGGCTCGGTGAGGTCCAGCAGCTGGGCCTTGTCCACCAGCAGGTGCTCGGCGGGCACGTTCAGGTCCGCACGCTGGTAGTTCCGGAAGCCATCGGACTCCGGCTCCAGGAAGTTCGCCGAGTCGATGTCGGTCTGCTCCTGGGAGGCGTCCACGCGCCCCGGGGTGAACGGCACCTCGACGGTGAACCCACCGTCCGAGGCGGCCTTCTCCACGGCGGCGTTGCCCGCCAGGATGATCAGGTCGGCCAGCGACAGGTGCTTCGGGGAGTTAGCCTCGTTGAACTCGGACTGGATGGCCTCGAGTTTGTCCAGCACCACGGCCAGGGCCCGGGGCTCGTTGGCCTCCCAGCTGCGCTGCGGCTCCAGGCGGATACGTGCGCCGTTGGTCCCGCCGCGCTTGTCGCTGCCGCGGAAGCTGGACATCGACGCCCAGGTGGTCTTCACCAGCTGGGACACGGTCAGCCCGGAATCCAGGACGGTCTGCTTGATCGCCGAAGCATCGGCGGAGGTGATGCTCTCGCCCTCGGCCTCCGGCAGCGGATCCTGCCAGGGGAAGTCCTCGGCGGGGACCTCGGCGCCGACGTACCGGGACTTCGGTCCGAGGTCGCGGTGGGTCAGCTTGAACCAGGCGCGGGCGAAAGCGTCGCTCAGGGCCTGCTGGTCCTCCTTGAACTTCCGGGAGATCTTCTCGAACCCCGGGTCCATGCGCAGCGAGATGTCGGTGGTGAGCATGCGGGGCTCGCGGCGTCCGCCGGAGTGTGCCATGGGCACCATGTCCGCCCCGCCGTTGTCCTTGGGCCGGAAGTGCCAGTGGCCACCCTCACCGCGCACGGGTTCCCACTCGTAGGCGAAGAGGATGTGGAAGAACTCGTTGTCCCAGCGGGTGGGGTGGTAGGTCCACGTGACCTCCAGGCCGGAGGTGATCTGGTCGTCTCCCTTGCCGGTGCCGTGGTGGTTCTCCCAGCCGAGGCCCTGGCGGTGCAGCGGGGCACCCTCGGGGTTGGCGCCGACGTTCTCGTCGTCGTCCGGTGCAGCGCCGTGGGTCTTGCCGAAGGTGTGGCCGCCGGCGATCAGCGCGACGGTCTCCTCGTCGGTCATGCTCATCCGGCCGAAGGTGTCGCGGATGTCATGGGCGGCAGCGACCGGGTCCGGGTTGGCCTCGGGCCCTTCCGGGTTGACGTAGATCAGGCCCATGGTCGTGGCGCCGAAGGGCTTCTGCAGTTCACGGCTGGTGTCGTTGGTGCCGTTGTAGCGGGCGTCGGTGCCCAGCCAGTCGGTCTCCGCACCCCAGTAGACGTTCTCGGGCTCCCACACGTCCTCGCGCCCACCGCTGTAGCCGATGGTCTCGAAGCCCATCGTCTCCAGCGCGACGTTGCCCGCCAGGATCATCAGGTCGCCCCAGGACAGGCTCTGACCGTACTTCTTCTTCACCGGCCACAGCACGCGGCGGGCCTTGTCCAGGCCACCGTTGTCGGGCCAGCTGTTGAGCGGCGCGAAGCGCTGCTGGCCGGTGCCGCCGCCACCGCGGCCGTCGTTGGCGCGGTAGGTGCCGGCGGAGTGCCAGGCCATGCGGATCATCAGCGGGCCGTAGTTGCCGAAGTCGGCGGGCCACCACTGCTGGGAGGTGGTGATGACCTCCTCGATGTCCTTCTTGACGGTCGGGAGATCGAGCGTGCTGAACGCCGCCGCGTAGTCGAAGTCGGCCTTGACGGGCCGGATCTCCTGGGGGTTGTGGGCGAGCAGCCGCAGGTTGAGGTGCTCGGGCCACCAGTGCTGGTTGGGGTTGCCCTCGGTGGGCAGTGTCAGTCGGGCACCGTTCTCGGGGTTGTCGTTGGCCGGGGTGCCGGAGTGGACTACGGGGCAGCCGCTGGTCGGGTCAGTCATCGGATTCCTTTATTGTCGTGGTCCCTGAGTGTGGATCAAGGTGGTGTCAGTGTGGGGTCGGTGCCCCGGTTGTCGACGGGGTCGGTGATCGTCCGCGTGCCCGTGCGCACTCGTCGCAGACGGCGCGGAAGGTGATCTCGGCGGAGAGGACGGTGGCCATGCCGTGGTCCCCGTCGGGGGTGAGGCACGGTGCTTCACCGACGACGCATTCCACGTCCTCGAGGCGCCCGCACACCACGCACTGGATGTGGTGGTGGTTGTCGTCGGTGTCCGTCTCGTAGCGGGCACCGCCGGACCCGGGCAGGTCGATGCGGCGCAGGACGCCGCGTACGCTCAGATCGTTCACGACGTTGTGAACGGACTGCAGGGAGATCGTGGGGAGCTCCGTGCGGATACCGTCGAGCACCTGGGCGGTCGTGCTGTGCGGGTGGGAGTCGAGGAACCTCAGGGCGGCGATGCGTCCCGGTGTGGCTCGAAGTCCCGCGTCCCGTACGCGCGACGCCCAGGTGTCTGTCGGTTCTGTGCGCATGTCCCCCATTGTGCCCTCACGTTTGAGGGTTCGCAATTTTGACAAAATAAAATCTAGACGCGGTCGGCGATGAGCTGCTCCACCCCGTTGATGATGAGCTGCAGACCGAAGATGAAATTGTCCTCCCAGCTGGCATCGAAGCTGTTCTCGTCCACGGCCGCGAGGTTGGGGAACCGGTCGGACGTGGTCTGTTTCTCGAGGGTCGGCCCCTGTGCGTCCCAGAAATCGTCGTCGCTCATGCCGGATTCGGACGCGGCATTGATCCACTGCAGCTCCTGCCGGACGGTGCCCAGGACGTAGGAGTCGATGGCGGTGGCCAGGTTCATGGCCTCCCGGTCGCTGAGTGGCAGACCGGCCACGCCCGACAGGAAGAGTTCGAGGTCGGACACGCTGGCGGGGCCGAGGACGGGTCGGCTCCAGTTCGTCTGGATCGCCCACGGGTGATCCAGGTACATGCGGCGCGCTTCGGTGGCGGTGGTGGTCAGGAATGCCCTCCAGCCCGCGGACACGGCCGCTTCGCGGGTCTGCGTGGGGCCGACGACGGCGTCCAGCATCAGGGGGAGGAGTTCGTCCTTGGATGGGACGTAGCGGTAGAGCGACATCGTCCCGACACCGAGCTTCTGCGCGAGGCTGCGCATCGACAGCGCGTGGAGCCCCTCCCGGTCGGCGAGGGTGACCGCGGCGTCCACGATCTGCGGCAGGCTCAGGTTCCGCTTCGGCCCCCGGTCATGGTCGGGCAGGCCCTCCCACAGCAGTTGGAGGCTCTTCGCCAGGGGATTGTTCTCGTTCATCGGACCTCCGGACAACAACTCTTGCGTACTGCACACACTGTACGCTACTCTTCCGGGTACGCCGTACTGGGTACAACGTACGGCATACAATGTACCCGCAGGAAGAAAGGAGGGAACCGCCGATGACAAGGCGAACCGCAGAAAGATCCGGCCCGGCCATCGTCGCAACGGGCCTGGTCAAGACGTACAAGGGAAAGACCGCTCTCGACGGTGTCGACCTCGAGGTGCCCCGCGGAACCGTCCACGGGGTGCTCGGGCCCAACGGAGCAGGCAAGACCACCGCCGTCCGGGTGCTGACCACGCTCACCGACGCGGACGGGGGAGAGGCCACCGTCGCCGGGTGCGACGTGCGGACCGATCCCCGTGGCGTCCGGCAACGCATTGGCCTGACAGGGCAGCAGACCGCCGTTGACGACCTGATGACCGCACGCCAGAACCTGACCATGTTCGGCCGGCTGTTCCGCCTGCCCAAGAAGGACGCCCAACGCCGTGCGGACGAGCTCCTGGAGATCTTCGGACTGCAGGACGCCGCGAACCGTTCACCGAAGAAGTTCTCCGGCGGCATGCGCCGGCGCTTGGACCTCGCGGCGTCGATGATCCTCGCCCCGGAGGTCCTCTTCCTCGACGAGCCGACGACCGGGCTGGACCCGGCGGGACGACGTGAGGTGTGGGAGGCGATCCGCAACCTGTCCGCTCACGGCACCACCGTCCTGCTGACCACCCACTACCTGGACGAGGCGGACCAGCTCTGCGACCGGATCAGCGTGATCGACCACGGCCGTAACTTCGTCGAGGACACCCCGGCCGGGATCAAGCGACGGATCGGCGATGAACGCCTGGAGGTCCTGGTCAGTGACCACGCGGACCTGCCCCGGCTGGAGGAACTGATGCGGCACACCACCGGCACGGTCCCTGACCGCGATGAGGACGATGGCCGCCTGAGCGTTCCGGTGCCGGATGGCGTGGGTGCGCTGACCAGCATCGCAGCGGACATCAGGGACCGGGGGATCGGCATCGCCGACATCGGACTGCGACGCCCCACCCTCGACGAGGCTTTCCTGCAACTCACCGGTGAGCACGCGATGGAAGAGAACCAGAAGGAGATGCAATGACCACGCCAACGCTACGTCCCCACCTCATCCCCGAGGAGTCCGGTACCCGGCTGGGCCGGGCGGTCCGGGACGCCTGGATCATCGTCGTCCAGGAATTCACCCACCTGCTGCGCCAGCCCTCGACCTTCATCTGGCAGATCGGGTTCCCGGTCGTGATGGTGCTGATGTTCGTCTACGTCTTCGGTTCGGCGATGGACGTGACCGGCCAGGGTGCGGGGGAAGGCTACATCGACTTCGCCATGCCCGGGATGTTCGCCATGACCATGGCCCTCGGGTTCATGGACACCGCCTACGCCGTCACCCACAACAAGGAGAAGGGGTTCATGGACCGCTTCCGGTCCATGCCCATGTCCGGTTCCGCGCCGGTGACCGGCCGCGCCGCATCCGACCTGATCCGCGCAACGATGGATCTTGTGGTCATCGCGGTGGTTGCGGTGGTTATCGGCTGGCGCTCCGCAGGGAGCCCCGGCGAGACGCTCCTTGCGTTCGTCCTGCTGCTCTGGTTGCGCCTGGCACTGATCTTCGTGGGCATCTTCCTGGGGCTGTGCATCAGCAACACCGAGACCGCCGGCATGCTCTTCGCGGTCGCCTTCCCGCTGGGGTTCATCTCCTCGGTGTTCACCCCACCGGAGATGATGCCGGGCTGGCTCGGGTCGATCGCGGCGTGGAACCCCGTGTCCTCCACGGCCACGGCGATCCGTGAACTGTTCCACACCCCGGGGATAGGCAACCTGGACCCGTCCTACTGGATCGACGGGCACGCGTTGGCGGGCGCACTCGTCTGGCCCGCGCTGATCATCGCGGTCTTCGTCCCGCTGTCGGTGCGTCAGTTCCGTAGTCTCGCGCGGTAGCTACAGTTCCCACTCGTTGTTGCTGCGCAGCGCGGCGAGCAGGGTGCGCACCGCCTCCACGCGGCGGGCACTGGCCCCGGTCAACGTGTCCAGGGCGCACTCCGGGTCGGCCGGGGGGCCGGCGTGTGTGCATCCCCGGGGGCAGTCGTCGATCACGTCCCTGAGATCCTCGAACACCCCGATGACCTGGTCCGGGTCCACATGGGCCAGGCCGAAACTGCGGATCCCCGGGGTGTCCACGATCCAGCCCCCACCCTCCGGCAACCTCAGCGCGACCGACTGCGTGGAGGTGTGGCGTCCCTTCCCCACACCGGAGACCACGCCGGTCTCGCGCCGGGCATCCGGGACCAGCCGGTTGACCAGCGTGGACTTGCCCACCCCGGAATGGCCGATCAGTGCCGTGACGTGTCCGTCGACCACGGAGGTGAGCGGGTCCAGTGGATCGTCGCGTCCGCAGACGATCACGTCCACGTCAAGGTCGGAGAACTCCGCGGCGAACCCGGACGGATCAGCCAGATCGGATTTCGTCAGACACAGCACCGGACGCAGACCCCCGACGAAGGCGGCGATCAACGCCCGTTCCACGAACCCGGAGCGCGGGGGAGGATCGGCCACTGCGGTGACGATCAGCAGCTGGTCGGCGTTGGCCACCACGACCCGTTCGTAGGGGTCGGTGTCGTCCGCCGTCCGGCGCAGGACCGTTGTGCGGTCCTGCAGCCGGACGATCCGGGCCAGCGTCCCGTCCCTCCCCGACGTGTCGCCCACCACGGCCACCCGGTCGCCGACGACGACCGGGGTTCGTCCCATCTCGCGGGCGCGCATGCAGATCGCCGGGGGTGCGTCCGCCGCTGCGCCGTCGATCACGACACCCCAGCGGCCGCGGTCCTTCGTGACGACCATGCCGGTCTCGGCGTCCCGGTGGTCGGGCCGGTCCTTCGTCCGGGGACGCGTCCCCTTGCCGGGGCGCACCCGGATGTCCGACTCGTCGTAGTGCCGCCTGCCGCTGGACCGTGCCATGTGTTCGCCGGACCCCTCTATCCCTCGACCATCCGTGACCAGCGCAGGTCGAAGTCAGGCAGGGTCTTCGCCGTGGTGGCGATGTTCTCGACCAGCACCCCGGGGGTCACCAGGCCCAGCACGGCGCCGGCGGTGGCCATCCGGTGGTCGGCGTAGCTGTGCCACACCCCTCCGGTCAGCGGCGCGGGGTCGATGACCAGGCCGTCCTCTGTCTGGGTGACCTGCGCGCCCAGGGACGACAGTTCGCGCTCCAGGGCGTTGAGCCGGTTGGTCTCGTGCCCGCGCAGGTGTGCGATGCCGTAGAGGTGGCTGCGCCCTTCGGCCAGGGCGCACAGTGCGGCGACGCTCGGGGTGAGTTCGCCGATGTCGTGCAGGTTCCACGTGATCCCGGTGAGGCTGCGACCCGGCCCCGTGACCCGCAGTGCGCCGGTGTGGGCCAGGTACTCGACGTCGGCGCCCATGTCACGCAGGATCATCCGGAACTGGTCGCCGGGCTGGAAGGTGGTCTGCGGCCAGTCCGGCACCTGCACCGTTCCGCCGGTCACCGCCGCCGCCGCGAGGAACGGGGTGGCGTTCGACAGGTCCGGCTCGACCTTCCAGTCCCTGCCCGCGACCGGCCCGGGGTGGACCGTCCAGCGGTTGAACCCGGCGTCCACCCTGACCCCCGCGGTGCGCAGCATGTCCACGGTCATCTCCACATGCGGCAGACTCGGGATCGCCGCACCGGTGTGGACCACGGTCACGCCCTCGTCGAAGCGGGCGCCGGCGAGCAGCAGACCGGAGACGAACTGGGACGACGCCGAGGCGTCGATGTGCACCTCACCGCCGCGCACCCCACCGGTGCCGGTGATGCGGAAGGGCATGGGGGCGTCCGGGTTACCCGACCCGGTGACGGTGGCACCGAGGGCGTCCAGCGACGACAGGGTGGCGCCCATGGGACGTTTCTGAGCGGCGTCGTCGGCGGTGAACAGCACGTCACCGGTGGCCAGCGCGGCAACGGCGGGGAGGAACCGCAGGACGGTCCCCGCCAGTCCGCACTCGACCTCGCCACCGTGCAGCGTGGCGGGGACGACGTTGAGCAGGTCGCCGTCGGTGGTGATGGTGGTTCCCATCGTGCGCAGGGCGTCCGCCATCAGGTCGGTGTCCCGGCTGCGCAGTGCCCCTTCGATGGTGCTCGGGCCGTCGGCGAGGGCGGCGAGGACGAGTGCCCGGTTGGTGATCGACTTCGACCCCGGGACGGAGACCGTCGCGTCGACAGGGGAGGCGGCCACGGGTGCAGGCCAGAGTTCGGTGCTGGTGGGACTCATGGCCGCCATTATCCCACGATGCTCCCGCAGAAGTTCCCGGAGGCTGCGGTACCGGGGTAGTTTGGGGTCATGTGTGGACGATACGTGATGTTCAGCACGACCGAAACCATCCTGGACGCGACGTCCCGGCTGCTGCCCGACGTCGGCCCGCCGCAGGTCGTGGGTGACGGGCCCACACCGAACTGGAACACCGCGCCGACGCACACTGTGGCGGTGCTGCGCGTGTACGGGGACGCCCTGACACTGGGCCCGGCGTCCTGGGGCTACCCGGCGCCGTGGAAGAAAGGGGCGGTGCTGTTCAACGCCCGTGGTGAGACGGTGTTCGGTAAGCCGAGCTTCCGCGGGTCGGCACCCTGCCTGTTCGTGATGGACGGGTGGTACGAGTGGAACCGGAAGCGCCCCCACTTCGTCACCGGGGACGGTGTGCTGTTCGTCGCCGGACTGTGCCGGCCGGGGGAGGACGGGCTGGACGCGACCATCGTGACGACGGCCTCCGCGGGCCCGGTCCGGTGGCTGCACGACAGGATGCCGCAGGTCCTCGGTGCCGCCGGGTCGGACGTGGCGGGTGCCGACCGGGTGCGGGCGTGGATGGACGGTGACGACGACGTCCTGCGGGGGCTGGCGGGATCGGAGCCGGCGTCCGGTGTCCTGGATGCGCTGGGGACGCGGGAGGTTGACCGGCGTGTCGGCAATGTGGCGAACAACGGCCCCGACCTGATCGACGCCGCCGGGTGATCCGGCGGGACTAGGATGGTTGGAACAACCCGTGCCATCGCGGCGTTACCCCTTGTGGCGGAAAGGAGCCCATGAACCACACAGTGAAGCGCACCGGAGACAGCGACGAGCAACTGCTCGAACGCTTCGAGCAGGATGCGTTGCCGCTGCTGGACCAGCTCTACGGTGCTGCCCTGCGGATGACCCGCAATCCGGCGGACGCCCAGGACCTGGTCCAGGACGCGTACATGAAAGCATTCCAGGCCTTCGGTTCCTACAGACCAGGGACCAACCTGAAGGCCTGGATGTACCGGATCCTGACCAATACCTACATCAACCAGTACCGCAAGGCGCAACGGCGTCCGAAGGAGACCTCCGATGAGACGGTCACCGACTGGCAGCTGGCGGATTCGGCGTCGCACGACTCGACCGGACTCCAGTCCGCCGAGATCGAGGCGCTGAAGCGGATCCCCGACAAGCGGATCCAGGATGCGCTGATGGAACTCTCCGACGATTACCGCATGGTCGTCTACTACGCGGACGTCGAACAGCTGCCGTACAAGGAGATCGCGGCGATCATGGACACCCCGATCGGCACGGTGATGAGCCGCCTGCACCGGGGACGCAAGCAGTTGCGCGCGAAGCTGAAGGATGTCGCCGTGGAGCACGGAATCGGTGACACGCAGATGGCGGAGAAGCGGAAACAGCAGCCGAAACGTCCGGCAGGGAAAATCTGAGGAACAAGACTATGACTGAGAACACCAGTGGTAATCAAGAACGGCCCCAGGGCAAACGGACCCGGTGCGATGAACTCGTCGACGTGATCTACGAGTACATCGACGTGGAGAACGGCGACTGCGACGGGGAGGAGTACCGGCGCGCCCGGGAGAAACTGGAGTCGCACGTCGACGAGTGTCCGTCGTGCCTCGAGGCCCTCGGCATCGAGCAGCAGGTGCGCCAGCTGCTCCGGTCGAGGTGCGGGGGAGAGGCACCCACGGAGTTGCGGGGGCGCATCGTGACAGCGCTGCATTCCTCGGTGGAGACGTCGGTGACCTCGGTGAGTGTGCGCTACTCCCGGTGAGCCGTGCCCGGTGGGCGCACGGCGAAGGGCCCGGTCCGGGGATGAATCCCGGGCCGGGCCCTCAGTGTTTCCGAACGGTCAGGCGTTCGGACGCTTGCCGTGGTTCGCCTTCTTCTTGCGACGGTCCTTGCGCTTGCGGCCACGCTTGCTCATGACGGCTCCTCTTGACAGTGGTACGGATAACCGTTCAAGGATAGCGGGCCGCTGTGCTGCGGAGAAATCCGGTGTGACTAAACGGTGGCGACGCGGGTGCGGGTGCGGCCGCGGTTGTTGCGGCGCTTCAGTGCACGGCGCTCGTCCTCGCTCATGCCACCCCACACCCCGGCATCCTGGCCGGACTCGATGGCCCAGGCGAGGCAGGAGTTGGTGACGGGGCATTTGTTGCAGACGAGTTTCGCCTTCGCGATCTGGGCGAGGGCGGGGCCGGAGTTGCCGACCGGGAAGAACAGCTCGGGGTCTTCGGAACGACAGATTGCCTGGTGGCGCCAGTCCATGATGATTTCTCCTTCAAGCGGTTTACGCAGTGTGGTGGCACGACACCATGTTTCGGGCGCGCAGGTGGTTACTCCCGCAGCCGTCAGCACGGTTCGAGTTCGTCGGTGTGGATCAGGGGTGTGGCAGACCCGTGCAGCTGACGCGGTAGAGTGCGGCAGGGAACGGTGTTGCCTACGTAGAGACTCAGGGGCGAGTTCAGCGTTAACCGGTGTGTAACCTCGTGTCCCTCTCTCTGTTACGTGAATCAGTCTGGCACGGGATGGCGCACTTCGCTAGGGGTCGGAGCGAAAGAGTGACGAACCTCACATTAGTTTGATTTGGACCTTTAGGTAAGGGTGGGTTAATGAGATCCGTGCGCTGCTAGGAAAACGTGGGGGAGTCTGTGGCAGGCATCCACCGGAGCCGCCCGGAGTGGGCCCGCGCGGGTGTTTTCACGGAGTCCGGGCAGCACAGTAGACTCGGTGCCCATGAGCGCAGAAGACGGAAAGTCGCTGGTCCTCCCCCCGAGCGTCCGGTGGGCCGGATGGCTGGGTCTCGTGGAGGGACTCGTGGGGGTGGTCATCGGCGTGCTGATGGTCGTGCGCGACATCCGGGGGGTCGAGGACGAGGGGGCTGTCATCAGCGGATGGGGTACCGGACTCTGGTTCCTGGTCTTCGGCGGGATCGTCGCCGCCGCCGGCTGGTTCCTGTCGAGGGGGCGACGGTGGGGCCGCGGACCGGTGGTCATGCTGAACATGATCTTCATCCTCGTCGCCGTGTTCATGTTCTCCTCCGGCCGTCCCGAACTCGCCGTCCCGACCGCGCTGGTCGGGATCTTCGCCTTCGGCTGCCTGTTCAACAAGGACGCCGTGGACTGGGCGGCCTGGCGGCACACGCACTGAGGGGCTAGCCCAGTGCCACCATCTCGTCCCCGCGCTGCTCGACAACCACGTCGCCCTGCACACGCAGGTGGACCGGCCCACCGTAGTCCCCCCGGTCCACCGGGATGGTGCGGGCCACCGAGCCGTCCGCCCAGTTCACGACAGCCACACCCTCCTCGAACGGCACCAGCAGCCAGTCAGCCATCGCCGCACCTGTACCGAGTGCGGGCACACTGAACCGGGGTTCCAGGTTCGTCGGCCCGAATGCGTTCAACCGCTCGCCGTCGAACCAGGTCATGTGGTGGGGGAGGTCCCCGGTCGACGCCACGAAAGGCTCACCGGACGCTCCGTCGGACCGCCCGTCGAAGAGGGGGGAGGGGTCGGCGGGGTGCTGCTCGAAATCGCCGTCGGAATGGAGCACCTGGAAGCGGCTGCCCTCGTAGTCCCCGGAGTCGGACGCCCGTGTGCCGTCGCCGTGGACGTAGATCACCGCGGCCTCCTCCGCGACCCCGACCAGCTCCGCCCCCGCGGGCACGGTGAACTCGTGCAGTGACTCGGGCTCCCCGGACTCCTCCGGCACGGCCTCCTGCAGACTGACGGTGCGTTTGCCGTCGTCGCGCCCGCAGTCCATCATCACCGCGAGCAGGTCCTTGCGGGTCTGCGCGGAGGTGAACCGGCAGCCGTCGAAGGGCTGTGCCTCTGGATCCACGGGTGCCTCGACGTGCCCGACCTCCACCGTGCGCACAAGATCGGAACGCCACAGTTCCACGCGGTCGGGGCCCAGCAGCCCCACGTGATCGAGGGAGCGGAACATCCGGCTGTCCCCGTCGCCGATCGCGGACCGGGTGTCCTGGTACTGGCCGGTGGCGACGTCCATGCTCGCCGTGTCCCCGCAGCCCTTGGGGCCGTCGTACACGGTCACGACGCGCCGCCAGTTCCCGGTGAGGCCGCACAGGTCACGGTCGCGTTCGTAGCTCCAGGTCTCGGATCCGTCGGAGACGTCGACGGCGGACACACGGTTGCCGTCCCGGACCACGGCCGCGCCCTCGAGAGTCACCGGTTCCCCGGAATCGGAGGGGGCGGAGTCCAACCGCCAGATTTCGTCCAGGGTGTCGGGGACCTCCTTCGCGGGGTCGTCGGGGGCGATGGCATCCCCGGGGCCGGCGGTCTCCTGGCTGGTCCCGCCCGCGTCGGAGAACAACCATGTCCCCGCGACGATCAGCAGTACGACGACCGCGATGACCGCGGTGACCACCAGGTCGGTGCGTGACCGTTGCTCGGACGGCGGGACCACGGGACGCATCCTGCGTCCCTCCCCGTCCCTGCGGCTGATCAACGCCGTTGCTTCCTGCGCGGCCGTGGGCGGTCCCGACGGTCACTCCGGTCCTGGTGGTCGCGGCGGTCCCGCCGGGCGGGTGCGGTCGCTGACGCGGAACCCTGCACCTTGCGCGGCGCGCCCACCCGGTCCCGGATGTCGGCGGGGAGGCCGAACTCCTCCAGGAACTCCGGGGAGCCGGAGAACCACTGCGGTGGGTTCTGCCTGTCCAGGTTCAGGGTGTCGTCGATGGCGGACCACCGGGTGACCTCGTCCCACCCGACGAGGGTGACGGCCACGCCGGAGCGTCCCGCCCGCCCGGTGCGCCCGATGCGGTGGACGTAGGTCTTGTCGTCCTCCGGCACCTGGTAGTTGATGACGTGGGTGACGTCCTCGACGTCGATGCCGCGGGCGGCGACGTCGGTGGCGACCATGACGTCCACCGTGCCCTCGCGGAACGCGGTGAGGGACTGCTCGCGGTCCTTCTGGCGCATGTCGCCGTGGACGGCACCGACGGCGAAACCGAGCTCGGCGAGGTCGCCGGCGATGGTGGCGGCCTGGCGTTTCGTGCGGGCGAAGACGATCGTCCGGCCGCGGTCGGGCGTCTGCAGGATGCGGGCGAGCACGCTCATCCGGTCGAGCTTGTGCGACTGGAACACGATCTGCCGGGTGGTCACGTGCGTGGCCTGGGCCGAGGACAGGTCCGCGCGGATCAGCACCGGGTGGTTCATGAACTCGCGGGTCAGTCCGACGATCGGCCCCGGCATCGTGGCGGAGAACAGCATCGTCTGCCGGGGGTGCGCGGTCTGCGCCATGATCTTCTTCACGTCATCGAGGAAACCCTGGTCGAGCATCTCGTCCGCCTCGTCGAGGACGAGGACCTCGACGTGCGACAGGTCAAGGAAGTCCTGGCGGGACAGGTCGAGCAGGCGGCCGGGTGTGCCGACCACGACGTCCGTCCCGGCCGCCAGTGCGTTGATCTGTGACTCGAAGGGGACACCGCCGTAGATCGTGGTGACGGTGAAGGGACGCTCGCCGACACGCAGGTTCCGTGCCGCGCCGGCCAGGTCCTCGGCGACCTGTATGCACAGTTCGCGGGTGGGGACGACCACCAGTCCGCGGACGGTGCCGTCCAGTTCGGTGACCGCGGCGTCGTCGAAGAGCCGGTCGATCAGCGGGACGCCGAAACCCAGGGTCTTGCCCATACCCGTGCGCGCCTGGCCGATGAGGTCCTTCCCGACGAGCGCCAGCGGCAGCGTGCGTTCCTGGATGGCGAAGGCCTGCGCGATACCGTCCTGCTCGAGGGCTTCGGCGATCTCGACGGCCACCCCGAGATTGCGGAACGTGGGTCGCTCCACGGGCACCTTCCTTCCTACTGCTGCATCGTCGCTATGATGGTCCACG
Organism: Corynebacterium sp.; assembly: GCF_052107835.1. GTDB lineage: Bacteria > Actinomycetota > Actinomycetes > Mycobacteriales > Mycobacteriaceae > Corynebacterium. The sequence continues at coordinate 15,391 of NZ_JBQEDF010000032.1, forward strand.
TTACAGCCATGGCAATGCGATCGAGAAAGAAAGGCCTGAGGGCACCACGTATGGACATCAAGGTCGGTTTCGTCAACAACCCCCGCGATCTGGTCATCACCAGCTCGGAGGAGCAGGACACGGTTTCGCAGCAGGTCGAGGAGTTCCTGTCGGGCACGGGTGATTCCCCGTCGACCCTGAAGCTGAAGGACAACAAGGGGTCGCTGTTCGTCCTCGTGCGCGACCAGGTCGCCTACGTCGAGGTCGGGACCTCCGCCCAGCGGCCCGTCGGCTTCATCTGAGAACCGACGCGACCTGACCGTGCCGTATCACCAACAGCCGCGCCGCGAGCGCTTCGACCTGCCTCCCTCGGAGGTCGAGCAGCGCGCCCGGTACCGCGCTGAACAGAATGAACGCCGGATCCGCCGGAACAGGTGGATCGGTGTGGGCGGGGTTCTCGTCCTGCTGACGACCCTGGGGGTCGTCATCGAACTCGCCGTGTCGGGTGTCGGCGGGGACGGGGACCGCGATGGTTCCGTCTCCGCCTCCGCGGGCAGCACCGGTTCCTCGCACGCGCCGGACGAGGACGCCCCGGCCGGCCCCGTCCCCGGCGACGCGCCCGGGGACAACGGCGACGTGGGCGCCCTGCCCGATGGCGGTGCCTTCAGCACCGACGGCGACGGGGGGTTCCACGGTGTGGGCACCCCCGGGGCGACAGCCGGCGACCCCGACCGCGACGACGCGGACACCTACTCCTACGTCGTCGAGGTCGAGGACGGCGTCGACACCTCCTCGTTCGGTGGAGGGGACGCGTTCTCCTCCTCGGTGGACGCCACCCTCGGTGACCCCAGGTCCTGGATCTCGAACGGGACGTTCGCCTTCCGGCACACCAGCGTGGACGAGGGACAGGCCCCGGACCTGCGGGTGCGGCTGACCAGTCCGGAGACCGCCCGGGAACTGTGTGGCGGCCACATCGAACTGGAGACCAGCTGCTTCATCCAGGGGCCGGACTCCGAGGGTGATGACGCCGGTGCGGCGGAGGCCGGACGGGTGATCCTCAACGTCGCCCGCTGGGTACGCGGCGCGTCGACGTTCGAGGGGGATCTGGGCGCGTACCGCCAGTACCTGGTCAACCACGAGGTCGGGCACGGCATCGGTTTCGCCGCGCACCAGGCCTGCCCGCGCGACGGGGTCCTGGCACCGGTCATGATGCAGCAGACGCTGAGCATGAACAACGGTGAACTGGAGGATCTCGAGGCGGGTGCGGAGTACGAGGAAGCCGACGGGAACCTCACCTGCCGGCCGAACGCGTGGCCCTACCCGCACGGGCGTGGTGAGGGCGAGGCGGTCGACGTCCGCGATTGACACCCCAGGCGGAATGCGCACCGTGACCTGCATGTTCGAATGAGGGCGCCGTGACTTCCGTTCCATGTCCGGGGTGGGGGATAGAGTGTGGGCCATGTCGGAAACTACTGCATCCTCCGGTTCTGCCGGGTCCCCCGGGTCCGGACCTCCTGCGGCGATCCGCGCCGGGTTCCAGGTCGCCCACGCCACCCCGGTGGAACTCGGCGGTGCGTGGGGGGACGGGTGGCGGTGCGACCGTGCTGTCCTGGTCCCCTCGGACGACCGTGCACGGGCGACCTGGTCCGCCCAGATGATGGACAAGGTCCGCCCGTCCGGGGTGTCCGTCGCCCGGCCGCTGCGGTCGACGGACGGGCGGTACGCCGTCGGGGGATGGACCGCCCGGGCGTTCCTGTCGGGGCACCGCGCACCCCGGTTCGACGAAACCGCGGCCAGCGTCCTGCGTTTCAACGAGGCCCTGGCGGAGGCGACCGCGGGGGAGGGACGTCCGCGGTTCCTCGATTCCTCGGTATGGCGGGCCCGGCTGGAGTCCGCGGAGTCCGCACGGTCCCTCAGTGAGACCGAACTGTTCGCCGTGGCGGAGGCCGCGGCGTGGGCGGGTGACCCCACCGAGCTCCTGGCGCAGGTGATGGACCTGGCGGAGGTTCCCCGCGGGGACGTTGCCGCGGCGATGGAGAAAGCCGCCGGCCTGATGCTGCTCAGGGAGGACATCAGCGCCGCGGACCAGCTGGTCCACGGGGACGCGCTGGGGTGCACGGTCTACGACGGCTACGCGGATCCGGCCATCGTCGACTTCGTGCCGGCCTGGCGGCCGACGGGATGGTCGGTCGCGCTGCTGGTGGTTGACGCGATCGCGTGGGCCAACGCCGAGGACGGGCTGCTCGACCGGTGGAGCCATCTCCGGGACTTCGACCAGCTGCTGCTGCGGGCGGTGATGTACCGGTTGTTCGCGCATGCCGTGGTCACCGACTCGAATCCCCAGGCATTGGCCGGGATATCGCGGGTCAGTGACGTCGTTTCCGCCCGGGTGGGTGGCGTGCGCCGGCATGCCGACGCCGCATCCGCGGTGTCGGGATCCGACGAGTCCGGGCAGGATGACTGAGGTCCGTGGCTGACAGGACACGGCAGGAGGCCAGGGAGGACGCTGAACTGCGCCGCCGGATCGGCTCCGCCGGGCAGGTGGACGTGCATCTCGACACCGGCACGGAAGCGGTGGATGCCGACGGGGAACCAGGGCCGCAGCGGTCCTGGGAGGGCCTGGCCGGGGCATTGACCTCCGGCGACGGGAGGGTGGACACACAGGCCCCCTACGCAGTCCTGGGTGGTCCCGGCACGGGGAAGTCCTCACTGCTGGTCGATGCACTGGTTTCCTTCCTGCGCGCCGGTGGACGCGCCGAGGAGGCCATGGTGGTCACCCCCTCCAAGGAGGCGGCCACGGCCCTGCGCGAGCAGGCCACCGAGGTCCTGCGCTCCCGGGACGACTACGCGGCGACGGGAACACCGGTACGTTCGGTGCACTCGTGGGCCTTCGCCCTGCTGCGCGCCGTGGCGCAGCAGGACCACGACGGCACCACTCCGCTGCCCCGGTTGATGACCGGCGCCGAGCACGACATGCAGATCCGCACACTGCTGCGTGGCCACGCCGAGGACCGTACCGGGGCGTGGCCGGAGGAGATCCGGCCGGCGCTGCCCCTCGTCGGATTCGCCCGCCAGCTCCGCGACCTGCTGCTGCGTGCCGCTGAACGCGGTGTCGGTCCGGAGGAACTGGAGCAGCTCGGGCGGGACCACCGTGAGCCCATGTGGGTCGGTGCGGGTGGTTTCCTGCGTGAGTACCACCAGATCCAGGCGTTGTCGGAAGCGCGGAACCTGAACGCCTCCGAGCTCCTGCACGCAACCCTCGATGCGCTGGAGACGACACCGTCCGTGCTGGACCACTACCGGGACCGGACGAAACTGCTGCTCATCGACGACGCACACAACCTCGACCCTGCGGCCGGACGATTCGTGTCACTGTTCATCCGTCCCGGGGTACGGACCCTCGTCGCAGGTGACCCGGACCAGTGCGTCTTCCACTTCCGTGGTGCCGACGAGGACTTCCTCACCGGGATTGCGGCGGACCGGGACCGCCGCATCGTGCTGTCCCGGTCCCACCGACTGCCGGGCGGGGTGGTGGATGCGGTGAACCTGCTGGAACAGAAGCTGCCGGTGCAGCCGACCCGCGTGCCGCTGCGTGCCACCCGCAGTCCCGGCACCGCCGACGCCGGGGACCCCAGACCGGGCCTGGAACTCCGGCGGGCCCCCTCGCGGACAGCCGACCTGCTGGCCGTCACCGACGAGGTCAGACGCGCCCACGTCCTGGACGGGGTTGCCTGGGACGATATCGCGGTCATCGTCCGCTCCACCGGTGACATCGCCTCGCTGCGGCGTACCCTGCTGTCCCACGGCGTGCCGGTGAAAGTGGACCCCACCAGTGTCGTCCTCGCCGAGCAACCACTGGTCAACGTGCTTCTTCTCACCCTCGACGCCCTCGTCCGGCCCCTGACGACCAGTGAGATGCAACGGCTGGTGGAGAGCCCGATCGGTGGCGCGGACCCGGTGATGCTCCGCCGCGTCGAGCGGTCGATCGCGCCACTGCTGGGCGGGACGGGCATCCGTGCGATGGAGGCGGTGAACAGGATCGTCTCCGGACGCGCCGACGCCGCCGAGGCAGAGGCGTGGACCCGGCGGCTCGGGCCACGGGAGAGGGATGTCCTCGACCGGGTGGGATCTGTCATCGGAGCAGGGCAGAAGGCATTGTCCGGTCACACCGGCACCTCCCCGGTGGAAGCTGTGCTGTGGGCCGTGTGGCAGGCGGCGGGGCTGTCCAATTCCCTGCAGATGCAGGCCCTGCGCGGGGGGACCCTCGGTTCCCAGGCGGACCGGGACCTCGACGCGGTGATGAGCCTGTTCGACTTCGCCGGCGACGTCGTCGAACGCACGCCGTCGGCGACACTGGAGACCTTCCTCGGGGAGGTCCGGGCCCAGGAACTGCCGACCGAGGGCCGCGACCGCCGGGGGACCCGCCCCGATGCCGTCGAGATCCTGCCCGCCCACGCCGCCGCCGGACGCGAGTGGTCGGTGGTCGTCGTCGCCGGGGTCCAGGAGGACCGCTGGCCCTCCGGACCGACCGTCGGGGGCCTGTTCGGCCAGCAGGAGCTCGTGGACCTCATCGACCGTGGCATCACCCCCGACGTCCCCGTGTCGCGGGCCGCGGCGGCGCTGGCGGAGGAACGCCGCCTGTTCCTGCTGGCCATCTCCCGCGCCACCCGGCGCACCCTGGTCACCGCGGTGGACTCCGCCGGGGACGACACCAGCGTGCCCTCCCGGTTCCTCGGTGAGATCGCCCCGTCCACGACGTCCGACCAGTCCACCGGCGAGACTCCGGTCCTCCCGTCGGCGGAGATCCCCGGGACCCCCGCCCTGCCACGCGTCCTGGCCATGGAGCCGCTGGTCGCCGAACTCCGCGATGCGGTGTGCGATCCCGGACGACCGGGACACGAGCGGAACGCAGCAGCCACCAACCTCGCCCGACTCGCCGCGGCGGGCGTCCACGGTGCCGACCCGGACCAGTGGTGGGGCACCGCGGCACCCTCGACGACCGCCCCGGCCGTGGCATCCCCACGGTCCGGTCAGCACCCCACCGTCCGGATCAGCCCGACCACCCTGGAGGCCATGGGAGCCCCCGGGGACAGCCGCCACGACTGCGACACCGGGGTCTTCCTGCGCGGCCTTGTCGGGGGTGCGACGACTGAGCCGATGAAGATCGGCGTTCTCATCCACGCGATCGCCGAGAGCTTCGCCCACGGGCTCAGCCGGGAGGAGGCCCACGACATCGTGACGGACACCGTCCCGCACCTCGTCGACGGTCCCGCGTGGACCGCGGCACCGTTGCTGCAGAGCTGCCTCGCCGCCGTCGACCGGCTCAACACATGGATCGCCGAACGGGCCTCCACCGGGCGCCGGGTCGAGGTCGAGCGCAAGCTGGACGCGTCACTCGGGCAGACCCCCGCCGGTCTGCCCGTCATCCTCGCCGGGCGAACCGACAGGCTGGAGACCGACCCCGACGGCCGCACGACCGTCATCGACTTCAAGACCGGGAAATCCGCGAAGACGAAGCAGGAGGCCATCGGCAGCAGCCAGCTCGCCGCCTACCAGCTCCTCGTCGACGCGGACCCCGACAGGGAGCCGGACGGGGCGATGCTGGTGTACCCGCGCCGGGACACCAGTACCGTGACCGTCCTGCAGCAGCCGGTGCTCACCCCCGATCAGCTCGCCGAGTTCCGGGAGTTCGCGGTGGACGCGGCGTCCCGCATCTCCGGCCCGGGGTTCCGGGCGACCCCGCAGGGCTGCGAGGGCACTGAGTTCGCATGCCTGTGCCCGGCATGCCGGGCCGGGGAGCAGGTGGTCTGAATGGTCAGTCCCACCGAGCTCTCGCGACTGCTCCGCCAGGAATTCGGGCCGACCCCGCAGCAGGCGGCGGTCATCGGGGCGCCTGAGGGGCCCACCCTCGTCGTCGCCGGGGCGGGAGCGGGCAAGACGGAGACCATGGCGGCGCGGGTGGTCTGGCTCGTCGCCAACGGCCTCGCCGCCCCGGAGCAGATCCTCGGCCTCACCTTCACGCGCAAGGCCGCCCGGGAACTCGGCCTACGCATCCGCGCCCGTCTGCAGACCCTGGCGGATTCCGGGTTCCTCGACAGCCTGCCGGACGATGACCCGCGGCACGAGGCACTCCACAACATCATCCCCACGGTGTCCACCTACGACGCCTACGCCGGTTCGGTCGTCCGCGAGTACGGCCTCCTGCTGCCGATGGAGCCGGCCGGGCGGATCATCTCGGACACCGAACGCTGGATCCTCGCCCGCGACGTGGTGACCGGATGGCCCACCGGATTCACCACCTCCCGGTCCCTTCCCTCGATCATCGACGACATGCTCGCGCTCAACGACGAGATGGACAACCACCTGGTCACCGTCGCCCAGGTCGAGGACGAGTGCCGGGCCACCGCCGCCGAGATCGACGGCCTGCCCGACCGCGACGGCAAGGTCCTGAAGACCGTGGACGCCGCCCTCGAGACATTCAACGGGACGCTGACCTACCGGCGCGAACTCCTCGAGGTCGTCACCGCCTACCGCGACCGGCTGACCTCGATGAACCTGATGACCTTCGGCCAGCAGATGTCGAAGGCCGCCCAACTCGTCGCCGCCCACCCCCGTGTCGGCGAGGCGCAGCGCCGCCGCTTCCGGGTGGTGATGCTCGACGAGTACCAGGACACCGGCCACGCCCAGCGGATCCTGCTGCGCAGCCTCTTCGGCGATGGCGCCGACACCGGGATGACCGTCACCGCCGTCGGCGACCCCATGCAGTCCATCTACGGCTTCCGCGGGGCCACCGCGGCGAACCTCGCACACTTCCGTGAGGACTTCCCCGCCGCGGACGGACCCGCACCGAAGCTGGAGCTCACCACCTCGTGGCGTAACCCCGCGCTGGTGCTCGACCTGGCCAACACGGTGTCACGCTGGTCGATGGACACCGCTGATCCGATGGTGTCCCCGCTGACCTCGCGTCCCGGGGCCGGCAGCGGGGACGTGCGGACCGGGTGGTTCGACACCAGGGAGCAGGAACTCGAGTGGCTCGTCGATGACCTGGCGTCCCGCTACCACGGGCACATTGGTGACACCCCGTTCTCCGCGGCGGTGCTGCTGCGCAAGAACGCCGAGGCCCGCCCGATCCATGACCTGCTGCGGGCCAGGGGAGTCCCGGTGGACATGACCGCCGGTCCGGGACTGCTCGAGGTCCCCGAGGTCGCCGACGTGTTCGCCACCCTGCGCGTCCTCGTCGACCCCGGGGACGACATCGCCATGCTCCGGCTGCTCACCGGAGTCCGGTGGAACATCGGTGCCGCCGACCTGCTGGCACTGGCGGCCCGCGTCGACCAGCTGTCGCGACGGGACGCCAGCACCGCCGGCACCGCCACGGACTCCGGTGCATCCACCGAGGCGGACCACGACGGTGACACCACCGGTCTCACCGCGATCGTGGCCCCGCACCCGGGGGACTCCGACGCCCTGGCCGGGGTCCGCCGACGGTTAGCCGAGCTCGACAGGGACGCGGCTCGCGTCCCCGTCGGCCTGGCGGAGGCCCTGGCCGACCTGCGCGGCATGGAGAACTACGGGATGTCCGCCGAGGGCATCCGCAGACTGGCCGACCTGGGCCGGGAACTGCGCTATCTGCGGCGCCATTCCATGTCGAAGCCGCTGACCGACCTCGTCGCCGACATCGAGCAGATGACCGGGGTGCGTACCGAGGTCCTCACCCGCTACCACCGCAACCCCGACCGTTCGATCGGCACCAGCCACCTGGACCGCTTCGCCGAGGTCGTCCGGCAGTTCGCCGATCTCAGTGCATCGACCCCGGCGGGGCTGGTGGACTTCCTCCTGGCCGCCGCCGACCGGGAGAAGGGCCTGGAACCCGGCGAGGTCGAGGTGCGCACCGACTGCGTGCAGCTGCTGACCGTGCACAAGGCCAAGGGCCTGGAATGGGAGATCGTCGCCGTCCCCCACGCCACCCGCAAGACCTATGCCGACGCGGTGAAGCGGCCCACGGTCAGCTCATGGACGTCCAACGCGCGGATCCTGCCGTCCGGGCTGCGCGGGGACGCCCCCGACCAGCTGACCACCGACCCCGGCCCGGATGCCGCCCCGATCCTCGACCTGTCGGCGGTGGAGGACCGCAAGGGGGTTGTGGAGGCGCAGGACGAATTCAGGGTTGCCCTGGGCAGGCACGGCGCGAAGGAGGACGACCGCCTGTTCTACGTCGCAGTCACCCGCAGCGAACAGGTGCTGCTGGTCAGCGGTGCGGCGTTCAACAACGAGGACCGCAGACCGGTCGACCCCTCCGTGGCGTTGACCCTGGTGCGCGACCGCCTGTCCACCGTCAACCCCGGTTCGGTCGTCACCTGGTCACCGCTGGGCATGGAGTACTCGAAGGCTGAGTTGAAGCGGATCGACAAGGGGCCGCACCACCGGGAGGACGCCGTCATGGTCCCGGACAACCCTGCCGCCCGCAATGACCTGGTCGCCGACTACGTACGTCAACTCCCGGAGCCGCCGAGTGCCCTGTGGCCCCGGCCCGCCCTGACCGACCCCGGACACCCCGGCCACGTCCCGGAGGGCGTCGGCAGGGGAGTGGACCTGGTGCGCCACGCCGGCACAGACACGACCGCCCCCGACGACAACACCACCGCGGCCCAGTGGGCGCAGGAGACGCGGCTGCTGATCGACGAATACGCCGCCGCCGACGTCCCCGAGGTCATCGTCCCACTCGGGGCCAGGCTCACCGCCACCGAGGCAGTGGCCCTGACCAGGGACCGCGACGAGTTCGCCCGCCGCCGGCGGCGCCCCGTCCCGCTGGAACCCCGGCCCTACACGAAGCGCGGCACCGCATTCCACAACTGGGTCGAGCGGCACTACGGCGTCTCCAGTCTCTTCGACGAGGACGAGCTGCCGGGCGCGGCCGACGCCACCCTCACCGACCCCGCCCTGGAGGACCTCAAGCGCCGGTTCCTCGCCAGCGACTGGGCCGACCGGACCCCGGCGACCGTGGAGGGGGCCTACTCCGTCACCCTCGCCGGACACCTCTTCGAGGGGCGCATCGACGCCGTCTTCCACGACGGGGACGACCCTGCGACCGGGTGGACCGTCGTCGACTGGAAGACCGGGCGCAAACCCGGCGGAGCCGAACGCACCGCCGCGGAGATGCAGCTCGCCGTCTACCGGCTGGCCTGGGCCAGGGTGCTGTCCGCCCGGCTGGGCCGCCCGGTCGATCCCGCAGGCGTGCGCGCCGCGTTCCACTACGTGGCGTCGAACGAGACCTACGAACCGGGTACACTGCCGTCAGCGGAAGAACTGGCCACGACCTTGGCCTCAGCAGCCCGTCCGAGGGAAGGGGACTGAGCATGCGGGACAGACTCAGGGACCGTTTCCGGACGGACACGGAGGTGGACGCACTGCCGCCGCGTGCGCTCCTCAACATCGTCAACATCCCGGCCAACGCCCCGGTCAGCCCCTGGTGGCTGATCACCCGCCGGATGCTCTACGCCCTGGCGCTGGTACTGGCGGCTTCCCTGGTGGTCTACATCGACCGGGACGGCTACACCGGGGTCGTCACCTTCCTCGACGCCATCTACTATGCGGTGGTGTCCCTGTCGACCACCGGCTACGGGGACATCACCCCGGTCACCCAGGAGGCCCGCCTGGTCAACATCCTGGTCATCACACCCATGCGGGTCATCTTCCTGATCCTGCTCGTCGGCACCACCCTGTCGGTGCTGACCGAGGAGTCCCGAAAAACCCTTCAGATCCGTCGTTGGAGAAAGCACATGCGCAACCACACCGTCGTCATCGGCTACGGCACCAAGGGGCGGGCGGCGACGACCGCGCTGCTCGCCGACGGAGTCCCGTCCTCCCAGATCGTCGTCGTCGACGCGCAGGCGGATGCGCTCGCCCACGCGTCCTCCCGCGGCCTGGTCACCGTGCAGGGGCAGGCGACGTCCTCCGACGTCCTGAGGCTGGCCGGGGTCACCCGGGCCAGGGCCGTGGTCGTCGCGCCCAACCAGGACGACACCGCGGTGCTGATCACCCTGTCGGTGCGCGAGATCGCGCCCGGGGCGACGATCGTGGCCTCGGTGCGGGAGTCGGAGAACTCCCACCTGCTGCGCCAGTCCGGGGCCGATTCGGTGGTGGTCTCCTCCGAGACCGCCGGGCGGATGCTCGGCCTGGCCACCGTCAGCCCCTCGGTCACCGGCATCATGGAGGACCTGCTCAGCCCCGACGAGGGATTCTCCGTGGCGGAACGCATCGTGGCCGAGGACGAGGTCGGCGGCAACCCCCGCAACCTGGAGGACATCGTGCTCGGCGTGGTGCGCTCCGGTGAGCTGTACCGCGTGGACTCCTCCGAGGCGGAGACGGTCGAGCCGGGTGACCGGCTGCTCTACATCCGCGGTATCGCCCACCCCGACCAGAAGGAACAGACAGCACAGTGAGCGGACGACTCGACCAACTGAACCTGGACGCGCTCGACCCCGAGCAGCTCCGGGCCGCGACCGCACCACGGGGACCGGTCAGCATCATCGCCGGGGCAGGCACAGGCAAGACCCGGACGATCACCCACCGCATCGCCCACCTGGTCTCCGGGGGATTCGTCAACCCCGACCACGTCCTCGCCGTGACCTTCACCAACCGGGCGGCCGCCGAACTGCGCGAACGCCTCACGATGATGGGTGTGGCCCGCGTACAGGCCAAGACCTTCCACGCCGCGGCGATGCACCAACTGCGCTACTTCTGGCCGAAGGTCGTGGGGGACACCCCGTGGGAACTCCTGGACTCCAAGTTCCCCCTGGTCGCCAGGATCACCCGGGCCGTCGGCCTGGAACCCGACCGCACCCTGCTCGCCGACCTGCTCGGGGAGATCGAGTGGGCGAAGGCCTCCCTGATCGCCCCGGCCGACTACCCGGCGCACATCGTCCCGGACCGGCGGGACTGCCCGGTCACCCCGCAGGAGTTCGTCCGTATCTTCGACGGCTACGAGCAGGCCAAGGTGACCCCGGACCGGGTGCTGATGGACTTCGACGACCTGCTGCAGTCCATGGCCGGCCTGCTGGAGTCCGACGTGGGGGTCGCCGACGAGTTCCGGGAGCGCTACCGGACCTTCGTCGTCGACGAGTACCAGGACGTCACCCCGCTGCAGCAGCGTCTGCTGGATGCCTGGCTGGGGGACCGTGACGACCTCACCGTTGTCGGCGACGCCAACCAGACCATCTATTCCTTCAACGGTGCCTCACCCGGGCACCTCCTGGGGTTCTCGACGCGCTTCCCCGAGTCGACCACGGTCCGCCTGTTCCGCGACTACCGTTCGACGCCGCAGGTGGTGGACCTGGCGAACAACGTCATCGGACAGGCCAGGGGTCGCGCGTCGGGGACGAGGCTGAAGCTGGAGGGGCAGCGACCGCCCGGACCGGAGCCGGAGTTCACCGAGTACCCGGACGAGTCGGTCGAGGCCGAGGACGTCGCGCACCGGATCGCAGAGCTCATCCGGGACGGCGTCGCGCCCGCCGAGATCGCCGTGCTCTACCGCATCAACGCCCAGTCGGAGGCCTTCGAGTACGCCCTCGACCGGGCCGGGATCTCCTACCAGGTCAAGGGTGGGGACGGCTTCTTCCAGCGCCCCGAGATCCGGCAGGGCATCCAGGCCCTGGGGCAGGCGTCCCGGCGCCTCCGGGCACGTTCGGGGCAGGAGGACCCGGATGCCGCGTCCGCCCCCGTCGGCGACCTGGTCGCCCAGGTGAAGGCGGCACTGCAGCCGGTGGGCCTGAGCCCCACCGAGCCCACCGGTGCGCAGGAACGCCAGCGCTGGCAGTCGCTGGGGGCACTGGTGGACCTGGCCAGCGAGCTTTCCGCCGCCAACAGTGGACTCGACCTCGCCGGCCTGCTGGGTCTGCTGCGAGAACGCGCCGAGGCCAAGAACCCGCCCAGGATGCAGGGGGTCACCCTCGCCAGCATCCACGCCGCCAAGGGACTGGAGTGGGACGCGGTGTTCGTCATCGGCCTCGTCGACGGCACCCTCCCGATCAGGCATGCGTTGAAGGGCTCGCACTCCGAGCACGCCATCGAGGAGGAGCGGCGCCTGCTCTACGTCGGGGTGACCCGCGCCCGCGAGCACCTGCACCTGTCCTGGTCACAGGCGAGGCAGCCGGGTGGCAAAGCGACGCGGCGCAGGACACGGTTCCTGGACGGCATGGTGCCCTGGGAGGCGGCACGGGACGCCGAACGGGCAGCTGCGGCGAAGGCCGGCAACACCGGTGGAAGCCGGGGTGCGCCGAAGCCCCGAGACGTCTGCGGGACCTGCGGGGCCCGGTTGACCTCGCCGGAACAGCGGATTCTCGGGCTCTGCGACGCCCACGCCGGTGACATCGACCAGGTGCTGGTCACCCAGTTGCGTGACTGGCGCAGCGCCACCGCGAAGGCCCGTGGGGTGCCCGCCTACGTGGTGATGAGTGATGCAACGCTGCGCGCCGTGTGCCACCGGGCGCCGACGTCACCGCAGGAACTCGTCCAGGTGGCCGGTATCGGACCGGTGAAGGTCGAGCAGTTCGGGGAGGACATCCTGGGCATCGTCCGGAACTTCACGTGATCGCGCAGGCCCGGCACCCCGGATCGAACTGCGGGACCCGGTGCTCCACCGACAGCGTCGTGGGGTCCAGGAACCGTCGTGTCCCCAACCCCTCCGGCGTCGCCTCCCACAACGGGAGCTCAGCGGCGAGCGCATCCCGGACGACACCGGCGGTCACCACCGCCGCCAACTCGGTGACCGCGGACCCCGTCGGGGGAATACCGGTCGCCGCCTGCGCCCGCACCATCCGCCAGTCCCCGTCCTCGGCGAGGTAGGAACCGTCCATGCAGGACAGGCAGGGGGTACGTCCGGGGCGGACCAGGGGCCCCACCACGACTCCGCCGTCGACGACGGCGCAGGGGAGATGGGGGATCCCCTGGTCCATCAGCCGGTAGGTCACGTCCGGGGCGGGGAACAGCTGCCCGGCGATGACCACCAGGGACTCCGGGGCGATACGCGTGAATGACGCGGAGCCCGGAACCACGGAACCAGCGGCCACCCCGGTGCGCATCAGACTGTGCAGCAGTTCACCGGCCAGGGCCGTCGGCCCGGTCACGAATACCGGCGTCTGCTCCGGCAGGGGCCGGAGCAGGCCCGAGCTGCGGAGGTCAGCGATGATGCCCCGGCAGTGCACGGGGTCGATGCCGCAGTGTCCCAGCCGGTCCTCCAGCTCGGCGACCGTGACCGGCCGGCGTGCCTCGCGGAAGACCAGGAGCACCTGTGTGGCCGCCACCCCCGGTGGCAGGGGGAGGATGAGACTTCGGTCGGGGATGGAGCCGAACTGGAGATGGTCGGGCGGGCGCAGGATCAGGGCCGTCGCCTCGCGGAGCATCACCCGGTCCGCGGTGGCGCTGGTGACACGCGAAGTCATGTAAAATTCCCCCTTGACTGGCCCACACGCTCTCAACGAGCGCCCAACACCGCACGAGTGTAGCGGACAGCAGCGGACGACGGTTCCGGGAATCCGCGGAAAGGTGACCCATGGCGGGACGGCGGAGGACGCCCACCCGGGCTCAGCTCGAGGTCGTGGACGATTTCGCCCCGGACGTCGAGATCCGCCTGTCCGCCCGCAGGGAGCGCACCATCGCCGGGCGGATGGAACGGGGGCGGGTCATTGTCCTGGCCCCGATGTCCATGGATGCGGTTCACCTGCGCAAGAGCACGTCCGACCTGGTCGAGAGGGTCAGACGCAAGCACAGCGTTGCCGCCGGCCAGGAGTCGGACGAGGACCTCCTGCTCCGGGCGGCGGAGCTCAACGACAAGTACCTGGAGGGACGCGCGGAGTTCACGGGCGTGCGGTGGGTGACGAACATGACCCGCCGGTGGGCGAGCTGCTCGGTGGATTCCGGTCGGATCCGGATTTCGGACCGTCTGAAGGAGGTCCCCGGCTACGTGCTTGACTCGGTGGTCATCCACGAACTGGTGCACACGTGGATCCCCGATCATGGCGCGGACTTCCACCTCTGGGCGTCCAGGGCACCGCAGTCCGAGCGGGCGGCCGGCTACCTCGAGGCCTACAGCCGGTGGGGTGTCGGGGACGACGGGAGTCCCGCGGACATCGACTGAGTGTCACGGGAGCCACCGGATGTGATGCTACTTCCGGTCGTCTGAGTCGTCCTCGTCCTCGTCCGAGCCCGGGTCGTCGTCCCCGCTCTCCTCACCGGAGTGAGAATCAGTGCCGGCGTCATGGTCGGAGTCATCCTCCGGCGCGTCGAAGCCCTTGTTCAGCTCCCGCTCCAACTGCTCGATCTCGCTGATCGGGTCGAAGCCGTTGACGTCCTCCACGGACGCCAGGATGGAGTCGATGAACTCGGCCGGGGAGTCCAGGTCGGAATCGACCGGCAGGAAGTCCGGGTGGTTCCACACGTCGTCGCGGCGTTCGATGCCCACCGCCACGGTCAGCCGACGCCACAACTCCGCGGCCTCGGAGGCCTTCGGTGCCGCCAGGCTGATGCCCACGGCCTTCACCAGGGAGTCCATCCCGGGCTGGTCCTTGTCCCGGTAGACCGACCACGCGGCGCCGATGCTGGCTGCCACGGGGAGGCGGTCACCGAGGGCCTCGCCGACCACGAAGTCCACCCAGCCCTCGATCAGGGACAGGCTGGTCTCCAGCCGGATCCTGGCGTGGTCGGTGGAGGAGACGATGGTGGGGGAGAGATCGGAGTTCTGCAGCTGCTGCATCATCTCCTGCATCTTCTCCGGGTCACCCATCATCTCCGGGTTGAAATCCTGGCTGGCCTCCTCGAGCTTGGAGTTGTCGATGGACAGTCCGGTGGCGAACTCCTCGACGTCGAGGATGACGCGCTCGACCAGCCACGGGACGTGCTGGAACAGGCGCAGGTGTGCGGCCTCGCGGGCGGCGAGGTAGATCAGGGTCTCGCGGCGTTCCGCACCGAGCTTCTTCGACAGTTCGTCGAGCTTGCCGGTGGCGATGGCGGCGACGGAGCCGTCGGCCAGCGGGATTCCCCACTGGGTGGACATGGCGACCCCGCCGGCGAGCTCACCGAGGGTGTGCCCGAGCTGCATGCCGAAGTTCATGCCGTTGATCTGGCTGAAGATCCCCATCATCGGGCCCATCTGGGAGCGGATCTCCTCGGGCATGCCCTCCATGGTGGCGTCACCGAGTTTCTCGGCCAGCGGGTTGATCACCCGCTTCCACCTGGGCAGTGTCTCGTCCAGCCACTGCGAGCCGGTGAAGGCGACCGAGCCGGTGGCTCCGGCGGGCAGGGTGGTGGCCTCGTCGAGCCACAGTTCCACGAGCCGCACGGACTCGGCCACGACCTGGCTGTCCTTCTCCGGCGGGTGCTTCTTCGCTGCCGGCCCGTTGAGCTGCTGGCGGGCGATGCGTTCGGCCAGGGCGTAGTTGACCGGGCCCTGGGCGTCCGGGGAGTTCATGTCGCGGCCGAAACCACTGAGCATGGAACCGAACTGGCCGAGGATGTCGCCGAGTCCCGGTCCCTGCCCGTTCTCCCCGTTCATGCCGGATGGGCCGCCCTGACCGCCGGGGCCGAAGAGGAAGCCGAAGGGGTTGGCGCCGAATCCGAAGGGGTCGTTGTTGTTACCGTCGTTTCCGGAATCGCCGTTTTCACCTTCCCGGCGGCGGCGTTCGTCGTCTGACTCGTCGTCGGGACCGTTGAAACCGAATCCGAAATTGCTCATGCCCCGACACTACCTGCGCCGCCTCCGGTGCCCCACCGCACTGCGTGCGCTCACAGCGAACATGTGGCGAACCCGCAGGACTGTGGAGGTCGGTCATGGGGCGCAAGGTATGTAGAGTGTTCGGGGTGAGTTCCAGCACCCCGAAAACCAACAAGGCCAGCGGTGACGCCCCGGGGCCGGACGCGCCCGAGGATCGGGCGGGCGTCTCGGCTGGTAAGCGGCGTATCCGCACGGTCGCCATCGGTCTCGTCCCGGTCGTGGCACTGGTGGCGTTGCTGGCTGTGCCGACCATCCCCGGAACGGACATCGATCTCACGGTGCCCTACGCCTCCGAGGGCGAGGGCCCGACATTCGACACGCTCGGCGAGGTCGACGGCACCCCGGTCGTGGAGATCACCGGAACCGAGGCGGATCTCGACCAGTCGCCGGAGCAGTCCGGTGATCCCGGCCAGCTCAACATGACCACGGTCGCGGTGCGCACGAAGCTCAGTCTCGCGGAGGCGATGCGCCGTTGGTTGGCCAGCGACGACACGCTGGTCCCGGTCGAGCAGGTCATCCCGTCGGACTCCACGCCGGAGGAGGTCTCGCGCCGCAACGCGATGGCCTTCGCGGCGTCCGAGTCCAATGCGACGGTCGCGGCGATGGGGCACCTGGACCGCCCGTTGGAGACAACGGTCTACGAGATGGACGAGGACGCCCCGGCCGCCGGGATCCTCCGTGAGAACGACGTCATCACCGCGGTGGGGGATACCGAGGTCAGTGTGCCCGGGGAGGTGGCGGACGCCATTTCCGGGTACGACCCGGGCGATGAGGTCGAGCTGACGCTGCGCCGGGGGCAGGAGGAGCTGACCGAACAGGTCACCCTCGGTGAGCTCCCCGAGGAACTGAAGGAGGACGGGGCGCAGGACGCCCCGGACGCCGGCGCGACCGAGGGTGCCTACCTGGGTGTCACGATGGTGGCCCAGCCCGCCGGGGACCTGAAGGTCCGCTACAACCTCAAGGACATCGGCGGGCCCAGTGCTGGCCTGATGTTCTCCTTGTCGGTCGTCGACCAGTTGTCGGAGGGGGACATGACGGGCGGGAACTTCGTCGCGGGAACCGGGACGATCTCCGCCGACGGCTCGGTGGGCAAGATCGGGGGCATCACCCACAAGATCTCCGCGGCCCAGGGCGAGGGCGCCGATGTGTTCCTCGTCCCGGAGGGCAACTGCGCGGAAGCTGCGGGACGCGACTACGACGGCGACATCGACCTGCTCTCGGTCGATTCGCTGGATGGCGCCGTGGACGCCCTGGAGGAGTACAGCAACGGCGGGGACCCGGAGACCTGCAGTTAGCTGATTCCTCAGTCCTCGAAGGTGTAGCGCAGCATCGCGGTCACCCCGGGGGCGAGTTCGGATCCCTCGAGCCCGCCGAGCAGTTCCACCTTGTCCTCGGCGAAGGGGTCATCCGCCAGGTCGGCCTCGGAGGGACGCAACTGCAGCAGCGTGCGGTCCGGCCCGTCGTCGATGACGCCGGTGAACAGCCGGGCCTGCCGGGGGTCGGACGCTGCGGAGTCCTCCGCGGAGTTCCGGAACACGATCTCCTGGGCGAGGACCGCCCCCACGACGACGTCCGGCCAACGCACCGTGGAGATGTACTCACCCAGTTCGTCGGACCCCGGGAGGATGTGGTCCGGCAGGTCGTCCTGGACGACCAGTGCCAGGGGGGCCTCCGGGGCGCCGTCCTCCGGGGCGTCGTTGTCCCCGGACGCCAGGACGTCCTGCACGAGTTCCGCGGGAACCAGCGCGAACAGGGTTGCGGGGCGGTCCCAGCCCTCGGCGTGGACGAAATCGACGGCCTCGCGCAGGGCGGCGTTCAGCGGGCGGTCGTCGGTGGAGAAGTTACTGGCGTTCATCTTTGGGATACCTCACGATGATGGCATACAGTTGCTGTCAGTACTCTAGACGTAGACAACTACGTCGTCGGATGCCGCCTCGCCGAACGCCTGTGCGTGCCGGGTGGGCGTCTGACCCCTGACCGACAGCAGGAGAAAACCGAAACCTTGACCATCCCGGCGATTCCCAAACCAGGACGCAGATCCAAGATTCTCGGCATCATCGCCGTGATTATCGCTCTGTTGTTCTTCCTTGTCCCGGTCTTCGTCACGAACTACACAGAACTTCAGTGGTTCCGGTCGATTGACTTCCAGGCGATCTTCCTCGGCGTGCTCGCCACCCGGGTGATCCTCTTCATCGTCTTCGGACTGGTCGCGGCGGTGATCGTGTGGGGCGCGTGCTTCGCGGCCTTCCGCGCCGCGCCGAAGGAGTCCGGCCCCGAGGACATCGCGGACATCTCAGACATCTCCGACATCGGACTGGGGGGCGAGGGCTCCCCACTGACCGAACACCGCCAGGAGATCCGGAAGGCGCTGAAGCCCTTCCTCGTCATTGTCCCCCTGATCGCCGGTGTGGTCACCGGCATGATCGCCCAGGGCAACTGGCGGACCGTGCGACTGTTCTTCTCCGGCAGCGACTTCGGTGTCGAGGACCCGCAGTTCCAGATGGATTTGGGGTTCTACGCCTTCACCCTGCCGCTGCTCGAGTTCGTGCTCAGCACCGTCTCCATCCTGGTCATAGTGGCGTTCCTGGTGAACCTCCTGGGTCACTACCTGCTCGGCACGATCACCACCGGCAACCCCCGGGTGGGGGAGAAGGCGAGCATCGGTTCGCCGGCGCGCAAGCAGCTCGTCATCATCGCCGGCATCTGGATGCTGCTGAAGGCGGTGGACTACTGGTTCCAGCGCTACGGCCTGCTCAACAAACAGCACGACACCTTCACCGGTGGTTCCTACACCGACATCAATGCCCTGCTGCCCGCGAAGATCCTGCTGCTGGTCGTGGCGGTGTTCGTCGCCGCGATGTTCTTCAGCTCGATCATCCTGAAGGACCTGCGCGTCCCGGCGCTCGCCGTGGCACTGATGGTCGTCGCCAACCTCGCCATCGGTGTGGGCTGGCCGGCGATCATGGAGCAGTTCTCCGTCAACCCGAACCGTGCGGAGAAGGAGCGGGAGTACATCGCCCGCAATATCGAGTCGACGCGTCAGGCCTACGGCATCGAGACCGCCGAGGATTCTTCCCGGGAGGACTACGAGAATCCGGACGGTCAGGTCACCTACGAGCGTAACTGGGGTGGGCAGACCTCCGGTGACGAGAGCGAGCGCCGGTCCATCGCCGATGACGACGCCACGCTGTCCAACATCCGTCTGCTCGACCCGGACGTCCTGTCGCCGACGTTCACCCAGCAGCAGCAGCTGCGCAACTTCTACGGTTTCCCCGACGAGCTGGCCGTGGACCGCTACGAGGTCGACGACGAGATGCGCGACTTCGTCGTCGCCGCGCGCGAGATCGACCCGAACTCGCTGTCCGGCAACCAGACTGACTGGATCAACCAGCACACGGTCTACACCCACGGCAACGGCTTCATCGCCGCGCCGGCGAACACCGTCGACGAGGTCGCGCAGGACGCGGCGTCCGCTCGCGGTGGCTACCCGGTCTACACGGTCGCCGACCTGCAGAACATGGAGAACGAGGACGGTTTCGCCGGCGAGCTGGACATCGACATGGAGCAGCCGCGCACCTACTTCGGTCCGGTGATCGCCGATGGCGACGAGCCGAACTCCGACTACGCCATCGTCGGTGACGACGGCTCCGGCAACGACCGTGAGTACGACACCGACAACTCCAACTACACCTACACCGGCGACGGTGGCACCGACGTCTCCAACATCTTCAACCGCGCGGTGTACGCCGCGAAGTTCCAGGAGATGAACATCCTGTTGTCGGATGTCATCGGTGATGACTCGCAGATCCTGTACGACCGTGACCCGCGCGAGCGCGTCCACAAGGTCGCACCGTGGCTCACCACGGACTCCAAGACCTACCCGGTCGTCCTCGACGGCCGCATCAAGTGGGTCGTCGACGGTTACACGACCCTGGAGAACCTGCCGTACTCCGAGCGCACCGAGCTCGACTCCGCCACGGAGGACACGCTCACCGAAGATCCCGCGTCCCAGCAGCGTGCCGTCTCCAACGAGGTCAGCTACATCCGTAACTCCGTCAAGGCCGTCGTCGACGGCTACGACGGTTCCGTGGACCTCTACGAGTTCGACGAGGAGGATCCGGTCCTCAAGGCATGGGAGGGCGTCTTCCCCGACGTCGTCCAGCCGAAGGAGGAGATCAGCGATGAGCTGATGGAGCATCTGCGGTACCCGGAGGACCTGTTCAAGGTCCAGCGTGAGTTGATCGCCAAGTACCACGTCGACGATCCGGGAGTGTTCTTCACCAACGACGCCTTCTGGTCCGTCCCCGGTGACCCGACCGCACCGGAGGGCCTCGAGGAGCTGGCGCAGCCGCCGTACCACGTGGTTGCCACCGACCGCGAGACCAACCGGCCGAGCTTCCAGCTGATCACCCCGTTCCGTGGTCTGCGCCGTGAGTTCCTGTCCGCCCACATGACGGTCAGTTCCGACCCGGAGACCTACGGCCAGATCCACGTCCGCCAGCTGCCGACGAACACCCAGACCCAGGGCCCGAAGCAGGCGCAGGACACGATGATGTCCTCGGACGAGATCGCCCGTGAGCGCACGCTGCTGGAGGGCACGAACACGCTGACCAACGGCAACCTGCTGACCCTGCCGGTCGGTGACGGCCAGATCCTGTACGTCGAGCCGGTGTACTCGCAGCGTGCCGACCAGGAGTCCGCGTTCCCGAAGCTGCTGCGCGTGCTGGTGAGCTACAACGGTCAGGTCGGCTACGCGCCGACTGTCGCCGAGGCGCTGGACCAGGTCGGCATCGACCCGGACGCGGTGACGGAGATCGCCGAGTCCGGTGGCGAGGCCGCCGACGAGAACGCCGCTACCGCCGACGGTGGCGAGGACGACTCGGATGAGGCCGGTTCGGACGATGAGTCCGACGAGCCGACCACGTCGACGCCCGCTCCCTCCGAGGGGACCGGCGACAGTGGAAGCTCGGACTCGGAGCCGTCCGACGACCAGATGGCCGCTATCCGCGATGCCATGGAGGCCGTGAACGACGCCCGGGAGAACGGCACCTTTGAGGAGTTCGGCCGCGCACTCGACGAGCTGGACTCCGCCGTGGCTGACGCACAGTAGCCCCTGGTCAGCCGGTTGGCGCGGCGCGATTTCACATCGCGCCGCGAGTGCGTTAGAGTAAAGGAGTCGCCGACAGAGGTCAGTGCCCACGGGCAGTGTGACTGAGTCGGTAACCCGTCGCGGGGTGGAGCAGCTCGGTAGCTCGCTGGGCTCATAACCCAGAG
>NZ_JBQEDF010000033.1:0-35264 GCF_052107835.1 Corynebacterium sp.
GGTCCAGGTGCGCCTCGATGGCGACACCCTGGGCGGGCATGTCCGGGTTGGCGACCAGTTCCAGCGACGCATCCGCGGTCAGCACGACAGCCTCGAGAAGCTCGTCGATGTGGGTGCCCTGCTTGGCGGAGATGTCGACGAACATGGTGTCGCCGCCGTACTCCTCGGGAACCAGACCGTACTCGGTGAGCTGGCCACGGATCTTCTCCGGGGAGGCGCCCTCCTTGTCGATCTTGTTCACCGCGACGACGATCGGCACGTCCGCGGCCTTGGCGTGGTTGATCGCCTCGACGGTCTGCGGCATCACGCCATCGTCCGCCGCGACCACCAGGATCGCGATGTCGGTGGCCTTGGCACCACGGGCACGCATGGCGGTGAACGCCTCGTGACCCGGGGTGTCCAGCAGCGTGAGCAGACGCTCACTGCCGTTGAGCTCCACCGGGACCTGGTAGGCACCGATGTGCTGGGTGATGCCGCCGGCCTCGTCGCCACCGACGTTGGTCTTGCGGACCGTGTCGAGCAGACGGGTCTTACCGTGGTCGACGTGACCCATGACGGTGACCACCGGGGGACGCTGCTGCAGGTCCTCGCTGGACCCCTCATCCTCACCGAACTGCAGGTCGAAGGACTTCAGCAGCTCGCGGTCCTCGTCCTCCGGGGAGACGACCTCGACCTTGTAGTCCATCTCGTCGCCCAGCAGACGCAGGGTGTCGTCGGTGACCGACTGGGTCGCGGTGACCATCTCACCGAGGTTGAACAGCGCCTGGACCAGTGCGGCCGGATCGGCGTTGATCTTGTCGGCGAAGTCGTTCAGCGAGGCGCCGCGGCGCAGACGGATGCTGGCACCCTTGCCGTTGGGCAGCTTGACGCCGCCGACCACGGACGGGGCCTGCATTGCCTCGTACTCGTTCCGCTTCTGCCGCTTCGACTTACGTCCGCGACGCGGTGCGCCACCGGGACGGCCGAATGCACCTGCGGTTCCACCGCGACGTCCGCCGCGGCCTCCGCGGGGTCCGCCACCGGGACCGCCGGAGCCGCCGGGTCCGCCCTGGCCTCCACGGCCACGACCGCCACCGCCACCGGTGCTGGCCTTCGCCGGCATCTGCCCGGGGCTGGGGTGGTTGGGCATCGAGGCGGGACTGGGCCGACGTCCGCCCGGCTTCGGCGACGCGCCCGAACCGCCGGCTGCACCGCCGGGACGCGGTCCCGGACGTCCGGCTCCGCCACCGGGACGGGGCATGTCGGACTTGCCGCCCTGGCCGCCGCGGGGACGCGGGGCCGGACGCTCGGTACCGGAGGAGAACGGGTTGTTGGCGACCCGCGGCGCACGGCCACCGGGCTTGGGGCCCGGCTTGGCGCCGGCACGGGCACCCGGCTTCGGGGACGGACGGTCATCCTGGCCGCCCTTGCCGTCCTGGGACGCCTGCTCACCCTGGGGGGCATGCGAACCACGGTCGGCCGGGGACGGCCGCGAGCCCGGCTTGCCGGACGGACGGTCCGCCGACGCACCGGGGGTGGGCTTCGGGCCGGGCTTCCGGCCCTCCTTCGCCGGTTCCGCGGCAGCCGGCTTGGGCTTGGCCGCACCCGGCTTCGGCGAGGAGGCCTTCTTCGGCTCCTCCGCCGGAGCGTCCGCGGGGGTTTCCGCGGTCGCGGACCCAGCCTCGGCCGGCGCAGCAGATGCCGCCGGGGCGGGCTTCGCCGCGGCGTCCGGTGTGGGCGCAGACGCGGATGCCTGGGCGGTCGGCTGACCGCTCAGGTCGGGCAGCGGGGCGTCCGACTTCTTGGACGCACCCACGCCATAGTGGTTCTTCATCTTCTTGACGACCGGCGGTTCCACCGTCGAGGACGCCGACTTGACGAACTCACCCTGCTCCTTGAGCGTGGCGAGAAGTTCCTTGCTGGTCACGTCGAGCTGCTTCGCGAGCTCGTGGACACGTAGCTTTCCGGGCACTACTCTCCTTCATTTCTTCAGGAGTCGCAGGCCTCGGCCCGTGGTGTGAACACCACAGTCGGCTACATACGACTCCAGGTCAGTTGGACACTCATCGCTGATGCTGCTTCATCGTGCGCTCATCAGTAATCGGTTTCCTTTTCCTTCTCGGCCACCGGGGCGGTGGTCAATGGCCGCACCCGCGAGATGAACTCCAGCACAGCTGTCGTGTCCGTCTCGGCAGGCACTTTCAACGCCCTGGCAAACGCCCGGCGTTGGACGGCGGTCCCGTACGCCTGCGGGGTCGCGGTGATCCATGCACCACGGCCGGGCAGACGCCGTCGCGGATCAGGGACGACACGTATCGTCCCCGTCCCGCCACCTTCCGGATCCGGCGCGTCCCGCTGCACGGCACAGCGCAGCAGGTGGGACGCGGGGTGGACCCTTCGGGTGGCGATGCAGGTCCGTAATGGACCTGCTGCCGAGGAGGCGGTGGCAGCGCGGTAGGACATGCGCGAACTCCTTCTCCTCGTCGTCAGACCGAGCATCAGTCTAACGCGTGAGGGCCCCTGACAGCCAACTGTGTGCCCCCTCGGCGCGTCCCGGCGTTGCCCCCGCACTCCCGTGGGGAGCGGTCACACACCCGCCGATGCCCCGACGCCGGACCCGCCGTCGGCGGATCCGTCCTGCTGCGGGGCATCCTGCTGGGACCCCTCCACGGAATCGTCCTGCGGATCGGACTCGGGACGGATGTCGATCTTCCAGCCGGTCAACCGGGCCGCCAACCGGGCGTTCTGCCCCTCGCGGCCGATGGCCAGCGACAACTGGTGGTCCGGCACGATGGCACGGGCGACCTGCAAGTCGTGGTCGGTGACGTCGACCCGCACGACCTTCGCCGGGGCCAGGGCATTGCCCACGTACACGTCCGGCCTCACGGAGTGGTCGACGATGTCGATCTTCTCCCCCGCCAACTCCTCCATGATCGCGGAGACACGCTGGCCCTTGGGCCCGATGCAGGCGCCCTTCGCGTTCAGGCCGTTGACCGTGGAGGTCACCGCCATCTTCGAACGGTGCCCCGCCTCCCGGGCGATGGCCACGACGTCCACCGACCCGTCGGCGACCTCCGGGACCTCCAGGGAGAACAGGCCACGCACCAGCTCGGGGTGGGTGCGCGACAGCAGAATCTGGACACCCCGCTGACCCCGGTTGACCGCCGTGACATAGCACTTCACACGCGTGCCGTGCTCCAGCTTCTCGCCGGGCATGTGCTCGGCGGCCAGGATCAGACCGTCCTGACCGTCGGCCTCCGTCCCGAGGTGGACGACGGTGATGCCGCGGTCGTTGGCGCGGGCGTCACGGTTGACGACACCGGAGACGACGGTCCCCTCGAGGTCGGCGTACTTGTCGTAGCTGGTCTCGGCACGGGCGATGTTGATCTGCCCGCGGATGGCGTCGCGCACCGCACGCGCGGCCGTGCGTCCGAAGTCCTCGGGGGTGTCGTCGAACTCGGCGGTGGTGTTCCCGTCCTCGTCCTTCTCCAGCCGGATCACCTGGACGGTGCCGTCGGTGCGGTCGATGTTGACCCGCGCAGGCCCCTCCACCTTCGTCATCTCCCGGTACGACTCCAGCAGCGCGGCGGAGATGGCGCCCAGCAGCGCACTCCCCCGGACATGCTCAAGGTCCTCCAGGGCGGTCAGGGCACTCAGATCAATCTTCACTTATCGTCCTTCTACGCTGCTGTCTTCTCAGGCAGTCAGGTCACGGTACTGCTCGGGATCGAGGCCCACCAGGTCGCGTTGGTCCGCGGGTGCCTCAGAGAACTCAACTTCTACCAAAGCACCTGCCACGGACGCCAATTCCCGGGCCTCCACGGTCGGCGCATCCTTCTTCCTCTCCCCCGGCCGGATCAGCCACACGGTCGCTGCGTGGGACTCGGCCGCGCTCCCCGACTCGCCGACACCGGCGATGCGCAGCTTCTCCTTGGTACCGCCGTTGCCGTCGACCTGCAGGGTGACCAGTCGGCCGATGTTGCGGCGGAAATGACGGGGTGCGGTCAGCGGGGTGTCCAGGCCGGGGGTGGTGACCTCGAAGGTGTACCCGGGGCCGAAGCTCAGGTTCCCGGACTCCTCCCGGCTGTCGAACTCGGCGGACACGGCCTGACTGAGCTCCTCGAGGAGATCCAGGTCAGGACGGTCATCGGCATCCACGGCCACGCGCACCGCCGACTTCGCCCCCGCCCGTGTCACGGTGATCGCCTCGAGGTCGAGGCCGAGGGTCTGCGCCAGTGGGGAGACGACCTCGGCGAGGTCCTGTTCAGAAGGGAAAGCCATGCCCTGAACCCTAGCACCGGGTGCGGATGGCAGTATGGGACCGTGCACGAGTCAACTTTCCCCCGGCCCGCCCGGCGCCCCATGGTCCGCCGGGCAATGGGCATCGCCGCCGTACTCACCCTCACCTCGACCGCCGGGGCGCTGACCGCCTGTTCCACCGAACCACCGGAGCCGGATTCCGCACTGGTGGACGTCGACAGGGAGTTGGTCGCGCTGAATGAGACGGACAGTGCCGGGGGCTCACCGATCTTCACGGAGCAGGCAGAGGCCGTCGACAAGGAGGTCCTGCGGCTGTGCGGCACCGATAACGAGGGCGAACCGCCCGAGGAGTGCACCACGCACACCGACGTCGGCTTCGAGGGCGAACCCTCGGTGTCCGGCGTCCGGGAGTCCATGATGACGCTGATCGGCGCGGACGGGGACGCCGACTACGAGGGCGCCCCCGGCGATGACGGGGTGCGCGACCGGGCGGGCCTGCTCACCGGACTGCACGCCGCACTGGCCACCATCGACGAACGCGGCGGCTCGCCGGCGATCGACCAGGAACTGCTGGACGGGGGCTTCAGCGACAGCGGGGACACCGCACAGGCGCTGGAGCCCGTCGCTGAACTCGTCCACCAGGCGGTGTACCTCAGTGGGGTCGTCCTGCCGGAGGCCGGCGGGGACCGTGGGACGGTCGTGACCGTGGGAACCCGGATGCGCTCGATCAGGGACGCGGTCGAACCGGTGTCCGGGGTTGCCGCCGCACCGGGGTACTCGGACACCGGTTCAACCGACGACTCCTCCGCTGCGGGGACCCTGTTGCCCGCGGTGCACGCGGTGACCGTGGAGCTGCGGCGGGCCGTGGATTCGGTCGCGGCGGAGGACCGCGCGGTGACGGCCATGTGGGCGGCGGTCTCCGCACGCTCCGAGGCCGCCCTGGAGGACGCCCTGGGTGAGGATCCGCTGGCGGTCAGTATCCGCGGGGAGTAACCGCGGGGATGACGCGGGAAGGGCCCGCCGGTTGTTCCGGCAGGCCCTTCGGTCGTTCTGCTTCTTCCTGTCGGGGATCCGACGCGCCCTGGTTCTCAGCTTCAGGTGCTCCTGCAGCTGTTCCGGACTCATCTTCCAGGTCCCCGCGTTCGTCGCATTGCTGCGCTTCCCCGCGTTATCCGAGATACTCACCTCCCACGTCATGCTGGGACGTCCCCTGATTGACCGGGACATCGTTGGGGGCTCACCGTAGCACGGCATCCCGGCATCCAGCGTCGGTGTCACCCCACCCACACCAACCCTGGCCGCCGCGATGCCGTCGGGGTGCCAGGGCCGTCCGGGAGCCTACAGCCCCCGCACAACCCCGGCCACGGAGTCCACCGCGCTCCCGTAGTCCACGTGGCTCACCTCCCCGGTCATCCGGTTGCGCAGTTCCACGGTGCCCTCGGCGAAACCACGTCCCACCACGACCACCAGGGGCACGCCCAGCAGCTCGGCGTCCTTGAACTTCACGCCCGGGCTGACCTTCGGCCGCTCGTCGAAGAGCACCTCCAGACCCGCACCGGACAGGCCGTCCGCCAGTTCCTGGGCCGCCTCACCGGCGGCCTGGTCCTTGTTGGCGATGACCAGGTGCACGTCGTAGGGGGCAACCGTCGACGGCCAGCGCAGTCCCTTCTCGTCG
This sequence comes from Corynebacterium sp., assembly GCF_052107835.1. Taxonomy (GTDB): domain Bacteria; phylum Actinomycetota; class Actinomycetes; order Mycobacteriales; family Mycobacteriaceae; genus Corynebacterium. Next base: position 5,915 of record NZ_JBQEDF010000033.1, read on the forward strand.
TGCATCTGCTCGGCGAGCACGGCGATCAGGCGCGAGACGCCCAGCCCGTAGGAGCCCATGGTGGGCACGGAACGCTTGCCGTTGACGTCCAGGATCTGCACGTCGAAGGCCTCGGTGTACTTGCGGCCCAGCTGGAAGATGTGGCCGATCTCGATGCCGCGCTCCAGGGTGAGCGTGCCCTTGTTGTCCGGCGCCGGGTCACCCTCGCGGATGTTGGCGACCTCGATGTAGCCGTCCGGGGTGAAGTCGCGTCCGGCGACCATGTTGACCACGTGCCGGCGCGGGGCGTCCGCACCAGTGATCCAGGATGTGCCGTTGACCACGCGCGGATCCGCCAGCACGCGCACTCCGTTGGACGCCAGGCCGCGCGGGCCCACGTAGCCCTTCACCAGGAACGGGTTCGAGAGGAAGTCGTCCTCGGTGGCGAGTTCCACGGTGGCCGGCTCCAGGGAGGCCTCGAGGCGCTTCATGTCCGCCTCACGGTCGCCGGGCAGGAGCACCCCGGTCAGCTCGGAGGAACCGCCGGGCTCGGTGATCTTCACGACCAGGCACTTCAGGGTGTCGGAGAGTTCGACCCCGCGACCGTCGACGGTGATGCCCTCGTTGTTCGCCCAGGACACCAGCGAGTCCATGGTCGGCGCGTCCGGCGTGTGGTACTCCCGGGCGTCCGGGAGGCCGTCGACCGGGCGCGACTCCGGCACCGGGGTCACGATGGCCTCGACGTTCGCGGCGTAGTCGCCGCCGGTGGCACGGACGAAGGTGTCCTCACCGTTGGGCGAGACCGCGAGGAACTCCTCGGAGGCCGAGCCGCCCATCGCGCCGGACGTCGCCGCGCAGATGGCGTAGTCCACACCCAGACGGTCGAAGACCGCCTGGTAAGCGCGGCGGTGTGCCTGGTAGGCGTCGTCCAGTCCCTCGTCGTCCATGGTGAAGGAGTAGGAGTCCTTCATGATGAACTCCCGGCCGCGCAGGATGCCGGCGCGGGGACGCTCCTCGTCCCGGTACTTCGTCTGCACCTGGTACAGGATCACCGGGAAGTCCTTGTAGGACGAGTACTCACCCTTGACCAGCGTGGTGAACAGTTCCTCGTGGGTGGGCCCCAGGAGGTAATCCTGTCCCTTGCGGTCCTTGAGACGGAACAGGGAGTCGCCGAATTCGTCCCACCGCCCGGAGGCGTCGTACGCCTCCCGGGGCAGCAGGGCGGGGAGCCGGATCTCCTGGCCGCCGATGGCGTCCATCTCCTCGCGGACGACCTTCTCCACGTTGCGCAGCACCCGCAGCCCCAGCGGCAGCCACGAGTACACGCCCGGAGCCGCGCGGCGGATGTAGCCGGCGCGCACCAGGAGCTTGTGGCTGGGGACCTCCGCGTCGGCGGGGTCATCGCGCAGGGTACGCAGAAAGAGAGAGGACATCCGGGTGATCATGGGGGGTACTCTAGTTCATCCGGTACGTGCGTATCGCTAGGGTGTACCGCATGTTTATCCTCCTCCCCCCGTCGGAGACGAAGGCACCGGGCGGCGACGGACCCGCGCTGGACGTTTCGGCCCTCTCATTTCCGTCACTGAATGACATCCGCAGACGGAACATCGCCGACCTGACGGCGCTCGACGTGGACGATGCGCTGGGGGTTCTGGGGATCTCCGGGAAACTCCGCGGGGAGGCGGAAGCCAATGCGCACCTGCAGGACGCCCCGACGATGCCGGCGATCCTGCGCTACACCGGGGTGCTCTACGACGCCCTGGACGCGCCGTCGCTCTCCCCCGCAGCGCAGTCCCGGCTGGGGGTGGGTTCGGCGTTGTTCGGTGTGCTGGGCGCCGGTGACATGGTCCCGCACTACCGCCTGTCCGCAGGGACGAAGCTCCCCGGGGCCGGCACCGCGGGGACGCCGCCGACCATGAAGGCGCGGTGGGGCACGGCGGTGTCAGAGGCGTTGTCCGGGGTCCAGGAGTCGACGGGGACCGTGGTGGACCTGCGCTCGGGCGGCTACCAGCAGCTGGGCCGCCTGCCCGGGGCGGTTACCGTGCGGGTGGAGTCGGTGCGGGACGACGGGACACGCAAGGTCGTCAGCCACTTCAACAAGCACTACAAGGGTGTGCTCGCGCGGGTGCTGGCCTCGGCGGAGGCGTCGCTGGAGACGCCCGGTGACGTGGCGGGAGTGGCCGCGATCGCGCAGGACGCCGGCATGACCGTGGAGGTCAACGGGGATTCCCCGTCCGGCAGGGGCCCGACGGACTCGTTGACGCTGGTGGTATAAACCGCCGGCTCGCGGAGTCTCGATATCGCTGACTCTCGTAATCTCTGAATCTCTGATTATCGAGCGTCCTCCTCTTTCTCGTAATCTCTGATCCTCGGATTCTCCCCGGCGAGGTATGCTGGCCGCATGCCGACCCCGGAGATCCGCAACAACCCTTTCCGTCCCACCTTCGGCGTCCCGCCACACTACTGGGCGGGGCGCCGCATCATCCTCGATGAATTCGACGATGCCCTGACCAAGGGCCCCGGTGCCGCCGCGCGCAGTCTGGTCATCAGCGGCTCCCGGGGCATCGGCAAGACCGTGCTGCTCAATGAGATCGAGGACGTCGCGTCCCGACGCGGCTGGATCATCCTGAGCGTGTCCGGGCGCGGAAACCTGGTCTCCACACTGGTCGACTCCGTGATCCCCGAGAAGATCCGGGAGCTCTCCCCCGCCCGCAACCGACGCATCAGCGGTGTCAGCATCTCGGGGATCGGCTCGGTGAGAACCGAGGACGTGGACAGTTCCGAACCGGTACCCACCCTCGACTCCCGGCTCCGGGAACTCCTCGCCCTACTCGACGGGACGGGTGTGCTGGTCACCGTGGACGAGGTGCAGGACGCCACCACCGAGGACCTGTCGGTCATCGCAGGGGCGTACCAGGGGCTGCTTCGGAGGGAGGCGGACGTCGCTCTGGCGATGGCGGGATTGACCTACGGCGTGGACGAACTGCTGCGGCTCCCCGGGACCACATTCCTGCGCCGTTCCCGCCGCTACGACCTGGGCCCGCTGACCGACGACGATGCCGAAGACGTTCTCGAGACGACAGCCGGCGACTCCGGCCTCCCGTTCACCGTGGACGCACTCGACCTCGCCGCGGACATCGCCCAGGGCTACCCCTACCTGGTGCAGCTCCTCGGCTCACTGGCGTGGGACCGGGCACACCTGCGTGGAGAATCGACGATCTCCGCTGCATCGGTGGAGACGGAGAAGCAGGAGACGATCATGACGATGGGGACCAACGTCCACTACCCGTCACTCCGCGACCTCCCGCAGGCTCAGCACGCCTACCTGTCCGCCCTCGCCGATCTGGGAGATGGACCACAACCCACGGCGGGTGTTGCCGAGAAACTGGGGAAAACCCAGCGTACCGCGAGTGACACACGGGCACAGCTGATCCAGCGTGACCTCATTGCGCCGGTTGGCCGGGGCAAGGTCGAGTTCACGCTGCCCTACCTGGGCGACTGGCTGCGCGGTCCGGGAACCGTGCGCCGGGTGCAGTGATCAGCGCCGCGCCGCGGCCTCCCCGACCACGATGATCGCCGGGGAGCCCAGACCCCCGCGCTCGATGGTCACCCCCAACGTGCCGAGCGTGGCCGGGGTCACGCGCTGCTGCTCGGTGGACGCGTTCTCGATGACCACGGCAGGGGTGTCGGCGTCCCGCCCCCGCTGCACCAGCTCAACGGCGATCGCCCCGGCATTGCGCATCGCCATGATCAGCACCAGTGTGCCGGTCATCTGCGCCAGCGCCGACCAGTTCACGAGGGACTTCCCGTGACCGGGTGGAAGGTGCCCGGAGACCACGGTGACATCGTGGTTGAGTCCCCGGTGGGTCAGGGAGATCCCCGCCGCCGCCGGGGCCGAGGTCACCGAGGTCACCCCCGGGATCACTTGCACCGGGATACCGGCCTGCGCACAGGCCTCGACCTCCTCGTGCCCGCGCCCGAAGATGTAGGGGTCCCCACCCTTGAGCCGGACCACGTTCAACCCGGCACGGGCTTTCCCGATCATGATCTCGTTGATGCGCTCCTGGGAGACCTGGCGGGAGTACGGGATCTTGGCGACGTCGATCAGCTCCGCGCCGCGCTCCGCGGCCTCCTCCGCCAGCGACACCGCCCCGAGGTGGTCGGCGAGGATCACGTCCGCCTCCCCGATGGCGCGCACCCCTGCGACGGTCACCAGGTCGGCATCCCCCGGACCCCCGCCGACGAGAGTGACGGTGCCGGTGACGGTCCCTCCACCGGATTCAGCGGCGCGTCCTGCGCCCTGTCCTGTACTCCCCCGGCGGTCGTCGACCGGGATGCCCCGTGCACCCGCCCACGCCGCCAGATCCCCGGCAACCTCCGCGGGGGTTCCTGCGGGAATCCGGACCATTCCGACCGTACGGGCGGGGTCGGCGTCGAGATCCGCCGCGGTGAGCGCTACCGCTCCCCGGTCCCGCAGCAGTTCAGCGGTGATCGCCGCCTCCGGTCCGTCCGCCACCAGCACCGGTACCCCGGTCAACACAAGACTCATGTCTGGCGAGTCTAGTCCCCCGGGTCCGACCCGGACTACGCCAGCTTCAGCGTCTTCTGGCTGCGCTCCCACTGCTCGTTGTACAGCGGGATGTCGTTCGACAGACGGTCACCGTAGGACGGGATCATCTCCTTGAGCTTCGGCGCCCAGTCGTGCATCCGGTCGCCGAAGCAGCGCTCCAGCACCTCGATCATCGCCGACGGGGCGATCGACGCCCCGGGCGACGCTCCCATCAACCCGGCGATCGAGCCGTCGTTGGAGTTGATCATCGCGGTACCGAACTCCAGCGAACCGAACTTCGGCGCGCCGATCGGCTTGATGACCTGCACGCGCTGTCCGGCGGTGACCAGCTCCCAGTCGTCCCCGTTGACCTCGGGGATGTACTCGCGCAGCGATTCCACGCGGGCGGCCTGGTCCTTCAGCACCTCCTCGACGAGGTACTTCGTCAGGCCCAGTTCCTGGACGGCGACACCCAGGTAGGACGGGATGTTGCCCGGACGCAGCGACTTGAACAGGTCCAGGAAGGAGCCCTGCTTCAGGAACTTCGGGGTCCAGCCGGCGTACGGGCCGAACAGCAGGCCCTTCTTGCCGTCGATGATGCGGGTGTCCAGGTGCGGCACGGACATCGGCGGGGCACCCTTGGCGGCCTTGCCGTAGACCTTCGCCGAGTGCTTCTCGATGAGTTCCTCGTTGGTGCAGCGCAGCCACTCGCCGGAGACCGGGAATCCGGCGTAGCCGCGGATCTCCGGGATGCCTGCCTTCTGCAGCAGGGGAAGGGCCATGCCACCGGCGCCGACGAAGACGAACTTCGCGTGGACGGTGGAGGTGTCACCGTTGTGCAGGTTCTTGACGGTGAGCTTCCAGCCCGAGCCGTCGCGGGTGACGTTGGCGACCTGGCTCCCGTAGCGGACCTCGACGCCCTCGGAGGTGACCGCGTCCAGGTACTGGCGTGTCAGCGCGCCGTAGTTGATGTCGGTGCCGGCATCGGTCCAGGACACGGCAGCGGGGTCGGAGAAGTCACGTCCCTCCGCCATCAGCGGCAGCTTCTCGGAGAAGACGTCCTCATCGTCGGTGTACTCCATGCCCGGGAACAGCGGGTGCTCCTTCAGGGCCTCGTAGCGGGCCCTGATGTAGTCGACCTGGGCGGTGCCGTGGCCGAAGGACATGTGCGGGGTGGCGTTGATCCACTCGCTCGGCTCACCGAGGATGCCCTCCTCGACGAGGTAGGACCAGAACTGGCGGGAGACCTGGAACTTCTCGTTGATGCCGACGGCCTTGGCGATGTCGATGCGGCCGTTGACCTCGGGGGTGTAGTTCAGCTCGCACAGCGCCGAGTGGCCGGTGCCGGCATTGTTCCACGGGGAGGACGACTCCGACCCGGGGACATCGAGGCGCTCGATGATCAGCTGGCTCCAGTCGGGCTGGAGCTGGCGCAGCATCACGGACAGGGTGGTGGAGATGACACCGGCGCCGATGAGGGCGACGTCGACGTGATCATTCTGGGAAGGTGACACGTTAAACTCAATCCTTTTCATCGCTGCTGTTACGCCGCTGCCGTTCAACCGTCGGGCGGCGACCACAATGATGCGATGTTACTTGCTGACGCGCCCTACACAACAACCAACCCCCGCTGTCGGGTGCCGTGTGGGGTCGCTTCGACGGCACCCCTGGACGATAGGATGACCACCGTGAATCCTTCGTCAGCCTCGACCTCCCCGTCCCCGGCACCCGGCCCGGTGCCCGCCGGAACGGCGGTGAGCCACCAGACCCTGGCCACCACATTGTCCCATCCACTGGGAATTAGCGTCCATGAACTGGACTTTGAGCCGGACCTGCTGGGCCCGGACTACACACGCCACACCATCGAGATCGGGCCCGACCCCGACAGGGAACCCGGCACCGTCGTCACCACCCTGGTGCGCCACCGCCCGCAGGACGACACCGGTGACGCGGGGGCAACCGACTGGGGGGCACGTCCTGCGCTGCTCTTCGTCCACGGCATGACCGACTTCTTCTTCCAGACCCACGTCGCCGAGCACTTCCACGCCCGCGGCTACGCCGTCTACGGACTCGATCTGCGCAAGTGCGGACGCAGCCACCGCGACGGGCAGACATGGCACCACGTGACCTCCCAGAGCATCTACGACGAGGACCTCTCCATCGCCGTCTCCCTGCTCGGCGCCGGCCACGCCGGGGTGGTTCCCGTCGGGCACTCCACCGGCGGACTGGACGTCACGATGTTCCTGGCCCGGCTGCACGCCGCGGCCGACCGCGGTGACGCCGCCCGTGGTGCCCTGCACCGGGCAGTGAGCGGGGCAGTACTGAACAGCCCGTGGCTGGGACTGCAGTTCGACGCCGGGACGAACCTGATCATCCGCCGCCTCTTCCCGAAGGTGGCTACGGTGGCCCCGCGCTGGCACGTGCCCGGCGGCATCAACCCCACCTACGGGCGCACCCTGCACGTCGAGGAGAACGGCGAGTGGGACTACGACCGCACCCTCAAGCCGCTGCTGCCGCGCCCCAAGCAGGTCAGCTGGCTGGTGGGTGTCAACCGCGAAATCGAGAAGCTGCACACCGGGCGGTGGTCGACCGGGGTCCCCACGCTGCTGGTGTGCTCGGACGCGTCCAGCCCCGGCCGCAGCACCTCCGACGGCAACGGCGGCCGGGTGCCCGAGGAACTGGCCTATGTGACGGACACGGTGCTGAGGCCCTCACAGATGCTGGCCGCTGCCCCGCTGGTGGATCCCACGTGTGAGGTGCAGGTCATCCCGGGGGCGGTGCACGATGTGTTCCTGTCGCGGCCCGAGGTGCGCTCGGCCGCGTTCACCGCCGTGGACGGGTGGCTGGAGGGTGTGGCTCTGGTGTAGCGGCAGCGCGGCATAGCGGTATCGCGGCATCGCGGCATCCTGGGTCGGTTTTGACCCTCCGGGAACAACCCTGGATGCCGTGATGCGGGCTACCCATTCAACTCCCCCAGTGCCCGGTCGATGGCGTTGCGGATCTGGGCCAGCATCTTCCGTGGATTGCGCATCAGCTTCCTGTTCACCCTGATGACCGTCCAGCGCCTGTCCTGCAGGTCCTGGATCTGCTCGAAGTCCTTCTCGGTCTGCGACTCCACATCGTGGTGCGCACCGTCGTAGTAGAGCCCGATCCGCAGCGTGCGGCACCCGATGTCGAAGAAGGTGCGCCCGTCCTCCGGTGTCGATCCCAGTTGGACCTCCACCTGGGTCTCCCAGCGGTGGCCCGTCGGGAGCATGTCGCGGACGAACAAGCGCAGCTCGGTCTCCCGCGGCGATTCCGCTCCGAACGCCACGAGCTTCTGCAGTCTCTTCAGTTCCGCCTTCGCGACAATCCCCGTCGCTGCCGCGGCGAACTGGTTCCAGGTCACATACGTGCACATGGCGAACGCGTCGATCAGCTGGACCGCGCGGGCCTGCCGCGGCGTGAGCCCGGGGATGTTGACCACGTGCCACACATGCTTGCCCGACAGTACGGAGCGCACGCACTGCGCCAGCGCAATCGGTGCACTGACCACGCGGAGCCCGGGGAAGGCGGGGTCAGGGCAGACGGTGTCCCTCTCCTGGTCGAAGCCTGAGGGGAGCGCTCGTACGGCAGCGCGCAGCGGATGTTTCGTGGCCACCGAGGTCCGGTCCGAGCCCCTCGACGGAATGTCGTCGCTGAGGAGAAGCACGGGCGCAGAGTCCGCCCAGTACGTCAATCCGTGGTACCTGGCGGCACCCCATCCGCCGAGCACGCAATCGGGGTGGTTCATCAGCTGCGCCCGCGCACGCTGGCAGATGCATCGTGGGTAACCGCCCAGGTCCCGACGGTCACCAACGCCACCGCCCGCGTTTCCCTCCGCAAGGGCCTCGACCACGACTCCGTACGCGAGTGTGTCGTACCCGGTCTCGACCGCCCACCTGGTCAGACCAGAAGAGATGGCAACCTGCCTTCGTACGGGAATCTCCGGGGGAAGGATGCCGCCGCAGTACCAGGGACCCCGTCCCGGGCGGAAGCGTCCCTCGGCGAGTGCCTGAACAATGTGTGGAGGGAGTCTCCATGCCGGGTTGGCCGGCTGCTGCCCTGCCCCTCCAGCCCGACCGACTGTGGTGGTCAACGTTTAGGTCCCCTCCCTGCGCCCGGTCCCCGTGACGAGCGCTGCGTTCATAGAACCACAGTTGTGTTTGCCGAAGAAGTGTTTTCCCCGACATAGCGGCATATTGGTATCCAGGGTCATTTTTGACCCTCTGGGACTAACCCTGGATGCCGCGATGCCGTTGTCGCGACGGTGCCGGACCCTCTCCCGCGAACGGACGTACCATCGGTCGCATGACTAGCAGCGCAGCACCTGAAGCAGCAGAGCACTACGACCTCATCGTCGTCGGGACAGGCTCCGGGAACTCCATCCCCGAGGAACTCAACGACCGGAAGATCGCCATCGTCGAGAAGGGCATCTTCGGCGGGACCTGCATCAACGTCGGTTGCATCCCGACGAAGATGTACGTCTACGCCGCCGACGTCGCCCGCGAGCTCTCCGGGGCCGACCGCTACAACCTCTTCCCCATCGGCGGGGCCGCAGCCGCCCCCATCCCCGTCGCCGGGTGGCGCGTCGACTGGAAGGGGCTCCAGGAGCGCGTGTTCGGCAAGCGCATCGACCCGATCTCCCGCGGTGGCGAGGAGTACCGGCGCGGGGACGAGACCCCGAACATCACCCTCTACTCCGACATCGCGCGGTTCACCGGCGAGCGCACGCTGCAGATCGGCGACGGCAAGACCGGTGTCGCGACGACGATTACCGGGGACCAGATCATCCTGGCCACCGGCACGCGCACATGGGTGCCGCCCGTGATCGAGGAGTCGGGCGTCCCGTACCGCACCAACGTGGACGTCATGCGCATGGAGGAGCTGCCGCGGACCCTGGCGATCCTCGGCGGCGGCATCATCGCCACCGAGTTCGCGCACATCTTCTCCGCGCTCGGCGTGCAGGTGTACGTGATCAACCGCTCCGACACACTGCTGCGCCGGTTCGACGAGACGGTGAAGAGCCGGTTCACCGAGCAGTCCGGGGCGCAGTGGACGAACCTGCTGGGGCGCACGGTTACCGGCGCCCGCTCCGAGGGTGGCCTGACCACGCTGACGCTGAACGACGGCCTGGAGATCGACTGCGACGAGCTTCTTCTCGCACAGGGACGCGTCCCCAACGGCGATCTGCTGGACGCCGCGTCCGGCGGGGTGGACCTCACGGAGACGGGACGCATCGTCGTCGACGAGTTCGGACGTACCTCTGCCGAGGGGGTGTGGGCGCTGGGGGACGCGGCGAATGAGCTGGAGCTCAAGCACGTGGCGAACCAGGAGGCCCGGGCGGTGTTCCACAACGTCGCCGCGTCCGACGGGGACCTGGTGCGCCTCAAGCACGACAATGTGCCCGGTGGCGTGTTCTCGCACCCGCAGATCGGTTACCTCGGCATGACCGAGGCCGAGGCCCGCGCGTGGGCCGCGGAGAACGGCCGGACGGTCACCGTGAAGGTGCAGGAGTACTCGGACGTCGCCTACGGCTGGGCGATGGAGGACACCACCGGGTTCTGCAAGCTCATCGCGGACGCCGACTCGCACAAGCTCCTGGGAGCGCACATCATGGGCCCCCAGGCGGCGACGCTGATCCAGCTGCTGGTCACCGCGATCGAGTTCGATCTGGACCTGGAGGAATTCGCCACCAAGCAGTACTGGCCGCACCCGTCGTTGAGCGAGCTGGTGGAGAACGCCGTACTCGGGCTCGAGTTTCGCTAGGTTGGGAACCGTACAGGCTTTCTGAGGCAAAAGGAGTTGGGCGCGATGCGGAGTGTGGTGACGGGAGCGGCCTCGGGAATCGGCCGGGAGGTCGCGTTGCTGCTGGCCAACCAGGGCCACGAGGTGATGATCACCGACCGGGACGAGGAGGGGCTTGACCAGACCGCCCGGGACATCGACCGCATCCGACCGGGACTGGTGCTCGACGAGCACGTGGTGGACATCACCGACCTGGAGCAGGTGCGGGAATGGGCCGACCGTATCGTCGCGGAGTTCGGTGCGCCGGACGAGGTCTTCCACGTCGCCGGCATCGCGATCTGGGGTGATCCGCGCACCCTGCCCCACGAGAAGTGGGAGAAGGTCATCGACGTGAACCTGATGGGCACGGTGCACATCGTCGAGACCCTGGTCCCGGCGATGACGGACGCCGGGCCGATCGCCCCGCGTGGTGAGGGACTGTTCGGACGTAAGCCGAAGATGCGACGCTTGTGCTGCGTGTCCTCGGCGGCGGGGATCATCGGGCTGCCGTGGCACGCCGCGTACTCCGCGTCGAAGGGCGGGGTGATGGGCTTGTGCGAGGTCTTGCGCTTCGACCTGGCGCCCCACGGGGTGAGCGTGCATGTCGCGGCACCGGGTGCGGTGGACACTCCCCTGGTCGGCACGATCGACATCGACAGGATCGACCAGTCGAATGACCGGGTGTCCACGGTGAAGAAGATCTTCCAGGGGCATGCGGACAGCCCGGCGGAAGCCGCCGAGAGCATCGTCTCCGGAGTACGGGACGGCACCTACCTGATCTTCACCAGCTTCGACATCAAGCTGGGGCGCTGGGCCCAGGTCAACATGCCGTGGGCGTACCGCGGTGTGATGAGGTTGCTGAACCGCGGTCTGCGGTGGGCGGCGAAGGACGCGCGGGTGTAGGGCTCCTGGCGATCGCTCCGGCATCACGCGGCGATACGCCGGTAGATGCCACGCAGGGGCTCAGGGTCGAGCTCGAGGCCGTCCGGGTCGAGGAAGTTCGCCGCCGATGCCCCGTTCCAGTCGTTACCGTTGACGCGGACATAGTCGAGTTCCACGCCGTGGTCGTGGGCGAGCTGTGCCATGAATATCCTTGCTGCCCTTCCATTTCCTTCCCGGAAGGGGTGGGCGAAATTCAGGTGGGTGTGGATGTCCGCCAGCCGGTTTACCCGTTCATCGAAGCCCGGTTCACCGTGGTCGAGTCTGCTGATTCTCCGGTCGAGCTGCCGCAGGTACATCCCCATGCTGGCGAAGTCGCCGAAGTTCTGGTCGGCCTTGGAGATGTTCACGTCGCGAATCGTCCCCGCCCAGTCGTACAGGTGCCCCAACAGCACGTCATGAATGGATGCGAGCCGCTGCCCTGCCTTCGCCGCGGCGACTGCCACTGTGCCCGTCGCCAGGTCATCGGCGGCAAGTGCGGTGACGCGGAACTCGACCGCGGCCAGGACACGGTTGTTCCGGATCGCCAGGCGGTTGCGCATCACGGACGTCCCCGGCCAGAAGTAGCGGCGCCAAGCGGGAGGACCGGACGCGGCACGGTCACCAGGGGCGTCGACTTCTGCCGCCGGGAAATGATTGACGAAGGAGGACAATTCACCGGCGGTCAGCGCGCTCGCCCCGGGTGCAAGGATTCGCTCGGCTACGGCCGCCATCTCGCCGGCGGTCGGATGCCATCCCTCCAGCACCCCGCTGTGCAAAGCCTCGACAACGCGGTGGGCGGCAGCGTCCGACAGTGATGCAAGCGCGTCCGGGTAGAGGTCCCGGTAGGCGGACAGTCCGCAGAGGGTGGCGAAATCGGTCACTGTGGGCCTCCTGAAGCGGTCGCGTGATCGTGTTCCCTCACGGTATCGGGACCCACGGACACATCTGGGCCGCGACGTTCGAATGATACGAACACCGCGGCCCAGACAGTCGAACGCGTGGCGGAACTACCGCGCGGAGCTGCCGAGACTTCCGCTGACGCTGCCCTGGATCGCGTCGGAGATTCCGTCGTCCGGGTTGATGCCCACGCTGCCCTCCCAGTCGTCGATGATCCGTCCGATCTGGCCGAAGAACTCCCGGAAGGGGGTGTCCTCGATGAGATCCAGGAAGACGCGCCAGCCTCCCTGAATGGATCCGGAAACGCCGTCAATGATGGAACCGAAGTCCATGTCAGTAGTCCTTGTCGCTAGTTGAATAGGTCAAATGCATTCACTGTTGAAAGTGATGCACCTGATCGATCCTATACCCTCCCCGGCATGGTGACCGCGCTTCCGACGTCCGGACAGGTAGGCATCCTTAGCGCGAAGTTCTACCGCCACATCACAACCCTGTCCGACTGAACCCGAGGATCTCTGTGACGATCCCGTAGGCGATGTCGTAGGCCGACGGTGATTCACTGGCCCGTGGGCCGGCGATGTTCAGCGTCAACCCGTGACCCTGTGACTCCAGCCACCGGCATGTTTCATCGACGCTGTTCTTCCGGACGAGCTGGCATTCGCGGCCGTAGGTCATGGCGTGCAGGATCGTGGCACCGGTCCCCGGCGAATCGACCTCGTTCAGGACGCCGTCCGGTCCGATCCTGCCGTCAGTGTCATTGGTGTCGATGATGAGGGTCACGTGGCTGTCACGGACGTTCCACTCGGTCCTCTGGCCAGCGTCCGCAGAGGGGGTGTCCGTCAGCTCCGGGTAGTCGGCGTGCAGACCCGGTGCGACCGGGTAATCCTCCGCCCAACCGCCCGCCGGACACCATCCAATGATGGGAATGCCCGCGTTGCGGGCGGCATCGAGGGCTCCCCTGTCCGCACCGGATTGTCCCCCGGACCGGATGGCTGTGACCAGTGGCAGATTGTGCTGCTTCGGCATGATCCGTGCCACCTCCTTCCCGGTGTCCACGGTAGCAATCCACTGGGACTGCCGGGGCCGTCCGGATGAGGCAGCACGGAATAGCTCTCCCCCGCCGACGACACCTACTCCGGCATCACCAGCACGGCCTTCACAGCCTTGCCGGAGGCGGTGTCCGCGATGGCCTGCTCGATCTCCTCGAAGGGGTAGGTCGTTACGAGTTCATCGAAGGGGAACTGCCCCGCCTTGTAGAGCTCGATCAACTGCGGGACGAAGGTCTGCGGGATCGCATCGCCCTCGATCGCGCCGAGGACATTCTTGCCCGATCCCGAAATCAACCCGAGATCCAGGGTCGCCCCCGCATGGGGCACACCCACCAGCGCAACAGTCGCCCCGAAAGAGGTCGCCTCCATCACCTGCTCGACGACGATCGGCACAGCGGTCGTGTCCAGGGCGTAGTCGGCCCCACCGCCAGTGATTTCCTGGATCCTGGCCACCGGATCCTCGTTCTTGGAGTTGATGGTGTGCGTCGCACCGAGCTTCTTCGCGAACTCGAGCCGGGAGTCGATGATGTCCACTGCGATGATGGTCGTCGCCCCGGCGACCTTGGCGCCCATGATGCCGGACAGTCCCACTGCCCCGGTACCGGTGACCACGATCGATCCACCGGCCGGAACATTCAGGGTGTTGAGCACGGTCCCCGTGCCGGTCTGGATGCCGCAGCCCAGGGGCCCGGCGATCTCCACGGGTGCGCCTTCCGGAAGGACCACAACATTGCGCTCCTCGGCGATGGCGTGGGTGGCGAACGAGGACTGACCGAAGAAGTTGCTGCGGACGTCCCCACCCTCTGAATCCTGAAGTGTCGTGGTTCCGTCCTCGCGGGTCCCGCTGAAGTTCTGCGCCATGAAGTTCACGCAGTAGGCAGGCTTGCCTGCGAGACAGTTGCGACACCGTCCGCACGAGGCGAATGACATGGCGACGGAGTCTCCGACCTTCACCTCCGTGACCGCGTCTCCGACCTTCTCAACGATGCCGGCACCTTCGTGGCCGAGGACGAAGGGAAAACCGGCGGGAATGTCGCCGTGCCGGACGCCCAAGTCGGTGTGGCAGAGGCCCACTGCACTGATCTTGACCAGGACCTCGTTCGCGCGGGGCTCCTGGATAGTCAGATCCTCGAAGACGAATGGCTCGTCCACACCGTGGAGGACGGCGGCGCGTACTTGTGTACTCATGAGATTGAATCTCCTGTCTTACTCACTATTTGGTTGACACGTCCATCATATGCCTGAATGGTGTGACATGCACGAGCCCTTGCTCCCACCCGCCCGAGAAGGTCACAATCCGGGGCGTCCTCCGAGGGACTACAGCAGGTTCCGGATGGTGAGGACCCTCCGACGATGGCCCCATGCCGTAGTTGCCACCAGATCCGCCGGCACAGGAGATCCAGGACAGCCTCGACCACGGCCAGTACTCGCACTGGCACCGGGGCATCGCGCCGTTTCGACATTGACGGGCTCCGTGGTGCCGCAATCATGCTCGTGGTCATCTTCCACGTGCTTGACGGCCGCGTGTCCGCCGGTGTGGACGTGTTCCTGCTGATTGGCGAACTGTTCTTCTACTGCTCGCAGTTCCGCAACTCCGCCTCGAACACGGGGCTGCGCCTCTGGCAGTCCGGGCTGGGACTGCAGCCTGATCTGCACATCGGCGGAGGCACACAGGATTGCGTGGAGTAGTCGGACGCGGAGAGGTAATGGATCGTGGACCATCCGCCGGAGTTGGGTGAACCGGCGCACCGGAATGCGGTGGATGCCGGCTGAGGATGGTCCGTGGTCGCGGACGGTGGAGTGAGGTGGCACCGCCGCTCATGTCGATTCCGGGTGCCGAGGAAAGCGTCGGGACGAGCCAGAGAGACATCCTGGTTTCACATCACCGAAACTTCCCCCTTGTAATCTTCGTGGACACTGCATCAATCACGACCAGTCACGAAGGACGCGGAGGTCCGATGAAAGCCCTGTCTCGAAGAAAGTTCCTTGCATTAGCCGGTGGAACGACAGCGGGTGTTCTCGGACTCACCGCCTGCGGCACTGACGACACCGCCGATGCATCGGGAACGTCTTCAGCGTCCGGGGGAACAGAGTTCGACGACACCGTCTGGCGCGAACACGGTTCCCCTCTCGTCGAAGCCACGGGCAGCGGGTCGCTGGACGGGCAGACGCTCGCGGTCAAGGACCTGTACTCCGTCGAGGAGCACGTGGTGGGAGCCGGGAATGAGGAATGGTTGGCCCAGGCGGCACCGGAGGAGTCCACCGCCCCAGCTGTTGCCGCATTCCTCGCGGCGGGCGCATCAATCGCAGGCATCTCCCGCACGGATGAGTTCGCCTACAGTCTCGCCGGTACGAACGCGCACTACGGCACCCCGCCGAACCCGGCATCACCCGGCCGGATACCCGGCGGTTCCAGCTCCGGTTCGGCGACTGCGGTGTCCCTCGGCGAAGCGACTATCGGACTGGGAACCGACACCGGTGGGTCGATCCGGATCCCGGCGTCCTACCAGGGCCTCTTCGGTATCCGCACCACCCACGACGCCATTTCCCGCGAGGGCCTGCTCCCCCTGGCCCCGTCCTTCGACACGGTCGGCTGGATGACCAATTCGCAGCACGACCTCGCCGCCGTCGCCGATGTGCTCGAGCCGGATCTCCCCGAAACCGTTGATTTCCCCCGCTGTGTGTACTCACCTGCCCTGTTCGAGCTGGCGGACCCGGACGTCGCCAGTGCCATGGAGAATGCCGTCGAATCCTGGAGCCAGGACATCCCGCTCGATGAGATCGACTTTGACACCGAACCACTCACCGACTGGGTTGCCGCGTTCCAGACACGCCAGGGTTGGGAGGCGTGGGAGGCGCACGGGGAATGGATACAGGACCACTGGGATTCGTTGAACCCCGATGTGCGGTCACGGTTCGAGACGGCATCCGAGTACACCGAGCAGGATCTCGCCGAGGCCGACGATCTTCTCACCTCAGCACGGAAGGTCATCAACGAGACGATCGGCGATGCCGTCCTGATCCTGCCGTCGTCGTCATCGGTAGCGCCGGACAGTAAGGACGCCGAGCTGGGCAGCGACGCCATCGAGGACACCCGTGCCAGGACGTTCCAGCTCACCTGTCTCGCCGGGATCACCGGACGTCCCGCTGTCAGCAGTCCCGCGGAAGTGAACGGACTCCCGATCGGGATCTGCGCCGTCGGACCACGCGATTCCGACCGAGCTCTGGCGAGACTGCAGGTCAACTGACAAAATCGTTAGTTACTACAGTGTAATCCCCGGGAAACGAGCGATGCATAGCGTGGCTGAACATGACTGTTTCACCGAGAATCCCCACAGCAGCCGACACCGCGGACCGACTCACCCAGGCGTTCGGACGCCGACGCTTCCTCCAGCTCGCGACCGCAATGGGCGCCGTCGGGGCAGGTGCTGGACTGGCCAGTTGCGGTGACGACAGCACCGCCTCTGCCGTGTCATCCACGCCATCGGCCCCCAGCTCGCCCGGCGGAATCCTCCAGCCCGGGTCAGGCGACATCAAGGGCGACCACTACCTCCCCTCTGAACTGGACAAGGTGCTGTGGGGCTACGTCCCCTCGAGCGACAGCGAACCTGTACTCCGGATGAAGTCCGGTGAGACCGTCACCGTGGACACCGTGAGCCACGAGGGAATCCTGGAGGACCAGGGCCGCGACCCTGATACCTGGTTCGGTGAACACGGCGTCGACGAATCCGACGTTCTCGACGATGTCCGCGACATCGCCGCTAACTACGACCGTACCGAGCGCGACTTCGACAAGGACGGGCCCCACGTGGTCACCGGCCCCATCTTCGTGGAGGGTGCCGAGCCCGGCGACGTCCTGAAGATCGAGACGCTCGACACCGCACTGCGCGTCCCCTATGGCGTGGTCTCCAGCCGGCACGGCAAGGGCGCGTTACGCAGTCTTCCGGACGACGGTGGTGCGCCGGAGGGCATTTCGGATAGTGAGATCATGCCGCCGCTCGACACCGACGAGAACGTCTCCGTGTTTACCCGCGCGGAGGACGGCAAAGGCATCATGTCTTCCGGGGAGTTGGAGCTGACCTTCCCGCTGCGCCCGTTCATGGGGATGATGGGCGTGGCGACCACCGACGACGGTGACCTGACAGCGGACAGCCGCAACTCCATTCCCCCGACACTGGGCGGCGGCAACATCGACATCCGTCACCTGAATGTCGGCTCGGCCTTCTACCTCCCGGTCGCTGCTGACGGCGCGTTGTTCTACACCGGGGATCCGCACCACAGCATGGGCGACGGGGAGGTCGCACTGACCGCCATGGAGGGTTCGCTTCGCACGACCTTCCGCCTGACCGTCTGCAAGCAGGGCGATCCGTCCACCCCCTCGGTCGCGTTCGACTACCCCTTCGGGGAGACCGAGGACGCCTGGATCGCGATCGGGCTGTCCGATCCGGACGGGAAGGTCGATGGTGAAGGACGCGACCTCAACGTCGCCATGCGCCGCGCGGTGGTCAACGCCCTGGACTTCCTGGAGCACGACCTCGGCATTGAGCGCCATGTGGCCTACGCCTACCTGTCGGCGGCGTCGGACTTCGCGCTGTCGCAGGTCGTCGACATCACCACGGGTGTGCACGGGATGATCTACAAGGAGGGGTTGCCGGGGCTTAGGTGACTAAAGACTCTTGGAAGCCACTTGTGAGTCACACCCCGTGGGCGGTCCCGCCAACTGCTTCAGCGATCTGCGGGGCGATTTCCGCCGAGTCGGCAACGCCCTCATCGGTGTTCAGAGTGAGCACAGCATTGTCGAAAGCGACGTGGATACCGCCGAATGAATCGCTGGCTTCCTGCCAGTTCGCCATGGACTCCTCGTCCGGATACACGTTTATGCCGGAGTCGTAGCCGTTAACCGTCATGTCGAAGCGTGCCTTCGCCCCGGACATCTGCACTTCAGCGCGGACCGGCTCCGAGTAATCGATGTCCAGCTCATTGAGTACGCCGGTGAAGGCTTGGACGGCAGCCTCGATGTCTGAGGCTGGCTGCTCCTCCCCTGCATCCTGTTCCGCAGCAGGCGTGGCACCTCCAGTGTCAACCGAAGCGTCAGCCGAGTCGTCGTCGCTGCTACAGGCACCGAGTGCCAGGGCTGCGGTCAAAACGGCGGTACACGCCAGGGTTTTCGTGCGGACCATTGGGCATCTCCAGGGAATCATGAGCCAACGGCTCGGGGGCGTTTGTCTTTATAGATAATACGTTTCAACTGAAGAAACGAGAAAACGCGCCTGATCAATGTATTCAGGTGTCACAGCCACAGCTCTTCCAGTACTGCAACCGCGTCCGCGTCCGAGCGATGACGGAATCGGGCAAGTACTTTGCGTCGGGGCGCGTTTGCAGGCAATCCGATCGCTTCCGCCACTGCGGTGGCCAGCTCGTCCACCGAGCCAACGGGTGATGCGCCGACATGGTCCGCCAACCATGGCATTCCGTCGAGTGAGCCGACAGGCGAGGAAGCCGGAGCCGGCGAGACGGAAAACCACTGTCCATCGTGCAGATCGATCCACACGCGTTTCCCGATGCCCACGCCCATTGCTTCGAGGAATCGACGGATTGATCCGACCGCACTGTTGCCGGTGTTTCCCCACGTCACCCGCTGATCACCATAGTCGCTGGGAAGCATCAGAGGCTCGCCCCACGTCAATCCCAGAGACGCAGTCATTCCATTCGGCACGGCAAATCCGGAACCACGCAGATGGTCATGGGTAACTGTAAGAAGGAGGCACCACCGACCGTCGCGGCAGTACAGCCCGTTACCCTCAGCCGGATCTGCGTCGTTGACCAAGGGTTCAGTCCGCCGCCGCACCACCCCATTCGAGAGCTCGAACTCCCCGATGGACGAATAGGTACGAACGGACGTCGCGGACACACCGAAATCCCTGACTAATCCTTCACTGAGCACCTCTATCGGTACGCCATCGCTCCCCTGTTCCGCAGCGACGTCGACCCGCTTGCCGATCATGTCGCCGAGTTTCGTGTACTCCTCCAGGCCCCAACGCCGCAGCGCCCAGCTGTCCGCTCCCACGCGCACCAGGTTCTCACCATAGGAAAGCCCGTTGCGGAAAGAGCGTTCAGTCTTCACGCTGCTGGCTCGCGCATAGAGCTCCTTGCCAGTGAGTGGATGCCCCACGATCGACAACAATGCTGCCGCCCGGGCAGGCTGA
This sequence comes from Corynebacterium sp., assembly GCF_052107835.1. Taxonomy (GTDB): domain Bacteria; phylum Actinomycetota; class Actinomycetes; order Mycobacteriales; family Mycobacteriaceae; genus Corynebacterium. Next base: position 25,321 of record NZ_JBQEDF010000033.1, read on the forward strand.
GATCCGGTACGGGTGATGACGTAGCCATCCTGAACCAGGTATCCACACGTCCTCATCCATTCGGCCAGGACGGAGCTGTCGTCCAATGAGGATGCTTCCAACACCACCGACAACTCGGCAACCCCCTCCTCGTTCACCATCCCAGCCATGAGCCGCTCGGTGCGCTGGGCTGCGGCCGGCAGATCGGGGAAGCACACCCAACCATCATCGACCCGGAAGTCATCATCGAAGGCATCCAGTATCTGCCACAGCGGGGCATCCCATCCAGGGAGATGTTCCAGCAGCTCGGGGAAGATCTCCATTACCGTGTCGAGAGTGTTCACCGGGTACGCGTGTTCTCGAATTCCCGCTAGCAGATCCGCAATCTGCCCCGAGGTAACCACGGGCACCAGGCGGTCCATGAGCTTTCTCTGGATCTGGCGTACCCGCTCACGCGTCACACCGATCCCTTGCGCAACCTCCTCCAATGTCGCAGGCTGCGGTGCAATGATCCGATCACGCAGTATTCGCTGTTCGCGCTCGTGGCACCTGTACCACACGTCAAGAAGCGTGGTAGCTGCCGTGCTCCGACTCTCATCAGGCTCAACATGCAGGATGCCATCCTGGTGATCGACCGTGATCAGTCCACCGTCGTCCTCCCCGTAAATGTCCGGAGCGAACGCTAGATCTGCGTTATCGAGATGGAATTCCTCATCCGGCTCGATAAGGTCCTGTGCCGTCCGCGGCGGATGGGTCGCCGCAACCATTGTTTCAGGAGCAATGTCACCAGTGCCGGCGTTCTCCAGTTCACCAATAAGACGGGCGAACGCCGTCTCCCCCACAATCGGGATCCCGTACTTCCTCGCCTTGGCTGCCTTCCCACTCATTGAGTCGGGGTCCGCAGCCACCAACAGGGCCGACTTCTTCGTTACCCCTCCCACGTCGAGTCCGGCGTCAACTGCTCGGGATTCCCACACCTCCCGAGGGATCTCTGTCGCTCCGGTGAAGGTCACGCGGTCCCCCGATTTAAGCAGGAACTGGGGCCCCCAGGTGTTCCCATCGACGGCGGCGGAGACCGGCTCCTCAAGTAGTCGATGCACGTCGGACTCTCCCACCCCCAATGCACTGGCAACCGAGAGCAGTTCATCACGTTCATCTTCCGTGACGACTCCGTCGGCCCATGCAAGAACCGCCAGCTGATGCACGAAGTCATGATGCAGACTCTGTGCTTCCTCCTGCCCGATTCCCATATCCGATGCAGCCACGGTGAGCTGCTGCACCTCGTGTACGGACAGCTCGCGGTCGAGCATCGCGTCGGCCAGCAATTCCAGGTAGGCATCCACGTTGGGCCGTCCAACGAACGGGACGCCCGCCGCGAGCTGATACAGCCAGGTGCCATCCTGAGTCTGGGACACGTGGGATGCTCCACGCTGACACAGCGTCACATTCGGCGACCCGCTTGTGGGGAGGGCAAGTTCAAGGGCCTCGGTAGTGGTCGAGAGTTCCGAGATCAGTCGTGGCGCTTGGCGGAGATAGTGAATGAACAGCTCGGAAGTGGCTTCGGCGTCCCCCAGTGCGGAGTGCGCATGTACATTCGTGATCCCGGCGGCTGCCAATGCGGCGGAGAGTTTGCGCCCGGATGCCGGTGCCACCTGAGACGTCAACTGAAGTGTGCACATCCAGCTGCGACTGAGCGGCTGACCACCGACGCCACAACGCTCGTATTCGGCGGTGAGCATCCGGACATCGAATGGGGCGTTGTGGGCGACCACGATGCGTCCCCTCAGCTGTTCAGCGAGCTCACTGGCGATGTCAGAGAAGGTTGGGGCGTGGGCAACGTCAGCGCCACCGATGCCATGAACGAACGTGTTCGGGATATCGCGCTGTGGATTGACCAGCGTTGACCAGTGGTTCTCCACGACCCCCTGTGCATTGACGTGGACGACGGCGACCTCGATGATGCGGTCACGGTTGGCGAATCCTGTCGTTTCCACGTCAACGACGGCGTAACACGGGGCCTGAAGATAATTAGTCACAGTGAGCTACCTTAGCGTGTAGGAAGTGTCAGCACCCCTTGGCGAGTGGCATTTCTCGAAAGCACCGAAACGGTACAGGTGGACCCCACCCCCACACCTCGAGACTTCCCAGAAAACTAAGCAAGCCCAAAGTACACTGACTCACCATGGCTTCAGTGCACGATGTGATCGACGCGTTCCGTGATTCCCGCTCAACCTCAGAGCAAGGCACCCAGTTTGAACAACTGATGGCCCGCTGGTTTGAGCTCGATCCCACGCTGCACGAACAGTACGACCAGGTGTGGCGCTGGCCGGATTGGCCGGGGCGTCACAATCATGGAGACAACGGCATCGACATCGTCGCCCATGTCGCGGAAACTGGTGAGGGTTTCGACACTCCGGACGAGTATGCCGCTATCCAGTGCAAGTTCTACGACCCGACGCATCAGCTCCGTAAGCAGGACATCGACTCCTTCTTCACAGAGTCTGGAAAGGCGCCCTTTACCCGGCGGGTGATCATCTCCACGACCGACAAGTGGGGGAAGAATGCCGAGGCGGCTCTGGAGGGTCAGCAGATCCCGGTCACCCGTATCAGCATGAAGGACTTGGAAGATTCCCCCGTCAGCTGGGACATCGCCTGGCCGCAGAATCAGCTCCAGATCGATCTGACTCCGAAGAAGAAGAACGAGCTTCGCCCGCACCAGCATGAGGCGGTCGAGGCAACCTTCCGCGGGTTCGAGACCACCGACCGCGGCAAGCTCATCATGGCGTGCGGTACTGGTAAGACGTTCACCTCCTTGAAGATCGCCGAACGGCTCGCTGCGCAGCCGGAACAGTACGGCAAGGCCCGGATTCTCTTCGCTGTTCCCTCGATCTCCTTGTTGTCCCAAACTCTGCGGGAGTGGAATGCCCAGACCACCCTGGACATGCGTTCATTCGCTGTCTGCTCGGATAACAAGGTCTCGCGGGCCGCTGAGGATATGGCTACCGAGGATGTCATCATCCCGGTCACTACCGATGGCGAGAAACTGGCCAAGGAGTTGGGTGGTCACCGCCGCCGCGCGAAGGGCCTCACGGTCGTCTTCACCACGTACCAGTCCCTGCCAGCCATTCATGAGGCCCAGCAGCATGGCGCGGATCCGTTCGATCTCATCATCTGCGACGAGGCCCACCGCACCACCGGTGTCACTCTCGATGGGCAGGACGCGTCGAACTTCGTCAAGGTGCACGACACTGACTTCATTAAGGCGAGTCGCCGTCTCTACATGACCGCCACTCCCCGACTGTTTGACGACACCACGAAGTCCAAGGCTGAGGAGCACTCTGCAGAGATCGTCTCTATGGATGATCTGGACACCTTTGGCCCGGAGTTCCACCGTTTGTCTTTCGGCACGGCGGTGGACCGTGGACTTCTTACCGATTACAAGGTGCTTGTGCTCACGGTCGATGAGTCCGTCATGGCTGGCAACTTGCAGGGGTCGATGGCGGCCGACGGCGAACTCTCCCTGGACGATGCCTCGAAGATCGTGGGCTGCTGGAATGGTCTGGCCAAGCGTGCCGGCACCGCACCGGACGGTTCAACCTTCGGGGCGGGCGAGGTGCCGATGCGCAGGGCTGTCGCCTTCGCTAAGGACATCAAGGCATCAAAGCAGGTTGCGGAACTGTTTCCGCAGGTGGTGGATTCGTATCAGGAGCTCCTCGATGACCAGCAGGGTGAAGGTCACCGGATCGACGAGACGAACCGTGGCCTGCGCTGCGAGGTCCACCATGTGGACGGCACCTTCAACGCCCTGCGCCGCAATGAGGAGCTCACCTGGCTGAAGGCCCCGGTCGAGGACGACGAGTGCCGCATCCTCACCAACGCCCGCTGCCTGTCGGAGGGTGTGGACGTTCCAGCGCTGGACGCGGTCCTCTTCCTCCACCCACGCAATTCCGTTGTCGATGTGGTGCAGTCCGTCGGCCGGGTGATGCGCAAGTCCGAGGGGAAGGACTACGGCTACATCATTCTGCCGGTCGCTGTACCTGCCGGAGCCTCCCCCTCTGGCGCTCTGGGCAACAACCGTCGGTTCAAGACGGTGTGGCAGGTCCTCAACGCGCTGCGCGCTCATGATGAGCGCTTCAACGCGATGGTGAACTCCATTGCTCTGAACGCGAAGAACCCGCAGAAGAACGGCAAGGAGTCTGACCGGCTGCTCGGGGGCCATGTCGGCCCGACTTCGGAGGACGAGTCGCTTGCCGCGGACGGCAGTTCCACTGACAATTCCGGGAAGGACGCGGCCGCGAGCGATGCGGAAACCCCGGCGCAGATGGCGCTGTTCGCCCTGTCGGAGTGGCAGCAGGCAATCTACACCCGCATCGTGGACAAGGTCGGTACCCGGACGTACTGGGAGGATTGGGCCGCCGATGTCGCGGACATCGTGGACCGTCTGATCACCCGGATCACTGCAGTTTACGAGGATACCGGCACCCGCTCGGTGATGCGCCGGCGCTTTGATTCCTTTGTCCAGGGTTTGAAGGACAATCTCAATGATTCGGTCGATTTCCAGGCCGCGGTCTCGATGCTGGCCCAACACCTCATCACCAAGCCGGTCTTTGATGCTCTCTTCGAGGACCAGAACTTCGCCGAGCAGAATCCGGTGTCCAAGGTCATGCAGACAATGGTGGATGCCCTCAATGATTACGGGCTCGAATCTGAGACTGCGGGCCTGGAGAAGTTCTATGCTTCCGTCCGTGTCCGGGCGTCGGAGGTGCAGAGCGCCGAGGGTAAACAGCAGGTCATCGCGGAACTGTACGAGAAGTTCTTCCGCATCGGGTTCAAGGCGCAGTCGGACGCGCTGGGCATCGTCTACACCCCGGTGGAGATCGTGGACTTCATCCTCCGTGCGGCGGACGCGGCCTCCCGGGATGCGTTCGGTAAGGGCTTGACGGACGAAGGCGTGCATATCCTCGACGGCTTCACTGGCACCGGCACCTTCATGGTCCGGTTGCTGCAGTCCGGCCTGATACGGACTGAGGACCTGGCCCGCAAGTACGCCACCGAATTGCATGCCAATGAGCTGATGCTGCTGGCTTATTACATCGCTGCTGTGAACATTGAGGCTACGTACCATGCGTTGATCCGTGAGTCCGGGCAGGACGCTGCCGAGCAGGACTACGAGCCCTTCCCCGGCATCGTCATGGCAGATACCTTCCAAATCGCGGAGAACGGCGACGAACTGGACCTCAAGGTCTTCCCCGCCAACAACGACAGGATCGAGGCGCAGCTCGCAGCCCCGATCAACGCCATCGTGGGAAACCCACCATACTCCGTGGGACAGACATCAGCGAATGATCTGAATGCCAACCTCAAGTATCCGACGCTGGATGCTCGCATCGCGGAGACTTACGTCAAGCGCTCCACGGCAACGAGCACCCGCACCATGTACGACTCGTACCTTCGCGCTTTCCGTTGGGCCACGGACCGTATCGGGGACCAGGGCATCGTGGCCTTCGTATCGAACGGCGGCTGGATCGAAGGCAACACGGCCGACGGTATCCGGCTGTCTCTCGCCGAGGACTACTCACGAATCTATGTCTACAACCTGCGTGGGAACCAGCGCACGGCTGGCGAGCTTTCCCGCAAGGAAGGCGGCAAGGTCTTCGGTTCCGGGTCCCGCAACACTATCGCCATCTGGATCGGCGTCAAAGATCCAAGCCACACCGGTGAGTGTGAGGTCTTCTACAAAGACATCGGCGATTACTTGTCGCGGGAAGAGAAGCTCTCGTTGGTCAGCAGGGCCACCCTGGAGAACATGGACTGGACGCTGACCACTCCAAACTCTGCTGGCGACTGGGTCAACAAGCGTTCAGAGGACTTTGCTGCGTGGCCGGTCCTCGGTGACAAGAAGAACGAGACTGGTCTGCCTCGATTCTTTACGTCGTACTCACTCGGCCTTGCGACGGGGCGCGATGCCTGGTGCTACTCGTACTCTGCGAATGCGCTCCACGAGCAGGTTCTGTCTATGGTCGACCAGTACGCAGCAGCCCGCGAGTTCTTCACACCATGGTGCGCACAGAAAAGTATCCAGAAACCCAAGCTCCCAGACGTAGACCAATTCCTCCAGGAACATCCTGAACTCACCGGGCCAGGAGCAACCAACTGGAACTCCAGCCTCAAACAACAGCTCAGCCGCGACACAAGACTCTCCGAGGAAACAGACAGCTACCGAACAAGCCTCTACCGGCCCTTCCAGCGGCAGAAAGTCTACTTTGATCGACAGCTCAACGAACGCGTGTACCAACTCGCATCAGCGTTCCCGACGCCGAGACACGAAAACGTCGGCTTCGCGGTCATGTCGCCGCGTGAAGGCACCCAGTTCACGGTTCTAGCCACATCTGCAATGCCCGATCTATCACTCTTCACATACACAGCCCAGTTCTTCCCCCGGTGGACCTATGTGAAGGCGGAACCCGAGGACGGCACCCTGGACTTCGGTGCGGCGTCCTCCGGTAGCGACATCGATCCCGACGGCTACCGGCGCCTCGACAACATCACCGACGAAATCCTCGATATCTACCAGCAAACCCTCGGCGAGGACATCGCCAAGGACGATATCTTCCACTTCGTCTACGGCCAACTGCACGATCCGGCCTACCGGGAGACCTACACCGCGGACCTGAAGAAGATGCTCCCCCACATCGAGACCCCGACCGACCGTGCCCGCTTCGATGCGATCACCGAGGCCGGCCACCAGCTCATGGACCTGCACATCAACTTCGAGGCCATCGATCCCTACCCACTGGACGTAGAGGTGAAGAAGACCGCTGACGCGGCCGACCCGGAGACCTGGCGGGTGAGGAAGATGAAGTGGAAGAAGACCAAGGGCGACACCGACTACACCACCATCGTCTACAACCCGAACGTCACGATTTCAGGCATACCGAAGGAAGCCGAAAAGTACCTCCTCGGTTCCCGCTCGGCCCTGGGCTGGGTCATGGACCGCTGGCAGGTAAAGACGGACAAGACCTCCAGCATCACTAATGACCCCAATGAGTGGTCCGATGATAGCAAAAATTGCCGGTATATCATTGATCTCATCGCCCGAGTTACCACGGTCGCCATAACCACGCGGGAAATCATTGAAAACGTATCCAGATAACCATGCCCATTACCATCCGAAATAAGTTGCACCCCAACTACTATAGGGTTCAACGCGGAAATCCATAGAGCCCATCTTCAGACAAACAGCAAAGACAGATACAAATACAGAAAATAATCGAGCAAACGAAAGGAATAGCATGATTACCCAGCGAGAGATTGACTTTGTCATAGACAAGTATAGGAACACACTCCCATGCGAAGAAACAGTAACGCCAGAAGAATTGGCCAAACTAGGGGAGCTCCTCGAAAGAAAGATAACCGATATTCACTCCCAAGGTACCTACGCTGACGAATCTGTCAGAACAGCGATCGTATATTCGACCTGGAGTAAAACGATTAGCGATGTTCTCAGTATAGAAGAGCCTGGGGTTCGCGCAGATGCCGAGGTAATAGTGTTTCGAATTCGCGCGCATAGTAATCTCACCTGGACACAAAGAATTCAACATGGAAATGAACTATATGAAATATCCGACAAGTGGAAAAAGCTTCAATTATCCTACCCCAAGGATGATCCCCGCATCGAAGTTGCCATGAAGCAATCCGCGATACTCGCGGACCTAGGAATAACGACACTTCTTGAGCTTCCAGAAACCTACTTAACTAAGACACTATTAACTTCAGTATGGAAAATGATGAACGTGGCAAAAAAGAGAAAGGAAGAGTTGGGGGACTCGTATAGTTTCTCATTCCACCTCTACAACTCCTCTCTCTACTGGAGGAAATTCTACCTCATAGCAGGTGATTCACAAGCGCTAACCAACTCATGGCGCGCACTTAAACAAGCCGCTAGAACTATCCAGAGAAATACTGAATCTGAAGATTTTAAAGAGTTTTCACAACTGTCCAGCGTTTTCAGCAATGGGGTTTCAGAGATCCTTGATCTTATGAGTCGAAATGCTTACAAGTCTGCGAAAGAACGAATTATAAGTAACGAAGCCGAACTGCCAGCTTTTGACTATTTCGGAAGTGCCGTGGAATATTACGATGCTGTTTCCGCCAACCCGCATTGTTGTGGATTTTCGGATAAGCCCGATTGGGCCTCTAGGACACGCCTTGATCAACTTATCTCAAAAAGCCTTCCTTCCCGATCTGATATTTTCAATGTAGTTGAACTCGCAAAACATCTATCTACCGCCAGCAAAAACTCGACGAAGTCTCTTCGCGACCCGCACTTGGACAGCGCAATCGAATTATCGAACAGCACCGCTACCTGGATGAATGAAGACGAGAAATCCGAAGCAATGGGATCCGTCATTTCGTTTCTAGGCAAACAGTTGTATCATAAGAACTACCGCGACGTATTGATGTACTGGGTTCGCTATTTGGAATCCGGACTATGGGAGAAAGTTGACGGTTATTCAACTTTATTGCGTATCGGGACTGAGGCGTACAGGTTGGCGCCTGATGAAGTTCGAAATCTTTGTCTAGGATCTAGGATGGACTTCGGTTCAGTATTTAGGCGCCGCACAATTGTAGAATTGTATGCGTCAAACCTTGTCGAAATGGGCGAGTCCCTATTGAAAGAAGAGTATCCTCATTGGTTTCAAGGTAGTCGCTTGTCCGGACATAGCAATGACCTGGAAATGCGCGTGCTTATTACCCATAGTCATCGCCACACGCTATGCCTATGCCAGGGCGCCGACGGAAATATTAACCATTATACCGAAGATTCAATAAACGGTTACACTCTCACCGCGGCTAATTATCGGTTTGACGACGAATCTTTGGGTTACTCGTCAGCCCTCGATTCGGCCTATCGGAACAGTAGGAGAAGCTGGCAAAAATGCGTTATCGATATCGCAGAAACTGCGACTCCGATTTCAGCCTTTATCGAAGATTGTGCAGCCGCCTCGCAATCTACTTTAATTTCAGCCACCCCCATAGCATATTATCGCTTCTTTCCTATCGGCCTCCTCTCGGGATCTTCAAAAGTCCCGATAGGCATCAAATATCCCCTAATGATTAATAGCTTGGAATCAACCTCCCCCAGAAATCGAAGAGTTACGCCCCGTTCTGCCACCTTCGTGGAATGCGCTGATCCTCCAGACCCCTCATATGCCAAGCTCGTCAATGCCGATTATGAATATGCATCTGTGAGCAATCATCGCAAGGTGCCAACTACTCGGATAGTTGATGCGACAAAGGATGAGTTCCTCAATTCTATTTCCGAAGGAGAAGATGTGGTGCACTTTTATGGTCACGGAGAACGTGGCCGTGAGAATGCGTCTCCGAGGCTGATCACGCAGACGTCAGATGTTGTCAGCAAAGATCTGTATGCACTTGATGGAGCGTTTCCGTTCCTTTTGACTCTCGGTTGCTGCAGTGCCGCATCGGTGAATGTTACTTCTCAGCCACGATCACTAGATGAAGCTGCGGTTTCTATGGGTTCCTCATGTTGCCTATCTTCACGTTGGCCAGTTCTTGACAAGCCTTCAAGCAATTTCATGAAGGAATTCTATCAGAGGTTTTGGAGATCATCGCCTGATGGCATCAACTATATTGACGTTGCCAAATTTGCACACCAAGCATCGACGGTGATGTACGATATCGAGAATGAAGGACGCATGCCTGGGGAACAATTCGGGATTGAGTGGTCGTCCTTCATGCTGACAGTTTAAAGGTGATCTTTTTCAAAGATTGTCTTGTCAACGAAGTCTCAGAGTACGGATCAATGGGCTTAGCTAACCTCCCAAAGTTCACCCGAGCCGCCACTCCTGTAAGCGCGCCGCAGCGTCGCACTGATCCCAGCGGCTACGGTGCCGCTAGAAATGTTCTCGACCGCCTTGAAGCATGCGAAGGCACAGAACCGG
>NZ_JBQEDF010000034.1:0-35058 GCF_052107835.1 Corynebacterium sp.
CAGAACCGGTCCACCTTGCACAACGTCGGGGAGGAGCAGATTGGCTGGACACGCGCCCCTCCCAGAGTAACGCAGCCCTATCCTCATCACTGAGCCCGGCCAAGTACCCCCAGTTCGACCCCTTCGCACCCCTACCGCTCCCACCGAAGACAGAACTACACGCCGGACCATGTATCTATGCTGCAGAGAGTGCCCCTTAACCAGATCACCGAAAAGTGAGAGTAACCGCGACCAGCGTGTCCTACGTGATCGAAAACAAACCCAACTCCCGGGTCCCCCAGAGCGCTGCGATCCCGTTCTTATCACCGAAGCCAGAAGCCCTCCCTGTGCCGTGTGAGATGCTCTTTTCATTGGACTTGCTAATGCCGGTGGCATTACTCGTACATCGTCATGTTCACCCGAGTGGCCGCCCTAACCTCATCCACCGTCACCTCAGGCGCCACCTCCCGCAACACCAGCCGCGCCCCACCACACGACTGACCGCCACCGTCCTCAGCCAAGCCATCCCGCACAACATCAATCACCGCCAGGTCAGTGATGATCCGGTCCACCACGCCTGCGCCAGTTAAGGGCAGCGTGCATTCCGGCAGGATCTTCGGGGAGCCGTCCTTCGCCACATGATTCATCAGCACGATCACCTTGCGCGCCCCATGCACCAGGTCCATCGCACCGCCCATGCCCTTCACCATCTTGCCCGGGACCATCCAGTTCGCCAGATCCCCATTCTCCGAGACCTCCATCCCGCCGAGCACCGCCACATTTACATGCCCTCCGCGGATCATCCCGAACGACATCGCCGAATCAAAGTACGACGCCCCCGGATTCACCGTCACCGTCTCCTTGCCCGCATTGATCAGATCCGGGTCCAGTTCTTCCTCCGCCGGATAGGGTCCCGTCCCCAGGATCCCGTTCTCGCTGTGCAACACCACATGCACGCCCTCGGGCAAGTGATTCGGGATCAACGTGGGCAAACCAATCCCCAGGTTCACGTACTGGCCGTCCTCCAACTCCTGCGCCGCCCGCGCCGCCATCTCTTCCTTGCTCCAACTCATGACCGCACCGTCCTCTTCTCAATCCGCTTCTCCTGCGGGCCCGTGTGAACCACCCGCTGCACAAAAATCCCCGGCAGATGCACCTGCGCCGGATCAATCACGCCGGGCTCCACCAGCGTCTCCACCTCGGCAATCGTCACCTCACCGGCCATCGCACACAGCGGGTTGAAGTTCATCGCCGTCTTGTTGAACACCAGATTGCCCTCCGTGTCCCCGACCTCGGCATGCACCATTGCCACGTCGGCCGGCAGAGACTCCTCCAGCACATAGGGGCGTCCACCGAACTCGCGGACCTCCTTCGCCGGGGATGCCACCTGCACCGATCCGTCCTGCCAGTAGCGCCACGGCAGACCTCCCTCCGCAATCGGTGTGCCGACCCCGGCCGGGGTGAAGAACGCCGGGATGCCTAACCCGGCGGCTCGCAGCTTCTCCGCCAAGGTGCCCTGCGGGGTCAGCTCCACCTCCAGCTCACCGGCGAGGTACTGCCGGGCGAACACCTTGTTCTCCCCCACATACGAGGCCACCACCCGGCGCACCTGATGGTTGGCGAGCAACAGGCCCAAGCCCCAGTCATCCACGCCGCAGTTGTTCGAGTAGACCTCCAGGTCCCCGACTCCAGCGTCCACCAGCGCGGAGATCAACTGGTCCGGGATACCGTTCAAGCCGAAACCACCGACCGCCAGCCGGGCACCATCGGCAACATCAGCCACCGCCTCCGCGGCGCTGGCCACCACCTTCGATGTATGTGTGTGCGCCATTATTGTCCTCCAATCGGGAGAGTCAGCATGTGGTAGCTCAAGGTCTTTCCGTGGCCGTCCAGCACCGGGGATCCGGTCACGCCACCGCCGAGCAGGCCGCGCATCTCGACGGTAAAGGCCTCGATCGCGGGGACGTCCCGCAGCGTCACGGCCGATATCTCACAGCCGAAGTGCTCGGCGATGGCTTGTGTATCCAGCACTCGGCCGAGAACCTCGTAATTTGCAGTGGTGCGCGGCAGCACCGCGATAATCAGGGTGTTGCCCTTGTCCCCTGTCCGGGCATCGGCAACATCATCCAGAACCGGCATCACTTCGCTCCTTCTGCCATCGTTGAATCCTTGCTATCCGAGCTCAGAGAGTCCGCTGAGCTCACAGTGCTCACCTGCGCCTCAATCAACTCGCGCGGCAGCAAGGTCGACCGGATGGCCAGGACCTCGCTGCGTCCCTTCCGGGCACCGCCGCCGGCTGCCGGGCCCGCGCAGTACAGGGCCTCGACCTCCCAGCCGATCGCCTGGGCCTGCTCCTGGGTGGGGACGCGTCCTGCCACCCGCATCCGCACCTCCGGCGGATTCTCTGGGGCCGGGGCCAATCCCCGGAACGCTGCCCCAGTGCCGATGAACTCCACGGTCACCGCGTCCGGATCCAGGCCGTGAATCTTCTCGAGACGCTCTGCGACGATCTCCCACGCCCACTGGGCGCGCTGCTGGGCACGGGGTCCGGCGTAGGTGATCTCGCCCTCCCCCAGCCACCCCGCCTGGAAACCGAGTGTGACCTTCAACGTGTCCGTCCGGGCAGAGCCGGACGCACCGGCGACGCGCACCGCGTCCTGCCCGATCTCCTCCACCGTGACGTGGGAGAAGTCGGCGACCACGTCCGGGGTCAGGTAGGCCGAGGGGTCGGAGACCTCGTACAGCATCTGCTCGCGCACGGTCTGCCGCGTCAGCACACCACCGGTATCGGCGAGCTTGCCGAGTACCGCCGTGCCATCCTCACGGACATCGGCGAAGGGGAAACCCAGATCCGCCATCCCCTGCACCGGCTTGGTGACAGGATCAGCAAAGTAGCCGCCCGTGACCTGTCCGGCGCACTCCAGCAAGTGACCCACGAAAGTGCCGGCCCCGAGCAACGGCCAATCCGACAAGGACCAACCGAACTCGTGCACCATCGGGGTCAGGAACAGGGACGGATCCGCCAGACGACCGGTCACGATCACGTCCGCGCCCACCGCGAACGCTGGTAGGGCCTGCTCCACACCGATATAGGCGTGGGCAGACACCAGGCCCGCGGCATCGGCGGACAGCACCTCACCGGTCTCCCACACCACCGGGTCGCTACTGTTGACCCGATTCAGCACGCCATCGCCGGTCAGGACGGCCACCGTGACCTGCCTCTCCGGGACAACCTCGGCAGCCACCTGCGCGATGAGCCGTCCGGCCGCCTCAGGGTTCGCTGCACCGGAGTTGGTGACCACGGTGGTGCCCTGGGCAACCGTGTGCGGCAGGACGGCACGCATCCTGGTCTCCAGCAGCGGATCAAAGCCCGCCGTCTCATCGCGCAGACGGGCCAGTTGACCGGCGGCCACCGTGCGCTCACCCAGACACTCGAAGACGAGGTAGTCCAGGTTGCCGTCCTTGGCGAGCTTCACGGCTGGGTCGAGCCGGTCACCAGCAAAGCCGGCACCGGAACCAATTCTGATCAATTTCATGCAAGCCCCTTAGAAGGTCAGTGCGCCGGTGACGAGCGCTGCGATAGTGATGACGATGGTCGTTCCCCAGGCCCAGAGGAAGGTGAACTTCTGGTGCTTGCCCAGCTCCACCTTCGCCAGGCCGATGAGGATGAACGTGGAGGCGGTCAACGGACTCAGCGGGAAACCGGTGGTCATCTGGCCGGCGATCGCACCGCGCGCAATCTCCGCAGGATCCACACCCATCACGCTGGCGGTCTCGGCGAACACGGGCAGCACACCGAAGTAGAAGGCGTCCGGCGTGAATACCAGGCTCAGCGGCATCGACACCACCGAGACCAGCACCGGCAGCGAGCTCGCCATCCCCTGCGGAATGACCTCGGCCAGCGTCCTCGCCATTTCCTGGATCATCTCGGTCCCGCTGAGGATGCCGGTGAAAATGCCGGCGGCGAACACCATGGACGTCACCAGCACCACACTGGCACCGTGCTTCTGCAGCAGCTCCTGCTGGTCCTTCCAGGACGGGATGTTCACGCACACCGCCAGGACGAAGGCCACGATGAAGCAGACTTCCATCGGGACAACGTGCGTGAGCATCACGGCGATCAGTGCGATGGTCAGCAGCAGGTTGACGATCATTCGCCAGCGGGGGACGTCGGCGTCGTTCCACTGGTGGGCCTCCCCGGAATTCTCGTGGTCGCCGCCCGCCTCGGCCTCGGCAGCGTCCGTGGCCGCTGAACCGGACGGATCCTCGTCCGGCGCAGCACCGGCGGCTACCCGGGCAAGGTCGATGGCACCGATCCGCTTACGTTCGATACGTCCAAGAACGTAGCTCGCGAAGATCACCCACACACCGCCGGCGATCATCGGGACGATCATCGGGGTGAAGACTTCCGAGGCGGGCAGGTTCAACGCAGCCATCGCCCGCAACGTAGGTCCACCCCAGGGGACCAAGTTCATCAGCCCCGCGCCGAGAGCGACGACCGCCGTCAGCGTCAACATCCGCATGCCGAGGCGGCGATAGATCGGCATGAACGCCGACAGTGTGATCAGGAAGGTTGCCGCCCCATCACCATCGAGGGCAACGCACATCGTAACCAGCGCGGTGCCGATGGTGATCTTGACGGGATCGCCCTTGGCCCAGGAGACGATCTTCCGGATCAGCGGATCAAATAGCCCGACCTCCATCATCAGGCTGAAGTAGAGGACCGCGAATGTCATCATCACCGCGACGGGGGCGACCTGGAGCAGACCATCACTGATGTGCTCGCCGAGGTCAGCCCCCTGCCCTGCGACGAGAGCGAAGATGATCGGCACGAGGACCAGCCCGACCAGTACGGACATTCTCGTGAACAGGGTGAGGGCCAGGAAGACACCCACCGTGAGGAATCCGAACAGTGCGAGCATGCGGATCCTCCTCTCATTGGCTCAGCGGTCCGTGACCGTCGTGGTCGTGACCGGTTGTTCCACATGAGTATGAGTTGGCTCACTTAGTAGCGTCAAACACTAATATTTCATAGACTCATGCACTATGAGAATGACTGACCTCACGCTCGACCAGCTATCCACCGTCGTTTCTGTCGCTGAACAGCATGGATTCACCGCCGCCGCGGATACCCTGAACGTTTCGCAGTCCGCACTGAGTCGCACCGTCGCACAAGTCGAGAAGGCTGCGGGTCTCCGATTCTTCGAACGCACCACGCGAAGCTTCACCGTCACAGATCCCGGGAGGGCGTTCGTCCGGATGGCGAAAACGATCCTCGAGGTTCACAGACGCGAGATCAACAACTTCACCTCCTACATCGACGGCCCCTACGGGACACTGCGACTGGCGACGCTCCCCTCCCTTGCGGCCACGTTCCTCCCGACCTTCATCAACCGGTTCCACTCGTCCTTCCCCAACGTCTCGGTCGACGTCCACGACTTGATGGCCGCGACCGTCATTGAACAGTGCCGCGCCGGACTCGTGGATGTCGCGATCACGGCGGAGGACGCCGAGCTCTTCGCGACCCTCCCCGATCACTTCCGGTTCTCCCCGATGTCGGAGGAGGAGTTCGCGTGCATCCTCCCGGTCAACCACCCCCTGGCCGCCAAGGAGACACTCAACTGGGAGGACCTTGCAGGTCTGCCTTTCGTGTCCTTCACCGAGGCCAGTTCGGTTCGACGGATCACCGACCGTGAGCTCGCCTCCCGAGGGGTGGTGCCAGCAGAGACCGTCAGCGCAGGAACCATCTCGGCGGTGACGGGACTGTGCGCCGCCAACCTCGGGGTGTCCGCTGTGCCAGGGTTCGTCATTCCCATGACCCGCGTCCCCGGGGTCGTCATCCGTGCGCTGCATAATTCCCCGGAGGATCCCACCCACGCGGTACGGCGCCGTATAGGCATTCTCGTCGACGAGCACCGCCCCCTGACCCCTGCCGCATCAGGATTCCTCACACTGTTGTCGGAGTTGTCCGCCGATGACGTTGTCCTGCCGGACTTCACCACGTGGACAGGACTGGAGTGGTGACAGCGACCGGCTGATCACGCACCTTGTTGCAGGCTCCTCCAGTGTCACCTCTGTACACCAACTATTCAGGACCACCCCCAGGGGTGAGGCCGCCGGATGCACTGAGGTCGTTCACCCGTTGAACATTTATTATTGCCTAAGCCCTTTCACCCTCCTCACTTCATGACAGTCAAGCGACACATCAGGAGAAGCCATGCGACCCCGCCCCCACCGAAACCGCTTCCGACGCAGCCTCCTGGCTACCGGCGCCGTCCTCACTCTGACTCTCGCGGCGTGCGGTGACGACAGCACCAGCAGCAGCACCAACCCCACCGCAGAGACGAACCCGACGTCCGAGGCCGCCCCCGAGCCCCTGATCGACGCCGAGGTCGGCGAGGAGATCACCGAGGACGGTGCAGCGTGGACGATCCACAGCATCAGCCGTAATGCGGAGTGTGACTACGGGACGACAGGTGAAGTGCACGACGGTGCGGACCTTATCCAGCTCCGGGCGGAGGTCAAGAACGACGACGCCGGTGAAGGCTTCGTCTTCGATCCCACCTCCGTCGTCGATGCTGACGGGGAGGACGTGGACTGGCCCGGGGACATACAGAACGGCGACAAGTGCGAGACAGTACCCGGCGATGACGGCTATCTGGCCTGGGAAGACACCATCGAACCGGCGCCGGAGAACTTCGTGTACGGCGCGTTCGCGGTCCCCGAGGGCTCGGAGTTCATGAACATCCGTGGTTACAGGTTCGCACTCCCCGAGGACTACATCGACGATGTGGAGGTGCAATCCGGCGACAACGCCACGCCTGAAGTTACTGAGCCTGAGCCTGAACTCGAGACAGAGCCGCAGTCGATCTGGGCGCCGGCCGGCGAGGGCTATCAGTGTCCTCGCACCGATGCGTTCGTGTGGGACCCCGCCAACTGCACACCGGAGAATCTCGGAGCGGAACCGATCCCTGACCCCGCCACGATCCCGATTCCCGACGGCGGAACATGTCCTGCCTACCTCTGCGGCTACGGCCACGACGAGAACGGCAACCCCAACCCCAGCTCCGGTGAACTCCAGACCCAGGGCGGATGCGAAGATGGCTACATCACGGACCCGGAACTCTGCGCTGCGGTCGGACGCCCGCTCCAATAGACGGGAACACACCCCCGATTGAGCACTGCCCGCATAACACCGCCTGCACCGAAAGCTAGACTCGGCCTTATCCGCATCCGCGCCGACGATCGGAAGAACCATGCTGCAATGGTTTGTCGACAGTCCACTGCTCACGATCTTCTTCTGCGTCGGCGTCGGAGCTTTGCTGGGGCGGATCAAGTTCGGGCCCGTCTCCTTCGGCCCGGCCGGCGCCCTGTTCGTCGCCCTGGCGTTGTCCGCCATTGAGCCGGACGTCGCCCTTCCCCCGCTGGTCACCAACCTGGCGCTGTGCATCTTCTGCTACATGGTCGGCATCGCTGCGGGGCCTTCGTTCCTCAACGCGCTGAAGACCGGGTGGCGGCTTGTCGTGGTCGCCGCCTGCGCGATAGCGGCAATGGCTGCCACCGCACTGGGGGTCGGCAAACTGTTGGGTTTCGACATCGGCACCATCGCCGGTGCCTTCTCCGGCGCGGGAACCGCGACACCGGGACTGGGTGCCGTCCAGCAGCAGTTGTCTGTCGGCGGAGACATCCCGCCGGAACCTGCAGTCGGCTACGCCGTCGCCTACCCCATCACCGTCTTTCTGACCATCCTCGCCTGCTCCTACCTCATTAGCGCCGGACGCAAGAAACCCACAGCCGAGGACAAGGAGGTCGTCCACCCCTTCGTGGTCCGCACGCTCGAACTGGTCGGCGACCCGGGGCTTACCGTCCGCAAGCTCTCGGAGCGCTACGACGCCGTGGTTTCCCGCATCACCCGCGACAGCGCCACCGTGGTCGCCCACGCCAAGGAGAAGCTCGCCGACGGCGACCTGATCACCGTCACCGCCCGGAAGGACGAGGTGGACCGGGTCTCCACCGACCTCGGCACACTGTCCGAGGATGAACCGTGGATGGACCGCAGCGATATCGACTTCCGCCGCATCACGCTGTCGAACTCCATTTATGTCGGGCGCAGGCTCCGCACCCTCAACCTTGAAGAGCGCTACGACGCGATGGCCAGCCGGGTGCGACGCGGCGACGTCGACCACATCGCCACCCCGGAGTTCATCCTCCAGAGCGGCGACCGGGTCCGTGTGACCGCGCATCGCGATGATCTCCCCGACATCGCGAAGGAGCTCGGCGACTCGGAGCGGACTGCAGGGGACATCAATCCTCTCGGCCTGGGTCTGGGTCTGGCGTTGGGGCTGATCCTGGCCTTCGTGGAGATCCCCCTGCCGGGCGGTGGCGCACTCACTCTCGGCACAGCAACTGCCCCGCTGATCATGGGTGTCATCCTCGGAGCACTCGGACGCACAGGTCCTGTCATCTGGACGCTGCCGGAGGGTGTGGCGAACACACTCAACCAGTTCTCGCTGATCCTCTTCCTCGTCGCGGTGGGCACCGGTGCCGGATCCGGATTGGTCGATGCCCTGGCAGACAATGCCGTAGCACTACTCACACTGGCGCTGGCGATCTCCATCGCGCATGCGCTCGTCTGCGTGGTCGCGTTGCGCTCAATACTGGGGTTCGGCACCGCCCGGGCGCTCGGCGGGCTCACCGGATCACAGCTCAACCCGGCTCCCTACGCCTATGCCATGGGCAAGGTGCCCGACCAGCGGCTCGCCGTCAACTACGCGATGCTCTTCCCCGTGAGCATGATCCTGAAGGTGTTCGTCGCCCAGTTGATGGTCGTCCTATTCTGACCGGCTTTGTGTTCGGCCTCGCGCCGGACCACCGCGACCGTACCTACCCATCACACACCCCACTCCAGGGGCGTCCGAAAGACGCCTGCCCGCGATGGTTAGGTACGCCGCGGCACAATGGACACGGACAACGGTGAACAAAACACAACCCCGACCAGAAGGAGCCCACACATGCGCACCCTGATCATCGGAGCCACCGGCAACATCGGTCACGTCGCCGCAGACACCCTCGAGGAACGCGGCCACGAGGTGATCCGCGCGTCCCGCTCCTCAACACCGGGCGTGGACGTCACCGACCCCGGATCCGTCACAGCTCTCTTCGAGCAGGTCAGTGACATCGATGCGGTGATCGTCGCCTGTGGCTCCGTCCCCTTCAAGCACGTCACCGAGCTCACCGGTGATGACTACCTCGCCGGCCTCACCTCGAAGACACTGGGACAACTCGAGGTGGCCCGTCAGGCCTTCGCACACCTCAACGACGGCGGTTCCATCACGCTGACCACCGGCGTGCTTTCCCGCGAGCCGATCGCCAACGGCGCCGCCGCCGCGGCAGCCAATGGTGCACTGGACGCTTTCGTCGCCCCCGCCGCGGCCGAGGCCCCGCGCGGGATCCGCGTTAACGTCGTCTCGCCGGACGTGCTGGCGAACTCCCCGCACCACCACCCGACGTTCGCCGGCCACCGCCCGGTCACCGACGAGGAGGTCGGACGCGCCTACGTCCTCGCCACCGAAGGTATCGTCAACGGACGCATCATCACCGTCTGATACCGGCGAACTCCGGCACACTGGTCACCATGCGCCCCGCACCCCGCGTCAAGACTTCAACCGTCGCCGCCGTGGCTCTCACCGCCACGCTGGCGCTGACCGCCTGCTCGGTCGACGGGTCAGACTCCCGGTCCGGCACCGACGATCCTGTGAGCGAGACGGCGTCCCCCGGCAGCTACACCGCCCACTCCACCACCGTCGATGATCACGAGCGCACCTGGAACACCTACACCCCGGCCGCCGCGTCCGACCCGAAACCCGAGTCGGACGCCATGCCGATCGTCCTCGTCATCCACGGCACCGGCGACACAGGTGCGGGCATCCGATCCGGCATCGGCGAGGACCTCGAACGCATCGCGGACAGCGCGGGCTTCGTGATCGCCTACGTCGACGGCTACGAGAACAACTGGAACGAATGCCGCGCCGAGGGTGACTGGCCGGCCAAGGAACAGGACCTCGATGATGTCCAGCTGATGCGCGATGTCGTCGACAGCACCGAAGAGGATCTCGGCGCGGACACCGTCGACACCGGGCAGGTCTTCGCCCTCGGGTTCTCCAGCGGCGGGCACATGGCCCAACGTGTCGCCTATGAGGCACCCGACCTGGTCAGCGGTATCGCCTCGATCAACGCGAACATCCCCACCGCCGACAACCGGGACTGCGACGACGCCGGAGAGCCCGTCCCCACCATCTTCATGCAGGGCAGAGAGGACCCGATGAACCCCTTCGACGGTGGCGAGGTCGTTGTCGGCACGGGCCGGTCCGCCGAGAGCCGGGGCGACGTCCTCTCCGCCGAGGACAGCGCCGGGTGGTTCGCCGAGCGCAACGGCCTGTCCCCCGAGCCGAGCCAGCGCCCGGAACGCGACGGCGACGGCGAGATCACCGACTGGGAGGGCGATAACCCGGTGCGTCTCATCGCCATCGACCATAGCGGCCACTCCTTCCCCACCCAGACCGGACGCTGGGGCAACGACAACGGCGCCCGCTACGACGGCCCCGGTGCGGTCTGGCGGTTCTTCTCGGAGACGATAGCCCGCAGCTGACCGCTACCTGCCGAACACCTGCGCGGTGAACCGCTCCGCCATTTGCTGGTGAGTGACGCTGTCCGGGTGCAACCGGTCGGTCAGCGGGTGCGCGGCGGCGTCCTGCTCGCCGTAGAGCTCCAATCCGTCGACGAGGTGCAGGTGCGGATCATCGGCCGCCCGCTGTTCCACGATGCGGGCGAGTTCGCGGCGGACCACCTGCAGCGTCAGCTTCCCGGCGGGGACCCCGGCAGGATCGCCGGTCGCTGCGTACTGGATCGTCCCGTCACTGAAATCAGTCGCGAGCGGGCCCGGGGTCTCTTCGTGGATGGGGCACAGGATCGGGGTGATCACGTACAGCGGCGTGTGCGGGTGCCCGTCGCGGAGAGTGTCCAGGAAGCCGTGCACCGCGGCGGTGAAGGTGCGCACCCGCATCGCATCACTGTTGACCAGGTTGATCCCGATCTCGACGCTGAGCACGTCCGCCGGCAGGTCACGCATGGTGCGGGCCACGAACTGGTCCAGCATCGCGCTGCCGCTGAAACCGAGGTTGGTCGGTTCCACACCGGCCTGCCGTGCTGTAAGGGCAACCCAGGTGGTCGACGGGCTGGCCGCATTCGACCCCTGACTGATCGAACTACCGTGGTGCAGCCAGCGTTGGAGGGACTCGTTCCGGTCGGGCACCGGTTCGATCGGGGCGTCGGTGTGCAGCGTGTCCAGCTCGATGCGCTCGTAGTGCGGCAGCCAGATCTCGACCGTCTTCTCCCCCACCGGGAGACCGCTGAAGTGCACCACACCGGTCTCATCGTCGGTGACCTCCATGGTTCCCGCCGCTGGGTCGATGGTCATCAGCGTTCCCCCTGTGCCCTCCACCTGGGCCACGAGATCATTGTCGATCAGCAGGTCATAGCGTCCTGGCGGGCGCGGAACGACGCCTCTGAACTGCATTGACGTCCGGTGCGCCGTCAGGTCCACGACGGTGGCCGCGGTGCGGAAGACCAGCCGGACACCGGCTGGCTGGGCCTGCGCCGACTGCAGCTGCGAATCCGCCTGCACACGCGCCCACGCGGGCATACGACAGGGTAGGACGCCACGCTCGGTGTGCTCCACATCCGGGGCGCCATGCACGAGGTCAGGTGTGACTGGGGTG
This sequence comes from Corynebacterium sp., assembly GCF_052107835.1. Classification (GTDB taxonomy): domain Bacteria; phylum Actinomycetota; class Actinomycetes; order Mycobacteriales; family Mycobacteriaceae; genus Corynebacterium. The sequence goes on from NZ_JBQEDF010000034.1 coordinate 11,757, forward strand.
GCGGTGAGGGAAACCATGGATCAGGATTCTAGACTGGCTGGCTCCTACCGTCCGGCGAGCACGTCCTCGGCCGCGGCGATGGTCTCCGCGAGTGCCTGCGCGACCTCGCGCTCCGTACGGTCCCCCTCCCCGGGGAGACCATCCAGGAAAGAGCGGGCGGAATCGAGGTACTGCTCGACGGTCGTTGCGGGGGACGTGGCGGCCAGGGCACTGTCCTTGACCCCACTCGGGTGTACCGCGATTCTCATGAAGATGCCGTGGAACTTATCCAGATAGTCCAAATCGGAAATGTCATTATTCATAGGGAAGACCTTATCAGCATCGAAGAGTATCAACCGTCGAAAAAAGCGCGGCTGCCCACCTGCAGGCAGCAGAAGTGCGGCGGGCCAACACCACTCGTTCGGCCGTCCGGTGGAACCCTGTTGGTGACGTGTCATCCATAAGGATGAAGTTTCGGTGTGCTGTCCTCTTTCACGTCGAAAGTGCATGTAAACGGGGTAGTCTTGCGTGGAGATGAAGCCCGTCAGTTATAGCGTTACCGTCACCGCACGAGCAACAACCATCGGTTGGGAGCTCGCGCTCGACAACGGCCGCACGATCCAGGTCACGTCCCTGGACGACGCCGCCGACCGGATCCGCACTCTCCTCGACATCTATCAACCGGACATGAATCACGACGGGGTGGCCGTGACCCTCACTATCGGCCCGGGGTCGACGGGCGTTACACCCAAGCCCACAACAGTCACTCCCGAGCGTCCCGCGCCGCAACCATCGCAACCGTCGCAACGACCTACGCCACGCCCGGCGGAGCGCCCGACCCAGCAATCGGCGCCGCGTTCGGCACCGAAGCGGTCCACATCGCCACGCACCATCGCACCCTCCGGCATGGAGTGCATGCTCTGGCTGCTCAGCGCACAGGAGCAGACGGCGACCTTCGCCGAGGCCGCCGCGAAGGTGTTCCCCTGGACCGCAGCACTGCCCGCACACAGTAGGCACCAGTGCCTCGGCGACCTGCATGCGGCGCTGCGGCGTGCAACGGACGAGTACGTGTACACGGACCTGAAGAACGCCGTCGCGAGCTGGCAGCAGATCGCCGACGGCAGCGGCTCAACCAGCGCCGACAACAGTGCCGCGTACACGAGGGCCCGGCCCACACCACCACGTGTGGCACCTGACCCCACGCCGACCCCCTCCTCGTCGTTCGCCGCCTACCCTACGGCGACGCACCGTCCATCGCGCCAAGCGTCCCAGCAGTCGGTACGGGACGGACGCCACCGGCTGTAGCGCTTCTGAAGCTTCTCTCCGAGAACCCTTGTGATTGCCTGGGAGCGGTAGTAGGTTCAGTAGCTGTCACTACACAGTTGAGGAAGTGCAGGTTTACCAAAAAGAACCTCGCGCTTCCCAAACCCTCACGCCCGTAAAGGACTCCATTCGTGAAGCACTCCTCCCGCACCTCCCTCACCGCGGCGATCCTCGCCGGTAGCCTGGTCCTCGCCGGGTGCTCCTCCGACGATGACGACGCAGCCGACTCCACCGCCGGGGCCGATGCCACCGGACAGGCCGAAGAATCCGAGGTCACTATCGAGCACGTGTGGGGTGAGGACACCTACCCGACGAACCCGGAGACCGTCGTGTCCATCGGTGTCGCCACCGACAACCTCCTGGCACTGGGGATCACGCCGGACGCCATCGTCGAGACCCCGGATGACGCGGACGCCGACTGGAAGAACGACCAGCTCGAGGACGTCGAGCGCATCCCGCGGGCCGAGGACGAACTCCCGAACGAGGAGATCGCGGCTCTCGATCCCGACCTGATCGTCGGAGACCTCTACCGCATCCCCGAGGAGGCCTACACCACCCTGAAGGACGTGGCCCCGGTGCTGCCCGGGATCGATGAGAGCGCCAACTGGGTCCCCCAGCTCGAGGCCCTGGGCCAGATCTACGGCAAGGAGGACGAAGCGCAGCAGGTCATCGACGATGACGAGCAGGCCTTCGCCGATGCCAAGGAGGAGTACCCCGGATTGGAGGGCAAGACGGCCCTGACCGTACAGGACCGCGGCGGCCAGTTCGGTGTCATCGCCGACCCGGACAACATCGCCAATGACTTCTACAAGCGTCTGGGCATGACCCTGCCATCCGCTTTCACCGACGGAACCGTGGACATCGAGGGCGGTCGCGCGATGATCTCGCGCGAGAACATCTCCGATCTGGACGCCGACTTCATGGGTATGTACGCCTCCGAGACCATGGAGGAGATCCGCGAGATCCCGGGCTACTCCGATCTGCCCCAGGTCGAGTCCGGTGCGGTTGTCGAGGACGACAAGGCGGTGATGGCGGCGCTGAACATCCCGTCGTCGCTGTCGAATTCGTGGCTGCTGGACCAGATCAGCGAGCAGTTGCAGATCGTCTCGGACGAGGACTCCCACGAGGACGAGTAGCAGGGAGAGGGCCGCGTATTGACCAGGAGGTCCTCCCCTGGCTTTCGCGCCCCGTCACCGCCAGCGTAAGCAGATCAGCGGATGACCTTCTTCACCGTGCGGGGCTTCTCACCGAGGAACTGCCGGCGGAAGTAGTCCTGAATTCCCGACAGGCCGCTCCTCCCTTTGGAGCCTTTGGCACCGCCGCCAATTCCGGCCGACTGGAAGGGGGACACAGCTCCCCTGCCGTGCCCGGCACCTTTCCCCTTATGGCCTGCCCCTGCTGCGCCCATGCCCGCGCCACCCATCATGTGCGGTGCGCCTGCGCCACCGGGACGCCCTCCGGATGCGCTGGATCCCACGGGTGCTGCGCCCTGCATTCCCATTCCTCCACCCGGTCGCCCGCCTGTTGCACCCGTTCCTCCACCGACTCCCGTGCCGCCTCCGCTTCCGACACCAGTACCAAAACCGGGAGTCATTCCACCCCTCATCGGCATTGCTGGCGTCCCTCCGCTGACCGAGCGAGGCAGGAGCGGTTGCACGACTGTGCCTGTGGCACCCGTCCTACCCTGCCCCACAGTTCCGGTCACTGGAGATGCCGTTGACGCACCCCGCACTGGAGCCACAGGCGTACCTCCAATGCTCGCGGGCTGCACGCCAGTGAATCCCGATGCCCCTGGGCCTCCGCGAGCGGCCGTAGGCGTTCCTCCACCAGCTGGACCTGTCGGCGCGGCTGACACTGGTGCTGCCTGGGTCCCGCTTGCCGGGGTTGCAGCGACCTGGGATACCTGCGATACGGGTGCTGCCGGTTGTGCGGCAGGTGCCGACGCCCCCGGAGCTGCGGCGCCGCCTGCCACCTGTGTGATGGTTTCGTTTGCGGCCATGGTGGCCGATCCACCGGCTTCGAGTCCTCCGCCGCCTGTGTGCCCGACGACCGGTATCGCCAGGTTCGTCACCATTGGTCTTGCCGTATCGAGTGCCGGCTGGAGCGATCCTGCAGCCCAGGCAGCTACCCTAGCTTTTTCCTGGGCAGCAACTGCCGCTACCCCTGTGCCTCCCGTTGCCGCACCAGCCGCCGTAGCTTCGGCTGCCATCTCAATTTCCAGAGCGACCAGTTGACTGAGCGCCTGGGATCGAACGATTGGCAGCTTCAACATTGAAGCTGCCATCATCTCGGTGTTTACGGAGACGGTTGAACACTGAATGGCTACATCATTCATTGCACTTTGAGCTGTAGAAAATGCGGATCCTTCCGCAGTTGCCCCAAGCAGACTTCCCGCCCTTTGAAGCGATTCTGACGCTTCGGCCATTCTCCGACTGGCAGCCGACCAAGACTCCGATGCCGCTATGATTCCAGAGTCGTCTCCGGAAAACATCGAAATTAGGGTCTTTAACGGCGTAGCGAGTTCAATAGCAGCTACTGGCGGAGCATATCCAAGATCAAGTACAGGAACCTCAGTTCGGTGTGGAGCCCCTATATGAAGCCCCGCCTTCGGAGCCGAAGACTGTAGAATCATTCCACTAAATGTATCAACGGTGTATTTTTCCTGCTCTTCCAAGACCATAATCAAAGGGACCATGGTGTCTCGCAACCACGCCACATTTCCCACAGCGGCCTCAACAGCCACCGCCAACGATCCCGGATGACCAGATAAGTAAGACGAGTACTGGACTACTACCGATTTCAAAGCTGGTGATGTGGTGAAACTATTCGAAATAACTCCAGAATGAAACCCTAGCATGAGAGAATCACCGGCTGCCCCTATAAGGCGGGATACCTCTACCAGAGTGCTAACCTCATACTTAAACATCAAAACTCCCTCCCGTAACATTTATAGATATACTTAGCCCCAAAGATGGATCACGGCATTCATCACCGTCCGGATTTGAACCGAACGTCGTCGTTACCAACGAAAGGCCATCAGTTATATCCCTAAGGAGGGAAACGCAACCCATGCCTCTGGCGGATGACACCTCTTCAATTGTTTCTATACCGTATTCATCCGTCACAACAGAATCAGAATTAACACCAGCATATGCTGTTGTATCTTCAACTATCCCCCACTGCAATCCTGGTAAGCTTGCCATTTCGTCGAAGTCAATACTACCGACCACACCACAAATGACCCCACCCATCGCGACTTCGGGCTCATTCACGGCATCCAGCCCCAACTCCCCCATCCGGCGCATCACCTCTGGGTGGCACGGGTCCGGCATGTCCGCCCACTGCGGTTGCAGGGCCCTGTCCCCCAGCGGTTCCAGTTCCACCGGCTGTCCCACGAACTGCTGCGACTCATACACCAGGCGCTCCAAGGGGTCAGACGGCTCCTCCTCGAACCAGATCCCGGTGTGCCCCGCCGGCTGGAGCATCCTGCCGTCCGCGGCAATCTCCGGCTCGGCGAGCGGAGCACCCGGCTCAGGCACATTATTTTCAGGTACCGCCGTCGCGGCTTCCCTCGCGCTGATCCCAGCGTCCCCCTTCTCTCCGTCCCCAACCTCACCACCCGCCGACGAACACGCCGTCACCAGCGACAGCATCATCACGACCAGCAGCACACACGGCAGCATCAACAGCCTGAATGATCCATCGTCCTCCGCCCATTTCCCCGGCTTCACATCTCCTACCCTACGGCGCCCCACAGGCCCCACCCTCCATCTTCGTCCCACGCTCTCCCGAACGAAGCCGCGTCCCCACGACCCCCGCCGTCCCCGGAATGGTTCAGGTGCCAAAAGAGTAACCCAGGTTCACTCGCCCGTCCAGAGATTCACGGAAACTCCCAGACACAGCCGCCGTCCACGCTGGTCACCGGACCTCACTTCCCGTCACCTGATCGTCACCTCCGGTTCACGGGAGCCTCCTAGCATTGACACACATGCTCCGAACACCTCTCCGCAACGCCTCCCGCGCATCCTTCCACCCACCCCTCCCAGCTCTCTCCGTCCTCACGGCCATCCTCCTGCTGCCCCTCACTGCCGTCGCGTCCCATGCGACTCCGCTCCCCAATACGAAGCTCCCCGACTCCCATCATCCGGGATCAACGACCGGCAGCGCGCATGGCTCGATCGCCGGCAGTGCCCCAGGCCCTGACGGCAGCAACCTCCGCGTCGCGACCTACAACGCCAGCCTCAACCGCTCCACCGAAGGCGAACTTGTAAGAGACCTCTCCACTCCGGACAATGCCCAGGCCCAGGCCATTGCCACCATCATACAGAATGAGGACCCCGACATCCTCCTGATCAACGAGTTCGACTACGACGAGGCCGGGGAATCCCTCGATCTCTTCCGTGAGAACTACCTCGAACAGCCACAGCGTCCCGAACTCGCCGGCGTCCACTACCCGCATGCCTTCAGCGCCCCGGTGAACACCGGCGTGGACTCCGGACTTGACCTCGACAACAACGGGGAACTGCACGAGCCCAACGACGCCTGGGGATTCGGTGATTTCCCCGGCCAGTACGGCATGGCCGTGTTCTCCAAGCATCCGCTGGCCACCGACGACGTCCGTACCTTCCAGAACCTGCTCTGGAACGACATGCCCGGCAACCTCCTGCCCACCGACTACTACGGCGACAACGCCGACAAACTCCGGCTCTCCAGCAAGTCGCACTGGGACCTGCCAGTCGATGTCGGCGGACGCCGCATCCACCTGCTGGTCTCCCACCCCACCCCGCCCAGTTTCGACGGACCCGAGAAGCGGAACGGGCGCCGAAACTCCGACGAAATCCGTCTGACCTCCGACTACATCACCGGCGGGCGGAACGCCGACTGGATCGTCGATGACCAGGGTCGGCGTGGCGGGATCGACCGGGACGCCGAGTTCATCGTCCTCGGTGACCAGAACTCCGACCCGCAGGACGGCGGGGCCGGCCTCCCCGGGATCAACCAGCTGCTCGATGCACCCCGCGTCCAGGATCCCCTCCCCGCGTCCGACGGCGGGCGCGAGGCCGCGTCCGACGAAGGCAACAGCGAACACCTCAACCCTCCCGAGAACGACACCGCCGACTTCGCCGACCCGGAACCCGGTAACCTGCGCGCCGACTACGTCCTGCCCTCCGAAGGGCTGACTGTCGATGACAGTGGCATCGCCTGGCCCGCCAGCGGCGAACCCTACAACGAACTCATGGACCCCGAAACCACCAGTGACCACCGTCTTGTCTGGGCCGACCTGCGATAGCCGTGCACTCCCAATCACCCCCGGCCCACCTCCGTCACTAGAGTGGACTGCCAGGACACTCCGTCCAACGCCCACGGTGGCTGCCGCGGCTGACTACCGCGACCAGCCACACGCAACGCAGCTGACTACTGCGCTGTATCCGGGCATTCCGGGGTGCCCCGACCCACACCGCAGAGAAGAGCTGCAGTGCCGACGACACTGACTAGGGATGATTCCCAATGAAGATTGCGCTGTTCGCGACATGCATCGTCGACGCCATGTACCCGGAAGTGGCGAAGGCGACCGTCGACATCCTCGAGAGACTCGGCCACACCGTCGTCTTCCCCGAGAAGCAGGCCTGTTGTGGCCAGATGCACATCAACTCCGGCAAGTTCACCGACGCCTACCCGGTGATCCGCAACCATGTCGAGGCCTTCGAGGACACCAGCTGGGACTACGCCATCGCCCCCAGCGGGTCCTGCGTAGCCTCCCTCGGCCACCAGCACCCCATGATCGCCGACTACAACAACGACCATGAGCTCGCCGGACGCGCCACGGCCGTGGCCGACCGCACCTACGAACTCTCGCAGTTCCTGACCGACGTGGAGGGCATCACCGACGCCTCCGCCGACCTCGGCAGCTGGTTCCCTCACACCGTCGCCTACCACCCGTCCTGCCACGGCATGCGCCTGCTGCGCCTCGGCGACCGGCAGCGCGACCTGCTGTCGTCGGTGGAGGGGCTGGAGTTGCGCACCCTCGAGAACGAGGACATCTGCTGCGGGTTCGGCGGTACCTTCTCCGTGAAGAACCCGCAGGTCTCCGGAGCGATGCTCGGCGACAAGGTCGAATCCATCATCTCCACCGGCGCCGAGGCCTGCTCCGGTGGAGATGTCTCCTGCCTGATGCACATCGGCGGCGGACTGGCACGCACGGGACGCCTCGTCCCCGGCGAAGGGCACATCCCCGCCTCCGTGCACCTGGCCCGCATCCTCGCCTCGACGAAGGAGAACCCGCTGCTACTGCCTGACCAGGGCGCGACCGTGACGGGAGGTGCACTGCGATGACCACCACACTCGGTATGCCCACCGTCCCCGGCAAGGGCAACCTGATGGAGACCCACCCCTTCCCCGAAGTCGCCGAGCACGAGCTCGGCAACGTCCAGATGCGCAGCAACCTGCAGAACGCCACGCAGACCATCCGCGGCAAGCGCAATGCCCGCGTGTCCGAGATGCCCGACTGGGAGGCCCTGCGCACCACCGGTTCCACGGTCAAGCAGGACGTGATGGCCCGTCTGCCTGAACTGCTCCAGCAGTTCGAGGAGGCGTTCACCGCCCGCGGCGGCCACGTCCACTGGGCCCGCGACGCCGACGAGGCCAACCGGATCGTCGAGGAGCTGGTGAACGACAACGCACCACTCAACGACGACGGCACCCGCGACGTGATCAAGGTCAAGTCCATGGCCACCCAGGAGATCGGCCTGAACGAGTACCTGGAGCCGCGCGGGATCAACGCCTTCGAGACCGACCTCGCCGAGCTGATCGTGCAGCTCGGCGGCGACAAGCCGTCCCACATCCTCGTCCCGGCGATTCACCGCAACCGCGACGAGATCCGCCGGATCTTCCTCAACAACATGGAGGACGTCGACCCCGGCCTCGACAACAATCCCGAGCACCTCGCCGAGGCCAGCCGCCGGCACCTGCGCCGCAAGTTCATGGAGACCAAGGTCGCGGTCTCCGGGGCCAACTTCGGCGTCGCCGAGACCGGCACGCTGTCCGTGGTCGAGTCCGAGGGCAACGGGCGCATGTGCGTGACCCTGCCGGAGACCCTGATCACCGTGATGGGCATCGAGAAGCTCCTGCCCAGCTTCCAGGACCTGGAGGTGTTCATGCAGCTGCTGCCGCGCTCCTCCACCGGCGAGCGGATGAACCCCTACAGCTCCTTCTGGACCGGTGTCACCCCCGGCGACGGGCCGCAGAACGCCCACGTGGTCCTGCTGGACAACGGGCGCACCCGCGCACTGGCCGACGAGAACGGACGCGAGGCGCTGCACTGCATCCGCTGCTCGGCGTGCATGAACGTCTGCCCCGTCTACGAGCGCACCGGCGGCCACGCCTACGGCTCGGTCTACCCCGGCCCCATCGGTGCGATCCTGACCCCGCTGCTCACCGGGGTCGACGAGTCCGAGAACGGCTCGCTGCCCTACGCGTCCTCGCTGTGCGGCTCCTGCTACGACGCCTGCCCGGTGAAGATCAACATCCCCGAGATGCTGACCCGGCTGCGCAACGAGGACCAGGAGGTCAACCACAAGAGCCGCGTCCCGAAGACCCAGTTGGACGCCGCCCTCAAGGCCGCGAAGTGGGCCATGAGCGACGGCCGGCGCATGGGTGCCGCCGAGCGCGCCCTCCCGCTGGCCAACAGGGTCAGCCCCGCCGCGGGCATCTTCTCGCTGCCCGGGGTCGCCGGGAAGTGGACGAGTTCGCGCGACATCCCCACGCCACCGCCGGAGTCCTTCCGGAACTGGTTCCGCAAGCGTGAGAAGGGACAGGACGATGACTGACGCCCGCACCGAGATCCTCAACCGGGTGCGGTCCTCCCTGGGACGCACCTCTGAGGCGGCCCCGACACAGGAGCACATCGAGATCCCGCGCGAGTACCGCACCAGCGGCGACAAGGACGGCCAGGAACTGCTGGACCTGCTCATCGACCGGCTCGAGGACTACGACGCCGCGGTCACCCGCACCGGTGGCTCCACCGGGGAGATCGCCGAGGCGGTGGCAACCCTGTTGGGCGATGCCGGCGAGGATTCGTCCGGGTCGAGCATCGTCGTCCCCGCCACCCTCGACCACGGCTGGTTGGCCGATCTGCAGGCCACCGTGCGCGACGACAGCACCGAGGCACCGGTTGACCTGGACACACTCAACTCGGTGGACGCGGTGGTCACCGGGTCGGCGGTGTCCGTGGCGGACACCGGCACCATCATGCTGGTCGGGCCGGAGTCCGGACGCCGGGCCACCACCCTGGTCCCGGACCACCACATCGTGGTGGTGAAGGTGGAGGACGTCGTGGAGATCGTCCCGGAGGCGATCTCCCGGCTGACCCGCGACGGACTGTCCGAGCTGCCGATCACCATGGTCTCCGGACCGAGTGCGACGGTGGACATCGAGCTCATCCGTGTCCACGGTGTGCACGGTCCCCGGACCCTGGACGTGATCATCGCGGGGTAGTCTCCCGCTTCTGCCGGGTGGCTACCTCTTCTCGTCCACCGGTGTGCCCAACACCGACAACGCCGTGGCCAGGCCGGCGTAGTTCGTCACCAGCATCACCAGCGCCACGCACTCCTTGTCCGACAGGTACCCGGACAGCCGTGCCCAGGTGCCGTCGTCCACCGCCCCGTCCCGCACGATCTGCCCCGCCACGTCCAGCATCACGCCGCGGCGTCCGACCTGGCCGTGGTCCTCGTTGAACATCGCGTCGATCTCTTCGTCCGACAGCCCCTCGGAGGCACCGATCGCCCGGTGATGGGCCTCCTCGTAGGCGGACTCGCGCAGGTGGGCAACGCGCAGGATGACAAGTTCCGTCTCCTGGCGCGACAGGTAACCGAAGGGCATCATCGTCGCCGAGTACACCAGCCATGCCTTGAACAGGCGGCGCGCCCTTCCGATGGTGGCGAACACCCCGAGCGTGTGCGTCCCCTGCACACGCGCCCCCACCTTGGCGATCAGGTTGTTGATGAGGCCCAGTTCACGGACCCCGGGGCGCTTCTGCCCCGGACGCAGGACCCGCGTGGACGGACTGCCGGAGCGGTCAGGACGGTCGGAGTCATCATCGGATGCGTTCATACCCGAACACTACCGAACGCCAGTCCCCCGTTGTTCGGTTTTCAGGGACCACACGGCGACCGGTACGCCGATTATCACACCGTCGGCGATTTTACCGCAGCGCCTGCACGCCTCTGACCTGCGAGTCTCACTATGTGGAAATCGTCGACGGTGTGAAAGTCGGCAATGGGTGGTGGACGTGAAACAGCCCCAACCCACCACCGAGCCTACTTCTTCGTCTGATCGACCTCGTCCTCGCGCAGGGTTAGCACGTCCACCCCGTCCTCGGTGACGACCATGGTGTGCTCGAACTGGGCGGACCACTTGCCGTCCCTGTTCTGCACGGTCCAGTCATCGTCCCAGATCTCGTAGTCCAGCGCCCCGAGGTTCAGCATCGGCTCGATCGTCAGGGTCAGTCCCGGCTCCATGATCGTGTCGTACGACGGCTCGTCGTGGTGCACGATGATCATCCCGTTGTGGAACGTGGGCCCCACACCGTGGCCCGTGAAGTCGCGCACCACGTTGTAGCCGAAGCGCTTGGCGTAGCTCTCGATGACACGTCCGATCACGTTGATCGGCCGGCCCGGCTTCACCGCCTTGATGCCGCGCCACATCGCGTTGTAGGTGCGCTCAACCAGCAGCTGGTGCTCCTCGGAGACGTTGCCGGCCAGCCAGGTGGCGTTCGTGTCCCCGTGCACCCCGTTCTTGTAGGCGGTGACGTCGATGTTCACGATGTCACCGTCCTGCACCACCGTGGTGTCCGGGATGCCGTGGCACACGATCTCGTTCAGGCTGATGCACGACGCCTTCGGGAAGTGCCGGTACCCCAGGCAGGACGGGTACGCGCCGTGGTCGCACATGTACTCGTGGGCGACCTTGTCGATCGCATCGGTGGTCACACCGGGCTCCACCGCGGCACCGGCGGCGGCCAGCGCCCCGGCGGCGATCCTGGAGGATTCCCGCATCGCCTCGACGACCTCCGGGGTCTGCACCCACGGCTCCCCCACGTTTTCCTGGACACTGTCCTTCCACGCGTACTCGGGACGCTCGATGCCCTTCGGAACCTTGAGGATCGGCGTGGGTGTTCCAGGGGTCAGTAGTGCTCTGCTCATGGAGTGCCAGCCTACTCCCCATCCAGGTTCGCGAAGAACCGGTCCGTCACCGACACCGCGTGCTCCGAGCCCCCGCCCAGCACGATCATCGTCGCGAACGCCAGATCGTCGCGGTAACCCATGAACCAGGCGTGCGACCCCTCGTTGATCTCCGCCTCGCCGGTCTTGCCGTAGACGTCGCCCCGCCCGGCGATCGCCGAGCCGGAGCCACCGGTGACCACCGAGCGCATCATGTCGCGCAGGTTTCCCAGCACGTGCGGCGGCAGCTCCTCGCCCTCCTCGGCCGCGTTGCCGTCGGTGTCCAGGGTGTGGGTGTCGTCGGTGTCGATGAGGTTCGGCACCGGCGTCCTGCCGTTGGCCACCGTGGACGCCACCAGCGCCATGCCGAACGGGCTGGCCAGGTCATGGCCCTGCCCGTAGCCGGCCTCGGTACGGTCCAGCATGACCTCTCCCTCGGGCACCTGTCCGGTGATGGTCGTCAGCCCCGGGATCTCGAAGTCGCGTCCCATCCCGAACTGCTCGGCCTCGCTCTTGAGCTGGCCGGGCTCCAGGTCGGTGGAGATCCGCGCGAAGGTGGTGTTGCAGGACTGGGCGAAGGCCTCGCGCATGGAGGTGTCGCCCAGCGAGAAGGTGTTGTAGTTGGTCACGATGCGTCCGCCGATGTCCTGCGTCGACGGGCAGGACAGCGTGGAGTCCGCGGTGAGGTCCTCGTTGTCGATTCCGGCGGCGGCGGTGATCACCTTGAACGTGGAGCCGGGCGGGTACTGGCCGGACAGGGCGACATCCCCGTGCTTGTCCGCCTCCGGGGTCTGCGCCACGGCGAGGACCTCGCCGGTCGACGGGCGCATCACCACCATCATCGCCTGCTCCTCGCTGCGGGAGTCCACCGCCTGCTGCGCGGCCTCCTGCACCTGGCGCGACAGGCTGACCTTCACCGCGGGCGACGGCTCCGGGTCGGTGTTGTGCAGGGTCGACACCATCCCGCCGTTCGGGTTCACCGCGGCGACCTCCCAGCCGGGTTCCCCCTCGAGCTCGGGGCCGACCAGCCCGGTGACCCGGGACATGATGTCCGGGGCGAACCCCGGGTCGGGACGCACCAGTGAAGGCTCCTCGTTCATGCTGATCCCAGGGATAGCCTCGAGATCCCGCCTCACCCGGTCTCCCTTGGACCCGGGAATCATGGTGACCGAGAAGTTGCCGGAGTCCCCGGCGTCCGCGGCCTCGGAGGCGACGTCACCGGCGTCGATCGTGGGGATCGCGTCGTCCTGCGCATGTGCACTGTCCAGCACCCGCGACACCCGGCCGAGGGTGCCCTGCAGGCCGCCGTCCTGCGTCGCCTCGTCGATGTCCATCAGCACACGCCACGTCGTGCCCGGGGTGGCGAGCACCGCGCCGTCCGAACCGACGACGTCGGCGGTCTCCGCGTCGATCCGGCGCAGCTCCAGGTGCTGGTCGGCACCCAGGTCCGGGTGCAGGATCGACGGGCGCCACCGCACGGCCCAGTCACCGCCGGTCTTCGTGGCGGTGAGGGTGGAGTCGTAGGAGAACTCCCGTTCCCCGGGGAAGGTCCAGGTCATCCCGAAGGTGGCGGTGGCCACGTTGTCCTCGGTGCGCACGTCCGTGACCTCGGTCTCCAGCCCCTCGGCCTGCAGCCCGTCCCAGGATTCCCCGAGTGCGGCGGTGGCGGTGGAGGCGTCGTCGGTGTAGGACGCGGCGTCCTCGAGGTTGTGGTCCTCCAGAGCGGACAGGAAGTCCCCGACCACGTCATCGGCGACGTCCGGACGTGGGGTGCAGGCCACGACGACGGCCATCGCCACGCAGATGAGCGTCGTTGCGATGGTGCGCACTGGGCGCAGTGGGGACCCTGTCCCCGACGTCCGGGTCATAGCTACTGAAACTAGCAGCGCAACGGCCCGGTCCAGGGCAGGGACACGGGCTGGATCCCCCGACGGTGACGATCTAGTGCGTGACCTTGACCTGCGCCCCGACTCCGGCGGCCCCGGCGGCGGCGAGCTCGTCCGGGTCCATGTCCTCGGCGATCTTCATCGCCTCGTCGATCAGGGTCTCCACGATCTGGTCCTCCGGCACCGTCCGGATCACCTCGCCCTTGACGAAGATCTGCCCCTTGCCGTTGCCGGACGCGACGCCGAGGTCAGCGTCCCGTGCCTCCCCCGGCCCGTTGACCACACAGCCCATGACCGCCACGCGCAGCGGCACCTCCATACCGTCCAGCCCGGAGGTCACCCGCTCAGCGAGATCGTAGACGTCCACCTGGGCGCGTCCACACGACGGGCAGGACACGATCTCCAGCTTGCGGGGACGCAGGTTCAACGACTGCAGGATCTGGTCGCCGACCTTGATCTCCTCCACCGGATCCGCCGACAGGGACGTCCGGATCGTGTCACCGATGCCCTCCGCGAGCAGCGCGCCGAAGGCGACCGCGGACTTGATGGTGCCCTGGAATGCCGGACCTGCCTCGGTCACGCCCAGGTGCAGCGGGTAGTCGGACTGCGCGGCGAGCTGGCGGTAGGCCTCCACCATGATCACCGGATCATTGTGCTTCACCGAAATCTTCAGGTCGCCGAAGCCGTGCTCCTCGAACAGGCTCGCCTCCCACAGCGCGGACTCCACCAGCGCCTCCGGGGTGGCCTTGCCGTACTTCTCCATGATGCGCCTGTCCAGCGAGCCGGCGTTCACGCCGATCCGGATCGGGATGCCCGCGTCCCCGGCGGCCTTGGCCACCTCCTTGACGCGTCCGTCGAACTCCTTGATGTTGCCCGGATTCACCCGCACGGCGGCACAGCCGGCCTCGATGGCGGCGAAGATGTACTTCGGCTGGAAGTGGATGTCGGCGATTACCGGGATCGGTGATTTGCTGGCGATGGCGGGCAGGGCCTCCGCATCCGCCGTCTTCGGGCAGGCGACGCGGACGATGTCGCAGCCGGACGCGGTGAGCTGGGCGATCTGCTGGAGCGTGGCGTTGACGTCGTGCGTCTTCGTCGTCGTCATCGACTGGACGCTCACGGGGTAGTCACTGCCGACGCCCACGTTGCCGACCATCAGCTGGCGGGTTTTGCGCCTGGGGGCGAGTACCGGCGGAGGCGCTTCTGGCACACCGAGGGGTATTCCGGTCATGGTGCGGTCCGTTCCTCTTCTTCGGGTATCCTGCTTGCTCGTGCTCGTTGACACTGCAGATGTCGGCCGCGAGTTTACTCCGGAAGAATACCGGGAGGTGAACCGGCGGTAACGGGACGTCAGAACAACTGCAGCGGATTCACCACGTCGGCCACGATCACCGTCAGCCCGAACACCAGCAGGATGCCGGTCGCCACGTACGTCAGCGGCATCAGCTTCACGTAGTCCACCGGGCCACCGGGCTCCAGGCCGCGCTTGCGCCGGAGGAAGTCGCGGATCTTCTCCCAGACCACCACGATGGCGTGGCCACCGTCCAGCGGCGGCAGCGGCACCAGGTTGAACACCGCCAGGAAGAAGTTCAGGTTCGCCAGGAGCAGCAGGAAGCTCATCCACTGGTCCTGCTCCACGAGCTGGCCGCCGGCGTGGGACGCACCGACCACACTGACCGGGCTGTCCATCGGACGCTCGGCCCCGAAGATGGACTGCACCACCGGCCAGTAGCGTTCCGGCAGATCCAGCAGCGCGTTGACCGTCTCCTTGCCGATGTACCAGGTGAAATCGGCGGTGCCGCCGACGGCGGTGGCCGGGTTGTAGTCCACGATCGGCACCGGCTTGTTCTCGACACTCACGCCGATCGCACCGGTCGGCTCACCCTCACGCTCTACGACCTCAACCTGCAGGTCGAGATCCACCGAGGAGCCACCCCGCTGCACCGTCGCCGGAACGGTGGTGGTGTCACCGACCGCGGTGCCGGATTCCCCGGCCTCCTGGCCCGCCTCCTGGACGGCGGTGATCACGTCGCCGAAGTCCTCGATGTTCGTCCCGTCCACCTCGGCGAAACGGTCGCCGACCTCCACGCCGGATGCGGCGGCCGGGCCGTTGCCGGTGCACTGCGGATCATCCTCGGTGACGTTCTCCGCATCCTCCTGCGTTGTCGGGGTGCACACCAGCTGCGCCGCCGGCGGTACAGGCTGGTCCTCGGTCGACGGCAGGCCGAAGGAGACGGCGACGCCGAAGATGATCAACATGCCCAGGACGACATTGACGATGATGCCGGCTGACATGACGAAGACCCGCTGCCACGCGGGCCGGTCGATCATCAGGTACGGCTCCTCCTCCTCCGTCCACGGGTCGTTGATCGTCATACCCGCGATATCGCAGAACCCGCCGAGGGGGACGGCCTTGAGGCCGTACTCGGTGTGCCCGCGCGTGGTGGACCACACCGTGGGGCCGAAGCCGATGAAGTAGCGGCGCACGCGCATGCCGCACATCCGTGCGGCCACCATGTGGCCGGCCTCGTGCAGGGCGATGGTGACACCGATGCCGAGGGCGAAGAGCAGGACGCCTAGCCAGAAATCCACTGGGCCATCCTCTCCTGCGCGCAGTTGCGTGCGGCGCGCTCCGCGGCCAGCACGTCCTCGATACTGTCCGGGCGCCCGGTGAACCCGCCGCACTCCTGCAGCACGGCGTCGATCGTGTCGATGATCCGCGGGAAGGGAAGCGTCCCGGTCAGGAACTCCACGGCAGCCTCCTCGTTCGCCGCGTTGTACACCGCGGGCGTGCAGCCTCCGGCGGTCGCCGCCTCCCTGGCGAGCTTGACGGCGGGGAAGGACGCATCGTCCAACGGTTCGAACTCCCAGGTGGACGCGGTGCTGAAATCGAGGGAGGTCTGCGCACCGGGCACCCGGTCGGGCCACCCGAGTGCCAGGCTGATCGGCAGTTTCATCGACGGCGGCGACGCCTGCGCGATCGTGGCACCGTCGGTGAAGGTCACCATGGAATGGACGACGGACTGCGGGTGGACCGTCACCGCGATCCTCTCCGCCGGGACG
The DNA here is from genome assembly GCF_052107835.1 of Corynebacterium sp. Classification (GTDB taxonomy): domain Bacteria; phylum Actinomycetota; class Actinomycetes; order Mycobacteriales; family Mycobacteriaceae; genus Corynebacterium. Next base: position 28,225 of record NZ_JBQEDF010000034.1, read on the forward strand.
TCGAACAACAGCGAGGCCTCGATGAGTTCCAGGCCCTTGTTCACCATCGACGAGGAGTTCAGGGTGTTCATCTGCCCCATCGACCACGTCGGGTGGTTCGCCGCCTGCAGTGGTGTCACGTCCTGCAGTTCCTCGCGCGACCACCCACGGAACGGCCCGCCGGATGCGGTGAGCACGAGCTGGGAGACCTCACTGACCCCGGCATCGTGGCGTCCGGCGCGCAGGCACTGCGCCATCGCCGAATGCTCCGAATCGACCGGGACGAGCTGGCCGTCCGAGGCGGCGTCCAGCACCAGGTCACCGCCGGCGACCAGGGACTCCTTGTTCGCCAGGGCCAGACGCGCCTCCCCGTCGAGGGTGGCGAGTGTGGCCTTCAGCCCCAGTGAGCCGACCAGGGCGTTGAGGACGACGTCCTCCCCGGTCAACCCCGACTCCTCGACCAGGCGGCTCGCCGAGTCGGTGCCGCGGATCACGTGGCCGTCGAGCTCGCGGTCGATCTCGTCGGCGGTGCGGTCGCTGGCCACCGCCACCTGGCCGGGGGCCAGGCCGAACTGCCGGACCTGGTCGAGCAGACGGTCCGGCTTCGTCCCGTGTGCGGACACCCCCACCAGTTCGAAGCGCCCGGGGTTGTCCGCGATGATCTCCAGGGCCTGGGTACCGATGGATCCGGTGCTGCCGAGCACCACTACGCGTTTCTTCACCCGGCCCATTGTTCCACACGACCCTGCCGGGTCCCTGGGAGCCTGCGTGGAACACATTCGGGGGAAGCCGTGCGTGCCGAATGTCCGCCCGCACGCGTGGATATGCAAGAATAGGTGCCACGTCATGCGGCAGGTGACAACTGCCGTCCTAGTTCAGGAGGAACACGAAGTGGCTGACCACAGCACGAAGGTGGAAGTGTACAACGGTGTGTCGACGGAGGACGAGCCCTCCGCGGCTTGGGGCTGGCACCAGTTCCCCCGTCGGGCGACCATCATCACCGGCACCATCGGCGGCCTGTTCCTGCTGGGCATGCTCTTCGGAAACCACCACGGCAACGTCGAGAACATCTGGCTGGTCGCCCTCGGTGTGGGAACGCTCCTGGGGGTGTTCCTCTACGCCCGGCACTCGGCGCCGGGTCACACCCCGAGGAAGTCGATCGCCACGGTCAGCGCCCACAACAAGCCGGTCGGCCACCACGAGCCCAACTGGGCCGAGGACCAGAAGAACCTCACCGGTGTCTACGCTGAACTGACCACCGCGGACCTGCGCGCCTGGAACCTGCCGGGCGAGGGCGTCGACGGCCTCAAGGAGATCGAGACCCCGAAGCACGGTCTGGCCCACCACTAGGGTTCCTCAGGGTTCCTCCCCTCCCCCGGACGACATCCCCACCACCTTCCCCAGGTGGTGGGGATGTCTCGTTGCCCGACTACTCCTCGGCGGCGAGCTGGCCGCAGGCCGCGGCGATCTCCTCGCCACGGGTGTCGCGCACCGTGCAGGCCACGCCCTGCTCATTGACCCGGCGGACGAACTCGTCCTGCACCGGCTTCGGGGACGCGTCCCACTTCGACCCCGGGGTGGGGTTCAGCGGGATCACATTGACGTGCACCTGGTTGCCCAGCGCACCGCGCAGCTTCTTGCCGAGCAGGTCGGCGCGCCACGGGTGGTCGTTGATGTCGCGGATCAGCGCGTACTCGATGGAGACGCGGCGTCCGGACTTGTCCGCGTAGTAGCGGGCGGCGTCCAGGACCTCCTCGATGGACCACCGGTTGTTCACCGGCACGAGCGTGTCACGCAGTTCATCGTCCGGGCAGTGCAGGCTGACGGCCAGGCGCATGTGCATACCCTCGTCGGCGAGCCTGCGGATCGCCGGTGCGAGTCCCACCGTGGAGACCGTGACGTTGCGTGCCGAGATCCCGAAGCCCTCCGGTGACGGGGAGGTGATGCGCCTGATGGCCTTGACCACCCGCTTGTAGTTGGCCAGCGGCTCACCCATCCCCATGAAGACGATATTGGACAGGCGTCCTTCGCCGCCCTCGACCTCGCCGTCGCGCATCGACTTCGCCGCGGCGCGGACCTGTTCGACGATCTCGGCGGTGGAGAGGTTACGGTCCAGCCCACCCTGCCCGGTCGCGCAGAAGGGGCAGGCCATGCCACAGCCGGCCTGGGAGGAGATGCACAGCGTCGCCCGGTCCGGGTAGCGCATCAGGACGGACTCCAGCATCGTCGCGTCGTGCAGCTTCCACAGGGTCTTGCGGGTCTGGCCCTCATCGCAGGAGACATGGCGCACGGGGTCCATGAGGGTGGGGAACAGTGCGTCCTTCACGGTGGGACGCAGCGGCTCGGGAAGATCGGTCATCTGCGCCGGCTCGCCCTCGAGGCGCCCGTAGTACTGCCGGGCGATCTGGTTGGCTCGGAACCCGGGCAGGCCGGCCTCCTTGACGGCGTCCTTGACCTCCCCGTCGGTGAGGTCAGCGAGGTGGGTGGGGGGCATGCCCCGGGTGGGGGCCTTGAACTGAAGTTGTACCGTCTGTGCCGTGCTAGTCATAAGACGCCAATTATTGCACGTCGGGGGTAGTATCCGCACATCGCGGCGACAGCCGGGCGACCCGGCGGACCTCGTGCACCTACAATGTCGTACATGACGAGATCCCCGGAAAACGAGAACCGCGACGACCTGTCCGCCCCGGACATGCCCGAGTCCCCCGACATCCCGGTCGTCGGCGAGACCAGTGAGTTCCCCGCCGACACCGGCAGCGAACTCAGCGACCCCGCTGACCTGGAGTCCCGGGAGATCGAGCCGGCCGAGTCCCCGGAGTCCACCGGTGCGGACGACGGGGACTCCGACGCCACCGCGGGATCCGCGGCACCCGTCGCCACGGGGTCGACGGAATCCCACAAGGTCGCCGGATCGATGGCCGGCAGCACATGGGTCGGTCTGATCATCGGCGCGGTCATCCTGATCCTGCTGCTGGTGTTCATCCTGCAGAACCTCGACTCGGTGCGGCTGAGCCTGTTCGCGTGGGAGTGGAACTTCCCCATCGGTGTGGGCATGCTGATCGCCGCCATCGGCGGAGCACTTGTCATGGGATGTGTGGGCGGAGTGCGGATGCTCCAGCTGCGCCGCCAGATAAGTCACCCCGGTAACACGTCCGGATCGTCCCGCAAGGGACTGAAGGGACGCAAGGGCAAGCGCTAGACGCTGCGCTGGGAGCGTGGCTCGTCAACTCGTTCATCGTGCCCGCGCGTAGCACGGGGTGCACCGCTGCGCTGGGCCGGAAGGGTCCTGCCCCGGACTGCACGAGCCTGCCCAGTACCGGAGGGGCACTGGAGTACAAACGGACAACTCAGTCGGAAACTCCGCACCGCTTTGGCGTCGTCGACTTAAGTCAACGTGCCGAAAGCGGTGCGGAGTTGCCGGTGGTGACTCCCGGATCCCTATCCACGCAGACTCGCTACTGGCGGACACCCGCAGTTGTGAGACCCGAAGACGTACCCGGGCCCGACGCTCCTAGGACGCGCCCAGGGCGGTGAGGACGATCCACGCCAGCATCGCCGCCGGGAGCATCCCGTCCAGGCGGTCCATCAGTCCCCCGTGCGCCGGGATCATCTGCGACATGTCCTTGATACCCAGGTCCCGCTTGAACTGCGACTCGACCAGATCGCCGAGGGTGGCGCACACCGCCAGCCCCGCCCCGAGCAGCAGCCCCAGCAGGTAGTAGACCGGGTCCGTCTGCTTCAGCAGGAAGAGCACGCACAGCACGCCGACCACCGCGGCGAGACCCACGGAGCCGGCGAAGCCCTCCCAGGACTTCTTCGGGCTGATCGCCGGGACCATCGGGTGGCTGCCGAAGAAGACGCCGGCCGCGTACCCGCCAACGTCCGAGGCGATGACGCAGAGCATGAAGGTCAGGATGAACGCCCAGCCGTTGACCCCCTCGTAGGACATCACCGACAGGTTGGCCCCGAAGGCACCGCACAGCGGTATCCATGTCAGGACGAACAGGGAGCACCCGGCGTCCCGCAGCCAGTTCTCCGGTGCGGAGGCGCGACCATTGTGGAAGAGCCGCACGACCGTCGCGACGATTGAGCTCGCCGCCAGCGCCGACAGCAGTCCGGTCGCGCCGAACGGCCAGGACAGCCAGATCATGGCCTGTCCGCCGACCACCAGCACCGGGAGGCTGAGGTGGTAGCCGTTCTCCTTGAGCCGCGACCACACTTCGTAGGTCGCCAGGCCGATGGCGAGGGCGACGACCGGGTACCAGGCGTAGGGGACCACCAGCCCGAAAACCACGACGAGGCCGAGCGCAGCGCCCATCCCGATGGCGACGGGGAGGTTGCGTCCGGCGGAGTTCTTCGGCTGCGGGAGCCGGTGGTGTTCTCGTTCGGTGTTCTTCGCGGCGTTCACTGGCGCGGCGTCTCCGGGGTCACTGATGAAGGCCGCCTAGACCTCCATCAGCTCCTTTTCCTTCGACTCGACGACACCGTCGACCTGGCCAACGTACTCCTGTGTGACCTTGTCGAGCTCCCGCTCGGCCGCCTTGACCTCGTCCTCGCCGGCGTCACCGTCCTTCTGGATCTTCGACAGGGCGTCCATCCCCTTGCGGCGGATGTTGCGGATCGCGATCTTGGCGTCCTCCCCCTTCGACTTCGCGACCTTGGTGAGGTCGCGGCGACGCTCCTCGGTGAGCTGCGGGACGGTCACGCGCAGGACGTGGCCGTCGTTGGTCGGGTTGACCCCCAGGTCCGAGTTGCGGATGGCGTTCTCGATGTCGCCCATCACCGTCATCTCGTACGGCTTGATGATCAGCATCCGGGGCTCGGGCACACTGATGGTGGCCATCTGGGTGATCGGCGTGCGCACCCCGTAGTACTCGGCGAAGACCCCGTTGAACATCGCCGGGTTCGCGCGACCGGTCCGGATGGTCATCAGGTCCTCCCGGACGTGGTCCACCGAACGACTCATGTGGTCCTCGGCCTCGAGCAGGGTGTCGTCAATCATCGCTGTCCTCTTTGTCCTCTATCTCCGTAGATCGCATGTGATGCGTTTCCACAGACGAATCTACCAGTCGTCCCCGTGTCCCTAGTTGCCCCCGGTGGCCACGAGGGTGCCTATACCCTCCCCCGCGACCGCCCGGGCGATGTTGCCCTCGGTGAGGAGGTTGAACACCAGCATCGGCATCGCGTTGTCCATGCAGAGGCTGAAGGCGGTGGCGTCGGCGACCTTCAGGCCGCGCTCGATGACCTCGCGGTGGCTGATCTCGGTGAACAGCTCGGCGTCCGGGTTGGAGCGCGGGTCGTCGCTGTAGACGCCGTCGACGCCCTTGGCCATCAGCAGCACCTCACAGCCGATCTCCAGGGCACGCTGGGCGGCGGTGGTGTCCGTGGAGAAGTACGGCATGCCCATGCCTGCCCCGAAGATGACCACGCGGCCCTTCTCGAGGTGGCGGTCCGCGCGCAGGGGCAGGTACGGCTCGGCGACCTGCGCCATGTTGATCGAGGTCTGGACGCGGGTGTCGATGCCCTGCTTCTCCAGGAAGTCCTGCAGCGCCAGGCAGTTCATTACGGTGCCGAGCATGCCCATGTAGTCGGAGCGGGCCCGGTCCAGGCCGCGCTGCTGCAGTTCGGCACCGCGGAAGAAGTTGCCGCCGCCGATGACCACGGCGATCTCCGCCCCGGAGCGGGCGACCTCGGCGATCTGGCGGGCGACGTTCTCGACGACATCGGGGTCGATCCCGACCCGTCCACCACCGAACATTTCACCACCCAGCTTGAGCATCACGCGCTTGTAACCGGTTGTCTCGCTGGCAGTCACCGTGGAATCTCCTTGGTACTTCGGTTGGGTGAGGGGAAGGGTGATGGCTTGCAGGGGCGGGGATGTGCATCCCGTGTGCCTGTCCGACTGCTCATCCTAGCGTGTCCGGGGGCCCCGGACAGTACTGAACCCGCCATCCCACGGATGTCGGGGGCGGCGGGTTCGGTACGGGGGTGGCGCGGGGCCTATCAGGCCTGGCCGACCTCGAAGCGCTCGAAGCCGGTCAGGGTGACGCCAGCGGCGTCCATGACCTGCTTCACGGTCTTCTTGGACTCCGTGACGGACGGCTGATCCAGCAGGCAGGCGTCCTTGTAGAAGCCCTTGAGACGACCCTCGATGATGTTCGGCAGGGCCTTCTCCGGCTTGCCTTCCTCGCGGGCGGTGGCCTCGGCGATCTCGCGCTCCTTGGCGACGATCTCGGCGGGGACGTCCTCGCTGGAGAGGTAGGACGCCTTGAGTGCGGCGACCTGCATGGCGGCGGCCTTTGCCGCCTCCTCGTCGTCACCGGTGTAGGCGACGAGCACGCCGACTGCCGGGGGCAGATCGGAGGAGCGGTGGTGCAGGTAGACGGCAACCTTGTCGCCGTCGATGGTGACCGCGCGGCGCAGCTGCAGCTTCTCGCCGATCTTGGCGGAGAGCTCCTGCAGGGCGGCGTCGGTGGTCTGGCCGTCGAAGTCGGCGGCGGCGAGCTCCTCGGGGCTGTTGGCCTTCACGGCGGCGGCAGCCTCGGCGACGCGGTTGGCGAACTCGATGAACTCGGAGTTCTTGGCCACGAAGTCGGTCTCGGAGTTGATCTCGACCATGGTGTTGCCGGAGACGGCGATCAGGCCCTCCGCGGCGGTGCGCTCGGCGCGCTTGCCGACGTCCTTGGCACCCTTGATGCGCAGGATCTCAACGGCCTTGTCGAAGTCGCCGGTGGCTTCCTCGAGGGCCTTCTTGCAGTCGAGCATCCCGGAACCGGTGAGCTCGCGCAGCTTCTTGACGTCGGCGGCGGTGTAGTTCGCCATGTGAGGCGATCCTCCTTCAGATGGTGGAAGTGA
>NZ_JBQEDF010000035.1:0-34315 GCF_052107835.1 Corynebacterium sp.
TCCCTGTCCACCTCCGCTCGGACGGAGGAGTGCGCCAGCCGGGGCGTGGCAAGGTGGTAGTCGATACGCCACCCGACGTCCTTGGTGAAGGACTGCCCAGCCCAGGACCACCACGAATACGGGCCGTCCTCATCCGGACGCAGGCGACGGACCACGTCAACGAGGGTGCGGGGCGACAGTTGCCGGTCGAACCACTCGCGCTCCTCCGGGAGGAATCCGTCATGCTTCTGATTTCGTCGCCAGTTCGCCAAGTCCTGGCGGGTGTATGCGATGTTCATGTCGCCCATGAGGAGAAACTCCCTCCCGTCGGCAACGGCCGCCCGACGGGTGCGCGTGAGGTAGCGTTCGAACCCTGCCAGAAAACCCATCTTGCGGTTGTACCGGTAACCCCCATCGGGCGCCTCGCGCATGCGTTCCGGACGTTGCATCTCGGCAGGGAGCCCACCTTTGGGCAGGTAGAGGCACGCTAATGTGACCGGCTGGTCAGCGAGGTCGACCTCGAGGTAGCGCCCCTCGACGGCGAAGCGGCGTAGTGCCCTGGCGAGCGGCACCCGGTCCGGGGCCGGAACCTCCCGAAGCGTTCCGGACGAGAAATCCGGTCCACCAAGGAGCGCCGAGCCACTCCAGCACCGCGCCGCGGCGGGCTCGTGTCGCGTCAGGACCGCCACGCCGTTACGACCGGGGATACTGCCGGTATCCAGTGCCGCGTAGTAGTTACCGAACGCCCCGTCCGGCAACTTGTCGCGCTGCGCCCGAACCTCCTGCAGGGCGACGACGTCGCAATCGCGGTCAGCCAACCACTCGTCGAAGCCCCTCCGCCGTGCGGCACGGATCCCGTTCACATTGGCGGTCGCGATTCGGAGCATGCCGACGAGGCTACAGTGCGCCGGCAGTGTGCCCCTTGACGGGATGTGCACGCCGCCCTAACATACAACCAAATGGTTTCACAAAGTCTGAATGATCTCACCGATGACGACATCGACCGCATCTTCCGCGCACTCGCGGACCGGACGCGGAGGGACATTGTGCGCCGCACGCTTTCCGAGGAGGCATCACTGACCACCCTCGCCACCGACTACGACATGTCCTTCGCCGCCGTACAGAAACACGTCCGCGTCCTCGAAGCCGCCGAGCTCGTGGAACGCATCCCCCAGGGCCGCGAACGCATCATCCGCGGCAATCCGGACACCATCCGTCGTGCCCAGGAACTGCTGGGGCACTTCGAACACATCTGGCGCGGACGCATCGACCGGCTCGACGCCTTCCTCGCAGAGGATCCCTAACCGAAAGGCACACGCCATGCCCGTCACCTCAGTCACCACAGACCCGGAAGCACTGACACTCACCATCGTCTCCGACTTCACCGTCACCGCCCAACGCCTCTGGGACGCCTACACCGACCCCCGGCAGATCGAGCGCTTCTGGGGACCACCCGAGTACCCCGCCACCTTCACCAGGCACGATGCCTTCCCCGGCGGCATGAGCACCTACTACATGACCGGGCCTGAGGGCGACCGCAGCGGCGGTTACTGGCAATGGATCAGCGTCGACTCCCCGCACAGCTTCGTGGTCGCCGACGGCTTCGCCGGCGAGGACGGCACGCCCAATGCCCAGATGCCCTCGATGCAGATGGACTTCACGTTCACCGAGACAGCGTTGGGATCACGGCTAACCATGGTGACCACGTTCAACTCGATGGAGGAGCTCGAGCAACTCTCCGGCATGGGCATGGTCGAGGGCACGCGCGCCGCGATGGGCCAGATCGATGCCGTCGTCGAGGATCTCGCGTCCTTCGCTGCAGGACGCACCACCGAACTGCAGCGTATCGGGGACACCCAGGCCCGCGTCTCGAGGATCATCCGCGGTTCGGTCGAGCAGGTGTGGCAGGCCAACACCGACGCCGACCTCCTGAAGAGGTGGCAGCTCGGGCCGGACGGATGGAGCATGCCAGTGTGCGTGGCCGGCACGTCCCTCGGCGACACCTACCGCTCGGAGTGGCAGAACGATGCCACCGGCGAACGCTTCGGATTCACCGGTGAGGTGGTGGACATCTCCGCCCCGCACCGCCTGGTCACCACCGAAACCATGGTCTCGCCCGATGATCCGGACGGGGAGAACAGTCCCCAGACACTCAACGAGTTGACCCTGACCCCCGTCGAGGGCGGCACGCTGCTGAACTACCTGATCACATACCCTGACGCCGATGTCCGCGAGCAGGTCATCGCCACCGGCATGGTCAGCGGGCTGGAGGACAGCTACGCACGGCTGGAGCGGGAGATCCTGTAGCGCTGCCACGACCGCTTCTTCGGCATGATCTGGAGTTCATCGGTGGCATTGTCGGGCACGCCCGCGCCCGCATCCTCGTAGACCCAGCGGGGCAGGATGTCGTTGGTGTGGTTATTCGCGGCAATGGCGGTCTCCGCTTTGAGCCTGCGGATCTGGGCTTTCAGGTCGCGCTCCCGTTCGGTCTCCCGCTCGACCATTGCGCCGCTCCTTTTCAGGTGATCAGTGTCGTCCATCATCCCAGTTCGTCTCACGCATCGCCAGCGCCCGAACGAGGGGGACCTCGGTACGAGTGATCAGTCTACTTTCGCCGAGTTCGGTGAGATTCAGCCATCCAGTTACCTTCGCTTCGAGGTCCTCCCGCAAGGTCCACTCAGTAGCCTGCGCATAGCGCCTGCACCACACTGATCCACCCTTCAATACCCCTATGTTCCCTCCCCTGTCGCAGGCTCATGCCATTCCCACAAGAATATGGTCAGCGCGAGGAGCGACTCGGCGGGCGACCCGATGTAAAGACGGGAGCCGATTCGGAGGATCCCGAACACTCAACTCGAGAGTTTCGGCTCCGGTTCTTACGGCGCAGCTCTGGCGTGGAGGCGGGCCTACCCCACCGCCCCCGCTGCGGTAGGACTGGGGGCATGAACCTCACGACCACCTCCACCCGCCGCCACGGGCACACCGTCAAGGAACACATCCTCACTGTGCCCCTGGTCCACAACGCCACCGGTGACCGCACCATCGACATCTACGCCCGCGAGTACATCCCCGACGGCGGCGAGGACCGTCCTGCCCTGCTGTTCCTGCAGGGCGGCCCGGGCCATGGAGCGCCGCGTCCTGCAGCGAACGGCGACGGTGGCGCACTGTCCGGCTGGCTCGGCGAGGCCCTGAACAACTACCGCGTGATCCTGTTCGACCAGCGCGGTACCGGACGGTCCACGCCAGTGGACGTCGCTGCGCCCGAGGCTCTCGGTGCCACCCCGGCGGACCAGGCCGAGTACCTCACCCACCTGCGCGCCGACAGCATCGTGGAGGATGCCGAGCTGCTCCGGCACGCTCTCGACGAGGCCCCGTGGACACTGCTGGGCCAGTCCTTCGGCGGTTTCTGCATCACCACCTACCTCTCGTTCCACCCCGAGGGAGTGAAGGAAGCGTTCTTCACCGGTGGTCTCCCCGGCTACGTCAGCGCAACGGGCACCAGCGTCGACGACGTCTACCGCGCCACCTTCGCCAAGACCGCCGTGCGCAACGAACGTTTCTACACCCGTTTCCCCTGGGCACAGGACCGGGTGACGGAGATCTGCGACCACCTCGACGACACCGAGGAGCTCATGCCCACCGGCGAGCGGCTGACGTCCCGCCGCTTCCGCACCATCGGCATGAACCTGGGACGCACCGGTGGCTTCGATGCACTCGCCTACCTCCTCGAGGACCCGTTCCGTCCTGTACCGGGGAGTCCAGGGACGGCAGGACGTCGCCGCCTGCGCACCCCGTTCCTCACCGAGCTCGCCGCGAATCTCAGTGTGGCCGATGCCCCGCTGTACGCCGTGGTCCACGAGTCGATCTACGGCATCGGCGGTGCAACGAACTGGTCCGCGCACCGCATCCGAGAGGAGATTCCCGGCTTCGGCGAGGATGACCCCACCTACCTCACCGCCGAGCACTTCTTCCCCTGGCAGTTCGACGAGGATCCCGTCCTACGCCCGTGGAAGGCTGTCGCCGACCTACTCGCCGCGAAGGACGACTGGACGCCGCTCTACAATGCTGACCAGCTGCGTATCACCGAGGTACCCACCGCTGCCGCGGTGTACCTGGACGACATCTTCGTCCCCTTCGAACTATCCATGGAGACCGCCGCGACGATCCGGGGCTTGCGTCCGCACGTCACCAACCGGTGGGAGCACAACGGCATTTCGCAGGACGGCGCGGGGATCCTCGAACACCTCCGTGCGCTGGTGAAAGACCACTGAACGCCTGACTGCCCCTGTCACTATGATGAGCATAACAATCGGGAGGACCGTCACATGTCGGAAGACGAAACGACATCACCATCACTCAAGGAACTGCTCCTGTCCGACGATGCTCGAGCTGACCTGGTCATTAGTCGAAAGTCTCACTTCAACGACAAGGCCGCCATGTTCGGGCGTACTGCTCACCTGAGGAAGCATATTCCCGCCGAAGAAGTCGCTGACATCGTTCGTGAAGACCGTGACAAAGGTGCCGAGGTCGACCGCGACGAACTCCCATGATCATGGTCGTCGTCACCGCGACGGGTACCCATATTTGAACAGTGCCACGGGCATCTGATTCGTCAGCGTTTTCAGCCACCGGATACTCTGACTCCCCGTGAATAAAGTGAAGGACACCGTCCGCCTGCCGACCCTGGTGTCGCTCATCGTCGGCTCGTGCGTGGGCGCAGGCATCTTCGCCCTGCCGCAGAACGTCTCCTCGGTGGCCTCGCCCGGCGCGGCGGTGATCGGTTGGGTCATCACCGGTATCGGCATGCTGTGCGTGGCCTTCGTCTTCCAGGCCCTGGCCCACCGCAAGCCGCACCTGGACTCCGGCGTGTACAGCTACGTGCGCGGCGGACTCGGCGATTTCGTGGGCTTCGCCTCCGGCTGGGGCTACTGGCTGGGCAGCATCATCGCGCAGGTCGGCTACGCCACCCTGTTCTTCGGCTCACTCGGGTACTTCCTCCCCCTGTTCGAGGACGAGCAGTCGCTGCTGCAGGCGTTCTTCGTCTCCGGGCTGAACTGGCTGATCTTCCTGATCCTGTCGCGTGGGGTCCGCCAGGCCGCCGTCCTGAACCTGGTGACCACCGGCGCAAAACTGCTGCCGATCATCGCGTTCCTGGGCATCGTGGCCTTCGCCGGCTTCAACCCGGAGGTCTTCACCACGGACTTCTGGGGATCCTCGGCGACCTTCGGGGACAACGCCGACGAGGTGTCCAGCATGTCCGACCAGATCAAGGGCATGATGCTGTTCACGGTGTGGGCGTTCATCGGCGTGGAGGGCGCATCTACGTACTCGCGGCGGGCACGCAAGCGCAAGGATGTCTCGATGGCGACCCTGCTCGGCTTCCTCACCGTGTTCCTGCTACTGATCATGGTCAGTTTCCTGTCCTACGGTGTCGCCCCGCGCGAGGAGCTTGCCGCGATGGGCGACAACTCCATGGCCGAGGTCCTGGAGCTTGTGGTGGGCCCGTGGGGTGCGGCGCTCGTGTCGATCGGACTGTGCATCTCGGTGCTGGGAGCGTACGTGTCCTGGCAGATGCTGTGTGCGGAGCCGATCACGCTGATGGCTCAGGACGGCCTGCTGCCGAAGGCTCTCGGCCGAGTGAATAAGCGCGGCGCCCCGGTGGTGGCGCAACTGTTCTCCGCGATCGTGATCCAGGGCTTCATCGTGGTCTTCTACCTCAACGAATCCGCGTACACCACGATGGTGCAGTTGGCGACGTCGCTGTACCTGATCCCCTACCTGTTCTCGTCGTTGTACCTGGTCTTCCTGTGCACCCGCGGTACGGGGTTGGCGCATCCGGACGCGGGCACGAAGTTCGACCTCTCCGGCCCGGCGGTGGACACCCGGACGAATCGCACGCACCTGCTGATCGGCTCCCTTGCATTCGTCTACTCGGTGTGGCTGTTCTACGCCGCGGAGCTGAAGTACGTGCTGATGGGCATGGTGCTGATCGTTCCGGGCATGATCGCCTACATCATCACCCGCCGACGCACCGGCGGCCGGGTCTTCAACGCCTTCGAGTGGGTGATCGCCAGCGGGGTGACCGTGGCGGCCGTGGTCGCGGTGGTGCTCATCGCGCAGGGGACGCTGACGCTGTAATCGCCGTCGCCATCGACGGCGGGGCCACTGCTAGCCTGGGCAACCATGCGTACCCGCCCCTTCGCCCAGGTCGATGTCTTCTCCGCCACGCCCTACCGTGGCAATCCGGTGGCGGTCATCCTCGACGCCACTGATCTGACCGACGACGAGATGCAGGGCATCGCCCGGTGGACGAACCTCTCAGAGACAACCTTCGTCCTGCCTTCCTCGCAGGACGCCGCCGCAGCCGGTGCGGACTACCGCGTCCGAATCTTCACCCCGGTCACCGAACTCCCCTTCGCCGGGCACCCCACCCTCGGCACCGCCCACGCCTGGCTGGAGAACGGCGGGACGCCACAGCAGGATGGCACCATTGTCCAGGAGTGCGGTGCCGGTCTCGTGGAGATCAGCAATGCCCCCGACGAGCCGTTGTCTTTCACCGCGCCAGAGACCACCCGGTCCGGGCCGGTGTCGGAGCCTGACCTGGCCCGCATCTGCGAGGTCCTGCGTATCGACCGCAGCCTCATTGCCGACCACCAGTGGGTGGTCAACGGCCCGCAGTGGGTAGCGGTGGCGCTCCCGAGCGCGCAGGACGTCCTGAACCTCCGGCCCGACTTCTCCGCCCACCCTGACCTGGAGATCGGCGTGGTCGGTCCGTACTCCGACAGCACGAATGGCGAGGGAGGCATCGACTACGAGGTCCGCGCGTTCATCGAGGGTGGTGAGGACCCGGTGACCGGCTCACTCAACGCCTCGATCGGCCAGTGGCTGGTGCGGACCGGGCAGGTGACGGGACCGTACGTCGCATCGCAGGGAACCGTCCTCCAGCGTTCCGGACGGGTGCAGGTCACTCCGGTGGGCGGGAACGTCCTGATCGGTGGCCCGACCACCACCCTGTTCCGCGGGACCGTCCTGGCGTAGCCGCTCTTGTCGTGGATGGCCGCTAGAACCACCGGGACAACCAGTTGTTCGCCGAGTCCAGCAACCGAGCGATAACTGCACTGTCATACCGGGCAATATCCGCAGAGGAGGCAGCCTCACGCAGTGCCGCAGGCAGGAGCCTCGCCTGACGCGCCACCTCCGCACCTATCCATTCCGAATCAACATGCAGCACCCCCGCGTGCCGGGCCCAATCATCGGGAGTGATTCGGGCGGCACGAAAACGTCCCCCGATGCTCATAGAAAGTTCACTGCTGGCACCGTCCGTGTAGGCGAGATGCGAGTTGAGGTCGTACAACGGAGCCAACCTCACCGATGACCCACTCAACAAAAGTGAGTAATTCCTGGCATGGGCATCAGTTCCGCACACCAGCCAATTGAAGATCAACGCTTGGACAAAGTGGCGGTTATCCTCTTGAGCCTCACTACTGACGTTGCCGATAAGGTCAGCGACCAGGGCTGCCGGTGGGCCACCCTGTTTCTCGTATTTCCTGAATGGCGGGACGCCCAACGCCTGGCACATATCCTCCTGGTGCACCCGAACCCATTTCCCTCCGTCCTGCTGAACACGGTCGTAGCGGGAAACCACAAGGGCACGTACGTCGCCGAAATCCGCAATGCTGGTTCGGGCAGCGCTGAGCCCCAATGTTCTCGCTGCCCGCATCGTCACGGCCTCCACCAGGTCCTGATCCTGCATGCCCGGGATCGCCGGTTTCACAATATGAGTCGACGGAATTGCACCCAACGGATTCGCCCATCCTTCGTCCATCCTGTGGAGCGCTATCTTGGACTGTGCGCCAGCCAGCGAGAACTTTCCCTCCGGACCAGGCAGGGCAGTGACCGGGATATCCATCTGGGCGCGCCGGAGCATGTCCGCGATGCGTATGCTGCTGACCGCTTCCACACTTCCTGCTTGTCCCAGCACTGCATTGAGCCTTTCTGGACGGAGGAACTGAGCTGCGCCGGCGACATCCTCCCCGATGAAGCGGAGCAACGCGAAGGTACTGTCGTCGTTCCGAATCCCGAACTGTCGGCGCCACTGCCTCACCGTTTCAGGCCGATCCGGCAACAGGCCATCCAACCAGGGAACAAGCACCGACTCCCGGAAGCGTCCGGAGGGGCCCGTCATTGACACGGACAGTGGCGTACTTCTTGCCGACATCCCATCTCCATAACGAAGACGCATCTTCCTACTGCCGGTGCGCTGTATGTCCCCGACCACCCTCCCATTCATGACCACATGGAGGAGCCGGTCATCCGGTATCCCAGTCATCAGCGCATCACCTGGTTGAGCACATCGTTCAGGTCAATCTCCGGCTCACCATCATTGCCGTCCTCGTCCCAAGCAGGTGACGCCGGTTCCAGGACCATTGTCACAGCGAGGGCCGCGGCAACCCGCATCACCATATCCAGCGGCGCGGTCCACTTGTACCCCATTTCGAAGGCATTCAACCACTGCCGGCCAACACCAGCGTCACTCGCCAGCGCTGACTGGCTGACCCCTCTTTCCAGCCGGACCTCGCGGAGCGCGGGCCCCAGATCATCCGGACGATGGACAGCCAATGTCTCCATACGGCGACACTATCATATGTCGTCAATTGGCTACACGAAGAAATGTCTCCGTACGGCGACACTGACTTGACGTGACCCAAGTCACGGCTACCCTCGGTACGGTACATTTCCCTTCACAAAAGGAACATCCCCATGCCCAGATCCGGCCTCGACGCCAACCTCACCCCGCTGCGCTTCCTCGACCGCTCAGCCAGCATCCACCCCGGGAAGACCGCCTGCGTCGACGGCCCCCGCCGGATCACCTTCGCGGCCATGCGCGCCGATGCCCTGCGTATGGCCCGCGCCCTTCGACGACGCGGCCTGAAACCCGGCGACCGTGTCGGCATGCTCGCCTCCAACAGTTACGAGGCCCTCCTCGCCCAGTTCGCCGTCCCCCTGGCCGGTGGCGTCCTGGTGGCGATCAACACCCGCCTCGCCCCGGCCGAGGTCCGCTACATCTGCGACCACGCTGGTATCAGCATCCTCCTCGGTGAACAGGACCTGATCCTGGCGTCCCGCCGCACCCTCGGGTCCGCCGGCCTGGTGCACTCGTTCGTGCTCATCCACAACGCCGACGGCACCCAGCCGCAGCCGAAGCACCCGGACGCCGGTACCGTGACGACCTTCGACGAGTTCCTCGACGAGGGTATCCACCAGGACGGGGAGGACGACGACGACACCACCTTCCCCTTCGCCGTCGACGACGAGGACGCCCCGATCGCGATCAACTACACGTCCGGGACGACCGGACGACCCAAGGGCGTGGTGTACACCCACCGCGGTGCCTACCTGAACGCCCTCGGTGAGATCACCACGCAGGCGTTCTCCCGCCGCACCGTCTACCTGTGGACGCTGCCGATGTTCCACTGCTCCGGCTGGTGCACCGGCTGGGCCGCGATGGCGGTGTCCGCCACCCAGGTCGCACTGCGCGCCGTGCGCGGTGCCGACATATGGCGGCTCATCGACGACGAGGGCGTTACCGCTCTCTGCGGGGCTCCGGCCGTCCTCACGGCTCTGGTGGGCGCGGATGAGGCCCACCAGGCGGACGGACTGTCGGTGGTGACCGCGGGAGCCCCGCCCAGCCCCACCGTGATTGAGGCGTGCGAGAACCTCGGCATCGATGTCACCCACGTCTACGGCCTCACCGAGAGCTACGGCCCCTACACCGTCTGCGAACCCCAGCCCGAGTGGCAGGACCTCCCCGTCGCCGACCGGGCGAGGCTCAAGGCCCGCCAGGGTGTGCCCATGATCACCAGCTCCGACGCCCGCGTCGTGGAGACCGTTCCCGACGGCGCCCCGGCGGACACGGTGCTCCACGACGTCCCCTCCGACGGGGAGACCATGGGCGAGATCGTCCTGACCGGAAACGGGGTGATGAAGGAGTACTTCCACAATCCGGACGCGACCACTGAGGCCTTCACCGGCGGTTGGTTCCACAGCGGTGACCTGGCCGTGAAGCACGCCGACGGGTACATCCAGATCCTCGACCGGTCGAAGGACGTGGTGATCTCCGGGGGCGAGAACATCTCCACCATCGAGGTGGAGCAGGCCATCATCAGCCATCCCGCCATCGACGACGTCGCCGTGGTCGGCGCGCCCGACGAGAAGTGGGGCGAGCGGGTCTGCGCCTTCGTGGTCATCACACCAGGGGAGAACGCCGACAGCTCACTGGAGCGCTCGGTCATCGACCACTGCCGCGGACTCATCGCCGGCTACAAGGTGCCCCGCGACTACCGGATCGTCGATGAACTGCCCCGGACCTCGACCGGCAAGGTCCGAAAGAACGTGCTGCGCGAGGATGCGGCTGACCGGTAGGAGGGGAAGACGGAGCGGCCTGCGTCCCGAACCGACCCCTCGGAACCGTCCGCCACCCCGGAGAGTAATTTAGGGATCGCTTACCTATGACAGCGCACGCTGCCAGTTGCCGATCGAAAGGACCCCGCCGCATGCGATCCCTCCCGTCCCTCCCCGCACGACCGAACCGCCGGGGCCTCCAGGACCCCGGCCGCCGACTGCGCTCCAGCGTCGCGCTCGGAGCCGTCGCCACCCTCACCGCCGCCGGCCTGGCCGCCTGCTCCGACGACGACGGTGACGGCGACTCGGGCAGCGGGAACGGCACGGAGGCGTCGGACGACTCCGGCGAATGGCCCCGCACGGTCGAGTTCGAGAACGGTGAGGTCGAGATCCCCGAGCAGCCGGAGAACATCGTGTCCACCTCCGTGACCCTCACCGGATCCCTCCTGGCGATCGACGCACCCGTGGTCGGAAGTGGCGCCACCGGCGCGAACACCGATCTCGCCGACGAGAACGGTTTCTTCACCCAGTGGGGCGACGTCGCCGAGGAGAGGGGCGTCGAATCCCTCTACAACGGGGAGCCGGACGTGGAGAGCATCGCCACCCAGGACCCCGACCTCATCGTCGTGTCCTCGAGCGGCCAGGACTCCGCCTCCCAGATCGTCGACCAGCTCGAGGACATCGCCCCGACCGTCGTCATCGACTACGGCAGCCAGGACTGGCAGGGGGTGGCGACCCAGCTCGGCGAGGCCACCGGCCTGGAGGACCGGGCGAAGGACGCCATCGACGACTTCGACACGGAGATCGCCGGGATCGCCGACTCCATCACCGTGCCCGACGGACCCGTGAGCTCCTTCGTCTACCAGGACGCCCAGTCCGGCGCCAACGTCTTCACCAGGGAATCCGCCCAGAACCGACTGCTGGAGGAGCTCGGCTTCACCATCGCCGACCTGCCCGAGAACGTCCAGGGCGATGAGTCCATGGGAAGCCGCGGCGACATCATCCAGGTCGCCCGCGAGAACCTGTCGGACGCACTGAGCGGCGAGACCATCTTCGCCATCGCCGGCAACGACGGGGTCGCCGAGGAGATCAAGGACGACTCCGGCCTGCGCGGCAATGACGCAGTGTCCGACGGCGAGGTGTACGCGCTCGGCGACGACACCTTCCGCCTCGACGCCTACAGCTCGATGAACATGGCGACGAAGATCCAGGAGATCTTCGGCTAGTCCCCCGACGGCGCGGGGCCTACCTCGCCAGGTCCCGGTTGCGGAACCCCAGGGTACCCACCGCGACCAGGACAGCGACGATCACCAGCATCACCCACACCGGCACCAGCGACGGGTCACCGGTCATGACATCGGGCACCCGGTTGTAGGGGCCGATCTCCATCAGCCACTGCGGCATGTTCATGATCGAACCGAGGATCTCGGTCATGAACGCCAGCACCACACCCGTCCACGCCAGGAACTGGGCCTTCGGGAACACCCCGATGACGGCCACCGCGAAAGCGACGATCAGCAACGTCCCGGGAAGCGACGCCGCCACCTGCCCGGCCGCGGAACCGAACTCCACGCCCAGGTCCGCGTTCACCGCCAACCCCACAATGACCAGACCGGACACCATGTGCAGCACGGCGGACACCAGCAGGCCCACCCCGGCATTCGCCAGGATGTACCGCACCCGGTCCGCACCGGCGGCGATGACCGGCTCCAGCCGGTCCTCACGTTCCTCCGCGGCCGTCTTCACCATGGCCTGCACCCCGGGTACCGCCATCAGCATCCCGGCCATGGCGAGCAGCCCCACAACCATCCCCCGGGCAAGCAGGGCGGACGGATCAGTGTCCCCGTCCAACGCCGACGGGTCGATCTGGCCCACCATCGCATCGGTGATCGTGCCGCCCGAGACATCCATGTCACCGGCGGTGGTGCTGAAGTAACCCAGGACGAAGCCGATCAGCACCGACGTCACCGACCACGCGATGACCGACCCCCGGTTCAACCGCATGACCAGCGCGCGGACGCCCTTCATCCGACCGTGTTCCGGGCCGGGGCGTCCCGCGATCAGTCCCTGCCCGAAGTCACGCCGGGCGTCGATGCGGAAGGCGATCACGAACAGCACCACGGTCAAGGCGGCCACCAGCGCCAACGGCCACCACAGGTTCTCCTGTGAGGGCACGGTCTCGGTCAGCCAGCCCATCGGGTTGATCCACACCGTCCACTCCGGGGCCTCCACCGAGTAGGCCAGTCCGCGCAGGACGTACAGGACGCCGAGGACCGACATCGCGATGGTGGTCGTGGTGTGCCGGTCCGAGGCGAGTTCGGCGGCCACGGCGGTGACCCCGGTGAACAGCCAGCCGGTGGCGATGAACGTCGCCCCGGTCAGCAGCGCCGGTGTGCCTGACCCCGCCACCAGCCCGACGACGCCGGCGACCACTCCGATCACCGTGGATCCGGTGACGGACAGCAGAACACCGGACAGCAGCCGGGCGTCCCGCCCGACCACGCCGGACGCCAGCAGCTCGGCCTGCCCGGAATCCTCCTGCCCACGGGTGACCCGGGCGGTGGTGAAGATCGCGCACATCGCCGCCAGGAACCCGCCGATCGCCAGGGAGACCCAGGCGGAGAACCCCTCGGTACCCATCAGGTCATAGGAGGGGCCGAGGATCAGGCTCAGGGCGGGATTGGACTCCACCAGTCCGGCCAACTGCATCCTGTCGGCGTCCCCGGGGAACGCCAGCGGGTAGACAACCGGGGGAACCACGGTCATGACCAGGACGAACGCCATCCACACCAGCATCGAGGGGCCGTCATGGCGGATGGCGGCACGCCACAGGTACCAGGTACCGGTCCAAGGGTGGTCGGTGCGCTCCATCACGTCGGCTCCACGACATCGTCCTCGCGGGCGTCGTCCTCGTAGAGATGCAGGAACAGCTCCTCCAGCGACGGCGGGTCAACCTGGATCGATTCCAGTCCCAGGGCGGTCACCTGGGTGACCGCCTCACTGATCCGCTCCTGTTCGGCATGGCCGGTGACAGTGGTACCTGTGAGCTGGACATCGTCGAAAGCGCTGAGTGCGTCCCGCAGACCGTCCTCCCCTCCCTCCGGGAGGTCGCGGACGGAGGCGGTGACGGTCGAGCGGACCGTCCCACGCAGGTCCGCCAATGAACCGGAGGCGACGGTCCGGCCGTCGCGGATGATGGTGAGCCGGTCGGTGAGTTGCTCGACCTCGCTCATGATGTGGCTGGACAGCAGGACGGTCGCCCCGCGGTCCGCGGCCTCGCGCACCGTCTCCTGGAAGACATTCTCCATCAACGGGTCCAGCCCGCTGGTCGGCTCATCGAGGATCAGCAGCTCCACGTCCGAGGACAGTGCCGCGACCAACGCAACCTTCTGCCGGTTCCCCTTGGAGTACTGCCGACCGCGCTTGGTCGGGTCCAGCTCGAACCGGTCCAGCAGCTCAGTGCGACGCGTCGAATTGAGGCCGCCACGGAGGTTCCCGAGCAGATCGATGGCCTCCCCGCCACTCATGGTCGGCCAGAGGGCGACGTCCCCGGGGACGTAGGCCAGCCGGTGGTGCAGGGCAGTGGCCTCCTTCCACGGGTCCTTCCCGAGGACGCTGAGCTTCCCTCCATCCGCTTTCAGGAGACCCAGCAGCACCCTGATCGCGGTCGATTTCCCGGCACCGTTGGGTCCCAGGAAGCCGTGGATCTCCCCCTCGGCGACCTCCAGATCAAGCCTGTCGAGAGCGGTGAAGGAGCCGAATTTCTTCACCAGACCACGGATGTCGATGACGTTTCCCATACCCCCATGAAACGTATCCGCTCCGACCACGGCAATCATGGTCACCGTCGTTACCCCCGTTTACCGGACCCCCGCCCACCCCACTCACCCAACTTTCGCACCAGCCGCAAGCGGTCAGATTCAATGACCAGCGGTTTTTACGGGACAAGCGCCCGGCGCGGTGCGAAACTTCCACTTCCTGGCGGTCGAACCGCTCACGAGTCGTCGTCCCCGGCCCGCCGGCGACGCCGCTGCTCCCACAGCACCACGGCGGTCGACCGCGGCACGTGGACGATCTCCCCGTGGCGTCCCGCCACGCCCCCGGCCTCCTTCTCCGCGGCCGCCACCCGCCGCCGCAGACCGGCGTTCTCCTGCTCTAGGTCCTCCACCCTGCGCTGCAGTTCGATGATCGACCGGATACCGGCGAGGTTCACACCGTCGTCGTGGCTGAGCCGCTGGATCTCCAGCAACTGGTCGATGTCGTCCTGCGAGTACCGGCGTCCCCCACCGCTCGTGCGCTCGGGGGACACCAGTCCCATCCGGTCGTAGGTACGCAGGGTCTGGGCGTGCATTCCCGTGATCTCCGCGGCGACGGAGATCACGAACACTTCACGCTCCCTGCGTCCTCTGCCGTCCCGCTCACTCATCACCAATCACCAGCCGCATGTCAGTTACCGGACCAGTCCGCGCGCGGGTCGAACCCGGTCCGCTTCTCTTCCTCAGCGTAGTGACGCAGCGCACTCGCCGCGCCCTCATCGAGGTTCTTCGGTACCGCGACCTTCACGGTCACCAGCAGGTCCCCGGAGGCTCCGTTGCGTTTGGCCACGCCGCGTCCGCGCACCCGCAGCGTGGTGCCGTCGGCGGTGCCTGCGGGCACCTTGACCCGCACCTTGGTGTCCAGGGTCGGGACGGTGACGGTGCCGCCGAGGGCCAGTTCAGTGAAGCTCACCGGGACGGTCATCTTCAGGTCGTCGCCGCTGCGGGTGAACAGGTCATCGGACCGGACGTGGACGGTGACGAACAGGTCACCGGCGGGACGGCCCCGCTCCCCGGCCTCACCCTGGCCGGCGAGCCGGACCTTCTGGCCGTCGACCACGCCGGCGGGCACCCGCACGGTGATCGTGCGGGTGCGGGTGACGCGTCCGGTGCCGCCGCAGTCGTTGCAGGGGTCCTCGATACGGGTGCCGGTGCCGCCGCAGTCGCCGCAGGGGCGGGAGAACCCGAAGGCACCGCGGTTCTCGGAGACCATGCCGGAGCCGGAGCAGGTGCCGCACCTCACGGCGCTGGTACCGGGGGTCGCACCGGAGCCGTGGCAGGTGGTGCAGGCGGCGGGGCTGGTCAGCCGGATCGGGACGGTGACGCCCTTGGTCGCCTCGCGGAAGTCCAGGGTGATGTCGGTCTCGACGTCCGCACCGCGGGTGCGCCGCTGGGTGCGCTGGCGCCCGCGTCCGCCCCCGGGCCCGCCGGAACCCCCACCGAACATGTCGCCGAAGACATCGCCGAAGCCCCCGCCGGAACCACCGGCGCGGTTGAACAGGTCACCGAGGTCGAACCCCTCGGAGGTGCTTCCGGCACTGGTCGGGCCGCTGTAGCCTCCGCCGAAACCGTTGCCGTGACTGCCGAAGCCGCCGAGCCCGCCACCGAAGCCGCCACTGGCCGCCATCTGCTTGAGCTCGTCGTACTCGGCGCGCTTGTCCTTGTCCCCGAGCACGGAGTAGGCCTCGGACGCGGTCTTGAAGCGGTCCTCGGCGACCGTGTCCCCGGGGTGTGCGTCAGGGTGGTTGTCCCTGGCGATCCTCCGGTACGCCTTCTTGATGTCCTCGGCATCGGCGGTGGATGACACACCGAGGTCGGCGTAGTAGTCCTTGTCGATCCACTCCTTCTGAGCCACCTGGTTCCTCTCTGTTGCGCTCCCGTGAAACTTGAGCCTATCACGCTAAGGTCTATCCTCTCCAACGCACGCCGGGCACCCGCCATTCCCGGCTGTTAGTGTGAGATGTCATGTTCTCCAGACACGGCAGGAAGCGGTCCGGCGCTCATCGGGCCGACCATCCCGAGCCGACACCACAGGTCGAGCGCGTCGTCGATCCGGGCAGCCCGGACGACATGTACCCGCACCTGTCCCGAGAGCGCGCTGACCTGCTGCGCGAGGAGACCATGCGCTTCCTCCACGAGGAAGGTTTCGACACGTCCTGGCGTCCCGACGGCTACATCGCCGCACGCCCCGAGGGCACCCCCGACGCCTCCCCACGGCTCGTGGGCCTGGACAACCTGTCCCTGCA
Source organism: Corynebacterium sp. (assembly GCF_052107835.1). Lineage (GTDB taxonomy): Bacteria > Actinomycetota > Actinomycetes > Mycobacteriales > Mycobacteriaceae > Corynebacterium. The sequence continues at coordinate 16,442 of NZ_JBQEDF010000035.1, forward strand.
GATCGCCAACGCCGCCGAGGACGCGCCGCCCGAGGAGCTCACCGAGTTCATCAGGAACTTCGTCAGCACCGTTGTCACCGACGTCGATGTCGACAACATCCCGGACGCGGATTTCCTGCGCCAGCTCAAGGCACGGCTGGTGTCCGCCGAGGCGCTGGAATCCATCACTGACACCGCCGACGACAGTTCCACTCCCCCGGTCCCGCCGACCTTCGCCGACGCCTCCCATGACTTCGCCGGCGATCTGCGGGTCGCCCTGGTCCTGGACACGCCGGCCTCGGTGATGACCCTCAATGACGATTCCCTGGCGGCCCACGGCACCGCGTCCCACACCGAACTCGACGACCTCTTCCGCGTCGGCTACCGGAACACCTGGCAGGAGCTCGTCGACGCGAAGGTCGACACCAACCCGATCAAGGGCGAGGAGCCCGGGGCCCGGTTCTGGGTCATCGAGTCCGAGACCTTCTTCCTGGCCAGCGCACCACTGTTCCTCGACGAACTACTCACCCGCTGGGTACCGCAGGTCGACACCTCCGAAGGCGTGATCGTCGCCCTGCCCCACCGGCACCTGATGCTGGTCCGAGAGGTCAGCACCGGCCACGACCTGCTGGAAGGCATCAACACCATGACCTCCGTCGCCCTCACCCAGTTCTCCGACAATCCCGGGCCGCTCTCACCACGGCTGCACCTGTCCCACAACGGCGATTTCACCGCGTTCACCGACATCAGCACCAATGACGACGGTCAGCGGGTGCTGCAGGTGTTCCCCGACGACCACCTGATGGCCCGCCTCAACGACGGCGGCGGCATCGACGACATCGACACCGGGGACACCGACGGGGACGAGGACTAAGGTGGCGCGTCACTCGCATTCGGGACGCAGGACGTCAGGACGCAGGACCGTGGGCCGGCGCAACGCCGTCAGCCGCCGCTCCTTCCTCGCTGGCGGGGCGGGGGTCATCGGGCTCGGCGCAGTCGCCGTCGGCGGCACCATGCTGCTGCAGGACGACGGTGACGGTAGCGGGGTGGGCTCCGGCAACGATCTCCCCGACCGGCCCACGGCGGTCGACCCCGGCCCCCTCCAGCTGCAGGTCGGCGGCAACGACCACCCGGGCCGTGTGACCGTCCTGACAGGTGACGGACGGGAGCTCGTCCACTTCGACGGGTACCGGCTGACCTCCTCGATCGGCACCCGCGAGGCCACGGTCGACGACCCCGGCAACGGCGAACCGGGGCCGGGACCGGTCCGGGTCGAGTTCACGGTCACCGACACCGACTACACCGCGGCGGTCACCTACAGCGCCGATGGCCAGCAGGTCACCGCCGACTGGGAGTTCACCACCCCCGGCACCGGCTTCGAGGACGGTGACGACGGTCGGGCCCTGCTGCGCGGCGGGGGGATCTACCGCACCCTCGTGGACGCCTCCGACGAACAGGAACTCCACGTCCCGGCGACGCGCTGGGCCCGTGACCCCGGTGGTGGCGTCCCCTTCCAGGAACGCGTCACCGAGCTCTACTTCGCGGACTGGGACGCCGGCACCGACTCCGACGGCGCCGAGCAGCGGATCTGCGGCTGCCTGTCGGTCCCGGGCTCCCGCTCGCGCAGCGAATCGATGCTCAACGCCCCTCCCGGCGCACCGGAGGACGGTGACGGCGGCAACGACGGAATCTGGCGGTCGCGGGTTGTGTTCCGCGCCGACCGCGGCGTGGGAACCGCGCGCGACCTCGTGGAATCCGGGCGTCCGATGATCGCCGGGGCGGTCCTCGGCGGGCCCGGGATCCCCGACCCGACCGTCGACATCACAGGTCCGGGAACCTACAACGTGCTCACCGACGGTGGTGAACAGACCTTCACCGTCGGCGTCGCCGGCAGCGGCACCTCCGAAGTCGAGGTCGTCGCCCGCGACTTCACCGGTGAGGAGATCCACCGTTCCTCCCACACCGTGGAGATCGCCGACGGTGACCGTTACACCGACACCGACATCACCATCGACCTGCCCGGGCCCCGCTCCTGGTGCGCGATCGAGGCCACCTGCTCGGACTCCTTCGCCCGGACCGCCGCTGCCGTGTGGCCGGAGTACGGGTACGGTCCGCCGGAACAGTCGATCGTCGGACTCAGTGGCTTCTCCACCGTCGCCTCCGGCTCCCAGTCCGCCGGGCTGGAGTCCCCCGGGGACGAACGGGCGCTGTGGCAGCGCATCGGCATCAAGCACCTGCGCAACCCCTGGCTCACCGCCGAGCAGGCGGAGGACCTGGACATCCGCACAGCAATCCAGCCCGCCGGCGCCCCCGGGAAGTTCAGCGACGAGCGCATGGAGGGCGGCGGCGAGACGTTCACCGAGTGGGCGACATCCAACATCGACCGCGGCGAGGAGGCCGGGGTCGGCCACTACGAACTGCTCAACGAGTGGAACATCGACGGCACCGACTCCACGGAACTCGCCACCGAGTACACCAACGACTGGCTGATCCCCTTCCGCGCCGAGATGAACCGCCGCGGGGTGGACGCGAAACTCATCGCCATGGCCCTGGCCGGCTGGGACGAGGAGTTCCTCGACGCCATCCACGACAACGGGGGCTGGGACACCCTCGACGGTATCGCCGAGCACGCCGGCCGCGGCAACTACGTCGCCGACTACGACGGGGGACGCTGGAACTTCCTCGGCCAGGTGCGCGTGGCCCGGGCCTACCTCGACGGCCACGCGGAACAGGACGGTGGGCCGGATTCCGACGACGCGGTCACCGAGTTGTGGCTCACCGAGTGCTACGCCTGCACCCGGCCGAACGCCTGGTGGTACGACGATGAACGCACCTCGGCGGACTCCGTCCTGCTGTCCCTGATGCTGGCCAAGGCGGAGGGCGCCACCGGGACGCACTGGTTCCAACTCGCCGACGGCCTGTGGCACGACAAGCTCGGCGTGGACCCGGTGGAGAGCGAGTACCACTACGGGCTGCTGCACAGCGACCGCTCACCGAAGCCGTCCCTGCCCGCCTTCGCCTACGCCGCGGAGATGCTCGACGGGGCGGAGTTCCTCGGCTGGGTCGAGTCGCCGCACCCGGACCTGCGTGGGCTGCGTTTCTCCGATTCCGACGGTGACGTGTTCTGGGTGCTGTGGAGCCGGCAGGACGGCTACCTCCACAACCCCGACCACGGCGCGGAGAGTTACTTCCCCCACCCCGAGCCGTGGCTGGTTCCGGAGGGCGGGTCCCTGCAGGTCGCGGTCCCCGGGGTGTCGTCGGTGCACAGTGTGCTGGGCGCCGAACTGGACCTCGACGGTGAACAGTTCACCGTGACCACGTCACCGGTGGTCATCACCGGCGACATCGGGACTGATGTGGTGGAACCGTCCGATGTCAGTGGTGACATGTCCGTGGAACTGACGGACCTGACAGTGGAACGCGATGGGGACACCCTGGTCATCGAGGGCGTCAACGGCACAGGTGGCCGTCTGGGACTCCGCGTGATGGGACGCCAGGTCAACGGCGCCATCGAGGAGGAGTCGGTGATCGTCGGCTCCGGTGACTTCACCGAACGGGTCGAGATGGGCGGGTCGATGCCGTTGGACGAGGCGGTGCCGTGGGCCTCCGCCGCCGGAAGCCCCGCGGAGGGGAACCGCCCGCAGGTCCGTGTCCTTGCCCAGCGCCGTGAGAAGACCGTTCCGGAGGCCGCCGAGTCGCAGGTCTACCGCGCGGAGTACTACCGCAGCGTGTAGCCGCCCTGCCCCGCTCCCCCGCCACTGCAGAAATCCCCACGGCCCGGGGTGCGCTTTCCGGTCGGAATGCGCGCCCCGGGCAGTGGGGATGTCAGGGAAGAACCGGTGGGGCCTACTTGTCGCCGATGACCACCATGGCGCTACGAAGCACACGGTCGCCCGAGCGGTAGCCCTTGCGCAGGACGGTGCCCAGCACCTTGTCGTCACCGGTGGAGGTGTCCTGGACCGCCTCGTGCTGGGACGGGTCGAACTCGTCGCCCTCCTCGCCGAAGGTCTCGACCTTCAGCGAGGACAGGACGGAGTCCAGCTTGTCCGCCACGGCCTTCAGCGGCCCGGTCAGGTCACCGTGCTGCTCGGCGAGGTCCAGGTCATCCCGGACCGGGAGCAGGCCAGCGGCGATCTCCGCCTTGGCGGACTCGCGGATGCCGACCCGGTCACGCTCTGTGCGCTTGCGGTAGTTGGCGTACTCCGCGGTCACACGCTGCAGGTCAGCGGTGCGCTCGGCGAGCTGGATCTCGGCGTCGGAGAGTTCCCCGGAGTCGTCGATGTCCGCGTCCGCGGTGTCGGCGACCCCGTCCTCGGACTCACCGGCCAGTGCCTCGGCAGCCTCGGTACCGTCACCGGCCTCGGTGGACTCCTCGGCGTCGACGGTCTCGGCGTCGACAGCGGGGTCGACGGACTCGGCGTCCGACACGGCGTCCTCCTCCGGGGTGGTCTCGGACATCTCGGGCGAGGTGTACTCCTCGTCGGTCAACGACGGGTCACCGGGGTTGTCGGGCATGGTCACTTGGCATCATCCTCCGACTTGGTGTCGTCCTCGTCCACGACCTCGGCGTCGACGACGTCCTCATCCGCGGACGCACCCTCGGCACCGGCCTCGGCACCTTCAGCGTCGGCGGCCTCGGCCTCGTAGATGGCCTTGCCCATCTCCTGGCTCTCGGCGGACAGCTTCTCGACGGAGTCCTTGACGGCCTCGATGTCGTCGCCCTTGAGCGCCTCGTCGACAGCGTCGGAGGCCTCCTCGACCTTGGTCTTGGTCTCGTCGGAGACCTTCTCCTCGTTCTCGGAGAGGAACTTGCGGGTCTGGTAGACCATGGACTCGGCGGAGTTGCGGACCTCCTGCTCCTCGCGGCGCTTCTTGTCCTCGTCGGCGTGGGCCTCGGCGTCCTTCACCATCTGGTCGATCTCCTCCTGGGAGAGGCCGGAGCCGTCCTGGATGGTGATGGTGGACTCCTTGCCGGTGCCCTTGTCCTTGGCGGTCACGTGCACGATGCCGTTGGCGTCGATGTCGAAGGTGACCTCGATCTGCGGCACTCCACGCGGGGCGGGTGCGATGCCGCCGAGCTCGAAGGAGCCGAGGACCTTGTTCTGCTGGGCCATCTCGCGCTCACCCTGGAAGACCTGGATCTGCACGGAGGGCTGGGAGTCCTCAGCGGTGGTGAAGGTCTCGGACCGCTTGGTCGGGATGGTGGTGTTGCGCTCGATGAGCTTGGTCATCACGCCGCCCTTGGTCTCGATGCCGAGGGACAGCGGGGTGACGTCGAGGAGCAGCACGTCCTTCACTTCACCGCGCAGGACGCCGGCCTGCAGGGCGGCGCCCACGGCGACGACCTCGTCCGGGTTGACGCCCTTGTTGGGCTCCTTGCCCCCGGTCAGGTCCTTGACCAGTTCGGAGACGGCCGGCATACGGGTGGAGCCACCGACGAGCACGACGTGCTCGATGTTCTTGACGTCGATGTCCGCGTCCTTCAGGACGGCCTTGAAGGGCTCCTTGGTGCGGTCGAGGAGATCCTGGGTGATCTTCTGGAACTCGGTACGGGACAGGGTCTCGTCGAGGAAGAGCGGGTTCTTGTCCTGGTCGACGGTGATGTACGGCAGGTTGATGCTGGCCTGCTGGGAGCTGGACAGCTCGATCTTGGCCTTCTCGGCGGCCTCGCGGAGGCGCTGCAGGGCCATCTTGTCCTTGGACAGGTCGACGCCGTTGGCGGACTTGAACTTGTCGACCAGCCAGTCGACGATGCGCTGGTCCCAGTCATCGCCGCCGAGGGCGTTGTCGCCCGAGGTGGCCCGGACCTCGACAACACCGTCGCCGATCTCCAGGAGGGAGACGTCGAAGGTACCGCCACCGAGGTCGAAGACCAGGATGGTCTGCTCGTTGTCGCCCTTCTCCAGGCCGTAGGCCAGGGCGGCCGCGGTCGGCTCGTTGACGATGCGCAGGACGTTCAGGCCGGCGATCTGGCCGGCATCCTTGGTGGCCTGGCGCTGGGCGTCGTTGAAGTAGGCGGGGACGGTGATGACGGCGTCGGTGACGTCCTCACCGAGGTAGGACTCGGCGTCCCTCTTGAGCTTCTGGAGGGTGCGGGCGGAGATCTCCTGGGCGGTGTACTTCTTGTCGTCGATCTCGCTGGTGGTCCAGGAGTCGTCGCCGATGTGGCGCTTGACGGAGCGGATGGTGCGGTCGACGTTGGTCACCGCCTGGTTCTTCGCGGACTGGCCGACGAGCACCTCACCGTTCTTGGCGAAGGCGACGATCGACGGGGTGGTGCGGGCGCCCTCGGAGTTGGCGATGACGGTGGCCTCGCCACCCTCGAGCACGCTGACGACCGAGTTCGTGGTTCCCAGGTCGATACCGACTGCACGTCCCATAATTACTTCCTCCTGTGGTTGCTTGTTAAGTGAGCCGCGCTCAAGTCTGCCCTTCCGGTTTTGAAGAGTCAAACCAAGTTGAGTGCGCTTCACTCAATTCGTTGACATACGATTCAACGGGGCACGGCACAGGGTTGTTCCCGATTCACTCAACTTTTCTCCGCCACCCCCTCCAACCAGTACACTCGTCCCCCATGAGCCTGCAGATGCGCTTCCTCGCCACGTTCTCCAAGCGCGCCAGAAACACGGCGTGGGGATCCGCCGCGACCGTACGCTCACTGATGGCCGAGCCGCCGGAGAAGCGTGGCTCCGACCCGATCCCCCACGAGTTCTTCCAGGTCAACCACGTCGTAACGGACACCGTCGCCACAGACCACGGTGAGTTCACCGTCCACAGCCTGGTTCCCGCCACAGACGCCCCGCGGGACACCCCGTTGGACATCTGCCTCTACGTCCACGGCGGCGGCTACGTCCGCGGACTCTCCGCCCAGCACTGGAAGCTCATCAGCGACATCGCCGGCGCAGGGATGAAGGTCGTGGTCCCGGACTACGGGCTGGCCCCGGAGTTCGAGGCCTCCGCCGCGGCCGGACTGCTCGACGTCATCCACGACCGTGCCGCCGACGAGGCGGACGCCTCCGGGCACCGGGTGAGCCTGGCGGGTGATTCAGCCGGGGCGGGGCTGGCACTGGGGTGGCTCCTCGACCGGAACAGACGGGGCCTCCGCACCGTCGTGGACCGGGCCGCCCTGGTGAGCCCCTGGCTGGACGCCACCTGTTCCACCCCCGGCACCGACAGGTACACCCCCGGGGACCCCTGGCTTCACCCGGACGGGCTCCGCGTTGCCGGGGCGTCCTGGGGACGGGACGTAGGCGTGCGGTCCCCCCTGGTCAGCCCACTCGCGGCGTCCGACGAGCAGTTGGCGTCCCTTCCCCCACTGCGCGTGTGGAGCGGTACCCGGGACGTGCTGCACGCGGACGCTGCAGCACTTGCGCAGCGCACGGGCTGCGGGCTGACCGTGGCCGCGGGCGCGCTGCACAACTACCCGCTGCTGCCTGCACCGGAGGGGAGAGCGGGACGCTCCGACGCCATCCAGTGGCTGACCCTTCCCGGTTCGCGCATGTGAAGGGGGTTAGGATGGACCGCACCCGTTCCACGCTCTGAACGCCGAACAGTTTGACGAGACGAAGAGACCAGATGAGCAATCCATCAGATCCGCACCGCCAGCACGGCGATGACCTCCCGCGCGACACCAGCGCTTTCGAGGACACCGAATTCGCCTTCGGCAGCGATACCGACGGCGATGCCGACAAGGACGGCTTTGCCGCGGAGGCGGAGGCGCCCGGCTCATCTGACGGCGACCACGCCGACGGGGCGAACGGGGACATCGTGGACGCGGAGGTGGAGGATGCGGACCAGCCGGACCACGAGCCGCTGGGATCGACCCGGGACCCCGAGATGACCGGCATCATCCCGGTGATCGACGACGAGCAGATCGAGCAGCGCCGGGCAGACCGGGAGGCGGGTTCCGGCTCTGCTGCGGCAGGCGCATCGGCAGGCGCCGCAACCGGGGCAGCTGCAGGGGCAGCCGCCTCCGCCGAAGCCGCCTCCGCGGCAACCACCACCACCGACGCATCCGAAACCGCCGGGGAACCGGGCGACCCCGAGGAACCCGAGGGCGGCGACGAGGGGGACGTGGAGGACGAGATCGACACCCGCCCATGGATCGCACGGATCCCCGCCTGGGCGTGGATCCTGCTGATCGGGCTCGGCCTGGCCATCGCCGCCGCACTGATCACCATGGGAATCATGCGTACCGGCGACGACGGCGAGAACCGCACCCCGTACTCGAGCGTGGTGCCCAACTACGAGCGTCCCGAGGCGTGGGACTCCGACAACCCCATCCCCACCGCCGAGCCCGGCGCGGGCGGGGGCGAGGGCGCTGGCACCGCGGACGTCCCCGACTACGAACCGCAGGAGCAGTACGTCCCGGAGCAGGCCCCGGTTCCCGAGCAGCCCGAGGCGGACACCCCGGACGACGGGGAGGACGCACCGCGTCCCGATGACGACTCGGACGACGACGCCAACCCGCAGCCCAACCCCCCGGAGAACGGGGGCGATGACCTGCCCGGCAACGGTGGAAATGACGGCAACACCGGTGGCGGAGGCGGCGATGACGGCGGAGACGGCAACACCGGCGACGAGGGTGGCGATGCCGGCGGAGACGACGGTGACGACACCGGCGGCGAGTAGGTTCCCCCACTAATCCGCGGGTCACGTCCCGTCGCCGGGGGCAGGCTGGCACAATTGGCGGAATGAGCACTGCAGAGAATCGTCCACCGGAGCCTCGTTCGCAGCGTCCGCTCCGTCCCCTGGACCAGTCAACGAAGCTCCAGAACGTCCTGTACGAGATCCGTGGGCCGGTCAATGCCGAGGCGGAGCGCATGGAGGCCGACGGCCAGCGCATCCTCAAGCTCAACACCGGCAACCCCGCCGCGTTCGGTTTCGACGCCCCGGACACCATCGTCCAGGACATGATCGCCGCTCTGCCGTTCGCACAGGGGTACTCCCAGTCCAAGGGCATTCCCTCGGCCCGCCGCGCCGTGGTGTCCCGCTACGAGGTCGTCGCGGGGTTCCCCGAGTTCGACATCGAGGACGTCTTCGTCGGCAACGGGGTCTCCGAGCTGATCACGATGACCACGCAGGCCCTGCTCAACGACGGCGACGAGGTGCTGATCCCCGCCCCGGACTACCCGCTGTGGACCGCGGCGACGACCCTGGCCGGCGGCAAGCCGGTGCACTACCTCTGCGACGAGGAGGCCGACTGGGAGCCGTCCATCGAGGACATCGAGTCGAAGATCACCGAGCGCACCAAGGCGATCGTGATCATCAACCCGAACAACCCGACCGGTGCGGTGTACAGCCGCGAGATCGTGCAGAGGATCGTGGACATCGCACGCGAGCACTCACTGCTGCTGCTGTCGGACGAGATCTACGACAAGATCCTCTACGACGATGCCGTGCACGTGAACACCGCCGCCCTGGCCCCCGACCTACTGTGCATCACCTTCAACGGCCTGTCGAAGGCCTACCGCGTGGCCGGCTACCGGGCGGGCTGGGCCGTGATCACCGGGCCGAAGGACCATGCGTCCGGTTTCATCGAGGGCCTGACGTTGCTGGCGTCGACGCGCCTGTGCGCGAACGTTCCCGCCCAGTACGGCATCCAGGTCGCACTGTCCGGCCGGCAGTCGATCGACGAACTCGTCCTGCCGGGCGGGCGCCTGCTGGAACAGCGCAATGTCGCCTTCGAGAAGCTCAACGAGATCCCCGGCATCAGCGTGGTCAAGCCGATGGGCGCGCTGTACGCGTTCCCGCGGATCGACCCGAACGTCCATGAGATCCACGACGACGAGCAGTTCATGTTCGACCTGCTGCGCTCCGAGAAGATCCAGATGGTGCAGGGGACGGGCATGAACTGGCCGACCCCGGACCACTTCCGGGTGGTCACCCTGCCGTGGGCCAGGGACCTCGCCGAGGCGATTGAACGGTTGGGCAACTTCATGGCGTCGTACCGGCAGTAGGACGCGGGAGCAACCATGAGGTTCACCAGACGACTTCCGCTCGGCGCCGTTGAGACACTGTTCGCGGCCATCATCGCCGGCGCCGAGCTGTGGATCATGAACGAGGAACTGACGGTTCTGGCAGTGGCCGTCGCCGTCCTGATGGTGGGCCTGGTGGCGATCACGGCGCGTTACCCGGTGCTCGCGTCCCTGCTGTCCCTGTTCCTTCTGACCTCAGCATTCGCACTGGGCGAGCTGGCTCCGATCTTCTCTCTTTTCCTGGCAGCGCTCGTGCTGGAGATCGTGGTCGCCCGCGGGCAATTGACGATCGGTATCTTCCTGGCGCTCGCCCAGTGGGCGTTGTCCACCGTGGACCCGGTCAATCAGATACTCGTCACCGACCCGATGTCGCTCGCCATGGTGGCTTTTGTCCTCATCGTGGCCTACATGATCGGCTGGAACCGTCACAACAACCGACGACGGCAGCAGACACTGCGCAATTCGCTGGCGGAACAGGAACGCGAGCAACGTCTCGAGCTTGCCCGGGAGCTCCACGATTCGGTGGCCACGTCACTGACCAGCGTGGTCATGCGCGCCCAGGCACTGACACTCCTGCCCCCGGGACAGGAGGAGCAGCACGCCAGGGAGGGGCTCGAGGAGATCTCGGATTCCTCCCGCAGTGCGCTCGACCAGCTCCGGACCATGCTCCGCCTGCTCAACGAGGAACCGAGCAGCCCGGCCTTCCGTGCCCGGGCGGACGCACCCCCGTTGAAGCGCGCCCTCTCCAATGCCGCCAAGGAATTGAAGGCCCATGACCTGAAGGTCGTCACGAAGTTCGATCTTCCCCGGGACGTGGCGCGGGTGGCGAACCGTAGCGATGACAAGGAGGGGACCTGGGAGTCGGACCCCTGGTTCGACCGGGATACCGTGGCCAAGGTGCTCACGGAAATGGTCTCCAATGCCGCGAAGCACTCGACCCGGCACTCGACCGTCATCTTGGACTGTCATGTGGAGGAAACGTGCCTGGTCCTTACCATGACCAATGAAGTTGCTGTCCCTGCGCTTGCCACCGACGATTCCTCCCTGTCCTCGGGTCTTGGGCTCGGGTCGATGCAGGCGCGAGCCTCCAAGGCCGGCGGGGTACTCCTCACCGGTCCCGTGGAGCCGGAGGACATGAACAACGGACACCCCGATGCCGGAGAAAGTAATGCTCCCCTCTGGCGGACTGCACTCCGACTGCCTATTGTTGTTAGCGAACCTTGACCGGAGCACAACAGGCACCGGTCATCACCTCTCACGATGACAACGAGGAGATCTCCATGAACGCTGACCGTACCCGTTCCATCCGCCGCCGCTTCTTCGCCGGGGCCGCCACCATCGCCCTGACCGCCGGGCTCGGTGCCGGAGTCGCCTCTGCCGAGGCCACCTCCACCACGACCACCGCCGCAACGTCGAGTTCGGTTGATACCAAGCGCGCGCCTGCCGACGTGTTCAACTGCAACGTCTTCCCCAACCTCTGGTACTGCCGCTAAAGCGCCGTGAGCCCCTCCCCCATCCGCCTGCTGATCGTCGATGACGATCCGCTGGTGCTGTCCTCCCTACGGCTGTACTTCGGTGCGCCCGCAGCGGAGAACATCGAGGTCGTCGCGGAGGCGTCGACCGGACAGGACGCCGTGGACATCCTGTCCGCCTCACCACCTGCCGAGCACATCGACGTGGTGATGGCGGACATCCACATGCCCGGGATGAACGGGGTGGAACTGCTCAACCGGGTCCGGGAACTCACCGACCCACCGGAGTTCGTGGCCATGACCGCCCTGGACGAGGAGGAGACAATGCTCTCGATCCTCGCGCAGGGCGGTCGCGGCTACATTCTGAAGAGCTCACGCCCCGAATTCATCATCGACACCGTCCTCGCCGCGATGGGGGGCGGGACGGTGGTGAGCCCCCAGCCGGCATCGAAACTAGTGCAGCACCTGTCGGGCGGGACCCATGCGGCCTTCCCCGGAACGCCCTCGCCGTCGGCGTCCCCATCGGCCGCAGCGACACCGGTCCTCGATGAGATCGAACGCCCGGAGCAGGACGCGGAGTCCGCCGCGCCAGAGCTACCGGGGAACCACCTCCCCCGCCTGTCCCGTTCGGAGGAGCGTGTCCTGGCACTGCTGTGCGACGGACTGTCCAACTCCGAGATCAGCCGGGAGACCGGGCGCTCCGCCAGCGCGGTGAAGAAGCAGATCTCACATCTGCTGGGGAAATTCGGCGCCAGCACCCGCGTACAACTCGCCGTCCTGGCGGTGGAATCCGGATTCCACCCCGACGACGCCCGCTAACGGCGCCGCGGAACCCGCAGTCTCCGCGGAAGGTGCTGCGGCGGGAACGTTGCGTCCCAGCCCCCGGTAACTCCACCCCGCCGCGATCCACTCCTCGGCGGGCAGGCAGTTGCGTCCGTCAAGCACCACCGGGCGCGCGACCAGGTCCCGGGCGGCCACCGGGTCAAGTTCCCGGAACTCCCGCCACTCCGTCGCGACGATGACGACCTCGGCGTCCACCAGAGCCTCGTCCGCACTGTCGGCGTAGTCGAGTGTGGGGAACAACCGGCGGGCATTGTCGTTGCCCATCGGGTCGTACACCCTCACCTGGGCGCCCGACAGGGACAGCGACCCGGCGACGTTCAGCGCCGGGGAGTCGCGCACGTCGTCGCTCTCCGGCTTGAACGTCGCGCCGAGCACCGTCACCCGGTGGCCGAGGACGTTCCCGCCGCAAGCCTTGCGGGTGAGGTTCACCAGCTTCTCCCGCCGGCGCATGTTGATCGAGTCCACCTCCCGGAGAAAGGTCAGGGCCTGGTCGGCGCCGAGTTCGCCGGCACGCGCCATGAACGCGCGGATGTCCTTCGGCAGACAACCGCCGCCGAACCCCAGCCCGGCATGCAGGAACTTCGCCCCGATGCGCTCATCCATGCCGATCGCCGACGCCAACCGGGTGACATCCGCACCGGAGGCCTCGCAGACCTCGCTGACCGCGTTGATGAAGCTGATCTTGGTGGCCAGGAACGCATTCGCGCTGACCTTCACCAGTTCGGCGGTGGGCAGGTCGGCCAGCACGAAGGGGGTGGTCTCCAGGCAGTCGGCGTAGACCTCGCGAAGGACGTCCTCCACCTGCCCGGCGGAATCGGTACCCGGCTCAGCGACACCGACGACGATGCGGTCCGGGGCGAGGGTGTCGCGCACGGCGCGGCCCTCGCGCAGGAACTCCGGGTTCCAGCAGACGTCGATCCTCTGGGCGGGGCCGTCGGAGGCCAGCGCATTCACCCGCTCCTGCAGGTGGGCGGCCGTGCCGACCGGCACGGTCGACTTGCCGACCAGGAGGTGGTCGCCCGCGAGCAGGGGGACGAGTTCGTCGACCACGGCGTCGATGTGCCGGGTGTCCGCCCGGTAGGACCCCTTGCGCTGCGGGGTTCCCACGCCGATGAAATGGACGCGGCCGTGGGACGCGGCTTCGGCGTAGGACGAGGTGAACCGCAGTCTTCCTGCGGCGATGTTCCGGGCGAGCAGCTCGTCCAACCCCCGCTCGTGGAACGGGGCACGTCCGTTGTTGAGGGTCTCCACCTTGGCGGCGTCGACGTCCACACCGAGGACGTCGTGGCCGAGTTCGGCCATGCATGCCGCGTGGGTTGCTCCGAGGTAACCGGTTCCGAAGACGGTGAGCTTCATGGTCCCCATGTCTAGCACCCGGGCATGGACACGCGGTTGTCGGACGGTGATCATGCGGTGAACGTCACCCGGACAGTTCGGTAAGGCTGGCCCAACGCTCAGGGTCGGCTATACTTCCCCGCATGTCGTTTCCGCGAAATCCCTCCCGCGCACTGCTCGCATCGTTGACCGCCGTCTCCATCGTCGCAGCCGCCCCCGGCATCCCGATCGCCGCGGCCGGGACAGCGCCGCCGGACGCACAGAGCGCCGCGTCCCACGCCTCCGGCCACGGTTCCATCGTCACCCAGGAACCACTCGACGACGACCTCGTGGTGTCGCGGGCGTCCCGGGGCTGGCTTTTCGAGTACCGGACGTCCGGACCCCAGGGGCAGGACGCCACCAGCCTCGGCACCCTCTACCTGCCGCAGGGCGAGGTGCCCGAGGGCGGCTGGCCGGTCGTCTCCTACGGCCACGGCACACAGGGACTCGGCGACGCGAACGTGAGCTACACCGGCTGGGTCGGGGAGGACAACAGCGGCGACCAGTACATCGGCGAATGGCTGGACGAGGGATTCGCCGTCGCCGCGCCGGAGTACGTGGGCCTGGGCACCGACGGAGTGCACCCGTACCTGAACACGCACAGCGCGGGTGCGGCGATGATCGACATCGTCCGCGCGGCGAACACCGTCACCGACGACGTGTCCACGACCTTCGTCACCAACGGCTACTCCCAGGGCGGGCACGCCTCCGTCGCCGCCGCGGGCATGGTCGACTCCTACGCCCCTGAGCTGGACCTGCGGGCGGCAACCGGTGGAGGGGTCCCCGCCGGAATCGCGGACGAGATCACCAAGGTCGCCCCGTGGATGCAGGTCAACCAGCCGGACCTGATGACCTACCTCGCCTACGTGCTGGCCGGGTTCCGCGCCTCCTACCCGGATTTCCCGCTCGACGACTACCTGACCGGTGCCGGACGCTCCCTGGTGGATGCCGCCGAGGAACTCAACTACGTCGAGATGGCGGAGGAGATCGGATAGCGGACCGCCGGGTCACTGGTGACGAAGCCGCTGTCGGAGGGGCCGCTGTACGGGGCACTGGTGCATCACCTGAACCTCCCGACCTCCGGGTGGGGCGCACCGGTGTTCATCTACCAGCAGGAATTCGACATGGTGTCGCTGAAGCCCTACACCGACAACTTCGTGTCGAAGGCCCGGGGGAACGGTATGGACGTCACCTACCGGGTCGACAATGACCCGGCCGGCCACGCGGGGTGGACGGACGGCCTACCGCAGGCGCTGGAGTTCGCCTCCTCGCGGGTGTAGGTGTCTTCCGCGGCGAACCCGGAGAGGTACTGTTGGCATCCATGACACCGAGGCCGAGCGATTTTTCCGAGACGCCCGACCCCGGCACGGACACCGACTCCGAGGCCCCCGACACCACCGGCCCGGGTGATGATGAATCCGAACGCCTCCCCTCCCTGTGGCTCCCGCTGCTGAACACCTACCGGCGCCGACTGAGCTACACCGGCATGATCGCCGCCACGGTCTTCCTCTTCCTGTCGATGGCCCCGTCCCTGCTGCCACGCGGCCCGTTGTTCCAGGGGATCGTCAGTGGCGCGGCCGGAGCTCTCGGGTACATGCTCGGCGTGTTCGCGTCCTGGCTGTTCTGGTTCATGCTGTCGAAGGAGAGGCGCCGCCGGCCTCTCTCGTGGGCGTGGTGGCTGCCCCTGGGTCTCGTCGCCGTTGCCGGGACCGTGTTCATGCTGGTCCAGTTCATGCACTGGCAGGACGAGGTCCGCGACCTGGTGTCCGTCGACCGGTTGTCCTGGACCGCGTACCCGGTCATTGTTCCGGTCGCGGTCATCGTGTTCGCCGTACTGATGCTCGCGGGCCAGGGGTGGGGCTGGATGACCCGCTCGATCTTCGCGGCGTTGAACCGGGTGGTCCCGCCGCGGATCTCCGCCGTCGCGGCCGGCGCCCTGATGGTCGTGGTCACCGTCTTCATCGCCAACGGTGTGGTGGCCACCTACTCCATGCAGGCACTGAACGCGATCTTCGCCGCGACCAACACGGACACCGAGGAAGGCTCCGAGCAGCCGACCACGTCCTACCGCTCGGGCGGGCCGGACTCACTGGTGTCCTGGGAGTCACTGGGGCGGGAAGGGCGCAAGTTCGTCTCGCACGGCCCATCCACCGACGCCCTGGAGCAGGTCAACGGAGGGGCCGCCACCGAACCGGTCCGGACCTTCGTCGGCATGGAGGACACCGACGATGACCTGCGGGAGAACGCGGACCTCGCCGCAGAGGAACTGGTCAGGGCCGGCGGCCTGGACCGCGAGGTCATCGCGGTCGGCTCAGCGACCGGGTCGGGGTGGATCAACCAGGCATCCGTCGCTTCCCTGGAGTACATGTACAACGGCGATGTCGCCACGGTCTCGATGCAGTACTCCTACCTGCCGAGCTGGTTGTCGTTCCTGGTGGACAGTGACCGCGCGCAGACCGCCGGCACCGCATTGTTCGAGGCAGTGGACGAGAAGGTCCGCGAACTGCCGGAAAACGAGCGCCCCAAGGTCGTCGTCTTCGGCGAGAGCCTGGGCTCCTTCGGCGCGGAGGCCGCGTTCGGGACGGTACCGACGCTGGCCGCGCGGACGGACGGCGCACTGTTCTCCGGCCCGACGTTCAACAACGAACTGTGGCGGGAGATCACCTCGCAGCGGGACGCCGGCTCACCGCAGCGCCTGCCGGTCTACGAGGACGGTGAGCACGTGCGGTTCATGTCGTCCGCCGATGACCTGGACACTGAGGGCGGGAACGGGGATCTGGGTCCCTGGGAGATGCCGCGCACCGTGTACCTCCAGCACGCGTCGGACCCGATCGCGTGGTGGTCGCCGTCGATGATCCTGGAGGAGCCCGACTGGCTCCGTGAGAACGCGGGGCCGGACGTGGTGGACTCCATTACCTGGATCCCCTTCATCTCCTTCCTGCAGGTCTCTGCGGATATGGCGGTATCGCTGGACGTGCCGGACGGGCACGGCCACAACTACGTGTCGGACATTCCCCGGGCGTGGGCGGAGATCCTGGAGCCGGATGGGTGGACGGACGAGAAGACCGAGGAGATCATCCCTCTGCTGTCGCGGAGCGGGGGCGCGGACCCCGACGACTGACTCCCGGTCCCCGCAACAGTGACGCCGTAGGAACACGGCAGAGACACAGCAGTGCGTTGCCATGGATCTCCAAGCAAGGGTTCGTAGATTGAATGTCAGCGCCTTCGGAGGTCACCAAGACTTCACGATCATGGTGGTCACCGGAGCCAACGCGAACATCATGATCTGGCACTTCCCTTTCCGCGAAAGGATTCGTATACGGCAGCTGAGCATTCTCCTCTTGAAACGTCAGCAGTGAGCCCCCGGCAGCGTCCGTCGCTACCGGGGGTGAACTGTGTCCGGGGAGTGTGCCGCCGTCTACCTGCGGAAGTTCAGGTACGCCTTCGACGGCGTGGGGCCGCGCTGCCCCTGGTACTTCGACCCGAGCGGGCCCGAACCGTACGGCGACTCCGCCGGGCTCGACAGGCTGAACAGGGCGAGCTGCCCGATCTTCATGCCGGGGTACAGCGAGATGGGCAGGTTCGCGGTGTTGGAGAGCTCCAGCGTGATGTGCCCGTTGAACCCCGGGTCAACGAAACCGGCGGTGGAGTGGGTCAGCAGGCCGAGGCGCCCCAGGGAGGACTTGCCCTCGAGCCGGGCGGCGAGGTTGTCCGGCACGGTCACGAACTCCAGCGTGGAGCCCAGGACGAACTCGCCGGGGTGGAGGATGAAGGCCTCGCCGGCCACGCCACCTTCACTGACCGGGGTCCCGTCCTCACCCTGCCCGCTGCCGACCTCGACGAGGGTGGTGAGGTCCTCCTGCGGCTGACGCGGATCGATGTGCGTGTACTTCGAGTTGTTGAAGACACGGAAATAGCGGTCGAGGCGCACGTCGATGCTGGAGGGCTGGACCAGTGCCGGATCGTAGGGGTCCAGGGCGAGGTCCCCGGAGTCGAGTGCGGCGCGGATGTCTCGGTCGGATAGAAGCACGTCACTTACCCTAGCTGAACTGCGGACGACACAGGCCACGCAGGACGCATTGTGGGTGGTCCACGGGTGGTGTGACAGGACGCCGCGGCCTTGTGTTAGAGTTTTCCCCAGTGCACATCAGGGGCCTCGGTGGGGCCCGGACGTGTGCGATCGCCGATGTAGTTCAATGGTAGAACATCAGCTTCCCAAGCTGAATACG
>NZ_JBQEDF010000036.1:0-34095 GCF_052107835.1 Corynebacterium sp.
AAGAAGCGGACCTACGGGATCGCCCGGATGGACATGGCGATCTGGCGGGGTGCGGGGGTCAGAGGGGACGATCCCGTTCAACCCCGATGATTCTGGGGCGGCGGATCTTCTCCACCTCGACGGAGCAGTCCGGGAACTGTTCCGTGATCAACCGTGGGACCTGGGCGGCGTAATTCTTCCACGAGGGTGACCCGTGGCTCAGTCGGCGCCAGGTGACGCGAACGACCGCCGTGCCTTCCGGTGTGTCTTTGGTGATGCGCTCGACGGAAGCCCGGCGTACAGTGCCCGGCCACACCGGGGTGGGGTCGTCGAGTAGTGCGGAGGCAAGCGATTCGGCATCTTCCGCCCGGATGCTGATGCGTGCTGAACCGCCTGCGATGTCGTCGAGAAGGTCGAGGGGCGTGTCGAAAACAATGTCGGCCGCGGCAGTAACTGTGCGAAACACTGGGTTCATGCGCTCGAGGCTACGTCCCCTGTGCCGTCGCCGCTGCCCGGCGGACAGTAGGATCAGGGTCATGCGAGTCTGCTGCCCCGGGTCCTTCGACCCCGTCACCAATGGCCACATCGACATCTTCACCCGTGCTGCGAGGAACTTCGACGAGGTCACTGTGCTAGTGACCTACAACCCGAACAAGTCGGGGCTGTTCACCGCCGAGGAGCGTGTGGGCCTCATCCGGGACGCCCTGGATTCCACCGGCCTGCCTGAGGCCGCCCGGGTCACGGTGGACACCTGGGACCGACTGCTGGTCGACTACCTCACCGACCATGACATTCCGGCGATGGTGAAGGGGCTGCGCAGTTCCCTGGACTACGAGTACGAACTGCCGATGGCGCAGATGAACCAGCGACTGTCGGGGGTGGAGACCTTTTTCCTGCTCACGAACCCGGAGTACGGGTACGTGTCCTCGACGATCTGCAAGGAGGTCGCCAAGTACGGTGGCGACGTCCACGGACTGCTGCCGGAGAACGTCGCCCGCGCGGTGATCGACAGGTACGCCGGGAACTGAGCAGGCAGCCCGGGGCGACAACTGCCCCGGGAATCCCGCGTGTCACACGGGTAGCGTGCGCTCCATTTCTGGCATGCTGGGCGGCATGTACAAGACTTTCCAGGGCCTCGATGACCTCCAGAACATGGTTGACCAGGCATACGGCGTGCCGATGACCTCCAACTGCATGGTTCCGCGCCGCGAGGTCCAGGACCTTCTTGACGAGGTCCGCACCGCCATCCCGGTGGAGATGGACGATGCACAGGACGTCCTCGACCACCGCGACGGCATCATCGACGACGCCGAGGACCGGGCGGAGACGCTGGTCAGCGATGCGGAGGCTGAACGTGACCGCATCCTGGACGAGGCGCGCCGCCAGGCCGACGACATGGTCAGCGACGCCGAGGAGCGCGCCCACTCCACCGTGTCCCGCGCGGAGGCGGAGGCGGACCGCCTGGTCAGCGACGCCCGCAACGAGTACGAGCAGACCACCGCCCGCGCTGAGGCGGAGGCGGAGCGCCTGGTCACCGCCGGCAACGAGTCCTACGACCGTTCGGTGAACGAGGGCATGGCGGAGCAGCAGCGTCTGGTGAGCGAGTCGGAGGTTGTCCGGGTCGCCGAGGACGAGTCCCGTCGGATCGTCGAGTCCGCCCACTCCGATTCCGACCGTCTGCGCCGCGAGTGCGACCACTACGTCGATTCCACGCTGGCGCAGTTCGAGGAGTCGCTCACCGGGACCCTCCGCACGGTGTCGCGGGACCGTTCGGCGTTGCGCAAGGGCGCCGGTGCCTCCGGGAACCGGTACGACAACAGCGCAGGACGCCCCGCGCCGCGCGGTGAGCGCGACGAGTACCGCGGCTGATTCGCGCCCACCCCGGTGTCAAGGGTAGAAACATGGTGTGAGTAACGATCCTTTTCTGCTCGATGTCCGTGAGCCCCTGCAGTCCGTCGGCGTTCCGCACCATGTGACGACCACGGGGAACGCCCCGGTGCGTCTCGGTGGTGAGATGCTCGGTGTCGACGAGGGGGCGCCGGTGGAGGTGGCGGCCGATGTCACCAACCTGGGGGAGTCCGTCCTGGTGGACGCCACCGTCCACTCCCGGATGACGGGTCAGTGCTCCCGCTGCCTCAACCCGCTGGACGAGGAGATGTCGCTGCACATCAGTGACGTTTTCGGCACAACCCCGGACTTCATCTCCGGCGACGACGCGGAGGAGGGGGACGAACCGCACATGGTCCAGGAGGACCGGGTGGACATCACCCAGCTCCTGGTCGACGAGGCCGGGCTGAATCTGCCGTTCAACCCGGTGTGCGAGGACTACGGCAAGGAGTGCAGTGACGCCATCCCCGCGCCGGACGGCGTGTCCGGGGAGCAGGAGGACGCCCCGGATCCACGGTGGGCGGCACTGGCGGAGAAGTTCGGCGATGGCGCAGGCGATGCCGACGCTGCCGACGAGAAGCCCGCCGGGGACGCCTGATGGCACGCAAGCGCCGCTTGACCGGCGAAGCGGCCCTGGACGCCGCCTTCGGGAAGACGGACCACGCACCACTGCTCCAGGCGTGGGGTGTGGACATGCCCGACGACATGCTGCGTCTGGCGCTGTCGCACCGGTCCTTCGCCAACGAGAACGGCAACCTTCCGAACAATGAGCGGCTGGAGTTCCTGGGGGACGCCGTACTCGGGCTGAGTGTGGCGGAGCAGCTCTACACGCAGTTCCCGGAGCGTTCCGAGGCGGATATCTCGAAGATGCGTGCCGGTGTCGTCAACATGTACGCCCTGGCGGAGGTCGCACGCGAGCTCGGAATGGGGGACAACATCCTGCTGGGGCGCGGCGAGATGATGACCGGTGGCCGCGACAAGCATTCGATCCTCGCCGACTCGGTCGAGGCGATGCTGGGTGCGATCTACCTGGTCCACGGTTTCGGGGTGGCGAGGAAGACTGTCCTGCGGATCTTCGAGTCCCGGATCACCACGGCCCCGTCGACCGGGTTGACCATGGACTGGAAGACGGTCCTCCTGGAGAAGCTCAGCGACCTGAAGATGTCGGTGGAACCGGAGTACGAGTCCTTCGCGGACGGCCCTGCCCATGACCAGACCTTCCATGCGACGGTGCACTTCAAGGGCGAGCTGCAGGGGACGGGGAGCGGCCACACGAAGAAGGAGGCCGAGCACGGTGCCGCCCGCGAGGCCTACAAGTCGCTGGGGTAGTGGATGCCTGAGCTTCCCGAGGTCGAGGTCGTCCGTCGCGGCCTCGCCGAGCATATTCTCGGCGCCACCTTCCTGAACACCACCGTCCTGCATCCGCGTGCGGTGCGGGGGCAGGTCGGCGGCGCCGACGCACTGGTCGCCGGACTGGACGCCGCGACGGTGCAGGACGTGTGCCGCCGGGGCAAGTTCCTGTGGTTGGACCTGGGGGATTCCGGCAATCTTCTGGTGCACCTCGGCATGTCCGGCCAGATGCTGCTGGGGGAGCCGGGGCAGGTGACCTCGCCGCATGTACGGATCCGTTCGCGGCTCGTCACCACGGACGAGACGTCGCTGGAACTGACCTTCGTCGACCAGCGCACGTTCGGACGGTGGGAGCTGGTGGACGGGGATCCGGTGCCGCATATCGCACACGACCCCCTGGACGCCGACTTCGACGAGGTGGTGGTGGCCCGGCGCATCCGTCTCAAGCGCTCCGAGATCAAGCGTGTGCTGCTGGAGCAGACGGTGGTCTCCGGGATCGGCAACATCTACGCCGACGAGGCCCTGTGGCAGGCGGGCGTGCACCCCCGGAAACGGGCGACGGCGATGAGGCAGCAGGACGTCCTGGGTGTTCTGGACGCGGCCCGCGCCGTCATGGAGCGGGCGTTGGAGGCCGGCGGGACGTCCTTCGACGACCTGTACGTGAACGTCAACGGTGCGTCCGGCTACTTCTCCCGGTCGTTGAACGTCTACGGGCGGGCAGGGGAACCGTGCACGCGTTGCGGGACGCCGATCGCGCGCATGGTGATCGGTGGACGCTCCTCGCACTTCTGCCCGTCGTGCCAGCGACGGTGAGGCGCTGCGATGTCGGCGGGGCAGGTGTGGCAGAGGTACCCGGGCTCATTGCGAGAACTCGGGCCGAATCGGTCGACTGGAGTGTCTTGAGCCTGCAGATATTGCCCGGATTTTCACGGTATCCGGCATCGGCGATGCGGCAGCGGGGCACCGGCATGCCGGGTTGTGATTGGTGGACGGTCCTGGCCCTTCTGTCCGTCCTGCCGGCGACGGTGACACGTAGAATCGGCACCCATGAAGCCGAGACTGTACATCGTGACCCTGGCTGTGGAAGACCTCGCCCGTTCCCGCTCCTTCTACCAGGACGGCATCTGTCTGGGGCAGGGCACCGTTGGCGGGGACCATGTTCTCTTCGAGTTGCAGGGCGAGATGAGCTTGGTGCTCTTCGAGCGGGCGGAGTTCAATAAGACAGCTGGTCAAGGCGATGAAACGCCAACGGCTGCAAGCATGAGCCTGAGCTATCAGGCGGCGGACAGGCAGGAGGTCGACGATCTCCTGCGGAAAGCAGTCGATGCCGGTGGGACGCTGCCCAGTGAACCGCAGGCGTACGAGTGGGGTTACAGCGGCTACTTCAAGGACCCCGACGGTCATCTCTGGGAGATCGTGGCCTTCTTCGAGTAGCTTGCTCGGTGGATGAGAGTCACGGGGCGAGGAGCTCGGTGACGCGCTGGGGGTCGTCCAGGAAGGAACGCCAGTTCTCGACGAGCTCCAGATCGTCGTAGTCCCTGGGGCGGATCCCGGTGTCGTCCAGCTGGAGGATCTCAGCGCCGGGCAGGGAGGCTAGGAGAGGGGAGTGGGTGGACATGATGACCTGTGAACCACGGTTGATGAGGTCCAGGACCTGCGCCATCAGCACCAGGCAGCCGTTGAAGGACAGTGCGGACTCCGCTTCGTCGAAGATCCATAGGCCCTTGATGCGGGCCCTGTTGGTGAAGAATTCGATGAAGGACTCACCGTGGCTCTGGAAGTTGTGGCGGCCGTCATTTCCGATTCCCTGCTGGTAGGCGAAATGCCCGTGCATGGTCTCCGCGCGCAGGAACACGCCCTTCTTGGACGCACCGCCCTCCCTGATGAGCTTGAGGTTGTCGTTGAGGCCGGACTCGGTGCGTTGGGTGTGGTGCATGGCGTTGTGCGTCCCGCCCTCGGAATTGAGGCCGTACGCTTCCGCGATGGCTTCGACGAGGGTCGACTTGCCGGATCCGTTCTCGCCGACGAGGACGGTGAGGCGCGAGAAATCGATGCCGTTGTCGAGGACGTCGCGGACAGCGGGGACGGTCGCTGGCCAGGAGTGTCTGTCAGCTGGCTCGATGCCGAGTTCCTCGATCCTGCGTACCGGAAGTGGAGAGGGGTATGCCATGTGATTCAGGCTACCGTGGACCGGGCAACCGACTATTGGTATCGCCTCACGCCAGCTGCACAGCGGGGCCTCACATCGATCTGAGATTACACGGAGGAGAAGGGGCATTCGTCGGGCCCGGCTGTATATGATGCACGGCACATGTGAGACACGCCGGACGTGTCGCGTCACCCGTTGTGATGGCCGTGCAACAACCAAGAAATAATTTAACCTAACATTAGTGATCTATAGCACAGTATCGTCTCTCCGTTACGCGCTGTCTGCCCCGGCACAGTAGCCTCACCGCTCATGACGGACTTTGTATCTTCCATGAACGACAACATCTGGAATGTTGTCGTGTGGTTCCTTGTGGCAGCGGGCCTGTACTTCGGCGTCCGGACGATCGTGGTCCAGCTGCGGCTGTTCCCCCAGATGTTCGGGGCGGTCGCGGAGCCGCCGTACGAGGACGAGATGCTCGGCGCGGATGCCGGGGCGGACAGTGGGGACGGAGCCGCGGGAAAGGCCAAGCCGAAGCAGAAGCCGATCTCCCCCTTCAAGGCGTTCACCCTCTCCGCGGCGTCACGCGTCGGTACCGGCAACGTCGCAGGAGTTGCGGTGGCGATCTCGCTCGGTGGCCCGGGTGCCGTGTTCTGGATGTGGATGATCGCCATCATCGGCGGGGCGACGTCCTTCGTGGAATCCACGCTCGCGCAGCTGTACAAGACGCGGGACCACGAGAATAACGCCTACCGGGGAGGCCCCGCCTACTACATGACCCGCGGGCTGAATAAGCCGGTCCTGGCCATGATCTTCGGTGTGGTCATCACCCTGACCTTCGGTTTCATCAACAATGCCCTGCAGACAAACTCGATCGTGGAGTCCGTCGCGACCTCCGCCGACAATGACGGGATGACGCTGAAGGTCATCATCGGCTTCGCGGTGGCGGTTCTCACCGCGATGATCGTCTTCGGTGGTGTGCAGCGCATCGCGTCTTTCACGCAGGTGATCGTCCCGTTCATGGCGGTGGCCTACATCGGTCTCGGCGTGCTGGTGATCTGCCTGAACCTCTCGGAGATCCCCGGGGTACTCGCCGAGATCGTCGGGCACGCCCTGGGCCTGCGTGAGGTCGCCGGCGCGGCGGTCGGTGCAGCGTTCATGAACGGCATGCGCCGCGGGCTGTTCTCCAATGAGGCGGGCCAGGGCTCCGTTCCGAACGCCGCCGGCACTGCCGCGGTGTCCCACCCGTGCAAGCAGGGCCTGGTGCAGACCCTGGGCGTCTATTTCGACACCCTGATCGTCTGCTCGATGACCGCCTTCATCATCCTGCTGTCGAACCCGACCTACGGTGAGGAGCTCGAGGGCGCGGCTCTGACGCAGAACTCGATGGCCGAACAGGTCGGTGACTGGGGCATCCACGCGGTCACGTTCTGCCTGTTCTTCCTGGCGTTCTCCTCGGTGATCGGCAACTACTACCTCGCCCAGTCGAACGTGGAGTACTTCACGAAGAACCCGATGGTGATGACGGTCTTCCGCTTCCTGGTAGTCGTGTGCGTCTTCCTCGGTGCCATTGTCGAGGTGCCGGTGATCTGGGCCCTGGCGGACACCTTCACCGCCACGATGGTCGTGGTTAACCTGTGTGCGATCGTCCCGTTGTGCCCGGTGGTGCTGAAGCTGCTGAAGAACTACTCCGAGCAGAAGAGGCAGGGGCTGGATCCGGTGTTCAAGCGCAGCATGCTCCCGGAACTCAGGAACGTGGAGTGCTGGGACGACAAGGACGATGTCTTCGAGGCGAACCCGCCGGTGACCCTGCGCGGCTGAGTTCCCGGGATTCCGCAGCCCGTCCTGCACACGGAGGGGACATGCTGCCGCAGACTCTTTAAGTACGGAACTACGTATTTATGATAGAGTCGCCGCATGGGTGACGACGGGAACGACCGGAACGACAACGACCTCACGGACACTGCCTTCCTCGAAGGAAGACTAGCCGACCTGGAGCGCCGCGTCCGGGAACTGGAGGGCACTCCCGGTACCGCGAAGGACCGGGACGCGTCAGAACCACGCGACGACGAGGCGGCACCCGAGACGTTCTGGGCGCTCAACGGTCTGATCGACCAGATGGGTCCCGAAGGCGGGGTCACCTACACCGGGCAGGTCACGCCCCCCGGACAGGACTCACCGGTCTCCTGGCAGATGGGGCTGACCGCCTCGGCGCTGGAGGACATGGATTTCTCCGACGCGGCGGACACCCTGTCCGCTGTCGGGAGCGGCATCCGGCTGTCCCTGCTCCAGGCGATCTACGACGGGAAAAGCACCGTCGCCGAGCTCAGTGCCGACGACCGTTTCGGCACGAGTGGTCAGATCTACCACCACATCAATGCCCTTGCTGGTGCGGGCTGGCTCGAAAAGTCGAAGCGCGGGCACTGGCGTCTGCGCGCCACGCGCATCATTCCGTTGCTCACCCTCGTGCTCATCGGCACGCACTGACCCGACGTTCCAGGACAAGGTTCCACGACAAGGAGAATCCCCGTGACCACCACACACCACATAACCACCAAGCGGCACCGGCGCCGGACTTTCTTCGCCCGCAAATGTGTCGCCGTGCTCTCCGCCGGGGCGATCGGTGCGACATTGATCGCCGCAGGCTCTGCTCCACAGGGCTTCGAGGGTGAACCCACCGGCGACCCACAACTCGTCGGAGAGGTGACGGATGCCCTGGAGCCCGGGTACCGCAACCACATCTCGGCAGCGAAGATCAGCGGTGACGAGGTCACCTGGGCTGGCGTGGGCGCGGATGAGAACACCGAGTTCGAGATCGGGTCGATCACCAAGACATTCACCGCAGCGCTGTTCGCCGATGCCGTGGAGCGCGGCGAGGTGGAGGCCACGACACCACTGGGCGAGGTGTGGCCCGACCTTGACGGGGACGTTGCGGCGGTGAGTCTGGAATCAATAGCGATGCAGCGCTCCGGCCTTCCTCCGCTGGCACCGTTCCCGAATGCGGTCGACGAAGCCGTCTCCTCAGCGTCAGTGTTGACTCTGCAGGATCCCCATTCGTTGACGGACGAGGAAGTCGTGGACTCCCTCCATTCCGTGACTGTCGGGGAGAAGACCCCCGAGTACTCCAACTACGGATTCTCGGTGCTCGGGCAGGCATTGTCGGAGGTTACCGGGCAAAGCTACGGGGACCTTGTCCAGGACCGGATCGCCGGACCGTTGGGGCTGGAGAACACCTATGTCCCGGAGTCGCCGGAGGGTCTCTCCCACGGCTACTCCGACTCGGGCCTGCCAGCGGCGCCGTGGACCATGAATGGTGCAGCATCGGCTGGGGCAATTCGTTCCACGGCACATGACATGAGCATCTGGTTGCGTGCCACCCGGGACGGAGAAGCTCCCGGAGCTGCTGCCGCCGAGCCCAGGGAGTACTTCGACGAGGCCGACTCGATCGGGTGGGCGTGGTTCACGACCGAGGGACGGGACCCCGAGGTCACCTGGCACAACGGCGCTACCGGCGGGTACCGGTCATTCCTCGGTTTCAGTCCGGAGTCGGACGAGGGCATCATCGTCCTGTCCGATACCGCAGTCAGCGTCGACTCCGCGATGAACCTCATATCGACGCCGTGACCGGTGACAAGGGATGCGGACGCTGCTAACGTCACATCCGTGATGACCAGTCAGGCCCGCAGCGGCCGCTCCCGGAGAGGCGAACTGGTCGTGGTCTGATCCGCGGACCTCCTCGGCTCCCTGTGCCCCCCGACAAGACACAGCGAGAACCACAGCCAAGGAGAATCATGACCGCACGTTTCAACCACACCATCATCGCCTCGACGAACCCCGCCGACATGGTGGGGTTCTACATCGACCTGCTTGAAGCCGATGAAGCCGAGTCCTGGGGAATCTTCACCAACATCCTCATCGGTGATGGCGTCCTGCTGCAGTTCGCGGAGGTCCCGTGGGACTTCTCACCGCAGCACTACGCCTTTCTCGTCGACGACGCCCACTTCGACCGTGCCCTCGCGCGGATCACCGACAGGGGTATCGAGCACTGGGCTGATCCGCACCGGGAACACCCCGGCGAGATCAACCACAACCACGGTGGCCGGGGAGTGTACTTCAATGACCCGTCCGGCCACGGACTGGAGTTGACGACCATGCCGTACCTCTGATGTTCGCCGGTGACGCCCCCGACGCATCCCGATACAATTGGGACCATGCCTGCGTCCGACCCCAACACCACCCCGCCCACCACCCGACTCACCGCGTGGGTCCACGGCCGCGTCCAGGGCGTCGGTTTCCGCTGGGAAACGCGCGCGAAAGCCCTGGAGCTCGGACTCACCGGCTTCGCGTCCAACTACCCCGACGGCCGCGTCCTCGTGGTCGCCGAGGGGAGTGAGGACGCCACCGACGGCCTGCTGGCCTGGCTGCGTTCCGGGAGGACGCCCGGACACGTCGAGAAGGTGGTCGAGGACATCACCGGACCGCGCGGGGACTACACCGGATTCGACACCCGGTGATCGGGTATAGTGCACGGCCATGCATCTGAAGTCGTTGACCATGAAGGGGTTCAAGTCCTTCGCGTCGGCGACGACTCTCAAACTGGAGCCGGGCATCTGCGTGGTCGTCGGCCCGAACGGTTCCGGCAAGTCCAATGTCGTCGACGCCCTGGCATGGGTGATGGGTGAGCAGGGCGCCAAGATCCTGCGCGGCGGCAAGATGGAGGACGTCATCTTCGCCGGCGCGGGCGAGCGCAAGGCGTTGGGACGCGCCGAGGTCACGCTGACCATCGACAACTCCGACGGCGCCCTGCCCATCGACTACACCGAGGTGTCGGTGACCCGCCGCATGTTCCGCGACGGTGCCAGCGAGTACGAGGTCAACGGTGCCAAGGCGCGCCTGATGGACATCCAGGAGTTGCTGAGTGACTCCGGCATCGGACGCGAGATGCACGTCATCGTGGGGCAGGGGAGGCTCTCCCAGATCCTGGAGTCCCGGCCCGAGGAACGCCGCTCCTACATCGAGGAGGCGGCCGGCGTGCTGAAACACCGGCGCCGCAAGGAGAAGGCCCAGCGCAAGCTCGTCTCGATGCAGGGCAACCTGGACCGGCTCCACGACCTCACCGATGAGCTGTCCAAGCAGCTGAAGCCGTTGGCTCGCCAGGCGGAGGCCGCGCAGAAAGCCGAGCAGGTCCAGGCGTCGATCCGCTCCAACAGGCTGCTGCTCACCGCCGACAAGGTCCGGCGGCTCTCCGACGAACTCAATGACGCCGACGCCCAGGCACAGGTCCTGGAGCGTGACATCGCCGAGCTCAAGGAGAACCTCGAGGAGCACACCGCCGAGCTGGCGGTGACCGAGGAGGAGTTGCGCACCGCCCTGGAGGAGGCCGAGTCCGCCAAGTCACTGTGGTTCCGGCTGTCCACGACCGCGGAGAAGAACTCCGCTACCCTGCGCATCGCCACCGACCGCGCATCGGACGCCGGGGCGGACGCGGTGTGGAACGGCCAGGACCCCGAAGACCTCATCTCCCGCGCGGAGCAGGCGGAGGAGGAACAGGCCACCCTGGACGAGGAGGTCGAGGTCGCCGCCGAGCGTCTGGAACAGGTCCGCGAGGAGGTCGCCGAGCGCGACGAGGCGGCCCGCGAGGCGGAACATGAGCATCTGGCCCAGGTCCGGGCCATCGCCGACCGTCGCGAAGGCATCGTCCGGCTGCTGTCCCAGCAGGAGGCGCTGGCCCAGCGGCGCAGCGCCCTCGACCAGGAACTCGAGCGTCTGGAGCAGGCGCTGGTCGACCAGCGCGAGGCACTGGACGAGTCGGGCGATCCCGGGGCCCTGGACAACCTCGACGAGGTCGAGTCCCAGGGGGCGGGGCTGCAGGACGCGTCCGACCGGGCGGCGGAGGAATCGGCGGGGGCGGAGCGACGGGTGACCGAGCTCCGCGGCGCCGAGCGTGACCTGGAGCGCACCATCGCCCGCGACGAGGCCACCGTTGCCGCGTGGAAGGACCAGCTGCGTCCCAGCGACGGTGGGGAGGTCGCGGTGGCTACGGCGAAGGATCTGGGCCTGTCGGACCTGTCGCCGCTGGCCGGTCTGCTCACGGTCCGGGACGGGTGGGCGACCGCCGTCGCCGCCGTCCTGCCGGAGGGACTCGTCGGGTCCACCGACACCCGCGTTGTCGAGGCACTGGTCGAGGCAGCGCAGGGCCGCACGCTGCTGATGGAGGGTGCGGGCTCGGGCAAGACCTGGCGCCTGGACCGCCCCGACCGACCCGACTCCGGGGGTGCGACCGACTGGCTGCTCGACCACATCGACCTCGACAGTGGCAAGAACACCGACATCACCGCCCCGTTGACGGCGCTGCTGGTTGATGTTGTCGCAGTGGACGACGTCGAGGAGGGGCGCCGCATCGTCGGCGATGACCCACGGCTGCGCGCGGTGACCAGGGACGGCGTGCTGTGCGGTGCCGGTTGGGTGGCCGCGGGTTCCGGCGGCGCGTCCCCGGTGGAGCTGAACACCAGGATCACCGAGACATCGTCCACCATTGACCGCCACCGGTCCGAACTGGCCGACCTGCAGGCGACCCTGCAGGGTGCGGAGCAGGCGGCGGAGGAGCTACGGACCACCGCAGCCTCGGCCAAGGCCGCGGTACGCGACCACGCGACCCGGCTGCAGGCGGCGAAGCAGCGTGCGGACGCTGCGGCGAAAACGGCGGAACAGGCCGAGCGGCTACTGGAGCGGGCGACCCGCCAGCGCGATGAGGCGGAGCAGCGCCGCGAGGATCTGATCACCGAGGCGTCCGAGGTGGACGACAGGCTCTCCCGCGTCGACGCCGAGGAGACCGGGGAGGAACCCTCCACGGACGAGCGGGACGCCACCGCACAAGGCCTGGCGCAGGCGAGGGCGATGGAGGTCGAGGCACGGCTGAGCCTGCGCACCGCCGAGGAGCGCGCCGGCAACCACCGGGGACGCGCGGAGGGCCTGCGACGCCAGGCGCGCCAGGAGTCCGCCGCCCGGGAACAGTTCGAGCGGACCGCCACCAAACGCCGTGCCGCGAGGGAGAGGGCGGAGGTCGTGGCCACCCAGGCACGCCGCGTGGAGCTGCGCATCCGCGATGCCCTCGACCGCGCGGAAGCCACCAGGTCGCGCACGGATGAAGCGCACCGGCAGTGGCAGGCCGCACTCAACCAGCGCAAGGACAAGGTCAATGCCTTAACCCTGCGACTGAACCACCTGAGCGACACCTCGCACACCGCGGAGATCGCCCGCAGCCAGGCCCAGTTGCGGATCGAACAGGCGCTGGAACAGGCCATGGAGCAGCTCGGCATGAACGCCGCCCAGCTTCTCGACGAGGCCCCGGGGGAGGATTTCGACCGCGACGCCGCGGCCCGGGAACTCAAGCAGGCCGAGAAGTCACTGCGGTCGCTGGGCAAGGTGAATCCCCTGGCCCTGGAGGAGTACACCGCACTGGAGGAGCGCTACCGCTTCCTGTCCACCCAGCTCGACGACGTCGAACGCGCACGCGATGATCTCGAGGGGGTGATCTCTGACGTCGACCAGACCATTCTCACTCTGTTCACCGAGGCGTGGAATGACGTCGAGAAGGAGTTCCCGAAGGTCTTCGACACACTGTTCCCCGGCGGTGCGGGGCGGCTCGTGCTCACCGAGCCCGACGACATGCTCACCACCGGCATCGAGGTGGAGGCCCGTCCGCCGGGCAAGAAGGTCAAGCGGCTGTCCCTGCTCTCCGGCGGTGAGAAGTCCCTGACCGCCCTGGCCCTGCTGGTGGCTATCTTCCGGGCGCGGCCCAGCCCCTTCTACGTCATGGACGAGGTCGAGGCCGCCCTCGACGACGTCAACCTGCGCCGGCTGCTCGCCCTGTTCGAGGAGCTGCGCGAGGATTCCCAGCTCATCGTCATCACCCACCAGAAGCCGACCATGGACGTGGCGAACGTGCTCTACGGCGTCACGATGCGCGGCGACGGGGTGACCCGGGTGATATCCCAGCGGATGCACCCGGTGACGGCCGGTTCGGCACCCCCGCCCTAGAATGGGCGGACGTGAGCAACAGCCCGATCGCCGACCTTTCCGACAACCTCCTCGCCTGGGCATCCAGCACCGAGCTCGACCTGGCCGGCCGGCTGGGCGAGCTGCCCGGTGACTCCGGGGACATGCCCGCCGTCTTCGTCGACCTGGACACCTCCGGGGACGAACTCGACCGCATCACCACCTACTACGGCACCTTCCTGGCCCGGCAGATCTCCGCCGGCGCCGACGAGGACTCCCTGCTGCGGATGTGCCCCGCGCTGACCGCCACGACACTGCTGTTCCGCGCTGCACGGCTGAACGTCGTCGGGGAACTCGAGTCGGAGTTCTGGACCGGCCTGGGACTGGAGCCCACCGGTGAGCGGGTGGCCCTGGTCGACTACCGGGAGATCCTCACCCGTGCGGGACTCGACCCGATGGATGCCGCTGCCGCGGGGTCGGACGGGGACAAGGGCCGCCTGTTCGCCCACGTCGGCATTGCCACCGACTGGGTACCCGAGCTGATCGAGTTGATCGACTCCCGCCGTCTCGACGGTGAGGCTGTCGCGGACCAGGCGGGCGAGGCCCGTGCCGTGGTCGACATCCTCGCGGAGGAATCGCTGCAGGCCGGCCCGCTGTGCGCCGCGCTGCCGGAGCTGGCCGTCCGGCTCATCACCCCGGTGGTGGAGGTCGTCCGTCTGGCGGGGGAGAACCCCGACCGCTGGCGCAGCACCCTGGCCGATGCCGGGGACAGTGCCCGGGTTGCCCCGCTGGTGCTCGAGGACGTGGTGGAGGAGTTGCGTGAACGTCCGGCGGGCACCACCGCCCGGCGCCACCGTGTGGGTGTCGGCACCCGTGAGGACCTGCCGCGCCTGGCGCTGGACAGGGTCCGGCACCGGATCGTCCTGCGGCTTCCCGAGCAGCCGCTGGACTCCGACGGGGACGCCGGCCCCTCGCGCACCGAGGTCCGCTGGCACGTCGATGTCGAGGGACGCCCCGCCGGTTTCCGGACGCGGCTTTCCGAGGCCCCCGGGCGTCCGGTCACCAACATCCTCGACGTGCCGGTGCGGCGTCCGGTCCGCGAGATCGGGGTGCGCGACCTGAGCCACAGTGAGTCCTGGGTGCTTCCCGTCGTCGACGAGTCCGACCCGGTGCTGGTGTTCACCAGGCGCGGCAAGGACCTCACCGACCGGGTGTCACTGCACCATTCCCGGGTGCTGGTCGTCTGCCCGTCCGAATCGACGGCGGTGGACCCGGTGCGCGAGACCGAGCTCCCCGTCCTGGGCGCGTGGCAGGTCAAGGCATGGGACGGATGGGTCATCCGCGAACTGGACCTGACGGGGGCGGTGTCCCTGCACATCGACCGTCCCGGGGTCCAGCGCCCCGCGATGTCCTCGGTGCGCTGCGTGGACGCCCGCCAGCGCGTGCGGTTCCGCGAGCCGGAGGACGTCCTGCCCGCCGTGCGGACGCTCGGCGGACTGCCGGTGCACTCCTCCAGCCTGCGGGCGGTGTTCCCGCCGACGGTCTCCGGCGCCCCCGAGATCTGGTTCCTGTCGGTGAGCTCCTGGGCCGGTCCGGACGAGACCGGCGAGGAGGTCACCGAGGAGGAGCCGCTGGAGGTCCCCGCCGAGGGTGGGATGTTCGACGTCTTCGACCCGGAGGCCTACGACACCCCGTGGGTGGGTGAGTACCTGGTGCGGCTGCGCGGACCACGCAACGAGTCCTTCCGGCACGAGTTCGCCATCGTCGAGGGCCTGGACGTCGAGGCCCCGGCGACCCCGCGGCTGGGACTGGCATCCGGGCTGACCCCGGTGACCGTCACCCTGCACCGCGGTGACAAGCCCCTGTACATTCCCCGCACGGTGGACATTGGTGCGGAGGAGAAGACCGTCCAGGTGATCGCCGAGACCGAGGCAGGCGACGCCCTGCCGCTGGTGGTGGAGCCCCCGCGCCTGCGGTTCCAGCTGCCGCTGATCGGCGAGGACCCGTTGTGGCGGACCGAGAGGGTCACGGTCGCCGCGGTGACGATCGACCCGGCGACGCGGTTCCGTATCCGTCCTGGAATCCCGGTGGAGTCGCCCCGCCTGGTCATCCGCGACCACCACGGCGCGCCGGTGCGCACCCTGCGCCTGGCAACCGTGGACCAGGTGACCTGGTCGGTGGCGCTGACGTCGGTGACGGCGTCGCTGCCGCAGCTCACCGTGGGCTCGTGCGAGCTGGAGTTCGTGTCCGACGGACGCAGCCACAGCGTGCGCCTGGCGTCCATGCGTCCCCGCGAGGACAGGACGCTGGCGCTGCTCCCCGGGGAGGGGGACGGGGCCACCCGTCTCCGCAGCGAGCCGGCGGTTGATGCCCCGGCATGGGTGTGGCCGCTGACCGCCCCGTGGCTGTCGGCCAGAGTGGTCGGCTTCTCCGGAGGTGTGGCGGAACTCCCCGCGGAGTTGGTGGACGCCGGCGCGTTGAGCGTCCAACCCTTCAACCCCGACCGGTTCAGCAGGCTGCATGCACCGGCGTCCCCCGGGCCCGAGGCGATGCGGGTCGAGTCGCCGGGACACGCCCGCCCCGACGACGGCGGGCCGTGGACGCAGCTGGCGGCGTTCCTGGCCGGAGACACCGACGAGCTCCCCGAGGAGACCGACGTCCTCACTGCCCTGTGGGACGTCCTCGCCGGCTGGTTGACCGGTGGCGCCACCGAGGACGCCGGGGCGGCCATGCACGCGGCCCTCGCCCGGCACCCCC
Source organism: Corynebacterium sp. (assembly GCF_052107835.1). Classification (GTDB taxonomy): domain Bacteria; phylum Actinomycetota; class Actinomycetes; order Mycobacteriales; family Mycobacteriaceae; genus Corynebacterium. Next base: position 16,118 of record NZ_JBQEDF010000036.1, read on the forward strand.
GTGAGGCATTGCGGGCGATGTCCCGGTCGCTGGTGCCGTCATCGGACCGTCCCGCGCAGTTCATCCTGTCCGGACTCGTCCATGCTCCGCTGCGGTCCACGGAACCCGACCGGCGTCCAGGCGTGGCCTGGATCGCCGCGCTGGAGACCCTCGGTGAGCTGGCCGCCACCGACGACGAGGACACCACGGCACGCCGTGAGATCGGACGCCGGCTCTCCTCGGTCGGTGGCGCGCCACTGTCCCAGACGGTGGAGACCGGCCGCGACGCGACGCTGGAGACGTCCTGCATCGACGCCACCACCGTGCAGATCGCGCACCTGGCACCGGAGCAGCAGGAGGCCCTGCTGGAGACGTTCTTCTCCGGCTCGCAGGTCGTGCCCGGCGCCCTGTCCGAGGAGAACACCCGGCTGATCGCCGTGTTCGAGACCTTCCGGCACCGCGAGGAGCTGGGACAGGTCCTCGCCGATCCGGGACTGCTGCGGGTCGCGCTGGCACTGCTGCGGCGGATCCGCCAGACCAACCGGCAGCTGTACACCTCCGCCCGCGTGCGGTTCGACAAGCTCGACAACGTCGACACCGACAACCCGGACAACCGGTGGGCCCTGACCCCGGTGATCAGCATGATCCTGGCCCTCGCCGCGAGGATGCACGCCCACGGCAGGCTGGGGTCGACCGGTCAGCTGGTGTCGGCGTACCCGGGGTGGGCGGGGATCGCCCGTATCGTGCCCGACCTGGTGACCGGTGACCTGGTGGCGGCGGACGCGATGGTGCTCGGGGTCTACGGGCCGGATGAGGTCGAGGAGGAGGACGTGGCGGACGCCGCGGACACAGCAGCCTCGACCGCCGACGCGATTGACGCCCTGGTGCAGGAGTAGCGGGCTCGTCCCCTCTGCCGTCCGCTCGGAAGTCCTACCACCACCGACCGGAAGTCCTACCAGTTTTCGGTGGTAGGACTTCTCATCACCTGCGGTTATGCGAGTTCAATTGCCCGAACACTGGTAGGAATTCTGCAGGGGAGCGTGAGTAGCCGGGCGGAGAACGGGCCTACCGGTGCACCACGCGGGGACGATCTGATTCACTGGTGGGCATGGACCCGATTATCTGGATTGTCATAGCCGCGGTCGCGGTCATCGTCATCGTGGCGCTTCTGGTGGTGCTCGGCATCAGCCGGGGGAAGCAGAAGGAGGTCTCCTTCGACAAGAAGGAGGAGATCGAGGAGAAGAAGCCCACATCGGGCAACTACCAGGCGCAGGGTGGATTCAACTTCAGCGCCGGTACCGCGGCGGGGGTGGAGGAGCCGGAGAAGGAGCCCGAGGTCCTGCCCGGCCAGGAACTGTCCGGGCAGGATGCCCAGGAAGCCACGCCAGTCGCACCGGAGGTCCCTGAGCCTGCGCCGGAAGCGGAGCCCGAGCCCGAAGTTGAGCCTGAGGCAGAACCCGAGGCGGCAGCCGAGCCTGAGGCAGAGTCCGAGCCTGAGACGGCAGAAGAGCCTGAGTCTGAGCCGGAGCCCGAATCGGCCGTCGAGCCGGACGAGGCACCGGAACAGGACGAGGAGTCCGAGACCGGGGTCGAGGGAGAACCCGAGGCTGGGACCGACGAAGCAGCGGAGACTGAATCCGAGGCACAGGTGGAACCTGCGGCCGAGGAGGAGCCAGAGGCAGAGGACGTCCCGGAGGAAGAGTCCGCGGTGGACGACACCCAGGCTGCGGCGGAGGTCTCTCCGGAGCCAACACCCGTCGTCACCCCGGTGCCGAACGCTGTTCCCGAGACAGAGACCGAGACTGAGCCTGAAGACGAGCCGGAATCCCAGGTCGACGAGGAGTCCGAACCGGAGTCCGAACCCGGACCCGAACCCGCCAGGACCGAGGAGATCGCCCCTGTCGAGGGACGCATCGGCCGACTGCGCGGCAACCTGGCGAAGTCCCAGAACGTCATCGGTCGCGGCGTCCTCGGCATTCTCTCCGCCGGTGACCTCGACGAGGATGCCTGGGAGGAGATCGAGGACACGCTGCTGATGGCGGACCTGGGTACGAAAACCACACTGGCGGTGGTCGAGGATCTGCGCGACCGGATCGCCGCGGAAGGTGTGTCCAGTGAGGACGAGGCCCGCGCGATGCTGCGCTCGTGCCTGATCGACGCCTGCAAGCCGGACCTCGACCGTTCGATCCACGCCATGCCGTACGAGGGCAAGCCGGCCGTGATCATGGTCGTAGGTGTCAACGGCACCGGCAAGACGACCACGACCGGCAAGCTGTCCCGTGTGCTGGTCGGTATGGGCCACTCCGTCCTGCTGGGGGCGGCGGACACGTTCCGTGCCGCCGCTGCGGACCAGCTGGAGACGTGGGGACGCCGCGTCGGCGCTGACACCGTCCGGGGGGCCGAGGGAGCTGATCCCGCGTCCGTCGCCTTCGACGCCGTTGCCAGGGGAGTGGATGACGGTGTGGACGTGGTGGTCGTCGACACTGCCGGCCGTCTGCACACCTCGGTCGGTCTGATGGACCAGCTCGGCAAGGTCAAGCGCGTGGTGGAGAAGAAAGCCAAGGTCGACGAGGTCCTGCTCGTCCTGGACGCCACCGTGGGGCAGAACGGGCTGGTGCAGGCCAGGATGTTCCGCGACGTCGTCGACATCTCCGGTGTGGCGTTGACGAAGCTGGACGGTACCGCCAAGGGCGGCATCGTCTTCCAGGTGCAGGAGGAGCTCGGTGTGCCCGTCAAGCTCGTGGGCCTCGGCGAGGGCTCCGACGACCTGGCACCCTTCGAGGTGGAAGGGTTCGTGGACGCGCTGCTGGGATAGGACCTCCATGAACCCGCAGAATTCCTCAGAAACATGCACAGTCACGCAGGAAGCCACAGAACACCACATTGCGTAACGCTCCCGTAACACAACGCGTCTGTTTTCATACCCGCGAAATGAGCCTGTCGCCATAGGCGAAACATCGCGCGACTTGACTGTGGTCGCGAGAGTGAACGGCGCCGAGCCGGATGCTTCCACTTGACGTCCACGTGACAAAGCGACACTGAGGAGTTCTGTAGAAATGACACCCGAGGAGATGGCAGCAGCCACCGGCGATTCCGCCTGGATGCTGATGAGTGCCGCGCTGGTGCTCCTGATGACACCGGCGCTGGCGCTGTTCTACGGCGGCATGTCCCGCCAGAAGTCCGCCCTGAACATGATGATGATGTCCTTCGGAACCCTGGGGCTCATCGGCGTCATCTACGTTCTGTGGGGCTGGTCCATGTCCTACGGTGAGGAAACCGTCGGGGGAATCTTCGCCAATCCCTTCCAGTGGTTCGGCCTGTCCGACCAGATCACCGACTCCGCCGGCAACTACATCGTCGGTGCCGAGGGTTACGCGAACATCATCGACATCGGCTTCCAGCTGACTTTCGCCGTCATCACCGTGGCGATCATCTCCGGCTCGCTGGCCAACCGCGTGAAGTTCTCCACCTGGATGGTCTTCGCCGGTATCTGGGTCACCCTGGCCTACTTCCCGATGGCCCACATGGTCTGGGGCGGCGGGCTGCTCGCCGACGGCGAGGACAGCCTGGCGGCCATGATCTTCGGCACCACCACCGAGGACGGTGAGACTGTCGCGTCCATCGCCCCGATCGACTTCGCCGGCGGTACCGTCGTCCACATCAACGCCGGTGTCGCGGCGCTCGTCCTGGCCCTGATCATCGGACGTTCCCGCACCTTCATGACCCCGGCGTCCCGCCCCCACAACCTGCCGCTGGTCATGCTCGGCGCCGCGCTGCTGTGGTTCGGCTGGTTCGGATTCAACGGCGGTTCCGCCTTCGGCGCCAACGGCGACGCCGGTCTGGCCTGGGTCAACACCACGGTCGCCACCTGTGCCGCACTGCTCGGCTGGCTGCTGGTGGAGCGTCTCCGCGACGGCCACACCACCTCGCTGGGCGCGGCATCCGGCATCGTCGCCGGCCTGGTGTCCGTCACCCCGGCCGCCGGCAACCTCACCCCGGTCACCTCGATCATCCTCGGTGCCATCGGCGGTGCACTGGCCGCCGTCGGTGTCGGCCTGAAGTACCGCTTCAAGTTCGACGACTCCCTCGACGTCGTCGGCGTCCACCTGGTCGCCGGCCTCTGGGGCACCGTCGGCATCGGCCTGCTCGCCACCGACGACGGACTGCTCACCGGTGGTGGCAGCGACGGCTTCAAGCTGTTCATCATCCAGATCGTCATCGCCGTGTTCGCCGTGGTGTTCTGCGCGATCATCACCGCGATCATCGGCTACGCCCTGAAGTACACCATGGGCTGGCGCATCTCCAGTGCCGACGAGACCGCCGGCATTGACTCCACCCAGCACTCCGAGGACGCCTACGGTGACGGAACCTTCCAGCAGTTCGAGGAGGTCGATGACTTCGCGGACGCCCAGGACGATGCCCACAAGGCCAACGACCTCGCGGACGGTGCCCACCAGGAGAAGTAGCCCCCTCCCTCCTGGCTGACTCGTCGTCCCCGTCACCGCCGGCTCCGGTGGTGACGGGGCGTTGGTGTGTCCGGGGTACGTCCGTACCCGGTGGCGACGGCGGCGAACCTGGGAATCTGCGAGTACAAGTAGGACACCCCGTGCTCACCGGGTACGGTGGTGGAGTCAACAACCACAGCGTCAAGGGAGTAGTTCCACAGTGTTTGAGTCCTTGTCCGACCGCCTGTCCGGTGCCCTCAAGGGCCTGCGCGGGAAAGGACGGCTGACCGAGGCCGACATCAACGCCACCGCGCGTGAGATCCGCCTGGCCCTCCTGGAGGCGGACGTCTCCCTGCCCGTCGTGCGTTCCTTCATCAAGCGGATCAAGGAACGGGCGAACGGTGCCGATGTCTCCGAGGCGCTCAACCCGGCGCAGCAGGTCATCAAAATCGTCAACGAGGAACTCCAGGGGATCCTCGGCGGCGAGACCCGGCGGCTGAACCTGGCCAAGAACCCCCCGACGGTGATCATGCTCGCCGGACTGCAGGGCGCCGGCAAGACCACGCTGGCCGGCAAACTCGCCAAGCATCTGGCGAAGCAGGGGCACACCCCGATGCTGGTCGCCTGTGATCTGCAGCGTCCCGGTGCTGTCCAGCAGCTCCAGATCGTCGGCGAGCGGGCGGACGTCCCGACCTTCGCACCGGACCCCGGTACCTCCCTGGACTCCCTCGACCACGAGATGGGCACCAGCCACGGCGACCCCGTCGAGGTGGCCAAGGCCGGTATCGCCGAGGCCGACCACACCCGGCACGACGTGGTCATCATCGACACCGCGGGACGTCTCGGCATCGACGAGACTCTGATGACGCAGGCCCGCGACATCCGCGACGCCGTCACCCCCGACGAGGTCCTGTTCGTCATCGACGCGATGATCGGCCAGGACGCCGTCACCACCGCCGAAGCGTTCCGCGACGGCGTCGACTTCACCGGTGTCGTCCTCACGAAGCTCGACGGTGACGCCCGTGGTGGTGCCGCCCTGTCGATCCGTGAGGTCACCGGCAAGCCGATCCTGTACGCCTCCACCGGTGAGAAGCTGGAGGACTTCGATGTCTTCCACCCGGACCGGATGGCCAACCGGATCCTCGGGATGGGCGACGTCCTCAGCCTCATTGAGCAGGCCGAGCAGGTCATGGACCAGAAGAAGGCCGAGGACTCCGCGTCGCGGATGGCCTCCGGTGAACTGACGCTGGAGGATTTCCTCGACCAGATGATGATGATCCGCAAGATGGGTCCGCTCGGCAATGTCCTGAAGATGCTGCCCGGTGGCAAGCAGATGAACGACATGGCGGACCAGGTCGACGAGAAGCAGCTCGACCGGATCCAGGCCATCATCCGCGGCATGACCCCGGGGGAGCGCGACAACCCGAACGTCCTGAACGCGTCCCGGCGCAAGCGCATCGCGGCCGGCTCCGGTGTGACCGTGGCTGACGTCAACCAGCTCGTCAACCGCTTCTTCGAGGCGAAGAAGATGATGGGCAAGATGGCCGGCCAGTTCGGCATGGGTGGCGGTTCCGGACGCAGTGCCACGAAGAAGAAGCCGAAGGGCCGCAAGGGCAAGAACGGCAAGCGCAAGCCCGCCAAGAAGGGGCCGTCGCAGCCGAAGATGCCGCAGGGCATGCCGGGGATGCCCGGGATGCCGGGTGGCGGAGGAATGCAGGGCATGCCGGGTGCGGGTGGCGGCATGCCCTCGATGGCGGACCTGAAGAAGATGCAGCAGCAGATGCCGGAGGGGTTCGAGAACATCGACATGGACAACCTCGACTTCGGCAAGGGTGGGAAGTAGGCGCAGGGCACCGGGGATTTGTTTCCCCGATCTGCGGTCCTGTACTGTTAACCGGTCTGCGTAACACCGTGTCCGACCCCGGTCGGCCGGTGGTCACGCGCAGGGTAAATCCAAGGGTTGAACCGGCCCGGTACCCCATTCCGCGTCCTTTGCCGGAAAGGGTGGGGTAGCGGGCGTCCGTACTGCCCGGTGACCATCAACAGGAAGAGGACCGACATGTCCGTCAAGATCAAGCTCCAGCGGCTCGGCAAGATCCGCACCCCGCACTACCGGGTCGTCATCGCCGATGCCCGCACCCCCCGCTCCGGCAAGGTGATCGAGAACATCGGCATCTACGAGCCGAAGGCCGAGCCGTCCGTCATCAAGATCGACTCCGATCGCGCTCGCCACTGGCTGTCCGTCGGCGCCCAGCCGACCGAGCCGGTCCTCGCCCTGCTGAAGGTCACCGGTGACTGGCAGGCCCACAAGGGTCTCCCGGGCTCCGAGGGAACCCTGAAGCCCCAGCCGGAGAAGACCTCCAAGCTGGACCTGTTCAACGCCGCTCTCGCCGAGGCTGCGGACGCTCCGACGGCCGAGGCCATCACCGAGAAGAAGCGCAAGGCCAAGGAAGAGGCAGAGGCCAAGGCCGCTGCCGAGGCTGAGGCTGCCGAGAAGGCCGAGGCCAAGGCTGCTGAGGAAGCTGCCGAGGCTGAGGTCAAGGCAGAAGCCGAGGCTCCCGCCGAGTCCACCGAGGATTCCGAGTAGGCTCCGCAGCGCGTCCGGCACTGCAGCCACGGCTGCACCGACCGCACTGAGCCCGCGGGCTCACCGGGAACCCGCCACCGTTGCACCGTCATGGTGCAGGTGGCGGGTTCTCTCATTCCCGGACCCCGCACATCCCGCTTGAGGGACCGGCTCCGGGAGTGGTGTGGGCGTGGCCGACAGCATTGACTGCAGGACGGCCCTTTTCCCGGTACCGATCCGCCGATAACGCAGTCGTTGCCCCGGACCCGTGGGGTAGGGAGAGTCCACCGGCGGCAGTCCGGAAAGTTTCCGGTATGTTACAGTGCTGTTTCACATGCAGGCCGTCGACGAAACAATACAGGTCAGAGGGTGTGCGGTATCTCACATAGATCACGCTAGTGTTAAGCGCGATGTATCCACCGTGTAAAATTCCTCTCCGTACCGAAACCCCACCGAAGGGAGCACGATGGACGTCGATGCCACAGTCAGGGCCTACTACGAGCAGATCCTCCAGCGGAACGCCGGTGAGCCGGAGTTCCACCAGGCGGTCGCGGAGGTGCTCGACAGCCTGAAGCACGTACTGAGGCAGGACCCGCACTACGCCGACAACGGTCTGATCCAGCGACTCACCGAGCCCGAGCGCCAGATCATCTTCCGGGTCCCGTGGGTCGACGACAATGGCACCGTCCACGTTAACCGTGGTTTCCGCGTCCAGTTCAACTCCGTGCTCGGCCCGTACAAGGGTGGCCTGCGGTTCCACCCCTCGGTGAACCTGGGCATCATCAAGTTCCTCGGCTTCGAGCAGATCTTCAAGAACTCCCTGACCGGGCTGCCCATCGGTGGCGGCAAGGGTGGTTCGGACTTCGACCCGAAGGGCCGCAGCGACATGGAGATCATGCGTTTCTGCCAGTCCTTCATGACCGAACTCCACCGGCACATCGGCGACAAGGTCGACGTCCCGGCCGGCGACATCGGCGTCGGCGGCCGCGAGATCGGCTACCTCTTCGGCCAGTACCGCCGGATGACCGGACGTCACGAGTCGGGCACCCTGACGGGCAAGGGCCTGCAGTGGGGCGGTTCCCTGGTGCGGACGGAGGCGACCGGCTACGGCGCGGTCTACTTCACCCAGGAGATGATGGCCGCCCGCGGTGAGCGTCTCCATGGCGCGAGGGTCATCGTCTCCGGGTCGGGCAACGTCGCGATCTACGCCACCGAGAAGGCGCAGGAATTGGGCGCCACCGTTGTGGCGATCTCCGATTCCTCCGGCTACGTCTCCACCCCCGAGGGTGTGGACGTGGAACTGCTGAAGGACGTCAAGGAGGTCCGCCGGCTCCGCATGTCCGACTACGCGAAGGAGTCCCGCGGGGCGACGTACCACAAGGACGGACAGATCTGGGAGGTCGAGGCGGACGTCGCGCTGCCCTGCGCCACCCAGAATGAACTCGACGGTGCCGCGGCACAGCTGCTCGCCGACAACGGCGTGAAGTACGTTGCGGAGGGCGCGAACATGCCCTGCACCCATGACGCGGTCCAGGTGTTCGGCAAGCGGAGGATCGACTTCGCACCGGGCAAGGCCGCCAATGCCGGCGGTGTCGCGACCTCGGCGCTGGAGATGCAGCAGAACGCCTCGCGTGACTCCTGGTCCTTCGACTACACCGACAAGCGACTGCGCGACATCATGGGCAACATCTTCCGTACGACCGCCTCCACCGCCGCCGAGTACGGCGCGGAGGGGGACTACGTTGTCGGCGCGAACATCGCCGGTTTCCGCAAGGTCGCGGACGCAATGGGGGCGCAGGGGGTCATCTAGTAGTCTTGACTCCCATGCCAGAGAGGGAGAATCCGCGCGCGGAACTGCAGATCGGTCGAGTCATCAAGCCGCACGGGGTGCGTGGTGAGCTCGTCGTGGACGCCACCACGGATGACCCGGACAACCGCTTCGCCGTCGGCACCGTCCTCACCGGACGTCAGCGGGGCAGGGAGCTGGCGGTCACGGTGACAGCGGTCCGTCCCCACCAGGGACGGCTACTGCTCACCGTCGACGAGGTTGCCGACCGTACCGCCGCGGATTCGCTGCGGGGGATGCGGTTCTTCGCCCCGCCGGTCTTCGACGAGGAGGACGACGGATTCTACGACCACGAGCTGGAGGGGCTGCGCGTCCTGGACTGCGGTCAGGTCGACGAGGAGACCGCCACGGCACGGGCCTATGAGGGGGAGCTGCCGGAGCCGGTCGACATCGGCGAGGTCGCCGGGGTCGTCCACGGCCCGGCGGGCACGCTGCTGGAGGTGGCCGTGGACGTGGACGCCGCACTGTCCACGGCGGGTTCCACGGTGCTCGTCCCGTTCCGCCATGCCATCGTGCCCATCGTCGACCTCGACAACGGTGCGCTGGTGCTCACCCCGCCCGAGGGACTTCTCGAACTGGAGTAGAGTTCTCACCCATGCGTCTGGACGTCGTCACGATCTTCCCCGAGTACCTGGATCCGTTCCGTCATGCCCTCCTGGGACGGGCGATCGAGCGCGGGATCCTCGACGTCGGCGTCCATGACCTGCGCTCCTGGGCCCATGATGTGCACAAGTCGGTGGACGACACGCCCTACGGTGGTGGGCCGGGCATGGTCATGAAACCGTCGGTGTGGGGACCCGCACTCGACGACGTGGCGGCATTGACGGGGCCGGCGGGCTCAGGGGAGAAGCTCGAGAGCGCGCTGCCGCACGTCGCGTCCCCTGAGGTCCCCACCGGTGATCCGGTGCCGGACCCGGCGGACCACGACGACCGTCCAGTCCTGGTTGTTCCGACCCCGGCCGGTGCGGCGTTCACGCAGCGGACCGCGCAGCGCTGGGCGTCCGAGAACCGGCTGGTGTTCGCGTGCGGACGCTACGAGGGGATTGACCAGCGTGTCTTCGAGGACGCGGAGAAACAGTACCGCGTCGAGGAGGTGTCACTCGGCGACTACGTCCTGATCGGGGGCGAGGTCGCCGTCCTGGTGATGGCGGAGGCCGTCGTCCGGCTCATCCCCGGGGTGCTGGGGAACCACCGCAGCCATGAGGAGGATTCCTTCCAGGATGGTCTGCTGGAGGGGCCGAGTTACACGAAGCCACGGGTCTGGCGCGATCTCGAGGTGCCGGACGTGCTGCTGTCCGGTGACCACGGCAAAGTCGACCGCTGGCGGCGTGACCAGGCGCTGCGCCGTACCGCAACGCAGCGTCCCGAGCTTGTCGCGGCTCTGGAGGAGTCGGGTGGGCTCAGCGACCGGGACCGCCGGGCGCTGGAGTAGGCGGCAAGCGCGGGGACGTTGTCCACACCGCCGGGTTATCCACACCGTCCTGGCGATTCGTTGGGTGGTGGCCGGGCGGTGTCCGGCGGTGGCGGTAGGGTCAACCGCACCGGCCGGGCCGATCCGGCGGGGGACAACCGACAACAGGAGGGGAGAGGCGCCATGCCTGTCACAGAACGGGTGGACAGCCCGTCCATCGAGGAACTGACCGTGTACCCGCTCAACCGTATGGAACTGCGCATGGCGGAATCGGGGGTGAAGGGCCGTTCCGCCGCGGAACGTGACGCGGTCGCGGAGATGGTCAGGACGAGGGGAGCGGCCTACGCCGCGCGTTTCCGCCATGCCACGGAACTGTCCTGGCGCATGCCGGAGATGTACTGGACGGCCCAGGACGACGGCCGGATGACCATCGACCACATGGACGCGATCTGGCGCCGGCTGGACCGTCACCCGGCGCTGCGGGCCAGAATCGACCGCGACGAGGCGGAGGTGCGCAGGATCGAGGCCGAACGCGGGGCCACCGACGGTGCGGAGTCCGGCACCGACGATGGTCCGTCCCGGGAGTACACCGGCGATGAGGGGTACCGGCACTACGTCGACGATCCGTGGCAGCGGGGGCGCAGCAGGTGGGAGGAGCGGTTCCCGGAACCGGAGAACTCCTACTGCCCGTCGGCCGACCACGCGGTGGAGTTCGCCGTGGTCGAGTGGCTGCGTTCCAGTCCGCACCGCCTGATCACCGTGTCCGGGTCCGGTTCCCTGATGCCACGGTCGACGGTGACGATCCACCGGCTCAGGGAACTGGTGGACACCGCCGTGGACGAGGACATTGAGCAGCGGGAGAAGTTCGAGGCGGAGGAGAGGGAACAGGGCACCACGCAGCCTGTGCCCTTCAATGCCCCGTACTAGCCGCCGGTTAACCCGTTGCGCCTACGCTGGTGCCATGAGCACCAGTACCGTGACCGACCTCAATATCCTCGTGCGTGCCGGGGAGGTGGCCGGGATCCGGGAGCGGATCAGCGCCGCCCTGGACGCCGCCGGGGCGCGCGGGCACGAGATCGTGGTGCGTGAGATCACGCTGGCCTGCGAGCCGGACAATATGCTGGTGACCGAGTTCCAGCAACGGTTCGACCGCCCGGCGGTGGTCGAACAGGTCCACCACCTGGTGGTCACCGCGTCCTGGGGAGACTCCGGGGAGGTCCCCGGGACGGCCGACATCACCGCGACGGTGGTGGGATGCCTGCCTCCGGCGCCGGACGGTTCGACCGGTCTCTGGTTCGGTCAGACCCGGTCGGTATCATCGTCCGAATGACCGAAAGAACCGGCACGACAGATGTCACACGCACGCTGGCCACCGAGTTGGGGATCGGTGAACCGCAGGTAGCGGCCACCGTCCGACTGCTGGACGAGGGCAACACCGTCCCGTTCATCGCCCGCTACCGCAAGGAGGTCACCGGCGGGCTGGACGACACCCAACTGCGCACCCTGGAGACACGTCTGCGCTATCTGCGCGAACTGGAGGAGCGCAAAGCCACCGTCCTCGCAGCCATCGAGGAGCAGGGCAAGCTCACCGATGACCTCCGCGACCTGATCCTCGGCTGCACCACCAAGGCCCGGCTGGAGGACCTCTACCTCCCCTTCAAATCGACCCGGCGGACCAGAGCGACCATCGCCCGCGAGGCCGGCCTGGAGCCCCTGGTGGACACCCTGCTCGCCGACTGCGACCGGGACCCCTCCGAGCTGGCCGGGGAGTACATCACCGGGGGCTTCGACGACGCGAAGGCGGTGCTGGCTGGTGCCCGGGCCATTGTCCTGGAGGAGCTCTCCACCGACGCCGACCTGGTCGGCGAGGTCCGCGAACGGTTCTTCACCACCGGCTCAATGACTGCCGGAGTCGTCGCGGGCAAGGAGAACACCCCCGAGGCCCAGAAGTACCGGGACTACTTCGAGTTCGCCGAGCCCTTCACCACCCTGCCCAGCCACCGCATTCTTGCGCTGCTGCGTGGGGAGTCGGAGGGCGTCCTGCAGCTCACGCTGGACGCGGGGGAGGACGAGATCTACCAGGGGATGATCGCGCAGGCGCGGGGTCTGGAACCCCGCGGCGACGCCGCCGACGGTTTCCGTGCCGAGTGTGCCCGCTTCGGCTGGCGCACCAAGCTGCAGGTGTCCTCTGGGGTGGATGTGCGCATGCGGCTGAAGGAGCGCGCGGACGATGCCGCGGTGGAGGTCTTCTCCCGCAACCTGCGTGACCTGCTGCTCGCCGCCCCGGCGGGACAACGGGCCACCCTGGGCCTGGACCCCGGCTTCGCGCACGGGGTGAAGTGCGCCGTCGTCGACCAGACCGGCAAGGTGCTCGACACCGCGGTGGTCTACCCGCACCAGCCCCGCAACCGCTGGACCGAGTCCTCGGATGCCCTGGCCCGGTTGTGTGCACGGCACAACGTGGAACTCATGGCGGTGGGGAACGGGACGGCGTCGCGGGAGACCGAGAAGCTCGCCCGGGAGATCGCGGACACGGTGGCTGCCGCAGCACCCTCCGGTGGCCGACCGACACCGGTGATGGTCAGTGAGGCCGGGGCATCGGTGTACTCCGCCTCCGAGCTCGCCGCCGAGGAGTTCCCGGACATGGACGTGGCCCTGCGCGGGGCGGTGTCGATTGCCCGGCGTCTGCAGGACCCGCTCGCCGAGCTGGTGAAGATCGACCCGAAGTCCATCGGCGTGGGCCAGTACCAGCACGACGTCAACCAGACCCTGCTGGCGAAGGGCCTGGACTCCGTGGTCGAGGACGCGGTGAACTCCGTGGGGGTGGACGTGAACACCGCCTCGGTGCCACTGCTGCGCCGGGTGGCCGGAGTAAGCACCACGGTGGCGGAGAACATTGTGCGCCACCGGGAGGACAACGGCGCCTTCGGTACCCGTCGCCAGCTCAAGGACGTCCCGCGGCTCGGGGCGAAGGCATTCGAGCAGTGCGCCGGGTTCCTGCGCATCCACGGGGCCGCCGATCCGTTGGACGCCTCCGCGGTCCACCCCGAGGCCTACCCTCTGGTGCGCCGGATCACCGCGTCCACCGGTGTGCCGGTTGCGGACCTGGTGGGCAACCGCAGCGTCCTGTCATCGGTGAACCCACGGGACTTCGCCGATGACACCTTCGGCGTCCCCACGGTGACCGACGTGCTCGCCGAGCTGGACAAGCCCGGCCGTGACCCGCGTCCTGGGTTCCGTACCGCGTCACTGGCCGAGGGCATCGAGAAACTCTCGGACCTGACCCCCGGAATGGTCCTGGAGGGAACGGTGACCAATGTCGCCGCATTCGGCGCCTTCGTGGACGTGGGAGTGCACCAGGAGGGACTGGTGCACGTCTCGGCGATGTCCGACAGGTTCGTCTCCGACCCGCATGACGTGGTCAATTCCGGCCAGGTCGTGAAGGTCAAGGTCATGGAGGTCGATGTCGAGCGTAAGCGGATCGGCTTGTCGCTGCGCCTCAGCGATGAGCCTGGCCAGGGAAAGAAGAAGCCCACGTCCCGTGACGCCGGGGAGCGCACATCGCAGAAACCGGGCGGGGGCAGGCCCCGGGGCAGGGGCGAAGGCAAGGGCAGGAAAGCGGACAAGGGCAAAGGTGCAGCACAGGGTGCAGCACAGCCCGCGGGCTCGATGGCCGACGCTCTCAAACGTGCCGGGTTTGGTCAGTGAGGGCTTGCACTGGCATAATTGCCGGGTTGCGTATTCCCGGTCCACGGGTGCGCCAAAACTGAATGGTGTGGGCATGAACGCGTGGCACCCCTGGTGGGGTCGGTCCGTGGGTCCTCTGTCCGATCGAAGACGAAGCAAGGAATCCCAATGCACTTTCTCGACAAGGTCGACGCCGCACAGCTGCGCGACGACATCCCCGACTTCCGCCCCGGCGACACCGTTGACGTCCACGTCAAGGTCATCGAGGGTACCAAGAGCCGTGTCCAGGTGTTCCGTGGCGTTGTGATCCGCCGCCAGAACTCCGGCATCCGCGAGACCTTCACCGTGCGCAAGATTTCCTTCGGCGTCGGTGTGGAGCGTACCTTCCCGGTGCACTCCCCGAACATCGACCACATCGACGTCCTGTCCCGGGGTAAGGTCCGTCGTGCGAAGCTGTACTACCTGCGCGACCTGCGTGGCAAGAAGGCGAAGATCAAGGAGAAGCGCTAACCAGCGCAGCGTTCCCCCGAGGATCGGCCCCCGGTCCGGCACGGTGCACCACGGCAGTGGTGCGCACGGCCGGGCCGGGGGTTTTCGTTACTCCCACCCCTCGCCACCGCAGACTCCCGCGGGGTCCCGGGAACCTGCGGGCCGCACCTGGCGTCCCCGCCGGCGGGCCACGGCCAGTGAGCTGCCGGACTGCCTCGACGCGGAGTTCGCCGCCGTCGGGGATCGGGGGCTGTACCGGCGGTTCGCGCGGTTCCGGGTGGCCGGGTGCCGGCGTTCCGGCGATGGCGGGGGCAACTGGTAACGTCTCATTGCGTGACCGATCCGAATGACCCCGCCAGTTCCGCCGCGTCCGCGTCCACGGATGTCCAGCAGGAGCCCCTGTCCGAGAAGGAGAAGGTGGCTGCCCGCCGGTCGTCATCGGAGCAGGAGCGGAAGAAGCGGAGGACCTACCCCTGGTGGGTGGAGTTCCCGATCATCCTGGTTGTGGCGCTGGTCCTGCTGGCGTTGTTCAACTCCTTCGTGGGACGGCCCTACCTGATCCCGTCGGAGTCGATGGAACCCACCCTGCACGGCTGCGATGACTGCGTGGGGGACCGGATCTTCGTCAACAAGCTCGCCTACCAGTTCGGTGGGGAGCCGTCCCCGGGCGAAGTGGTGGTGTTCACCGGCCCTGACTCGTGGAACGACCAGTATGTCTCGCAGCGCTCCGACAACAGTCTGGTCAGCGGCGCCCAGACCGCGCTGTCCTATATCGGCATTCTGGCGCCGGACGAGAATGCTCTGGTCAAGAGAGTTATCGCGACCGGCGGGCAGACGGTCCAGTGCCAGGCCGGCGATCCGGGCGTGATGGTGGATGGTGAGCGTGTCAGCGACGACTACACGAAGGACCCCCTGACCTACCAGGTTGACCCGATGACCGGGTCCGACGCCTGCCAGGGATCCTACTTCGGTCCGGTGACCGTCCCGGAGGACCACCTGTGGGTGATGGGCGACAACCGGACGAATTCGGGGGACTCCCGCTTCCACCTGGGTGATGAGCTGCAGGGGACCGTCCCGGTCGACAACGTCGTCGGCAAGGTCACCGCGAAGATCTGGCCGCTGGACCGTATCGGCGGGGTGGATTCGCCGGACATCCAGCGTTAGCGGGGAACGCAGTGCACATTCCGGACACCGCGGGTGCGTCGGGGACCGTGCGCTCCATGCCGAACGGCAGGACGCTGGAGTGGGCGGTGCACAAGGCCGGCCTCGGCCCCGTGGCCGGGGTGGACGAGGCGGGACGCGGGGCGTGCTGCGGTCCGGTCACGGTGGCCGCCTGCATCCTTCCCCCGGGTCCGTTGCCGGAGCTGGAGGGGCTGACCGACTCCAAGAAGCTCAGCCCCGCCCGCAGGGAGCACTTCTACGGTCTGGTCACCGCCGTGGCCGTGGACTGGGCGGTTATCAATGTCCCGGCGTCCTACGTGGACACGTGGGGGATCCAGCACGCGAACCTCGGGGGGATGCGTCGGGCGGTGGCCCGGCTGGAGGTCCGCCCCGGCTACATCCTGACCGATGCGATGAAGGTCAACGGGTTGACCCGCCCCCACGTCCCGGTGGTCAAGGGTGATCTGGTGAGCCGGTGCATCTCGGCGGCGAGCGTGCTGGCGAAAGTCACCCGGGACCGGCTGATGGTCGGCATGGACGAGGTGTACCCGGGGTACGGTCTGGCCGGGCACAAGGGGTACGGCACGGCGTCTCACATGGACTCGGTGAGTCTGCTCGGTGGTACGCCCGAGCACCGTTACACTTATTCCAACGTGGCCGCCGCCCATGCGCGGTGGCGTGCGCGACACCAACGGCAATAAGCACGCCGAACCGAGACCGTGAGGGAGATGACCTGCAACCGTGAGCGCGGAGGAGCTTGAGGACTTCGAGGCCAACGTGGAGCTTTCCATGTACCGCGAGTACCGGGACGTGGTCAGTCAGTTCAGCTACGTCGTGGAGACTGAACGCCGGTTCTACCTGGCCAATGCGGTGGAACTGCTGCCTCGCAACACAAACGGGGAGGTCTACTACGAGGTGCGGATGTCGGACGCCTGGGTGTGGGACATGTACCGTCCCGCGCGTTTCGTGCGGTACGTGCGGGTGATCACCTACAAGGACGTCAACATCGAGGAACTGGACAAACCCGACCTCCGGATGCCGGAGTAGCTCGCCGTCGGCGCAGGTCGGACGGCCCGTCGCCGGAGTTGTCCACAGCGCCGGGTTATCCACACCGTCCTGGCGTTTCCCCGGACGCACGCCAGGTGACCTCCGTGCGCTGTGCCAGTGTTCTGAGGCATGGGAGACAGCACAGGCAGGCAACGGGACTTTGCAGCGCGGGACAGTACGGGGCGGGAGGGTCCACGGCGCAACCTCCGGGAGGTGGGGGCCCGGGGTGAGGACCGGGCGGCGGAGTTCTTCCTGGACCGCGGGTACAGCCTGCTGGACCGTAACTTCTACACCTCCCGCGGCGAGGTCGACATCGTCCTCCGGGCACCGGGACTCCCCGGTGAGGGGATCTCCGCGGGCGCGACCGTGTTCGTCGAGGTCAAGTGGCGCATCGACGGCCGGTACGGCCGTGGCGCGGAAGCGGTCACGCCCTCGAAGCTGAAGGCGATGCGCCATGCCGGTGCGGCGTGGCTGCGGGAGCACCCCGACCAGCGGGCCGCGGAGATCCGTTTCGACGTCCTCGACATCACCGACGACGAGATCACCCACTACGAGGGGATCGGCTGGTGACCACCATCAGTGACCGGTCGCCGGTGCGCGTCGGCCAGGCCCACGGCATCGCGCTGGCGGGGGTCAGTGGCATTCCGGTGACCGTGGAGTGCGACATCAGCCGGGGGCTGCCGGGGATGAGCATCGTGGGGCTGGGGGACACCGCGGTCGTGCAGGCCCGGGACCGGGTGCGATCGGCGATGATCAACAGCGGGCTCGACTGGCCGAGAAGCCGTGTGGTGATGAGCCTGTCGCCGGCGTCCGTGCCGAAGAGCGGTTCAGGCTTCGATCTGGCGATGGTGCTGGCCATCCTCGCCGCTCAGGGGCGGGTGGACACCGGCCGCGCCGGGGCCGCGGGCACCCGGGATACGGTGGTGATCGGCGAACTGGGGTTGGACGGCTCGGTGCGTCCGGTGGACGGGGTGCTGCCGATGCTGCTGTCGGCCCGGCACGAGGGGTACCTGAGGGCCGCCGTGCCGGTGGACAACGCCACCGAGGCCTCCCGGGTGGACGGGATCGAGGTCGTGGGACTGACCCATCTCAGTGAGTTGCTCGGGTGGGTGCGCGGTGAGATCCGGTTCCCCGGGGCGGGAGCCCTACCAGGGCAGGACGGCACACCGGACCGGGATTCGCGGGAGGCGGCGCCGTCCCGCGACCTGTCGGAGGTCGTCGGTCAGCCGGAGGCGCGCCGTGGACTGGAGGTCGCCGCGGCCGGCGGCCACCACCTGTGGCTGACCGGTCCGCCGGGATCGGGGAAATCCATGCTCGCGGAGCGGCTGCCGGGGATCCTCCCGCCGC
>NZ_JBQEDF010000037.1:0-33983 GCF_052107835.1 Corynebacterium sp.
GAGCCCCCGGCCGACTCTCGGTCCGGGGGTTTACTGTGTGCGGGGCGGGGTATGTTCCGGGGCGCCCGCCGCTATCCGCATAGAAAAGATCGGGAAGAGCAGTGCCCGGGTACCGGGGCCAGGGATTGTCCAACCCAACGCGTCCGTACTCGATAAATGCCCCTGATCTAGCTAGCCAGACAGACTCTGTCATCTTGAGCACGGCGACGACTCATACCCGCGGGGGTAGTGACGATCAGGGCTTTCATATTGTTTTCAACCCCGAATACTTTCCCGTGGATGATAAATCTTCCGGATCCTCGATGATGGAGGGATCTGAGTGTCCGCATAAGCCAGACACCTCAGCACCCCAATGGCGAGGAGAACCGAGTAGTGAGTATCGACCAGGCTGTCAACGCGTTGGCGACGAAGGTCCGCGAACTCAAGGCGATCATCGAGACCGAGGAGTCAACGAAGACGGCCTTCATCATCCCGTTCATCAGCTCTGTTCTCGGCTACGACGTCACTGACCCACGGGAGGTCATCCCGGAGTACACGGCGGACGTAGGGAAGAAGAGGGGCGAGAAGGTCGACTACGCGATCAAGTCGGGCAACGACTTCCGGTTCCTGATCGAATGTAAGAAGATCGGCGAGTCACTCGACCTCGAGCACGCTAATCAGCTTGTCCGGTACTTCAACGTGACCGATACCGAGTTCGCGATCCTGACGAACGGAGAGGTCTACCAGTTCTATGCGCAGCTCGACGCAGTGAACAGGATGGACGAACGCCCATTCATGACCCTTGACCTCGCGTCGGTGGACACGAGAATCTTCCCGCACCTGGAAATGTGCACGAAGACGCAGTTCGACTCGGAGACGATAGCGGCCGGCGCCGAGGAACTGAAGTATGTCTCAGAACTCCGCAAGGCGATCGCCAACGAGCTGAAGGAGCCGTCCAGCGACTGGGTCCGTTTGTTGGCGTCACGGGTGACTTCGCGCCGCATGACCGCAGCGAATATCGAACTTTTCACCCGCCTGACCACTACGGCGTCCAGCCAGTATCTCCGTGACGAGGCGAACCGTCGCCTTCGGTCAGCTCAGGAGCTTGAGGACCCGCAGCCTGCGGTCACTGAGGAGGAGCACTTCACTCCTACATCGCCGGCAAGCGATTCCCCGTCAGACGGCGTCATAACCACGGAGGAGGAGAAGCAGGCCCACAGCATCATCAAGGCAATCCGCTGCTCCGAAGTGCCGGCGACCGACATCACGATGCGTGACGCAAAATCCTATTGCGCGATCCTCTACCAGGACAACAACCGCAAGCCCATCGCCCGGCTTCAATTCGACCGGAAGACCCCGCGCATCATCGTGTTCGACGAGGACAGGAACGAGTCCGCCCATGACATCGACGACGTCGAGGGCATCTACGCGTACGCAGGAGCTCTCCGCGACCGGGTGAAATCACTGCAGGACTAGCCATTTCACCACGGATACGGAGCTTTCCCTCGTCCGGGCCGTCCATGAAAGCGCTCTCTTTCAGACGGTCACCGAAGACACCACTGATTGCGTATGCAAGTGGACGTTCGCCGAACGGCCCCTGTTCACCTTCTGCCAGACCTAACGAACGGACCCAGAATGATCACCCGACGTACCTTCGCTGCCCTGTCTTCTGCCTTGATTCTCACCATCACCGCTTGCAGCGAGGACGCTCCCGACGCGGACACAACCAGTAGCCCCACGCAGACCACCGTCACCGCGACAAGCACCACACAACCCACCAGCGAAACCTCGACCAGTGAAGTCGTCACGGAAGAACCCGCCGCTGAGGCCGAACCCGAATCAGTGCCATCCCCTGAACCCGTGGAGCCACAGTCGATCTGGCCCCCCGTAGGCGAAGGCTACAACTGTCCCAGCACGGACGCATGGGTATGGGACCCATCAGATTGCAACCCGACCAACGGCATCATGAGTCCCAGTGACATGCCCTGGCTAAACGAACCGGACCCCTCGACCATCCCTGTGTGGCAAGGAGGCGAGTGCTCCTACGCCGTGTGCGGATACCCTCCCGGAGAACCCGCGCCCGGGACCATGCAAGCCGAGGTTGCAGAGCGCTGCAGGTCCGGTGAGCTCGTCGGCGCCGGTTGCGAACAGTACTTGTAGGTAAGAAATGCCCCTGCGCTCAGCAACGAGCACGGGGACATTAGAATCGCGGCGTACCCGCATCCAGATGCTCACGTCCGGACGATTCGTGAACACGAAGACGATGGGTTGGAAAGACGGAGCGCCCGCCCCGACCCCTACTTCAGGATCTGGCGTCCCATCACCATGCGGCAGACCTGGTTGGTGCCCTCGTAGATCTGGGTGATCTTGGCGTCGCGCATCATCCGCTCCACCGGGAAGTCGCGGGTGTAGCCGTAGCCGCCGAACAGCTGTACAGCGTCGGTGGTGACCTCCATCGCGATATCGGAGGCGAAGGTCTTCGACCCGGCCGCCAGCAGCCCGAGCTTCTCGCCGCCCTCGGCCTCACCACGCTCGGCGTTGGACGCGGCGGTGTAAACCATCAGCCGGGCGGCGTCGAGCTTCATCTTCATGTCAGCCAGCGTGAACTGTGTGTTCTGGAACGCCGCGATCGGCTTGCCGAACTGCTTGCGCTCCTTGACGTACTCCACAGCAGCGTCGAAGGCACCCTGGGCGATGCCGAGGGCCTGGGCGCCGATCGTGGGACGCGTGTGGTCGAGGGTGGCCAGGGCGGTCTTGAAGCCGGTGCCCTCCCCACCGATGATGCGGTCGGCGGGAATGCGGCAGTCCTCGAAGTACAGTTCCGCGGTCGGCGAGCCCTTGATGCCCAGCTTGTGCTCCAGGCCGCCCACCCGGAAGCCCGGGTCATCCTTGTTGACCATGAACGCGGAGATGCCGTTCGCCCCGGCCTCCGGATCTGTCACGGCCATGACGGTGATCCAGGTGGCGCGACTGCCGTTGGTGATGAAGCACTTGGATCCGTTGAGGACCCACTCGTCACCGTCGCGGACGGCCTTGGTCTTCATGCCGCCGGCGTCCGACCCCGCCTCGCGCTCGGTGAGACCGTAGGCCGCCATTGCCCCGTTGGCGACATCCGGCAGCACCTGCTGCTTGAGCTCCTCGGAGCCGGACAGGATCAGACCCATCGTGCCGAGCTTGTTCACCGCCGGGATCAGGGAGGACGACCCGCAGACACGGGCGACCTCCTCGATGACGATCACGGCGGCGAGCGAGTCAGCACCTTGTCCGCCGTACTCGTCTCCGACGTGCACGGCATTGAAGCCGCTGTCGTTCAACGCCTTCAGCGCCTCCTCCGGGAAACGCTCGTCCTCGTCAACCGCGGCAGCGTGCGGGGCGATCTGCTGCTCTGACAGGGCGCGGATACTCGCGCGCAGTTCCTGGTACTCCTCCGGGAGCTGGAAGAGGTCGAAATCAGGGGTGAAGGCCATGGACGTGAGTCTCCTGGTGATCGGGGTAAGAGGTTCCTGCCGTCCGATATTAGTCACCCTCCCGCCCACCGGACGCATTTCGGCCGTCTCGACCTCCGCGGGAGAACTGTGCCTAGACTGGATTTCATGAACACCACCGACTCCAGGAACCCGACCGTCACCACAGAATCCCGTCCACCCCACCGGACCCGGACTGTTCGTCGATGCACACGTATCGCCGCCGTTGGTGCGGCCTCCATCCTGGCGGTGACCGGCCTCGCCGCCTGCGGCGACGACGGCGGCGGCGGGAGCGGCGGTGACGTCTCCGATGCAGCCTCCGAGGAGACGGTCACCGAAACCGTGGCCGGTGACGCGGGCCAGACCGCCGATCCCGACGGCACTGACGGGGACGCCGCTGAAACCCCGGCCCCTGCCCCGGACGAGACCGATGGTGCTGCTGCCCCCGGCGCGTGCACGATAGACCAGCTGCAGACATCCGTGGGCGATCAGCAGGGCGCTGCGGGCAGCGTCCTCGTGAACGTCGATCTGACCAATGGTTCGGACTCGGACTGCACCGTTGACGGTTATCCCGGGGTCGCCCTGGTCGGCGAGGATGACCAGCCGATCGGGGCCCCCGCCACCCGCGAACAGTCCGGCGACGTCACCCCGGTCGACCTGGCGCCGGGCGAGTCCGCAACGGCGGCGGTGAAGATCAGCCGCGCGGAGAACTACGACGAGAACGAATGCGGGCCCCTCCCCGCCACAGGCCTCCAGGTGATTCCCCCGGACGAGACCTCGTCCTCCGTTGCCGGGCTCGAGGGCGTGACGGGGTGCTCGAACGAGAACGTCGAGCTGCTGTCCGTCCAGCCTCTCCAGCCGGCCGCATAATTCCGACGGCGTGCTGCGGACCTTCGCCCCGTTCATCGTCACCGGGGCCGTGATCCTCCTACGTGCCTGGCAGCTCAGCCAGCGCACGTTCTACTGGGACGACCTGGTCATCCCGGCGAAATTCCGCGACGACGGACTCTGGGCACCCTACGACGGACACCTGATGCCGGGCTCCGCGGCCGTCCAGATCGCGGCGGACACCCTGGCACCGCTGCAGTGGTGGCTTCCCCTGCTGCTCACCCTCGGGGCGACGGTGGTTGCCGCCGCCCTGTGGTGGCGTCTGCTCGGACGCCTCGCGGACGGGCACGGCGGAGCCCCGGCGATCCACCTCCTGGCCTTCACCGCCCTGATGTTCTCCCCGTTCCTGGGGATCGCCTCCGGATGGTGGTCGGCGGGTGTCAACGCCCTGGCCTGGCAGATCACCGCTGCCGGCGTGGGGCTGCTGCTCCTTCGTCCCCGTGACCGAAAGACGCCGCCACCGCGTGCACCGTGGTGGCCGACCGTAGCCGCGTCCTGCGTCCTGCTGCTCGGCCTGCTGATGACGGAGAAGGCCCTGTCAGTGGTCCCCGCGCTGATCGGAGTGGCGGTCGTCCTGCGTCTGGCGGGACGCCGTGTCCCGGCGCTCCCCTTCATCGCCCCCGCGCTCCTGACCGCCGGGTGGGCGATCCTGTACCTGCAGCTGGCCGGACGGGTGTCGCAGGACGCGGGCCCCGGGCTGGACGACATCCCCGGCGCGCTGGGGGCCAGCGTGCTGCCCGGGGTACTCGGTGGCCCCTGGAGCTGGGACCGGTGGAACCCCTCCCCCTCGTTCCCGACGACGCCGGTCCCGCTGCAGATCGGTGCGGCCGTGGTGGTCGCCTCCCTCGCGGTGGCCTTCGTGGTGTGGATGTGGCGGACGCGGCGTGGTTGGGTGCCCGCGACCGCGGCGCTCATCCTGTCCGCGGGCTACCTCGGCGTGATCGTGACCCTGCTGCAGGGAGGACGCTCCGGGGAAGGTGCCACCGATCTGCTGGCGCGCGGCATGCACTACTACGCCGACTGGTGGGCGGTGACCGTCCTCGCCCTGGTCGCGGCGGCAGGGGCCGCCGGATCGGCGGGGGTGACCGGTCACGGGGAATCCCGCACGCGTGCCACCAGGGTCGTCGCCCCCGTCCTCGCCTCGGCCTTCGCCGTGAGTTCGGTTGCCTCGAGCATCACATGGGTGTCGTCGTGGTCCAGTGACGAGACCGGCGACTACCTCGCTGCCCTGCGGGACAGCGCCGGTGACCCCGGCAACCCACTGCTCGACCAGAACATGCCCCTTGAAGTGCTCACACCCCTGGTCAACCCCTACAACACGGCGGGAAAGGTGGCGGAATCCCTCGGCGGGGTCGCCGACCACACCACCGAACCACGGATCATCACCCCGTCCGGCGACGTCGTCGGGGCCGAGGTGATGGAGGCTTCACGCAGTGCCCAGGGCGAGGCCCCCGACTGCGGCACCAGGGTGGACGGTGGACGGCCGCAGATCATCGACATGGACCCCGCCCTCCCGTTCGGCGACTGGACGTGGGAGTTCACCGCCACGGCTGACCAGCCAGTCACCGTCGTCCTGACCACCCCCAACGGCCTGGAGGACGAATCCGCCTGGCGCTCCCGCGCGATTGAGGTACCGGTCGACGAGGAACTGACCACACAGTGGGTGAACCTCGCCGGGGGCGGCGGAACGATCATGGTCGAGGTGGACGGTCCACCCGGATCCCATGTCTGTGTGGGCTCCGGCGCGGTGGGGCCGCTGCTTCCCCGCTAGGCTGGACGGAACATGACTCCCTGAGAAAGGCGACTGCACACCATGTACGACATCGTCATCATCGGCGGCCACGGGAAAGTGGCGTTGCTGGCGGCACCGATGCTTGTTGAGGCGGGCAACACCGTGACTTCCGTCATCCGGAACAGGGACCAGTTCTCGGACGTCCAGGAGGCCGGTGCCACGCCGAAGGTCGCTGACGTCGAGACCATGAGCACCGATGAGATCGCCGAACTGGTAGACGGGCATGACACCGTGATCTGGTCCGCCGGTGCCGGCGGCGGGAACCCGGAGCGCACCTGGGCGGTCGACCGTGACGCGGCGATCCGCACGATCAACGCCGCCGAAGAGGTGGGGGTGAGCCGGTTCATCATGGTGTCGTGGTCGGGCTCCTACCTGGACCACGGTGTTCCGGAGGACAGCGGCTTCTACCCCTACGCCGAGTCGAAGGCCGCGGCCGACCAGCACCTGATCGATTCCGAACTGGACTGGACGATCCTGGGGCCGAGCACGCTCACCGATGACCGGGACCGGGGAGGCATCGAGGTCCTCCCCGAGGGCGACGGCAGGACGGACGCCACGGAGGTGCCCCGCGAGACGGTGGCGCAGACCATCGTCGCCGCCCTGGAGTGCCCGCAGAGCTCCGGCCGCACGATCCGGTTCAACGCCGGCAACACCGACCCCCGTGAGGCTCTGCGGGGATTCGACTGGTGAGCGCGCCAGACTCGCCGATCTCGGCTCCGGACGTCGCCCTCATCTTCGAGGGCGGCGGCATGCGCAACAGCTACACCGCCGCCTGCGCCGCCGAACTCATCTCACACAATGTGCAGGTCGGATGGGTCGGCGGGATTTCCGCCGGCTCGTCCCACACCGCCAACTTCCTGTCGCACGATATGGTTCGCGCCCGGAGGAGCTTCGTGGACTTCGGGTCCTCCCCCGGTACCGGCGGAGTCGGGTCGTTCATCAGGGGCGACGGTTACTTCAACGCCGAGTACATCTACGAGACCTCCGGACTCCCGGGCAATGC
Source organism: Corynebacterium sp. (assembly GCF_052107835.1). Classification (GTDB taxonomy): domain Bacteria; phylum Actinomycetota; class Actinomycetes; order Mycobacteriales; family Mycobacteriaceae; genus Corynebacterium. The sequence continues at coordinate 7,127 of NZ_JBQEDF010000037.1, forward strand.
ACTCCCCTTCGACTGGTCGACCTTCACGGCCGACCCCACACCGTTCCGGATCGGTGCACTGCACGCCGTCACCGGCGAAACCGTGTACTGGGGACGTGATGACGCCCCGACGATGGAGGCGTTCATGAAGCGCGTCAGGGCGTCCTCCACAATGCCGGTCCTGATGAATACCCCGACGGTGGACGGTGAGCCCTACGTGGACGGGGCGCTGGGGTCGTCCGGCGGTATCCCGCTGGACGCCGCCCAGGCGGACGGTTTCGAGAAGTTCCTGGTGATCTCCACCCGTCCCCGGGACTACGTGAAGACCCCGCTGAAGTACCAGGGCCCCGTCCGGCGGTTCCTGAAGGACACTCCCGTGGTGGCCGAGGCCCTTTTCACCAGGCACGAACGCTACAACGCCACCAAGCAGCGCCTCCTGGAACTGGAGGAGCAGGGACGGGCGAAGCTGTTCTTCCCCGACCACATGCGCATAGCGAACACCGAGCGCAAACCGGACAAGCTCAAGGCCGCCTACTACGACGGGCTGGTGCAGACACGTCGTGAGTGGGACAGCTGGGTGGATTTCCTGACGCAGTAGCCGCACCTGGCAGGTTCAGGCACTCCGCAGGACCTCCAGGATCGACCCGGCGCTGGGCGCCTCATCATTGAGGAGGAGTTGCAGTTGGTAACCATCGGCCGTGGCAGCGAGGTGACGGGCCCGGGGGGCCGGGAAGAAATCCAGTAGAACCTGGCGCAGCGCGTCCACCGTGTGGACGCTGATGTCCCGGAAGTCCGGGTCGCGCAGTCCCAGGAGGTAGAGCTCGTAGGAGACCACGGTCAGGGAACGTCCCTCGGTGACCTGGTGCCGGATCAGCTCGGCAAGCTGCCGGAGCACACCCTCCGCACCCTCTTTCGCGTAATCCCACCCGGTGATCTGCGCGATCCTCTGGTCCCACAGTTCACTGCTGGCCTGGAGCAGGAGGCCCTTGACCGAGTCGAAGTGGTAGGACACCGACCCCACCGGGACCCCGGCCTGGGCGGCGACACCGCGTGCCGTCACCGCGGAGATACCGGACTGCTGGAGCAGAACCATTGTGGAGTCGAGAATGCGGCGGCGACGTTGGGGATCATTCGGGGTGTTCTTGCTGCGTGGCATGGTCCTCCGGGGTTCGTCGTCGGGCGTTGATCATCATCACACCACAGATAACCAGAATCAGCCCCAGCCATGCGCCCCGCGTCATCGTCTCGCCGAACAACCACACGCTGAACAGCACCACACCGGTGGTGCCGGCACCGGTCCAGATGATGTAGACCAGACTCATCGGCAGGACCTTCAGCGCCAACGACAGCGCGACCACGGTCAGCAGGTAGCACACCACCGCGAGGACAGCGGGCACCGGACGGGTGAACCCCTCTGACTCATTCAGTGCCAGCGTGCCGATGACCTCGAGGACCACCGTCGCCACAAGGTGGGCGCGGGCACGCCACACATCCCCCGTTCCGTGGACATCCGTCATGACAACGCACCCCCCAGCAGTGCGACGCCGGCAACAGTCACCAGCATTCCGGCGCGTTGGAGGTGAGTCGTCCTCACCTTGAACGCCGCCGTGTCGATCGCCAGCAGGATCACGGCCGCACTTCCCGTCCACACCGCGTACACGATCCCCAGGGGGAGATTCTCCACCAGCCGTGCCAGCAGGACGGTCGCCGCACCGTAGGAGAAGACGGCACCGACGGCGTACCCCCAGCGTGTCAGTCCCCGCGAGGCACGGGTGAACAGCGTGCCGGCGACGCCGCACGTGATCGTCGTCGCGAGAAGAATGTAGGTCATACATCGCTAGTATGCACATGTGTACATACTTCGTCAACGGGCTGACCGCAAAAGTCAGTCCACCCCCGGTTGTGCGGGAATCGCGGCAGAGGTTAGTTCACTGTGAAAATGTAGAGTGGACCTTGTTCTTACTTTGAGGAGTAATCATGCGTGTTCGCAGAAACCTTGCTGCAGTATCAATGGCTGCTTTGACCATTCCCTTCCTTCTCACCGCCTGCGGCGATGACGACGGGGATACGGACGAGACCACCAGCGAAACAACGTCCACCACCTCGGAGACGAGCAGTTCCTCAGCACCGGAGACATCGGAACCTGAGGACGAGGCGGGCGATGACAACGGGAGCGGCAATGAAGGTGGGGCCGGTTCCGGCGGGAATGGCGGAACCGGCGGAGACGGCCAGGAGCCCGCTGACCCCGGCAGCGGCGGCTCCGGCAGCACGGGCGGCGGAGGCGGAAGTGGCACCGGGGGCACAAGTGGCACCGGAACCGGCGATGGCACCGATGACGACGGCACCGAGGATGAGACCGAGACGCCGGAAACCTCCGCGGTAACTGAGTCGACCGAAGCGGAATAGCTGGAGAAGTGCGCCGTCGACAGGTTGAGGACACCGGGCAGGAACCCGCCGCCCTCCCTCCTGTGCGGGACGGTGGCGAAAATGTACGGCACCAATTTCAAACCCAAGGGGGTATTTCCCTCCGGATTCTCGTAGAGTGCTCCCCATGGATAACTCGCCCCGGGATGCGCTCCTGCGCCCCTCCGACCTCGCCGAGGTCGTGGACCGCCGCCGTGCCGCTCTGGCACAGCCGGGTCCCCGGGATGTCCAGGTGCGGGATATCCTCGCATCCACGGATGATGACCTGCGCCGTATCGATGAGATGGTCACCTCGAACGAGTCCCTGGTCCGTCCGCTGTCCTCGACGGTCCTGTGGTCGGTGGGTGTGCTCATCGTCGCCGGCACCTTCATCACGGGAGGTCTGTGGCTCACAGGGGGAGGAACCGTTCCCACCGTCCTGGGCATCATGCTCGTCGTCGGCGGGACATGCAGCGGACTGATCTCCCTGATCCACCTGTGGTCGGGGTACTTCCTGGGGATCCGCGTCCACCGGCAGGACCGGGAGTTCCGCACCCTCGTCGGGGAACTGCTCCAGGAGTCCCTCGCCACCGTCAATGACCAGGTAACGACGGCAGTGCACACAGGACGCCCCCTACCGTCCCACCTGTCCGATCGTGTGGACCGGCTCAATGCGTCCTGCACCGACACCACCGACCACTCCAGGGCAGAACTCCTGGCGGATCTCGGCACCGCGGATTCGCTGAGGCTGCAACTGCAGGTGCCCCACTCGGAGCCGCACCTGTGACAGGCACCCGGACTCCCCCCTCGCCGGTCAGCCGTCACTTCCGGGCGAGGGGACGTTCCGGGTGGATTAGTATGGTGCTTCCCATCCGTCTGATCCCCAGAATCGGAGCACCCCATGGCCGGTGGACTGTTCGCTCTCCTCGATGACGTCGCCCTGATCGCGAAGAAGGCCGCGGTCAGCACCCGCGACATCGCCAATGCCGCAGCCGCAACCAGTACCAAGGCGGCCGCGGTGGTCGTCGACGATGCCGCCGTGGCCCCGGGATTCGTGCAGGGTGTGACCCCGGCACGCGAACTCCCCATCATCTGGCGGATCACCAAGGGGTCACTGGTCAACAAGATCATCGTGATCCTCCCGGTGATCCTGCTGCTCAGCTGGATCGCCCCATGGGCGTTGACCCCGATCCTCATGGTCGGGGGCACCTACCTGGCGTACGAGGGCGCGGAGAAGATCTGGCACGCGATCGCGTCACGCCGCGGCTGGCACGGCCACGCCGGCACCGATGACGCCGCCGTTGCCGGCGACAAGAGCCCGGAGGACGAGGACTCCCTGGTCAAAGGCGCGGTGACCACCGACTTCATCCTGTCGGCGGAGATCATGGTGATCTCGTTGAACGAAGTGACCGACCGGTCCTTCCCCGAGCGCGCCGCCATCCTGGTCGGCGTCGCCCTGCTGATCACCTTCCTGGTGTACGGGGTGGTGGGCCTGCTCGTGAAGATGGACGACGTCGGCCTGTCGCTGGCGGATCCGGGGGCAGGACGCAGCACATCCGTGCAGGCCCTGGGCAGGGGCCTGGTATCGCTGATGCCGAGGATTCTCACCGCGCTGTCCGTGGTGGGGACTGCGGCGATGCTGTGGGTCGGCGGACACATTCTCCTGGTCGGCACCGATGACCTGGGCTGGCACAGTGTCTACGGTGTGGTCCACCATCTGGAGGAGTCGGTGGCGTCCGCGGGTGGTGCCGTGCAGTGGCTCGTGGAGACCGGTTGCTCGGCGGTGATCGGCTTCCTCGTGGGCTCCGTCGTGGTGGCGGTCGTGGCACTGTTCGAACGCGTGCGACGCTGAAGCCCGGGCGTGTCCGTCCCCGCCGATAGTGTTCGGACCATGACAACGCCCCCAGACCTCGAATCCGTCCTCACGGCACGACGTGACGCCTTCGCCACGCCGACCGTGCCCCGCATCGGGGTCGACACCACCACCGACCGCGCGGGACGCGCCGCCCGGGTCCAGCGCGTCCTGGATTCCACCACCGGTGACCTGCACGCGATTGCGGAGTCCAGGCAGGAAAAGGACGCCAACACCTTCTCCGTCGGCGAGGCAGTTGTCTACACCCTGTTGACCATCGCCGCCGCCGCGATCCTCCCCCTTGTCGGCGTCTGGCTGGTCGACGTCGGAATGGGCATTGACCTGAGCGGTTCGGAGTCCACGTCATGAGTGACAACAAGCCGTCGGCCGAGTCGGGTGGGTCGGGGTGTGCGCTGATCCTTCTCCTGGGCCTCGCCTTCTGGCTTCTCTCCTGGGTCTTCAAGATCGGTCTGGTCATCGCCGGGATCGCACTCATCACCACGGCGGTCATCGGGGCGGTCGGCGTTCCGGTCTACGTGTGGTTGGGGGTCTACAGGCGATCACGGGCCCAGGCCGGGATCGATGCGTTCGACCAGGCTGTGGGCCAACTGTCGCTGGAGTCGGCGGGACGGCTCCGTAGCGCAATCGCCGCGTGGGATGCCGTGGACCGCAAGCGAGGGATCGGCACCACCCTGGAGGGCACGTACTTCGCCGAATCCGTGGATGCTGAGACCCAGCACATCTTCGACCGGGTCAACACCCTGGTCAGCCAGGGTGAGCAACTGTTGACGCCGGGGCACGTCTCGGTTGATGATCCGATGGCCCGGGCGGAGCGCATTGATCACCTGCAGGCCCAGGACATGACCGCGTTGCAACTGGAGGATCTCCGGCGGCAGGTCAGCCGCTAGCGTTTCCCCTGCCTGTCCTCGATACCGGTGATGATCAGATCCAGGCCGAAAGCGAACTCATCCTCGACATAGCCGGGTTCAGCCGAGGGCGCCTCGTTCTCCAGTGAGGGGTCGACAACGTAATCACCCAGGCGGTAGAGGCGGGAAATGTACGGGAAGCGCTCATCAGTGATCACACCGGCGAGCAATGCCCTGTCCTGCTCGGTGGGATGGAGGTCGCCCTCGTCGGCGAGCGAGAGCTCCAGTTCCACCATGGATGCGGCCAGCTGGGAAACAATCAGGATCACGGCGATCTTGGAGTCGTCGGGGATGTCCACATCCTCCATCGCCTGCATCCCGAGGTCGGCCGCGGCGAGTGCATTCGGCATCAGGACGGAGTTCTGGCTCCGGGGAATCCCCAACGACCACGGGTGAGCCCGGTAGGCGTCCCGGATCATCTCCGCCCACATCCGCAGCCGGCCCCTCCAGTCCCCGGTGTAATCGAGTGCGTCCGGGACCGCGATGGCCGTGTCCTGCATGAGCTTCAGCAACTCGTCCTTGTTGGCCACGTAGCGGTACAGGGACATCGTCGTGAAGCCCAGCGATGTCGCGATGGCCTGCATGGTCACAGCCGCCAGACCGTGCCCGTCGGCGATCTCGATGGCCGCGGCGACGATGCGCCCGTGGCTCAGGCCCCTGGCGGGACCGCGTTGCGGTGCCTCGTCCATCCCCCACGCGATGGAGAGCGCCCTGGGTAGACCGGTCTTCGTGCCCGCTGCCTGTTCTGCCATGGGGCCAGTGTTCCATTCCGCATGCAACCGGGACAACCACAGCGTCCATCATAAACTGTTTGCGGCGCATATCGTATATGTCATACACTGTATGCCATGCACACAGATCAGCGAAACGGGCAGCCACTGCTGGAGATCCAGGGACTCGCGAAGTCCTACGCCGGCCACTCCAGCCAACGGAGAACAGTCCTCGACGATCTCTGCCTGACCCTCCCCGCAGGCATCCACGCCCTGCTCGGCCCCAACGGTGCCGGGAAGACCACCCTGGTCAAGATCCTGTCCACCCTTCTCCCCTACGATGCCGGCGAGGTCCGCGTCCTCGGACTCGACCCACGCCGTGACCGCCGGGAACTCCAGACCAGGATCTCCATGACCGGCCAGTTCGCCGCCGTCGACGCCAAACTCAGCTGCATCGAGAACCTGGAGATGATGGGCGAGCTCTTCGGCCACCCCCGGCACACCGCGCATGCCCGCGGGGTGGAACTGCTCGAACGGTTCGACCTCGCCAGGTCCCGGGACGTCCGGACCGCCGCCCTGTCCGGCGGGATGCGCCGCAAACTCGACATCGCCGTGGGGCTGATCTCCCGGCCCGCCCTGGTCTTCCTCGACGAGCCGACCACCGGCCTCGACACCCGCAGCCGCCAGGTGCTGTGGGACGAGATCCGGAGTCTCGCCGACGCCGGCACCTCGATCCTGCTCACCACCCAGTACCTCGAGGAGGCGGACGCCCTGGCCGACCAGATCAGCGTCCTGCACGACGGCCGCATCGTTGCCGGCGGCACCGCAGATGAACTGAAGTCGCTCATCGGCGGCGCTGTCATCCGCGTGGCGGACGAGACGGGCAGCGTAATCGCGGACGTTCCGACAACCGGTCACACCGACGACCTCGCCGAGAAATTCCGGGACGTGGCGGTGGCCCATCCCGGTGCCATGGCCACCATCCAGCGACCCACCCTCGACGACGTTTTCCTGCAGCTCACAGAGAAGGCATCATGACCGCGGCAACCACATCACCGACCAGCACCTCCTTCGCCACCAGCCTGCGGGTGCTGACCCGCCGCAGCCTGCGGCACTCCTTCCGCGACGTGGAATCCGTGCTGATGGCGATCCTGCTCCCGGTGTTCCTGCTACTGATCTTCGTGTACGTCCTCGGCGGGGCGATCAGCACCGGTGGTGGCGGAACAGCACCGGACCGCGCCGACTACCTCGCCTACGTCATGCCCGCCCTGGCGCTGACCGCCGCAGGGTTCGGCGCGTCCTACACGGGTGTGGTCGTCAGCAATGACATGGAGACCGGGATCATCGACCGCTTCCGGACCATGCCCTTCCCCGCCGTGACGGTTCTGCTGGGACACACCGTGTCCTCGGTGCTCCGCAACCTGCTGGCCACCGGCGTGGTGCTGCTGATCGCCGTTGCCGTGGGGTTCCGCATCGAGGGAACCTTCCCGGGGTTCCTCGGCGCGGTGGGGCTGATCGCCCTGTGGATCCTGGTGATCACCGTGGTCTTCGCGACCCTGGGCATGCTCGCCGGATCGGCGGAGGCGGCCAGCGGCTACGGTTTCATCCTGCTGTTCCTCCCCTACCTGTCCAGTGGATTCGCCCCGGTGGAGTCCATGCCCGGATGGTTGCAGGGCTTCGCCGCGAACCAGCCGATGACACCGCTGATCGACGCGTCCCGCTCGCTGATGAACGGCGGCGCCACCGGACCTGCAGGAACGGATGCCCTGGTCGCCGTCGTGTGGTGCGTGGGATTCATCGTCCTGTCGGTGGCCGTGGCGTCCTACGTCTTCCCGCGCAGAACGTCACGGTAGGCGGGCGCACTACTCCTCCTGGCACAGGCAGAACGGGTGGCCGACCGGGTCAAGGAAGACGATGAACGTGTCCTCGCTGCCGGGCTGCACCTCGTGCCGGACGGCGCCGGCCTCCTCGGCGAGGACGCCGGCCTCCGGAATGGACGGGACGTGGAAGTCCAGGTGGGCCTGCTGCGGGATGCTCCCCGTCGGCCACTCCGGTGCACGGAAACCCTCGATCTGCTGGAAGGCCAAAGTGAACCCGAGGTCCTGTCCCTCCGGCGGGAAGAGATCCACCCAGTCCCCGTACTCCTCGTTGTTGACCACGGTCCAGCCCAGCAGACGCGCATAGAAGTCAGCGAGGGCCGCGGCGTCCGGGCAGTCGAGCACGAAGATCTGCTTCTTCACGGTGAGTGGTGTTCTGTTCAGGGAAGTCATGGTCCCCACCATAGAGGCCCATGCTCATCAACGGTCACGGTCATGAACAACGCCGACGGAACCCGGAACAACCCGGAATCACTCCCCGCCCTCCAGCGCGGACACCTCCTCGTTCCGTGCGGCGTGGTGGCAGGCCGCCTGCTGGGTGATACCGCTGCGGACCTCCAGCAACGGCAGCTGCTCGGCGCAGATGTCCGTGGCTTTCCAGCAGCGCGTCCGGAAGCGGCAGCCCGACGGCGGATTCGCCGGGTTCGGCGGATCGCCCTTCAGGACGATCTCCTGCCGCTCGCCACGCACCGACGGATCCGGCACCGGTACCGCCGACAGCAGCGCCTGGGTGTACGGGTGCGCCGGGGCACCGTAGATCTCCTCGTCGTCCCCGAGCTCGGCGAGCTTGCCCAGGTACATCACGCCGACCCGGTCCGAGATGTGGCGCACCACCGACAGGTCGTGGGCGATGAAGATGTAGCTCAGCCCGAACTCCTCCTGCAGGTCCTCCAGCAGGTTCATCACCTGCGCCTGCACCGACACGTCCAGCGCGGACACCGGCTCATCGCAGATGATCACGTCCGGGTTCAGCGCCAGGCCGCGGGCGATGCCGATGCGCTGGCGCTGCCCGCCGGAGAACTGGTGCGGGTAGCGGTTGATGTGGTCGGGGTCCAGGCCCACGACCTCCAGCAGTTCCTTGACCCGGTTGCGCACGCCCTGGGCGGGTTTGGCGTCCGGGTGCAGCTTGAACGGTTCGGCGATGATGTCGCCGACGGACATCCTGGGGTTCAGCGACGTGTACGGGTCCTGGAAGATGATCTGGATCTTCCGGCGGGCCTTACGCAGGGCATCACCCCTGAGGGACAGGAAGTCCTCCCCCTTGAACCGGACGGAGCCCGAGTCGGGCTCCTCCAGCCGCATCAGCAGCTTCGCCAGGGTCGACTTTCCGCAGCCGGACTCGCCGACGATACCGAGGGTCTCCCCCTTGCGCAGCTGGAAACTCACGTCGTCCACCGCCTGCACCGCACCGGTCTGTCGCTTGAAGACGATGCCCTCCTTCACCGGGAAGTGCCGGACGAGGTTCTTCACGTCCAGGACAACCTCGGCGTCGGCGAAGGGATCGGTGGCCGCACCGGACGCGGCGCTGTGCTCGGGTGCCCCGTCGGCCTGCACGGTACGTTCCAGGGTCCCCGCGACGAGTTCCTCGCGGTAGTGGCAGGCCGACATGTGTCCGTCCGAGACTGGCATCAGTTCAGGACGTTCCGTGCGGCACAGGTCGGTGGCGTACGGGCACCGCGGGCTGAACGGGCAGCCAGACGGCATCTCCGTCAGGGACGGCGGGATCCCCTTGATCGCGTGGAGCCGGTCGTCCTCCTCGTCGATCCTGGGCAGTGATTCCAGCAGCCCCTCGGTGTAGGGATGCCCGGGATTGGCGTAGATCTCGTGGACGTCCGCGGTCTCCATGACCCGGCCGGAGTACATCACCGCGATCTTGTCCGCGACATCGGCCACCACGCCCAGGTCGTGGGTGATCAGGATCAGGCCCATGTTGTTGGAGACCTGCAGTTCCTTGAGCAGCCGCATCACCTGGGCCTGGACCGTCACATCCAGGGCGGTGGTCGGCTCATCGGCGATGAGGATGTCCGGGTCCAGCGCGATCGCCATGGCGATCATGATGCGCTGTCGCATTCCGCCGGAGAACTGGTGGGGGAAGTCATCCACCCGCTGCTCGGCGGCCGGGATACCGACCCGTTTCATCAGCTCTATGGCCTTTTCGCGGGCTTCCCTGCGACCCATGCCACGGTGGACGCGGAACATCTCGCCGATCTGCCAGCCCACGTTCATCACCGGGTTCAGTGAGGACAGGGCGTCCTGGAAGATCATGGAGATGTCCACGCCACGCAGCCTGCGCCGCTGTTCGCCGGTCATCTCGAGGAGGTTGTCGCCGCGGTAGCGGATCTCACCGCCGGTGATCTTCCCCGGCGGCATGTCGAGGATGCCCATGATGGTCTGGGCCGTGACGGACTTGCCGGACCCGGACTCACCGAGGATCGCCAGGGTCTCCCCGGCGTTCAGGGTGACGTTCAGTCCGTTGATGGCCTTCGCCGGCCCGGCCTTGGTGTCGAACTCCACCTGGAGGTCCACGACCTCGAGGAGTGGCCCGTCACCGGGTGCCTGTTGATTGTTGGTGGTCATCGCACTCATCTCTTCTTCGACTTCGGGTCAAGTGCGTCGCGCAGTGCCTCACCCATGGTGGTGAACGAGAACACGGTCAGGGCGACGAAGATCAGGGGGAACACGAGCAGGTGGGGCATCTGCTGGAGATAGCCCTGGGCGTCATTGAGCTGCAGACCCCAGGAGATCGCCGGCAGCTGCAGTCCGACACCCAGGAAGGTCAGTGTCGCCTCCACGCCGATGATCACACCGGTGTTCACGGCGGTGTATCCGATCACCGGTCCGATCGAGTTCGGCAGGATGTGCTTCCACATGATGGTCAACGGGCCGGCGCCGAGGGCGCGGGCGGCCATCACGTAGTCGTTGTTGATCACGGCCAGGGCCGATCCCCTCATCAACCTGGCCACCGTGGGCCAGAGGAAGACGATGAGGATGATCGAGACGTCCCACACGCCACGGTTCTCCTGGACCGCGAGGAACACCAGCGCCCCCAGCATGTAGGGGATCGCGAAGACCAGGTCGGTCAGGCGCATGATCAGCGCATCGACCCACCCGCCGTAGTAGGCGGCCAGCAGGCCGAACACCACGCCGATGACCATCACGCTCAGCGACACGATGACGCCGACGGTCATGGAGTCCCCGGCACCGTAGACCACGCGGGCGAAGTAGTCGCAGCCCTGGATGTCCGTCCCGAACCAGTGCTCGGAGGACGGGTTCTGCCGGGAATTCGACAGTGGGCAGTGCCGTGGGTTCGTGCTCGTGAAGACCCGGGGGAACACCGCCATCACGATCATCACCAGCAGCAGGACGCCGGAGATCACGAACCAGGGATTGCGGCGCAGCATGCGCCAGGCGTCGACCCAGAGGCTCGCGTCCTCCGTGCCCTTGCTGCCCTTGCCCGCCGGGGATTCCTGCGGGCCGTCCGACGGGACCCCGCCGGGATGTACTTTGTTCACATCAGTCATGACGGCGCTCCTAGTCGTAGCGGATTCGTGGGTCGAGGCGGGCGTAGAGGAGGTCGACCAGCAGGTTGACCACCACATAGAAGATCACGAAGAGGGTGACGATCCCCACCACCACCGTGTTCTCCTGCGCCTGGATCGAGCGGAAGACCTGCCCGCCCAGTCCCGGCAGGTTGAAGACTGATTCGGTGACGATCGCGCCGCCCATCATCGTGGCCAGGTCCGCACCCAGGAAGGTCACCACCGGGATCAGGGAGTTGCGAAGTGCGTGGCGGGTGATGACCCGACGATCCTTCATCCCCTTGGCGGTGGCGGTACGCACGTAGTCGGACTGCATCGCCTCGATGAGCTCGGTGCGCAGCATCCTCGCCACGATGCCGGTCGACACCGCGCCCAGCACGATGCCGGGGAGGACGTAGCTGATCAGCCCCTCCCGGTTGCCCGCGATGGGGAACCACCCCAGGTTCAGCCCGAACAGCAGCTGCAGCAGGAATGCGATGGCCAGGGTCGGCAGGGCGACCACGACGACCAGGGAAACCTGGACCAGGCGGTCGAAGAAGCTGTCCTTGTAGACGGCGGAGAGGATGCCGGCGGTGATGCCGAAGATCACCTGGAAGCCGAATGCGACGGCCGCCAGTGTCAGTGTGACCGGCAGGCCCTGCTGGATGATGTCCATGACCGGTCGGCCCTGGAAGGTGGTGCCGAAGTCTCCTTCGGTGAAGACGCCCCACATGTACTTCCCGTACTGGATGAGAAAGGGGTCGTCGAGGTTGTACTGGTCGCGCAGTGCGTCCTGCACCTGCGGGCTCATGGGTCTGTCACCGGCGAGCGCGCGGATCGGGTCGCCGGGCATGAGGAACACCATCGCGTAAACGATGAGGGTCGCGGCGATACCCACAGGGACGAACTGCAGCAGACGTCTGACGATGTAGCCAGTCATGTCTTGTCCTTCTTCTTTGTTGCAGCATGGAGACCGCCCGGGAGTGTGATTCCCGGGCGGGCGTCCATGGCCGGATCAGTCCTCGATGACGTCGACGTCCTCGACCCGCACGTAACTGGCGAGATCGGAGTAGACGTTGTCGACGCGGGGTGTGTGGACGACGAAGTAGTCCTGGTAGAACAGCGGCATGACCGGCATATCCTCCATCAGGATGTCCTCTGCCTCCTGGTAGAGACTGTCGGCCTCCTCCGGTGGCGCCTCATTGGCACGGTCGAGGGCCTCGTCGAACTCCGGGTTGGAGTAGTCGCCGTAGTTGTTCGAGGCGTCCGTGGTGTACAGCGGCTCCATCGCGTACTGGGCACTGGGGTAGGCCAGCAGCCAGCCGAGCCGGTACGGTCCGGTAACGTCACGCTGTTCGTGGAGGTCCAGGTACTGGGCGAACTCCAGCGACTCGAAATTGATGTTGTCGATCGGGAGGTTCGCCTGCCACTGGTTGGCTACGGCCTCGACGTACTCGTCGTGGCCGGTACCAGTGTCCGTGTACATGGTGAACTCACTGGGGCCGCCGGCTTCCTCCCAGAGTTCCGTGGCCCTTTCCGGGTCGAAGTCACAGTACTCGCAGACGTCCTCGTCATTGCGGGACGCGGGAAGGATCGGTGCCAGGAATCCCTTTGCCGGGGTCATGGCGCCGTCGAAGATGTTGTCGTTGATCTCCTCACGGTCCATGGCCATCGACAGGGCCCGGTTGAGGTCCGGGTCTGACCATTCCTCCTGGCCACCCGGTACCCCGAGATAAACCAGACGCGAGGACTCGTTCTGGGAGTAGTTCTCCCCGAAGTCCGCCTCGATCTGCGGGATGCGGTTGGGTGGCGCTTCACTCAGGATGTCGAGTTCCCCGGACTGGACGTCGAGGTACGCGGTCTCGACGTCGTTGTAGATTCGCCATTCGATCCGCTCGGGCTTGCCGGGGTCCTCCCCCGGCCAGTCCTCGAAACGGGTCATGTTGATCTCGGAGTCATGCACCCACTCGCCGTCCATCTCGTAGCGGCCGTTGCCGACGGGCGAGGACTGGAAGGCATCCATGTCCTCGAAGGCCTCGGCCGGCATCGGGTAGAAGGTGGGGTAGGTCAGCATCACGGGAAGCTGGCCGAAGGGCTCGGTGAGTTCGATTTCCAGGGTGGTGTCGTCAACGGCACGCACCCCCTCCATCTCCCCGGCGTCGCCGTCGACGACCTCGTCGTATCCCAGGAACTTGTCGTGAAACGTTGCCGCGGACTGGGCGTTGTCGGGGTCGACGACCCAGTTCCAGCTGTCCACGAAGGTCTGGGCAGTGACGGGGTCACCGTTATGGAACGTGTACTCGTCGGAGAGGGTGAAGGTCCAGGTCGTCTGGTCCTCCGTCTCCCAGTCGGTGGCCACCGCGGGATTGGCTTCGTAGGAGTCGAAGTCGACCTGGGTCAGGCCGGTGAACAGTTGCTGCAGGACGCGGGAACCGCAGTTCTCCGTGTTATTTCCCGGCTGCAGGTTCTGTGGCTCGCAGGTGTAGCTGCTGATGGTGCCGCCTCCGGCTGTACCGCCGTCGGCTCCAGTTTCGTCGGAGTCGTCGTCGCTGCCGCTGCAGGCGGACAGGACCAGCGCCGCAGTCACCGTAGTGGCGACGACTCCGGCGTGACGCCATCGGGGGTGTGGGGGCGTCTCAGTTGTGGATCTCGGGGTCACGAGAATCTCTCCAGGTCAGTTCGGTTGTGGTCTGGATAAGTGGGTCGCGCGTCCGGGATTACTCGTTGATCACCAGCTGCTCGACACGCAGGAAGCTGCGCAGGTCAACATCGATGGAACCGTTGTCGATCCGGTCCGTGTGGACGGAGGTCTCCGGACGGAACCACAGCGGCACCCCCGGCATCTCCTCCAGCAGGATGGCTTCAGCCTGCTGGTACAGGGCATCGGCGTCCTCCGGGTCGGCGGCGTTGGCCCGGGCGATGAGGTCGTCGAACTCATCGTTGGAGAAGTCGAAGTAGTTCGAGCTGGCGCCGGTGGTGTAGATCGGCTCCATCGCGTACTGCGGGCTCGGGTAGGACAGCGCCCAACCGAGGCGGAACGGACCGGTCAGGTCCCGGGCGTCCTGCAGGTCCAGGTACTGGGCGAATTCGAGGGACTCGAACTTCACGTCGTCGATCGGCAGGTGCTCCTGCCACATGTTGGCGATGGATTCCACGTAGTCCTCGTGGCCGGCTCCGGAGTTGAAGTAGTAGGTGATCTCGGACGGACCACCAGCCTCCTCGTAGAGGTCAGCGGCGGCCTCGGGATCGAACTCGCACGCCTCGCAGTCGCTCTCGCCGGCGGCGGGCAGCATCGGCGGGATGATGCCCTCGGCCTTCGTGCGCGCACCGTCGAAGATGTTGTCGATGATCTCGTCACGGTCGATCGCCATGGACAGCGCGCGGCGGACGTCCGGGTCCTCGAACTCCTCCTGGTAGATCGGGAGACCGATGTACTCGTAGGACGCGGTCTCCGACTCCTTCGAGTTCTCCCCGAAGTCACCCTCGACGGCACCGAGCCGGTTCGGGGGCACCTGGTCGAGGATATCCAGCTCGCCTGCCTGCACGTCGGTGTAGGCCGTCTCGATATCGTTGTAGATGCGCCACTCGATGCGCTCGGGGCCGTCGGTGGACTCCAGGCCCCAGTCCTCGTAACGGTCCATGTTGACCGCCACGTCGTGCTCCCACGCACCGTCCATCTGGTACTGGCCGTTGCCGACCGGCTCCTGCTCGAAACCCTCCGGATCGTCGAAGGCGGCCTGCGGCAGCGGGTAGAAGCCGGTGTAGGACAGCATCAGCGGCAGCGGGGAGAACGGCTCGGCGGTCTGGAACTCCAGGGTGTAGTCGTCCGTCGCCTGGATGCCCTCGATCTCCTCCGCATCCCCGTCGACGACGTCGTCGTAACCGACGAAGACGTCGTAGAAGCTGGAGTTCTGCTGGGTGTTGTCCGGATCCAGCGTCCAGTTGAAGGTGTCCACGAAGGTCTGCGCGGTGATCTCGTCACCGTTGTGGAACGTCCATCCCTCGTCCAGGTTGAAGGTCCACTCCGTCTGGTCGTCGTTGGACTCCCAGTCGCTCGCGACACCGGGACCGGCCTCGTTGGTCTCGTAGTCGACCGTGGTCAGTCCGGTGAAGAGCTGCTCCAGCATCTTCGAGCCACAAACTTCGGTGGAGTTTCCGGGCATGAAGAACTGCGGTTCACAGTTGTAGACACTGACCGCGCCGTCTGCGCCGTTGCTGTCCCCTCCGTCGTCACCCCCACCCCCGCAGGACGCCAGGGTCAGCGCTCCGATTGCTGTGATGGCGACGGGCACTTTTCGTCGTGCCCACGTGGACGGCTTGTGACTTGTCATGGGATGTCTCTCCAGTTGAATCGTCGGATCAGGTGGGGTGTCCTGAATATGGCGGATCCGAATCTACGGTGAATCTATTTCACCCGTGTTTCGGGTTGATTGATTCTGCCAACATCAGAATACCTCCATGGGTATTCTCGGTGATCAACATAGGAGAGCCTCTCCTACTTCCCTCCGTACGTTATTCTCCACGAATACCTCTCGCGGAGAATAGCACCCCACCCCCGAAAGCATAAAATATCGAACGATTTACCACTACTCAAATAAAGTTCTTTTGATAGTGGGGAAAATGGCGTTCAAAGATCAAACTTTAGCGGCGTCAGGACCCGCTGTCCCGGTTTTCGCGAATCCAGCCCCGGAATCTCCGATGCCACGACGATGACCTGCATTAACCTCTCGAATGCCGGCACGGCCCGAACCCTTCGGACGCCTCGGCAACGCAGGCGGATAGAGAATCCACCCGACAACCGGCGTCCTCCCGACAACGTAGAAGACCAGACCGGCGACCACGCAGCTGAGCACGCCCATCACGAAACGGGCGTACTCCCCCTCCAGGAATCCCCAACTTTCCGGATCCAGCTCCACCAGCCACGGCGCGAGTTCGTGGCGGACGACGAACATCACTGCCTGGTGCGACACATAGATCGGCAGCGTATTGCGTCCCACTGCCGCGAACACCCGCGCCAGGTACGGCGTGCGCGCGATCCAGGCGGCAACAACAATGCCCAACGGCACCGTGAGCAGCGCTCCTGCGCTGCCCACCATCGCGTTGATGACGTGCGCACGGGAGCTCCACCCCTCCTCGCGGAGGTGCTCCACCACGGGAAGCTTGATCGACCACCAGGCCGTGTACGCCAGAACCGCCGCCAGCAGGACCGGCAACCACGTCCTCCGTGCGGCTGCCGCGTCCGCGAGCCGGAACCACAGGGTCCGTGCGTGGAGCCCCAGGAAGAACGCCGGGGCGTAGGTGATGAGATGGATGATCTCCCTGCCCGACGCAAACTGGTTGAGGTCGAGGACGAGCACGACCACCAATGGGACAACCGACGCCACCACGGCCCACACCGGTGGAAGTTTCCGCAACAGACAGGCGGCGACATTGAACACCATCAACGCGTGCAGGAACCAGATAGCCGGGGATCCCACCAGAATGGACCAGAGCATCGTCGAAAAGTCCAGGTCCCCACGCCAGTTCAACCGGTAGGCGGCCTCGAACGGGGTGAATACCAGATACGGGACCAGCAGGAACCACAGTCGCCTGAACCAGAGGTCCCCGAGAGTACGTTCAATGACCCGGTGCGCGAACATTCCTGACACCAGGAAGAACAGCGGCATCCTGATGGGATCGAGCGCCTCGGAGAATACCGACAGGAAAGAGTCGTCGGGCACTCCGGAGTGGAGAAGGCACACCCCCATGATCGACAGACCCTTGGCCGTGTCCGCCCACAGCATCCGGTCGGCCCCAGCGGCCGACTTTCCCGGTTTTCTTCCCACTAACGTTCTCTTCCTTTAATTTCAGCAAAAGGATCATGTTAGCAGGAAGCCCGGTGATGCCCGTATTGAAGAATGGCTAAGCGAACTTCGCCTTCAACTGCTCAATCCTCTCCTGGCGCTCCTGCTTCCGCTCCTCGCGGTGGCCCTCGCGTTCGCGCTTCCTCTGCTCCTTCAACGCCTCTTCAGCCGCTTCGCTCGCCTTCCGGGACGCCTGTTCGGCGGCCTCCACCTCGGCAAGGACGTCACTGACCGGCCTACGCACAATGTCACCGTTGTAGCGTTCGACGAAATTATCCAGCCCGCCGGTGGTCTCCTCATCAGTCTGCAGGACCAGGGCATTCTTCCCGGTCGGGACGCGGCGCCCGAACTGCTGGAGGGCCGAGGACACATCCTCGGCCTTGTCCGAATCCGTCAGTGCGCCGATCGAGGCACCGAGGCCCCAACCCAACAGCACGCCCAGCGGACCACCGAGCACTCCCACCAGCATGCCGATCAGCGACCCCTTCCCGACGCCGCTCCCCGCCTCCGCGCTGTACCCCTCCGGGATCCGGATGCCACCGTTTTCGTCACGCTCGACGATGCCGGCGGAATCGACGGCGTAGCCGACGGGGTCCGTCTTCAGCGCGGAGAACGCCTGATACGCATCAGAGGTGTCGGGGAAAGTCACAACAGCAATATTCTCGGTCATTTTCGGTCCCTTCTGTGGGTGTTGTCGGGTCTCGTCATCTTCCGCTACACCAGGCTAGACTTTTCTCCGGAGGTGGATGGCGCCGAGATCACCGGATGGGACGAAGAGAGCGGGATCCTGTCTCTGCGGACCCGGCCCGACACGACGGTGCGGATCAGCGTGACCCCTGGGTAAACCAGCGCCGCGCATGCGGATCGGCCGCGTGGGATAGTGCGCGCGGCAATGTACGGTAAGGCCATGCCCCCGGCTCCCCTCTCCCTGTCCGAGGTCCTGCGACACGCCGCAGGCTGGTCCTGGCTGCCGGACGGGGGCACGCAGGAACGCGACGACCTGCTGCTGGTCCATTACCCGCCACGTTTCGGAAGTGGTGTGAAAGCCCACCAGGTCGACTCGCGTGCCCCGGCATCGACTGTCGTGGACCGGGCAGTCTCCTGGGCGCGGGCCCGCAATGAATCAACCGTCCGGTTCACCGTCTCGGACACCGACCATCCGAACATTGAGGATGAGCTCCTGGGCCGGGGTGCCCTGCACTCCGACACGACCACCGTCTTCGCCCGCCCCCTGGCGGGTCCCGCCGTTCCGGTGCCCGCCACCGCCCTGGGCGCCGGGGGATCACCGATGCCACTGACGGCCGAGATCGTCCGCTCCCGCAGACAGATTGAGGACGTCGATGCCGTCGAGGCTGCGGTGTGGGGGCAGGAACCGATCTCCGACGCAGCTGCGGACGAGGAACTCCTCCGGACGTCGGAGAACCTCTCCCATGCCACCGGGGCCCGGGCACTCGCCCGCGTGGGCGGCCATCCGGCGAGCACCGGCGGATGCACGATCGTTGACGGCGTCGTGCGGTTATGGGGCGCCGCCACCCTTCCCCGGTTCCGAGGTATGGGCGCCTACCGTGCCGTGTTGGCGGAGCGCATGCGCCACGGACTGTCCGTGGGAGCACACACGGCAGTCGTCAAAGGCCGGGTGCCGACGTCCGCGGGGACTCTGTCCCGCTGCGGATTCGACGTCTACAGCGAGGAGCGGGAGTACACGCTGACCCTGCACTGAGAGGGCTATCGTCCGCCGTTCTGCCCCTCGTCCCGGTCTGCGTCGTCCTTGACCGCGTCCCCGTCGGTGACGTACTCGCCTGTCTCGTAGTCGTAGTCGACAGGGTTTCCCTCCTCATCGGTGCGCGTGTACCAGTCGGTGACCTCCGCCGAGGTTGAGTTGAAGTCGCCGCCCGTGGCGTAGTCGCTCCGGGGCTCGGTCTCCTCCACCGTGATGGCGAAGTTGTCGCCGTGATCGCGGACACCGTGGACCACTGCATTCGACAGCGCCTGGTCCTGGAACTCCGTGCGGATCGTGAACGGATCACTCCTGAGTTCCCTCACCAGGGCGATCGCCATCAGCACCAGGATCACCGCGAATGGAAGCGCGGTCACCGTGATGAAGTTCTGCAGGCCCTGCAGTGCGTCCTCCCCGCCCGCGACGAGGATGACGATCGCGATACCGGCCATGCACACCGCCCAGAACACGGTGACTCCCTTGCGCGGGTAGGGGTTGCCCCGCTGCGAGAGCTGGGAGTTCACCAGGGACGCCGAGTCCGCGGTGGTGATGAAGAAGACCGCGAGCATCACGATCACCACCGGTGCGACGATGCCCGCTCCCGGCAGGTAGTCGAGGGCGGTGAAGAAGATCTCCTCCGGTGCAGGGAGTGCCGACGGATCATCGCCCGGGGCGATCTCGCCGTGCTGGCGCTGCAGCCAGATGGACGTGCCGCCCATGATGGTGAACGCCAGGACGATGATGGTGGACGGAATGAACAGGACACCGAGGATGAACTGGCGGATCGTGCGGCCACGGGAGATCTTGGCCACGAAGACGCCGACGAACGGCGACCAGGAGACCCACCATGCCCAGTAGAAGGTGGTCCAGCCGGAGAGGAAGGTCTGCATCTCCTCGCCCTCGCCCATGTTGGCCGACAGCATGTCCGGCATCGAGCCGATGTAGTCGACGATCACGGCGGGGATCATGTTCGCCAGGAAGGCCGTGGGGCCGACAATGAAGATGAACGCCGCGAGACCCATGGCGAGGACCATGTTGACGTTGGACAGCCAGCGGATGCCCCGGGCTACACCCGACACCGCGGACATGATCGTACCGATGGTCAGGATGACGATGATGACCAGGGCGAAGGTGTTCCCCGCCGGGGACCAGCCGGAGACGACCTCCACTCCCTTGGCGATCTGCAGGGCACCGATGCCGAGGGACGCGGCCGTGCCGAACAGGGTCGCGATGATCGCCATGCCGTCGATGATCCGGGCAGGCAACGTGTCCGTGGATTTCACCGCGAACAGGGGCATCAGGATCGAGCTCATCAACGGCACCCGGCCACGACGGAAGGAGACGTAGGCAACGGCGAGTCCGACGATCGCGTAGATCGCCCAGGCGTTGATTCCCCAGTGCATCGCCGCCTGCGACATCGCACCCTTGACCGCCTCCTGCGAGGCGGGTTCGTAGGATCCCGGACGCGGCTCGAGGTAGTAGGTCAGCGGCTCGAACGGCCCGAAGAAGATGATGCCGATACCGATGCCGGCGGCGAAGAGCATCGCCGTCCATGAACCCGTGGAGTACTCCGCCTTCTCGCCGTCGAGGCCGAGCGGGATCTTCCCGTACCGGCTGAAGGCGAGGATGAGCAGGAAGAACATCAGTCCCGTGGCCAGGGCCGTGAACACCCAGCCGAGGTTCGCCATGACCCAGTTGAGGGCCTCGGTGGAGACATCGAACACCTGCTCCGGGGACACCACGCCCCAGATGACGAACGAGATGATCAGGAAGCCGACCACGCTGACGATGCGCCAGTCGATGCTGTACCGGATCTTCTGGTCCTCGACGGACACCCCTGGCACGAGCGCGGGGTGAATACTGTGCGGGTAGGTCACTTCACGGATGAAGCTCTTGGCTGCCTCGCGGCGGGTGGGTTTCACCGGTTTGTCCTGGTCGTCGTCCGACGCCATGGGCCGTTCTCCGTTCCGTGCACTCCGGCACTGTAGACACGTTCGCTATTGCATTCTCGTCACGACAGCAATGTTCCCTAGGCTAGGGTGAATCCGGTTCCTGCGCAGCAGAAGCGCAGCGATCCTCAGTCGTCGTTCAGCCCGGTAAGGGGTCGGTACGGCCGGTTGGACCCTCTGGTTCCGTTACGACTCCCGCCCGCGGTCCTCAGTGTCGCGGTTCTCCATGTCGATCGAGACATACTGCGGACGCGGATCCGACCGGAGCCTCCCGTATGTGTGAACGTCTATCCGCACGCCGTCCACAAGGAACTTCCCCCGTTCTGTTCCCTCCCTGATGAACCCAGCAGTCTGTGCCACCGCACCTGATGCAGGGTTGTTGACCCGGTGTCCGAGCTCCAGCCGTTCCAGGCCCAACTCGTCCAGTGCCCAGTCGGCCACCGTCGCTGCGGCGCGGGACGCCCAACCGCGTCCACGCTCAGAATCCGCCATCCAGTACCAGAACCAACCCGTACGGTTGGTCTCGTCCAGATCCACGCACACAAGTCCAATAAGCCTGTCCGCGCGCGTGACAGCCCATGGCCTGTGCACTCCGTCCGGATCCAGAAGTGCGGAAACGTAACGTTCCGCCTCAATTCTGCTGGAGACATCCCCCTGCCTTCCCATGTCCCGGTTCGAGGTGAAGGCAGCGAGAACGTCATCGGTATCGCCAAGGCGCAGTCTCCTCAATTGGACCTGGTGCGACCTCCCCGAACCATCACTGACCACTGCGTTGACTCCCATTCCGCGAACCGTGGGCCCTCTGACCGTCATGCTACCGCCGTCACTGCGAACACGGCTGGTTTTTGGATCGAAGGTAACGGAATGAGACTCGCTGTATTCTAGGACGATGATCCGACGCCTCGTCGCCCGTGTCTTCTGGTTCTTCAGCCCGTGGACGCTGGACTCCTCCCCCGCCCCCTCGTCCCCCACTGTCCTCCTGGGCGCACCGCACACCTCCAACTGGGACTTCATCCTCATGCTCGCCATCGCCTGGCGACAGGGCATCGACGTCCACTGGTTGGGGAAGGACGATCTGTTCACGGGATGGAGGGGACCCGTGATGCGCATGCTCGGAGGAATTTCCGTCGACCGGGAGAATCCGGCCGGAATGGTCGATGACCTCGTCGGCCGGCTCCACTCCGGCCGGACCTTCGGTCTGGTCGTCGCCCCGGACGGTACCCGCAGCAGCCACAGTCATTGGAAATCCGGGTTCTACAGGATCGCACGGTCAACAGGGCTCCCCGTCACCCTGGGCTACGTCGACCGAACCACGATGACCACCGGCCTCGGACCGACAATGTCACTGACCGGGGATGTCGCCGCCGACATGGACAGGATCCGTGAATTCTACGCGGACAAGGCCGGGTTCTTCCCGGAGAAGCGCGTGGAACCCCGGCTCCACGACGAATCCCCCGATTAGCGGACGGCGTCCTCCAGCGGAGTGTCGCCGTCGTAGAAGTTCACCGTCGACCGGTGCGCCACGTCCCGCGCGAGGGCGTGGGCGATCACCGCAGCAATGTTGTCACGCGATGTGTCGTTCTTCCCCGGCTCACGGGCCGGCTCGAGCCCGTCCACCCTGCCGTCTGCATCGGCGATGGTGAGTTTCTTCGAGGCTGACTCCATGGTGAGTGTCCCGGGCCCGAGGATGGTGAAGTCCAGCCCGCTGTCGCGCAGGTGGGCGTCCGCCCCGTGCTTGGCCATCACATAGGGGTAGAAGGAGTCGTTCGGGGCCACACGGCCCGGGTCGAGGTTCACGGTGGCGTAGGAGACCATGAAGAACCGGGGCACGCCGACCTGCACGGCAGCGTCCACGGCACGCACCGCGGACTCGTAGTCCACAGCCTTCGTCCGTTCCGGATCCCCACCCCCCGCGCCAGCGGAGAAAATGACCGCAGCTGCACCGTCGAACTGACCGGCGAGTTCCTCAGTGGACGCCTTCTCGATGTCCAGCAGAACGGCACTCGCCCCGGTTTCCTCGACATCGTCCGACTGCGCGGGGTTACGGATCACGGAATCGACGGTGAACCCCTCAGCGACCAGCCGCGGGGCAGTGAGCAATGCGGTCTTTCCGTGACCTCCCAGGATGACTACCCGGCCTTCAGACGACATGTGAACTCCTCAATTCATGCTTCGGGGGCAAAAGGTATCTCCCCCATGGTATCTGCCGGACGGACACAGCCTCGCCAAGGGCAGTGGGCTGCCCCTTCCCCCGGACAGTGGACACTCCGGGTGGACCCAGGGGAATTGAGCCCACACTCCTGGGGTAGGGCAGACTTGATCCATGCGCCCAACTCCCGATCCGGAAGATTCAGCCGAACCGCCCCACCCCTGGCTGGGAATCCCGCTCCAGGATTACGAACGGCACATGGCCGACAGCAGCGTCGGGCAGCTGCCGCAACTCCGGGAAATCACCGGCCGCCAGCTCGCATCACATCCCCACCGTTCACTCGGCGTACTCGGCATCGCCGGGGGCAACGGGCTCGACCTCATCTCTCCGCAGGACGTTGATGCCGTCTACGGCTACGACATCAACCCGGTGTACCTGGCCACCTGCGAGGCGAGGTTCCGGCACGTTCTGGGTGGACGCCTGCGCCTCATCGAGGCCGGCATCGACCGCACGGTCGTACTCGAGCCCGTTGACCTGCTCATTGCCAACCTGATAGTTGAATACGTGGGCCTGGACGAATTCGTCGCGTTCATTGCGGCGAACGCTGACCGGATCGGGGCGCTGTCCTGTGTCGTCCAACGGAACGACAGGACGGCGTTCGTGAGCAGGACACAATGGACCGGCTCCTTCGACGCTCTCGGCCCCGTCTCATCGGACATCGACGCCGACGCGTTGACGATCACCCTGCGTGCGACAGGCTTCAGCGAGGTTCTGTGTGACCAGTACCCACTGCCCAACGGCAAGACACTGGTGCGCCGCGACTACGAGAAACTGTAGCTTTGCTCCCTCACACCATCCGCCCTGCCCGGAGTAGCCACCCACATCCCCACGATGCTGTGCCTCTGCCGTGTCAGCGCACCTCCCCGTCAACGTAGAACCAGCGGCCGTCCTCCCGGACGAAACGGGACCGTTCGTGCTGGACGCCGACTCCACCGTCCTCCCGGACGTACGTTGCCCGGAACTCCACGACACCGGTGGCATCGTCCGGTCCCCCGTCGACGGTGTCAACGATCTGCAGGCCCCGCCAGCGCGGGTTGCCCACGAAGTCGAGGTCGGTCGGACGCGTCGAGGAATGCCAGGTCCGCAGAAGCCACCCGGCGTCCTCCCCCTTGAACGCCCGGAACCGCGAGCGCATCAATTCTTCGGCGGTGGCCGGTTCCTGCGGGTTGCTCATACGGCTGGACAGGCTGGCTAGCCGTTATCCAGGTCCTCGCCGTCCCAGGCCTCATGGTAGAAGTCGGGGGAGCGTGACTCCAGCAGTTCCTTGTAGGCGTCCGGCTCCATGTTCTGCGCGGAACTCTTGGGAATCTGCGGTGAGTACGCGGAGACGCCCAGGCCCGCCTGCCGGTCCTCAAGCTCGAGGCCCGCAGCCTCCAGGATGGTCGGCATCATGTTCAGCTGGTCGACGTCCCTACGCATCGTCGAGGTCCTCTTGTCGTCGCCGGGGACCCAGAAACGGTTGAAGATGCTCCGGTTCGGGTTGTCGTCGAGCTGCTCATGGAAGGCGTTGCTCGCACCCATGTGCTTCAGGTGGTCACCCATGATGACAACCGAGGTGTCCTCGAGGTACCCCTGCTTCTCCATGTGGTCCACGAAGCCAGCCACCTGGGTCATGGAGCAGGCGTACATGGACGTGACCTCTTCCTCCGTGTCCACGTTGCAGTAGTCGTAGATGTGGACGGGCTCGTGCGTGTCGACCGTCAGCATGGACAGGTTGAACGGCTGACCGGTTTCGGTGGACTCGGCGTGCAGGGAGTCGACCTGTTCCTTCGCGTTCTCCATGAGGCGCTTGTCGCTCAGGCCCCAGTCGTCGCGGAACTGATCGTCCGGCTCGCCCTTCGCACGCCAGTCGTCGAGGTCGTACTGCTCGTCGTAGCCGTGGGTCGTGAGGTACTGGTCCTTGGCGGCGAAGGACCCGGCGGCCCCGCCCATGAACACGTTCCGGTAACCCTGGTCCTTGAGGACGTCACCGACGCAGTTCAGTCCACCGAGGTAGTTGCCGACGTCCGAGCCGAGCGAGTTGAGGCCGGACTGCCCGCTCAGAAGGCCGTTACCCTTCAGCGGGACACCGCACTGGGTGCCGGAGATGCCGGCCATGGTCCATCCGCCGCCCTCGTTCTGCTGGAGACCGTCGACGCTGTTCCAGCCGGCCTCCTCGGGGGTGACGTCCTTGAGCGGCTCGAAGGGGTCCTTCTCGAACAGTTCCGGGTCGGAGAGCGTTTCCTCGCCGGACTCCAGGTAGATCATCACCACGTTGCGCTTGTCCTGGTCGGAGGTGACGACCGGATCCTTGTAGTACTGGTCAATCGTGTAGGCGGAGTTGGCGGCCCGGATGTAGTCGGTGACGTGCACCGAGGTACCGAAGGCTGTCGTGCCGGCCACGGCGATAGCGGCGACCATCACGGCGGAGACCGTGCGCGTGAGCCAGCGCCGCTCGTGCGGAAGGGATATTTCACCGGCGCTGGCAAGACGCTTCTGCTTGCGCTTGCGGCGGTACTGCCAGAACGCGATCCCGGCGGTGAGGACCACCGGAAGTACACCGAAGGCGAGGATGCCTATCAGGACGAGGGCACCGCCCCCGCCGTCGGTCTGCGCGGCGACGAGGTTCATCATCATCTGGTCGACAGTGATCGAGCCCCAGAAGATATGGATGCCGATGCCGACGATAAGCAGCGTAATTCCTGCCCAGATCAGCAGGTACAGCAGGACGTGCCCCACAATGGAGCCGACCCGCTTAACCGTGGTCATGCTGTGACCAGACAAAAGAAAACCTCATCTTTCCCACGTCGCGCGCATCACGCGCAGGACGCGCTACCCTGCGGCCCGATACAGAGCCACTAGTACCTTTACCCGTTCATAATACGGAATTCAAGCCTCGTTCACCCTGTGTCCGCAGGAGTGATGCGATCTACAGTGACTTGTACGCACCGTGACAGATCTCTTCCAGACCCTCGGCGCGCACCGCCCTCCCGCGCATTCTGGGGTCTGTAACAACCGCGATCGCCCCGGATATTCCTCGATCCTAGGCAGAGTGGGGCGCCTACAAGTTCTCCTTTCATTTCTGTGGCCGGTCCGCCACCACAGTTGAGCGATGAGCTCTGGCCACAGGTACCTCAGCGCACCGGTTTGTTCGTTTCAACTGAAGTTGATGCCTGTAAAGCGGTGCGATCAGGGACAGTCGGCACTATGACCGGAGCACTACAGTCAAATGAAGTCACAGAGTTGACCGAAGCGAGCATCTCGCCACCACGTCAACAACCCGCAGGATGCCAGGGAAACAGTCAGGGAACTCCACCGCGTCATCGACCACCGTGGACCGTTCTCTCCGTTACCGCCGCTGCCACCGCGGCGGACCATCGAATACACCACCGACCATCCCACAGTACGCGTCGTTCCCGCGACAGCGAACCCCAGTCGCTCGTAGAACCGGACATTAGCCTCGGACGATGTCTCCAGGGCAACGTTCGCGCCACCGGCAGCCGACACGACCCCGAGACCTGCACTAATCAACGCGCTGCCGAGACCTATGCCCCGGTGGTCCGGATGCACCCCAACAGTCTCCAACGTCCAGTCATTGGAACTCTTCCGATGGCGCGGCCACATCAGGAGACAACAGTGCAATTACGCCGTCGACCGGTCCCGCGACAAGTACAACACCTTCATTCAGTGCGTAGCTGAGGTAGAGGCCCTGCAGTCCTCTCAGCCGTTCGGCATAGCCGTCCTCAGGAACCGACCATCGAGTCCAGAGGTAGTTATCGAATGCTCGGGACAGCATCGTCGAGGCGGCGTCTATGTCACCCGACGTCGCGCGTAGAACCGTGGCGCTGGTGCTCACTCTTGCCCCCTGGCGCTACACGTTGAACTTGAACTCCAC
>NZ_JBQEDF010000038.1:0-33574 GCF_052107835.1 Corynebacterium sp.
GGTATATCCTGCACAGCCGTCGTCGCGGGTGAACAACTGTGTGTCACACAACCACCTGGCACTCTACCCTGCCAAGTGCTAGCCCTCAACTGCTTTGTCTGCCAGAGTGTCCACCAGCACTCACGAAGGCGTGTCTGCCAGCACGGGGACCTCCACGTCCATCGACGGATCCGTCCCGGACGTCAGCGGGCTGGCGGGTGCCCCGGCCTCGATGAGCCGGGCCGCGAGCGTCGCTATCATCACCCCGTTGTCCGTGCACAGCGGTAGATCCGGCACGACGAGCCGCACGCCCGCGCCCTCACAGCGCTGCGCGGCGAGCGCCCGCAGCCGCCGGTTCGCCGACACCCCGCCGCCGAGCAGCAGGACGTCCGCCCCCACGTCCGTGCAGGCACGCACCGCCTTGGCGGTCAGCACGTCCACCACGGCCTCCTGGAAGGACGCGCAGACGTCCTCGACGGGGACGGTGCGCCCCTCCCGCTCGGCCTTCTCCACGAACCGCGCGACCGCGGTCTTCAGCCCGGAGAAGGAGAAGTCGTAGGCCACGCTGCCCGCACTGCCCGGACGGCTCATGCCGCGGGGGAAGGCGATCGCATCAGGGTCCCCGCGGCCCGCCAGCCGGTCGATCACCGGTCCGCCGGGGTACCCCAGACCCAGCAACCGGGCGACCTTGTCGTAGGCCTCGCCGGCGGCGTCGTCCAGCGTGGAGCCGAGCTCCTTCATGGGACGACCCACACCGTTGACCTCGAGGATCTGGGTGTGGCCGCCGCTGACGAGCAGCGCGACGGCGTGGTCGAGGTCGCCGTCCCCCTGCCCGTCGAGGGTGCCGACGGCCACGTGTCCGCCCAGGTGGTTGACCCCGTAGAAAGGAACGCCCCAGGCCGCCGCGTAGGCCTTCGCCGCCGCAGCCCCGACCAGCAGCGCCCCGGCCAGGCCCGGACCGACGGTGGCGGCTACGGCGTCCGGACGGGCACGTCCCGCCTCCACCGCGGACAGGTCCTCCAGGGCGGCGTGCATGGTGGGACCCATCGCCTCCAGGTGCGCCCGGGAGGCGATCTCGGGGACCACGCCGCCGAAGCGGGCGTGCTGCTCCATCGAGGACGCCACCCGGTTCGACACCTGCACCACTCGGCCGTCGGCGTGCAATCCGACGATCCCCACGCCGGTCTCGTCGCAGGAGCTCTCCACTCCCATGACCAGCAGGGGTCCGTCCGCGTCCTCCGAAGGGACGGATGGGACAGACGTTCCCGTTGCCCCGGCGGCCCGCCCGGACAGCGCGGGACGCCACATCGTGTACGCGTCCGCCCCGGAGGGACGGTAGTAGTTGCGCCGGGTTCCGGTGACCTCGAAACCGTAGGAGCGGTACAGGGCCATCGCTGGTTCATTGTCGGTGCGGACCTCGAGGAACACCGGTCCGTCGTCCCGGTCTGCCAGTTCCATCAGTGGATCCATCAGCAGCCGCGACCATCCACGGCCCTGGCTGGCCGATTCCACACCGATGGTGTGGATCTCGAACTCCGGGTCGTTCGCCGGACCGTTCCTCGCCAGTCCGGCATAGCCGACGAGATGCTCGTCGGCGGTGCCCGCGCCGGTGACGAGTCCCAGGTAGACGGTATTCGGCGCGGCGATCTCCCCGGCGAATCCGGCGGCCGGCCAGGGCGAGTCACCGGCGAACAGTTCGGACTCGATGTCGGCGCACCGGTCCGCCGCATTCGGAGCCAGGGGGCCGACCGTGGGGGTCGGGGGCTGTTCGGCCCGGCTGAAGTCGAGGGCCCCGGACACCGGCCTGCGCTTCGGCTCGACCGCGTCAGGACGGCGGAGGTAGAGGGCACGCAGTGGTGCACCGGGGCGGACCAGTGCCGTGGCGTCCCCGAGCGCCGCAATGGCCGCGTGGACGAGTCCGGCGGGTGTGGGACGGGCGTCGGTGTCCCGCACAGTCCAACCGGGAACTCCGGAGGCGGCGTCGGCGACGCCCCCCGCCACCAGTACGGTCGCCTCCGGGTGCGCGTCGGCGACCTCCGTCGGCGGCGCGACGCCGGGCCCCTCAGTGATGGTGGGACCGGAGTCCGCCGTGGTGACCAGCGACCAGTACCACTCCCGGCGCCGCGCGTCGCTGAGGACCAGGACGGTGCCCCGGTCCGGGGAGGCGGCGGCCGTGGCGGCATGGCTGGGAATCCCATGGACAGGAATCCCGAGGGCATCGCCGAACGCCGCCCCCGTGGCCATCCCGACCCTCAGCCCGGTGAACGGTCCGGGGCCGGTACCGACGACCACGGCGCCCAGGTCGTCCGGCGTGAGCCCTGCATCCGCCAGACAGCTGAGGACATTCGGGGTCAGCACCTCCATGTGGCCGCGTGGGTTCAGCTCGACCCTCTCGGCGAGTGCTGTGACGTCGCCGGACGGACCGGTGGGAACGTCAACCACCCCGGCGATGACGTAGGAGGTGGAGGTGTCGACCGCGAGAACGTACATGGGGACTTATCCTAGCCACCCCACCCCGGACATAGGCGAAGCCCGGTCGCACTCTCCAATTACGACCGGGCCTCTGGATACACCCCTCACGGTGATCCGTCACCCATTTTGTCACTGTATGTTTCCCAGCGCCAAGAGATGGAGCTAAACGGGGGTACCCGTCCGGGGGAAATGACAATTACTACGCTTGTGACCAGCTCCAGGAAATTCTACGAGGTTGATCGTCGGGGGTGATACTGCCGTCAATCCCCTCACCGACATCGCGCAGGATCTCCACGTCGAGCACGCGCGACGGAGGCGTGGCCAGCGTCTCGACCACGCCGCGTCCCCATTCCGCCACCAGTACACGCTGGGCCAGGTCGGCATCCAGGTCCAGGGACTCCAGCGCATCGAGCACCACCTCACGGGGCAGCCCGCCGCCGTCGTGGACATCCTCCCCCAGCAGCCGGTAGGCGTCCATGTGCAGCAGACCGGGGCGCGGGGAACCGTCCTGCGCCACGGCACCGGCCCTGTGCTCCCGCACGATGGTGAATGTCGGCGACTGCACGCGCCCCTTCACCCCGAGACCGGTGGCGATGCCCTGGGTGATGGTGGTTTTTCCCGCCCCGAGTTCACCCGTGAGCACCACCACGTCGCCGGCGCGCAGCAGTCCGCCGAGCGTCTCCCCGGCCGCACGCGTCTCGTCGGCGTCCGCCAGGACGGCGTCACCGGAGGGGGCGAGGAACGGGCCGTCGGCGGCAACGGTGCGCCGCGCGACCCGGCCCCGCGGCAGGGTGAGGATCTCGTAGGCGATGGTGTCGCCGGCCGTGGCGATGTCCTCGACGGAGACTCCACCGTCGCCGAAGACCACCGCCCAGTCCCCCGCCCGTACGGAGGCGCCGGGGTCCGCCGTGTCCCCGGCATCGCCGAGGTCGATCACGATCTGGTCCATGCACACCCGGCCGATCTGCGGGAACCACGTCCCGTTGATCGTCACGCCGAAGCGTCCCGACAGGCTGCGCGGCAGGCCGTCGGCGTAGCCCATCGCCACCACCGCTGTGCGGGTGTCGCGCTCGGCGTGCCACAGGTGCCCGTAGCTGACCCCCTCCCCCGCCGGGACGACACGGGTCGTGACCACACGGGCACGCACCGTCATCGCCTCCCGCAGCTCCACCGGGCCGTCCTGGCCCGCCGGGACCAGTATGGGGTCGACCGCGTACACGCCGTAGACGCTGACCCCCGGCCGCACCATCTCGTGGCGCAGGTCGGGACGCGACAGCGTCGCCGGGGTGTTCGCCAGGTGGTTCACCGGCAACTCCAGGCCGACAGCCCGGCAGTCGGCGATCGCCTGGTTGAAACGGTCCGCCTGCAGGTCCGTGACCGGGGAGGACGGGTCGTCCGCGCTGGCCAGGTGGGAGAACAGGCCGGTGACGGTGAGGACCCCGTCCCGGGACGCCGACGCGGCGCGGTCGACGGCGTCCTGCCACTGCGACGGGGAGATCCCCGACCGCGACAAGCCGGTGTCGACCATCAGCCCGACCCGCAACGGCGGCTTTCCGGCGGCGACGGCGTCCCGCGAGGCCGCGACGGCGCTGTCCAGGTGCTCCAGCGAGGGAATCCCCAGGGTGATGCCGAGGTCGATGGCCGGGGTGATGTCCTCACCCGCCGCACCGGCCAGCCACATCCAGGCGGTGACCGGGTCACCCACCCCTGCGTCACGCAGTGCAATGGCCTCGCCCAGCGTGGCGACTCCGAGCTCCGCCGCCCCGCCGGCCATGGCGGCCCGGGCGACCTCCACCATGCCGTGGTTGTAGCCGTCCGCCTTGACCACGGCCATGACCCCGGCCGGGGCGGCGACGCGCGCGAGTGTCCGGACGTTGTGCTCGATCGCGCCGAGGTTGACGATGACCTCGGCGAGCTCGTGGCCCGGTGCGACTGTGCCGGTCATGCGTCCGTCACTCCACCGTCACGGACTTGGCGAGGTTGCGCGGCTTGTCGATGTCGGTGTTGCCGCACTGCCGTGCGATCTCCGCCGACAGGAACTGCAGCGGAACCGTCGACAGCAGCGGCTGCAGCAGCGTGCCGGACGCGGGGATCTCGATGAGGTCGTTCGCGTACGGCCTCACCGCCTCGTCCCCTTCCTCGGCGATGACGATGGTGCGGGCCCCGCGGGCGCGGATCTCCTGGATGTTGGTGACGATCTTGGCGTGCAGGATCTCCCGGCCCTGCGGCGACGGCACCACCACGACCACCGGGAGGTCGTCCTCGATCAGGGCGATCGGCCCGTGCTTCAGCTCGCCCGCCGGGAAGCCCTCGGCGTGGATGTAGGCGAGCTCCTTGAGCTTCAGTGCGCCCTCCAGGGCGACCGGGTATCCGACGTGGCGACCCAGGAACAGCATCGTGGGGATCGGGCCGAGCTCCTCGGCGAGCTCGTGGATTCGGTCCTTCGTCTCCAGGACCTGCTCGATCTTGGCCGGGATCTCGTCGAGCTGGTCGAAGATCGACTCGATCTCGTCCGGGTACTTCGTGCCGCGGGCCTGCGCGAGGGCGAGGCCGACGATGTAGTTCGCCGCGACCTGCGCCAGGAAGGCCTTGGTGGACGCCACACCGATCTCCGGCCCGGCGTGGGTGTAGAGCACCGCATCCGCCTCCCTCGGGATCTGCGAGCCGTTGGTGTTGCACACCGCCAGCACGCGGGCGCCCTGGGACTTGGCGTGGCGGACGGCCTCGAGCGTGTCGGCGGTCTCGCCGGACTGGGAGACGGCGACGACGAGGGTCTGCTTGTCGAGCACCGGGTCACGGTAGCGGAACTCGCTGGCGACCTCGATCTCTACGGGCAGGCGGACCCAGTGCTCGATGGCGTACTTGGCCAGCAGACCGGAATGGTAGGCCGAACCGCAGGCGACGACGAAGACCTTCTCGACCTGGCGCAGGTCATCGTCGGACAGGCGCTGCTCGTCAAGGACCACACGGCCGTCGACGAAGTGCCCGGCCAGCGTGTCCCGGATGGCGCCGGGCTGCTCATGGATCTCCTTGAGCATGAAGGAGTCGAACCCGCCCTTCTCGGCGGCCTCCAGGTCCCAGTCGATGGAGAACGGGCGACCCTCGGCCGGGGTGCCGTCGAACTCCATGACCTTGTAGCCGTCCTTCGTGATGACCACCGCGTTGTCCTGGCCGAGCTCCACTGCGTTGCGGGTGTGCGCGATGAACGCGGCGACGTCGGAACCGAGGAACATGCCGTCCTCGCCGACACCGACGATGAGCGGGGTGGAGCGGCGGCCGGCGACGATCTTGTCCGGCTCGTCCGCATGGGTGAACAGCAGGGTGAACGCACCCTCCAGACGTCGCAGGACGGCGAGGGCGGAGGCCTCGAAGTCACCGGCGGTGGGCCCGGCCGCGTAGGCCAGCGCCAGCAGGTGGGCGGCGACCTCGGAATCGGTCTCGCTGGTCAGCTCGATGCCGGCGGCCTCGAGCTCGGTACGCAGCGGGGCGAAGTTCTCGATGATGCCGTTGTGGACGATCGCGGCCTTGCCGTCGAAGGAGACGTGCGGGTGGGCGTTGGTGTCGTTCGGGCGCCCGTGGGTGGCCCAGCGGGTGTGCCCGACACAGGTGGTGCCGGCGAAGCGGTCGCTCCCCTCACCGTCGGCACCGGTGATCGCACCGATCTCGCCGAGCAGGTTCGCGAGCTTCCCCGCCTTCTTCTCCACCTCGATCGAGCCGTCCGAGACAACGGCGATACCGGCGGAGTCATAGCCCCGGTACTCCATTCTGGCCAGCGCATCCAGACCAATGTCCAGAGCTTGGGAATTTCCTACGTATCCAACGATGCCACACATGCCTCACAACAATACTGGTGCGCGCAAACGCGGTGACCGCGCACCGCCGTAACGGGCATTCCCGTGTCCCCTTCGGCGGGTTCGCCCCACCACTGCGACTGATCCACTAGGCTGTTGGACGTGGCTGACAACGTCAAGAATCTCGTCCCCCGTCTGGAAAAGCGCGGCCCCCACCGGGTGCTCGTCGGCGATCTCGATTTCGCCGGACTCGCCGGGCGTGTCTACACGCCCGCCGAAGGCAAGGCCATCGCCGGTGTGGCGTTCGGCCATGACTGGCAGGTGGGTGTGGACGGCTACCACGCCACCCTCCGCCATCTGGCGAGCTGGGGCATCGCGGTCGCCGCCCCCGACACCGAACGCGGTTTCCTGCCGAACCACCGTGGCTTCGCCTCCGACCTCGAATCCTGCCTGCAGATCCTCTCCGGGGTCCGGCTGGGGTCCGGCAACATCACCGTCGACCCGTCGAAGCTCTTCTTCGCCGGCCACGGGATGGGCGCCGGTGCTGCGGTACTGGCTGCGACGGGCCGCAAGGCTGCCGAACCGGCGAAGAAGCGTTACCGGGACCGTCCGACGGTCGCCGGGGTCATCGCGATCCACCCCTCGGACACCTCGCCGAGCTGCTACGAGGCGGCGAAGCATGTGACGGCGCCGGGACTGGTGCTCAGCCCGGGCCGGACGCTGGGATTCGAGAAGGGTGAGCCGGAGCGGGTCGCCGCGAACTGGCGCGGGGACGTGGTCTACCGCAAGGTGGACAAGGCCAGCTCCAACGGCTTCCACGAGAAGCTCGTGCGCAAGTTCACCACCACCAACAGTGGCCCGGAGTTCGCCGTGCAAGACCTCATCCGCGCCCTGACCGTGGGGTTCGTCCTGGCCGAGGATGACAAGGCCTACCACCCGTTCCGCGATCCGGAGGCGGAGATCAAGGGCACCGAGGTCGAGACCCGCGGGCGACTTATCGAGGACCTCCCGGAGCACGCCGATCCGCTCGACAACCTGCAGCGGGCGCTGAAGGGCTGACAGGTGTGAGCGGCCCCCCACCCGCAGCCGGCACAGAGTTCCGGCAGCTTGAACCGGGGGACGGTCCCGCGTTCCGCCGGTTGCTGCGCGAACTCGACGACGGCACCGCGTACATGCTCTTCGAGCCTGGTGAGCGGAACGACGACGGCGACGGGCAGTTCGTGGACAGAATCCGCGGGATGAACGACAACGGAACCGTCATCGGCGCATTCGACCACGGGGAACTGGTCGGCTACGTCAGTGGCCGGGTCGGCGGTGCGCGACGGATCCGTCATGCTCTCCATCTGGTGCTGGGGGTGCTGCCGTCGCACCAGGGCCGGCACGTGGGCACGGGTCTCATGGAATCCGTGGAGGCGTGGGCCGGGGACCATGCCGTCACCCGACTGGAACTCACCGTGGTCACCGTCAACGAACCGGCGGTCGGCCTGTACCTGAAGGCCGGTTACGTCATCGAGGGGACGCTCCGTGGGTCCATGGTCATCGGCGACCGGCCGCACGACGAGTACGCCATGGCGAAGTTCCTGGGGTGAGGACCGTCAGTCGAAGATCCCAGGTACCCGGCGATGGCGGGCACCGTCCGGACGTGCAGGAGGCGGGTTGGGCGACTGCGGCTGCTCGGCGTCCTTGAATTCCTCCAGCAGTCGCCTGCCGTCGTCGGTCTCACTGAACTGACGAATGAGTTCATTCGCCTCCGCCATCGACTCCCGGAACTCCGCGGTCGCCGAGGCCACGACGGCCATGTACCGCTCCATCTGCTCGTTGTAGTGGTCCTGACCCGGAGTAGTCACCAGTCACCACTCCGTTCGACCGCAGCGTCTGCGGAGGGAGCTGACTCAGCGTCAGTGACCCACACATCGGGGCTCCAACTGAGGTCAGCCGGGAGTGGTTCGTTCGCGGTCGGCTCATCGTCGGGGACAGCGGAGGTATCCACCGGCGGCTCCTGTGCGGACTCGCCTGCCTGAACCTCGTCCGGCATGTACCCGCTCTTGTCGAAACCGGACTTGTCGAAACCGCTCTTGTCGAACCCCTCCACCGGGTCAACGGCCACCGGGATGACCTCCGGGCCGGGTCCACCCTCCAATTCCTCCTCCGGGCACTCATCGTCCACGACCTCCTCAACCACCGGCTCCTCAACCCCCTGCTCCTCAACCACGGGCGGCTCCTCCGGCGGGCAGTCCGGTGGTGGACATTCACCCGGCGGGCTTTCCTCCGCCGGGATATCGCACAGACCGATGTCCAGGGCCGTCGTCACCTCCGTAACCACGTCGTTGACGAACCCGCCGACGACCTGCCCAGTGTTCTGGATCATCGCGCCAACGTCCACCGACACGGGCATGCTGATCTGCGGTCCCGGTGGAAGTGGCGGCACGACGGAACCAATCACCCCGGCAAGGGACGCGGCCTGGGTCACCACGCCAGCCGCACTCCCGGCGGCGGCGACCCCGGCAGTGGAGCTGGCCGTCGGCGCCGTCGGCGCCTCCTGCACCATCCCCTGTGCCGGTGGCGGGCACGCTGCCGCAGGGGAGGTGACAACCGCGTCCGACACATCCGGGACATCCTCCGTCCCGCAGTCGGCGGCGACGACAGCCGGCGCCGGTTCTTTCACCAGCGGCGTCCGGCAGTTGCCCTCCTCCGCCGCGGGGGCGCACTGCCCGACCATGAAATCCATGCACTCCGACATGGCGGTGTTCCGTTCCTCCAGCAAGGTGCACACGGTCGTGCCCGCCGCCGCAATGAGGTTCCCGGCGGCTGTCCGGGCCTGAGTGGCCTGCGGCTCCGGGGAGCCTCCCGCCATTGCGAGGAGTACCTGTGCGGCCGCCACAGCCTCGTTCGCGCACCCCTCCACCGAATCAGCGCACCGTGCCTGAATCCGGGCCAGCAGTTCATCGCCCCATTCCAGCGCGTCGTCCGCGGCCTCAACCTGCTCCTCGTGAGCTTCGTCCTCGTCGAACCCGGACGCCAGCCGGTCAGCCATGACCGCTCCGGCAACCCCTCCCAGTACGCTGGCGAGTCCGTCGCGGATGAACCTGACGACCTCCTTGACCAGTCCGAAGACGCCACCCTTACCCTTGGGCCCGGTGGACTTCCCCTCCCCGTCGCCGTCACCGGTCGCAGCGCCGATGGCCAGATCCGCGGCGAATCCGAGCACACCCCAGATCACCGGCGCCAGAGGCAACGCCACACGGGTCATGGTCGCGGTGTCCTCCAGCCGGTGGACGGACGTCTCCATCCGCACCTGGTCCGCCTGCGTCGGGTCCGTCATCGCGTGCCCTCCCCGGACCCGTCCCGGGTACCACTGCCCGGGACGGAACCGCCCAGAGCCGCGCGGGACACCTGATCGGTCCCGGCGATCGACTCCACAGTGCCGAGAGCCTCCCCCACCCCCTGCTTGAGGCGCTCCGCATGTGCAACCCGGATGTCATGCGTCCTGTTCACCAGCGTGACCAGCCGCTGGGCGCGATCGGCCAGCCCCGAGCCGTAGCGTCCCGCCTGAAGCTTCGGCGGCGACGCCGTGAGCGCCGACAACCGTGCGTCCAATTTCCCGGCCACCGGTTCCACCACAGCGCGGGCGGCCACCGGATCAACCTCCAACTTCCCCGAATCCTGCACGCGGGCACCTCCCCTTTCCGGAAGAACTCTCGAGTCGTACGACCTCTACGACACAGAGAGACTCCCCGGACCCCCGGAAGGTTCCCCGGCACCGGAAGTTTTCCGGGCCCCTACCCCTCCTCGATGACGACCGCGGCCAGCTTCCCCGCGACACGCTTCGCCTCCGCCGCGGTCACCGCCTCGACCATCACCCGGTAGACCTGCTCTGTACCGCTGGGGCGCAGCAGGACCCGGCCGGTGTCCCCCAGCTCGCCCTCCGCCTCCGCAATGGCGTCCTTCACCGCCACCGAGGTGTGGATCCGCTCCTTGTCCTCGACCGGGACATTGATCAGGGTCTGCGGCAGGACGGTCATGACGTCCGCCAGCTCCCGCAGCGACTGGCCGGTCTCCGCCATGCGCGCCATGATCGACAAGCCGGTCAGCGTGCCGTCCCCGGTCGTGCCGTGGGCGGGGATGACGATGTGCCCCGACTGCTCACCACCGAGCGAGAAATCGTTGGCGTTCAGGTCGGCGAGCACGTAGCGGTCACCCACCTTGGTGCGCCGCAGGTCAATGCCGTGGGCGTTCATCGCCAGGGTCAGCCCGAGGTTCGACATCACCGTCGCCACCAGGGTGTTCCTGCGCAGCTCACCGGACTCCTTCATCGCCACGGCGAGGACGGCCATGATCTGGTCACCGTCGACGACATTGCCCTCGGAATCCACGGCGAGGCAGCGGTCGGCGTCGCCGTCGTGCGCCAGGCCCAGGTCCGCCTGGTGGTCGAGGACGGCCTGCCGGACGACGTCGATGTGGGTGGAACCGCAGGCGTCGTTGATGTTGAAGGAGTTCGGGGAGTTGTGGATCGCCACCACGTCCGCCCCGGCCGACTCGTAGGCCATGGGCGCGGCATTGCTCGCCGCACCGTTGGCGCAGTCCACGACGACGCGGATGCCGTCGAGGGGCCGGGGGACGGCATCCTGCAGGTGGAAGAGGTATCGCTCGAGTGCGTCGGGCGACTCCTCGATGATGCGGCCGATGGCGGCACCGGTCGGACCGGACTCCCCCCGGTCGAGCATCGCCGCCTCGATCTCGTCCTCGACGGTGTCGTCGAGCTTGTTGCCGCCGCCGGAGAAGAACTTGATTCCGTTGTCCGGCATCGGATTGTGCGAGGCGGAGATCATCACACCCATGTCCGCACCGTAGTCGTCGGTGAGGAAGGCGACGGCGGGGGTCGGCAGGACGCCGACGTCCAGGACGTCCACCCCCTGGGACGCCATCCCCGCCGACAGTGCCCCCATCAGCATCTCGCCGGAGACCCGGGGGTCCCGGCCGATAACGGCGGTGGGACGGCGCTGCGAGGTCTGCCCCGTCTCCGTGAGGACGCGTGCCGCAGCGGCCCCCAGCCGCAGTGCGAGGGGTGCAGTGAGGGTCTTGTTCGCCAGACCGCGCACCCCGTCAGTTCCGAAAAGTCTGCTCATGGGGTGCCAGTCTAGTGGGTCGGTGCACCGTGCCCGTCAATTGGATATCTGAACACAGAGAACGCCGCCCCCGTCGCCTGCACCTGAGTGCAGGGGGACGTGGGGCGGCGTAGGCCGTGCGGCGTGTCCGGTCCGGGCGCAGACGCGCCCGGACACATCAGCGCTTGGAGTACTGCGGGGCGCGGCGGGCCTTGTGCAGACCAGCCTTCTTGCGCTCCACGGCGCGGGCGTCGCGGGTGAGGAAGCCGGCCTTCTTCAGCTCGGAGCGCTCCTCCGGGTTGTACTTGTTCAGGGCACGGGAGATGGCCAGACGCATGGCACCGGCCTGGCCGGAGGGGCCACCACCGGTGAGGTTGACCTGGAAGTCGAACTGGTTCTCACGCTCGAGCAGGACCAGCGGGGCCTTGATCAGCTGCTGGTGCAGCTTGTTCGGGAAGTAGTCCTCCAGGGTGCGGCCGTTGCAGGTGAACTCGCCGGAGCCCTGCACCATACGGACGCGGACGACAGCCTGCTTGCGGCGGCCGACGGTCTGGATCGGGCCCTCGTAGAGGTTCGGGGCGACGACGGCGTCGTCCCCGCCCTCGGTGTCCTCGGCAACGTCGGCGATGGAGTCACCGATGCTGGCGACGAACTCTTCGCTGACGGCTTCGGTGGCGGCGACAGCCTCGGCGTCGGACTCCACGGACTCTGCGTCGTAGTTCTCGTTGTCGGTCACTGGTCCACCTTCTTGATCTCGTAGGCCTCGGGCTTCTGTGCCGCGAAGGGGTGCTCGGAGCCGGGGAAGACGCGCAGCTTCTTGGCCGACTCACGGTTGAGCTTGTTGTGCGGCATCATGCCGGCGACGGCCTCAGCCACGACGCGCTCCGGGTGCAGCTCCATGGAGCGGCCCAGGGACATGCTCTTCAGGCCGCCCGGGTAACCGGAGTGACGGTAACGGAACTCGCGGTCCCGCTTGTTGGACGAGATCGAGACCTTGTCCGCGTTGATGATGATGACGTTGTCGCCACAATCGACGTTGGGTGCGTAGATCGCCTTGCCCTTGCCGCGCAGCAGGCTCGCTGCGTGGGTGGCGAGACGACCCAGGACCACGTCGGTGGCGTCGATGACGTACCACTTGCGGGTGAGGTCACCGCTCTTCGGGTGGAAAGTAGTCATTGACGACTCCTTGGTCTTCATGGAACTGCCAGCCGGGAGACCATGCCCGTGGACTCCGACGTCAGGGACTGTCGGGTGGGGCGGCGCCCGCAGCGGCCGGTGGGGACCTGCGGACCGACCACGGGGTCCGTCCGGAATGACTCCGTGCGGACATGCGTGGTCGCAACCTGAATGAGAGTACCGGATGCGGTGCCTGAGCACCAAAAACCGCCTCCGTCGGGGAAACGGTGGCGGTTACTGGAACAGGCGATGCGGCCGGGCGGTCCCGACTACGACCAGCTGTTGGCGGCGCTGGTGTTGATCTGGCTCATCCTCGCATTCGCATCGTCGACCGCCCTGGCGATGGTCTGCAGGACCTGGTTCATCTCCAGGGCCGCCGCGTCCCACCTCTGCTGGGCGGCCTGGTAGGCGGTCGCACTCTCGCCCTCCCACTCGGCGACCATCGGTGCGATGTCGGACTTCAGCTGCTCGAGCGTGGCGTTGATGTTGCGGTTGGTGGCGTGGATATCGGCGGATGCCTGGGATATCTGCGCGAAGTCGTACTGGATCACTGATCTGTCTCCTAAGTCTCTGGGCGTCTAGCGGAATGCCGCGACGTTGTCGTCCTCGACCTGCTGGAACGAGCGGGCATTGCCGCGGATGTTCTCCGAGATCCCGTTCAACGCCAGACGGAGCTCCCGGGCGGAGTCGTTCCACCGCGCCATCAGGTGCATGAACGACACCTGCGCATCCCCCCGCCACACTCCGGTGAGCCCGTCCACGGTGCCCTGCAGCCGGTTGAGTTCGGCCTGCACCTGGTCATTGACTGCATCGACCCGCCCTGCAGTGGTCTGCATGACCTCGGTCGTAGTTCTGAAACTCAAGGGTCCCTCCCCATATTCTCGGGTTGCGCACCCGCCGTTCGGGAGCGTCACCGGAGAGAGACTCCGCGGGCCCCCAAAAGGTTCCCCGCCGACGGAGATCCGCCGGCACAGCCCCCACTGGCCCCTACTCCAGCAGCGCCCGGTACGCCGTGGAGATGTGCAGGGACACGCAGGACGCAGCCCCGTCCGCGTCCCCGGACCGCACCGCGGAGAGGATCTCCCTGTGGTGCCCGCGCAGTACCTCGGCCAGCCCCTCCCAGTCCTCGTTGCCCTGGAACCCCCGCAGGATGGGGATGCGCAGGGATTCCCGGATGGCCTGGGTCATGTCCGCGAAGAGCCGGTTGCCGGAACCGTGCGCCAACGCAATGTGGAACCGGGTGTCCGCGTCATTGAAGTCCTCGCGGGAGACACCCGGTGCCTCCATCTCCTCGATCGCGTCCTGCATCCCCGCCAGCGCGGAGGCGTCCTGCTCCACGGCGGCCAGACGGACACTCTCGACCTCGAGGATGGTGCGGGTCTGCACCACCTCGTCCAGGCCGAAGTTCGAGAGTGCGACGTGCAGCGTGAGAAACCGTGACAGGGCTTCCGAGGGCATCGCGGCGATGAACGTCCCGGCCCTGTCACCGGACCCCACATTCGCCTCCAGGACACCCTGGCTGGCGAGGACCCGGATGGCCTCACGCACTGCGGCCCTGCTGACCTGCAGCTGCTCCGACAGTGCACGTTCAGGCGGGAGCAGGTCACCGACGTGCAGGTCCCCGGTGAGGATCCTGTTCTCGATGGCGTCGACAACCATCTGGTAGGTCCGGACGCGCTGGGCGGGTGCTCCGGTGTGCTGGTCATCCATGGTCTGTTTCTACCATGCCGGGGGTGGACAACCAGACTCCGCGAAATTGTCTTGACTGCGAAACTTCCCTTGATTTACTATGTGGTCTGACCACAGATGTGGGGCAGGTCACCCTCACCGGTCACGTCCCGTATCCCGCACACCCCGACACCCACGAGGTGCCCATGAGTTCCACCTACCTCCCCGACCTCGCGCCGGTGGCAGACAACCTCTTCCTGTCGTCCCTCGTCGCCCTACTCCCCCTCGTCACCGTCTTCGTCGCACTCGGCCTGCTGCGCTGGAAAGCCCACTGGGCGGGCCTGGCGGCCCTCGGCGTGGCACTGGTCATCGCCGTGCTCGTCTACGACATGCCCGTCACCCTCGCCGGGCTGTCCGCCACCCAGGGTGCGGTCTTCGGCTTGTTCCCGATCATGTGGATCGTGGTCACCGCCATCTGGTTCTACGAACTGACGGTGCGGTCCGGCCGCTTCCTGGACCTGCGCGCGGTCATCGACCGCATCTCGGACGATCCACGCGTCCAGGCCATCCTCATCGCCTTCTGCTTCGGCGGGATGCTCGAGGCCCTCGCCGGATTCGGCGCACCCCTGGCCATCACCGGCGTGATGCTGCTGGCCATCGGCTTCTCCCGCATGCGGGCCGCCGTCGCCGTCCTGGTCGCGAACACCGCCCCCGTCGCCTTCGGCGCGATCGCCACACCCATCATCACCGCCGGCGCCCTCACCGGCATCGACTACGAGCACATCGGTGCCATCGTCGGACGCCAGACCCCGTTCATCGCCCTGGTCGTCCCCCTGTTCCTGTGCCTGCTGGTCGACGGCAAGCGCGGGGTCAAACAGTGCTGGCCGATCGCCCTGGTCATCGGCGCGGTCTTCTCGGTGACCCAGTTCATCGCCGCCAACTACATCTCGGTGGAGCTCACCGACATCATCTCCGCCCTGTCCGGTCTCGCCGTGGCCGTGGTCATGCTGCGGTTCTGGTCGCCGAAGGGCACCGAGGAGGCCCGCGGGAAGCTGCTCTCCGAACGTCACCAGGAGGAGCAGGAAGGGGACGTCCAGGACGTCGCGGGCACCGAGACCGCCGCCGGCACAGCCGGCGAGGGCGACACCACGACCCGCGCACTGACCCCGTGGCGCACCTTCATGGCGCTGGTGCCCTACCTGATGGTCATCATCGTGTTCTCCATCGCCAAGCTGTGGGACCCGGTCAAGGACTTCCTGAACGGCACGGACGTCGCCATCGAGTGGCCCGGCCTGCACGGCAACGTCCTCACCTCGGACGGGGAGGTCACGTCCTCCACCGTCTTCAACTTCACCTGGCTGTCGTCACCGGGCACACTGCTGCTGATCACCGGCATCCTCGTGGCGATCGTCTACCGGGTCTCCCCGAAGGTCGCCGTGATGGCGTACTGGGAGAACCTCGTGAAGATGCGCTTCTCGATCCTCACCGTGGCCGCGGTCCTGTCGCTGGCCTACGTGATGAACCAGTCCGGCCAGACCATCACCATCGGCTTCTGGATCGCCGGTGCGGGGGCGGCCTTCGCCTTCTTCGCCCCGGTCCTCGGCTGGCTCGGCACGGCGGTCACCGGCTCCGACACCAGCGCGAACGCTCTGTTCGCGACCCTGCAGCAGACCGCCGCCGTGCAGGCGGACCTGGATCCCGCCCTGATGGTGGCGTCCAACACCTCCGGTGGCGTGGTCGCGAAGCTGGTCAGCCCGCAGAACCTCACCATCGTCGCGACCGCGGTCGGGCTGGCGGGCCGGGAGTCCGAGATCCTGCGCAAGGTCATGTTCTGGAGCCTCGGGATGCTGGTCGTAATCTGCCTGATCAACGGACTGCAGGCCACCGTCCTGGACTGGATGCTGCCGTAAATAAGCGTAGCCTCAACTATGTACCCCACACCCCACACAAGGAGTTGACCATGGTCACACGCCAGTTCCCGCACCCCGACGAGATCCTCGCACTGATGAAGTTCAAGAAGCCGGAGTTCAACGCGAAAAAGCGTCGGCTGAGCTCCGCCCTGACCATCCACGACCTGCGTGACATCGCCAAGCGGCGCACACCGGCGTCCGCCTTCGACTACACCGACGGCGCCGCCGAGGGTGAGATCTCCATCGCCCGGGCACGGCAGGCCTTCGAGGACGTGGAGTTCCACCCCTCGATCCTCAAGGACGCCTCGCAGATCGACACCACCGCCCACATCCACGGCGGTACCTCCGCCCTCCCCTTCGGCATCGCCCCCACCGGCTTCACCCGGCTGATGCAGACCGAGGGCGAGATCGCCGGTGCCGGAGCCGCCGCAGCCGCGGGAATCCCCTTCAGCCTCTCCACACTGGGCACCACCTCCATCGAGGACGTCAAGGCCACCAACCCGCAGGGACGTAACTGGTTCCAGCTCTACGTTATGAAGGACCGCGACATCTCCTACGGCCTGGTCGAGCGGGCCGCCAAGGCCGGGTTCGACACCCTCTTCTTCACCGTCGACACCCCGGTCGCCGGCAACCGCATGCGCGACACCCGCCACGGCTTCGCCATCCCGCCGCAGTTGACCGCGAAGACCATCCTCGACGCCATTCCCCGGCCGTGGTGGTGGGTCGACTTCCTGACCACCCCGCCGCTCGAGTTCGCCTCCCTGTCCTCGACCGGCGGCACCGTCGGTGAACTGCTCGACTCCGCGATGGACCCCACCA
This sequence comes from Corynebacterium sp., assembly GCF_052107835.1. GTDB lineage: Bacteria > Actinomycetota > Actinomycetes > Mycobacteriales > Mycobacteriaceae > Corynebacterium. The sequence goes on from NZ_JBQEDF010000038.1 coordinate 16,921, forward strand.
TCAACTACAAGGACCTGGAGATCATCCGGGAGATGTGGCCGGGGAAGATCTCGGTCAAGGGCGTCCAGAACGTCGAGGACGCCAAGACCTTGGCGGACCTGGGCGTGGACTCCATTGTCCTGTCCAACCACGGCGGACGCCAGCTCGACCGGGCACCCGTGCCCTTCCAGCTGCTGCCCGAGGTGGTGCGTGAGGTCGGCGACGACATGGAGATCATAGTCGACACGGGCATCATGAACGGCGCGGACATCGTGGCCTCCATCGCCCTCGGCGCCGACTTCACCCTGGTGGGACGCGCCTACCTCTACGGCCTGATGGCCGGCGGACGGGAAGGCGTGGACCGGACGATCGAGATCCTGCGCTCCCAGATCGAGCGCACCATGAAGCTCCTGCAGGTCAACTCCCTGGCGGAGCTCTCCCCGGAGCACGTCACCCAGCTCACGCGCTTCAACCGGGTCGATTCCACCGGCCCCGCCCGCCGCGTCCTGGACTAGGACCGCCGCGTCAGGGTCACGCCCCCGCCACGCCACCGCCGGTTCACTGGCTCACTGTGAATATATACACCTCCCCACCAGAGTGAATTTCCGTCACCTGGTCACTTACACAATGTAAGTAGTGCCGGAGGTGTATTTTTCTACATTCTCCCACGAAAGTTCCCTGCGTCGCCTACTCTCATGTCCCGCGAGAGTCGGTACGTGGGATGCCTGACTGTGATTCACAACTGAAACAATCCGGTTACACCCTCATCATCTCCTCCGAAACTCGCTGAAATGCGGGCCCGATAGATTCTTGCCCCAGGTAGCGGGAGCAGATCCTCGCTCCAGTAAGTGACTCGAACGACTCCAACGTCCCAGCACCCAGAGGAGAAAGAGGACTATGAGCCCAGATCCAGGACTGTTACAGGCACAGGATGACACGGTGGACACCGGTCTCTCAGGGGTTGCCAGCACTATCGACGATTGGTTCGGCGGGATCGAATCCGTCTTCGGCGGAATCATCTTCTGGGAACCTTTCCCCAACATCAAACTTGTCGTGCTGGCCGCCATCGTGGTCGGAATCAGCCTCACCATCTACTTCGGTTTCATTCAGTTCCGCGCGATGAACATCTCGATGGAGGTGATCCGTGGTAAATGGAGTCGGGACAGCGATCCGGGCGAGGTCTCCCACTTCCAGGCTCTGGCCTCCGCACTGTCGGCAACCGTCGGCATGGGAAACATCGCCGGCGTGGCGGCGGCTGTCTCACTCGGTGGTCCGGGCGCCACCTTCTGGATGATCTGCGCCGGCCTCATCGGTATGTGCACCAAGTTCGTGGAGTGCACGCTCGGCGTGAAGTACCGCAAGATCGACGAGAACGGCACCGTCCACGGTGGCCCGTTCCAGTACCTCAAGGTCGCCTTCCGCAAGCTCGGCAAGGTCCCGGTGATGATCATCACCGCCCTGTTCGCCGTCGCCATCCTGCTGTTCGGCTGGCTCGGCGGCGGGATGTTCCAGGCCAACCAGGCATTCGCGCAGGTCCGCAGTGTGACCGGCGGCAACGACGGCTGGATGGGATCGGACATCGCAGCCCTCCTGTTCGGCCTGGGCATGGCCCTCCTGATCGCCCTGGTGATCATCGGCGGCATCAAGTCCATCGGCGCAGTCGCCGAGAAGATCGTCCCGGCCATGGCCATCATCTACATCGCCGCCGGGCTGATCGTCCTCGCGGCGAACTTCACCAACCTCGGGGCCGCCTTCGGCGAGATCGTCTCGGGTGCCTTCAGCCCCGAGGGCGTCGCCGGTGGTGTCGTGGGTGTCATGTTCATCGGCTTCCAGCGCGCGTTCTTCTCCAACGAGGCCGGTGTCGGCTCCGCGCCGATCGCCCACTCCGCGGTGAAGACCCGCCGCCCGATCTCGGAGGGCTTCAACGCCCTGCTCGAGCCCTTCATCGACACGGTCGTCATCTGCACGATGACCGCCCTGATCATCATCGTCGCCGACCAGCCCTCCTACCATGAGGCCCGTCAGCAGGCCGCCGAGGGTGGCGGCCCGGGTGACATCGTGGTCACCTCGGACGCCTTCGAATCGGTCATCTCCTGGTTCCCGGTGATCCTCGCGCTGGCTGTGTTCCTGTTCGCGTTCTGCACCCTGATCACCTGGTCCTACTACGGCATCCAGGCATGGCGCCACCTGTTCGGAACGCAGAACTGGACGGACAACGTCTACCGTGTCGTCCTCTGCGTGCTGGTGGTCGTCGGTTGCATGATGTCCTTCAGCAACGTCATCGACTTCGCCGATGCTGCCCTGTTCATGTGCATCTTCATCAATATGGCGGGCATGATCGTCCTGGCCCCGAAGGTCAAGGAGGAGATGAAGCAGTACCTCGCGGACCGCAAGGCCGGCAAGCTGATGGACGATCCCGAGCCGCTGCCGCACGAGGTCAAGGAGATCGAGGAGACCGGCGCGAAGATCACCGCCGACACTCCCGCGTGACCGTCGTCCGGTTCACCTCACCCGAGCGGTCGCGGTGAACCGGTCGCAGACCTCCATCCGCTCCATCGAGTACCCGCGGTACTGACAGCCCACCGACACCTGGTGGCCGTCGATCAGCCGCACCCGCCAGGTCGTCGTCGACTCGGGGAACTCCTCCTCGTAGTCCACCGGCGACCTGGCTGTCACGTTCACGGCCTCCGTGCCGTCCATCCCGTCGAGCACCCGCAGTACCGCTGCATCCAGTTCCTCCTGGGTCCCGGCCGGTGTCGGCGCTGCGGCGACCAGGACGCGCATCCCCTCGTCCGCGGACGTCCAGATCTCCCGCTCGGCGGTGGTCTCACTCACCGCCCAGCCCGGGACGTCCGCCTGCACACTGATCCTGGCGGTCTCCCCTGCACCGGCCGCGGGATCCTCGGGCACCCCGTCTCCTGTGTGCATCTCACGCCAGCCTTCCGGGGAGGGTCCGGGGGCCGTGTCCGGTTCCGCAGGACGCACCGGCATGCTGGACGACTGCGCGGGTGCCGTTCCCTTCTCCTGCGCGGTCACCCCGCCGTCACCCGCCGGTTGCACCACAGTGAATGCGACGACCGCAGCCGCAACGAGGACGGCGGCCGACACCGCGAGAAGGCCGGTCCGCCGCCCGGGAGCACGGTCGGTTCCCGTGTCAGTGCCAGACACCGGAAGATCGTCGGACGGACCGGGGTCCACCTCCACCGGCGCGGTCTCCCCTGCATCCCCGGACTCCTCCGGCAACCCACCGTCCTGCACCACCGCACGCGCGGCCGCCAGGTCACCGGCGGTGCGCAATGCGGCGGTGGCGTCCACCGTCCTCGCCCGGAACCCCATCACGCGCAGGTAGGACGCCGCGGCCTCCTTGTCCGGCCCCACGACCAGGACGTCCGACACCGCAATCCCGATTCCCCAGGGGAACACCGTCCGTGGCTGCACCGGATTCGCACTGGTCAGTTCGGGCTCGCCGGCACGGACCGACATCGCCTCCTCCACCAGTTCCCGGACCGCCTCCAGACGCTGCAGGGGAACACCCGAACCCCGGTAGCCGGGCGAGGGTTCCCCGGGAGCGTCCCCGGGCTCCTCGCCGGTCACCTCGAACCCGCTGAGCAGGTCCGTCACACACAGCCCGTTGACCAGGATCCCGGACTCCGACAATGCCACCGCACCGGGAACCAGCCCCAGTGTCCCGGGTGCCCCACTCATGCCCCCACCTCCACTGTCTCGGCGACTACCGTCGCCACCTGGATCTCCACCGCATCGCCCTGCACCAGCATTCCGCGTCCCGGCGCGCGGGTGCACAGGACCTGACCTGCAACCGGCCCGTCCTCCCGCGGGGCGGACAACAGCACCCATGCGGTCTGGTCGCGCACGCCCTGCATCAACGGGGTGTAGGCGCTGCGCCCCATCACCGCACTGCGCCGCGCGGTGACCAGGTGCAGTCCGATGTCCCCGGCATGCGGCAGCAACGGGACCAGCAGATCCACCGCCGCCGCCAGGTCCATCGAATGGTCGAGGTCATCGACGACCACGATCAGTTCCGGACCATCCCACCAGCTCCTGGTGCGCAGCACCTCCGGGGTCAGGTCCGTGTCCTCCCCGGGGATCCGGGCGGTCAGCACGTCCACCCACTCCCGCAGGCGCACGGCGAATACTGTCGGGGAACAGTAGCCCGGTGCCCCGAGCAGACCGCGGCGCGCGTCCCCGACCAGCAGTTCGGTGCCCGGACGCGTCGTGGCGGCCTCGATCACCGTGCGCAGGGCCGTCGTCGCCCCGGACCGTGCCTGCCCGACGACCGTCAGGTGCGGCAGGGCGGCCATGTCCCAGGTCACGGTCCCCAGACGCGGCCCGCCGAGCCCCAGGGGGACACGGGCACCTCCCCTGTCCACGAGATCCGTGAACGGGAGCTTCCCGGGCAGCACCCGCAGTGTTCTGCCGGTCTCCCCGCGCTCCGCACTGGTCCGGCGCGCGTGCTCCACGTCCTGGGCATCGGAGTAGGCGACCTGGAGGTGCTTGCCGTGGGGCGACACTCCCCGCCCCGGATGGTCCGGGAGGGTGCGCTGGGCGTCGCGGAAAGTGGAGTCCGCCGGGGTCAACCGCAGTTCCACCGCGCCGGTAAGCAGGTCGCGCAGGCTCGGGCGGAAGGTCCACCGCAGTGAGGTGACCACCACATGCACACCGCGCTCCAAACCACCGCCGGCCAGTGCGGCCAGTCGGCGGTCCTCCTCGCCAACGGCGTCGACCCCGTCGATGACGAGGACGCGGTGGACGACCCCATCCCCGTCCCCGTCCTGCTCCAGCTCATCAAGGACGCGGGGCACCATGTCCGAGCCGACAACGCACGCGACCTGCGGCAGTCGTTCCAGATCCCGGAGGGACCCGCCGGGATCGACGACGTACACCGCCACCCCGGGGGAGGTCAGTGCCAGGCCGAGCACCAGCGAACGCACCAGCGTGGTCTTGCCTGTGCCCGGCTGTCCGACCACCGCCCAGTGACGACGGCGCAGATCCAGGGTGAAGGGGCGCTGCACCCCGTCGAAGGGCAGGTCCTCCAGGCCGATGTTCACCGTCAGCGGTGCCTGCCCGTCACCGGTCATCACCGTGCTCGCCGGGAGGATCTCCGGCAACGGCTCCAACCAGATCGGGTTCCGGTTCGGACCGGCCAGCCGGTCGACCACCAGCTCCATCGTGGTGCCCGTCGATTCCGGTTCGACCCCCAGCTCGCAGATCAGGCGCTGGTCCCGGGGAACTTCCGGGCCGGACACGTAGGCGGACTGGAACCGGACCTGCCCGGTGGACGACAGGATCGCCGCCCCCGGGGTGGACGGGAGCTCATGGGCTGCGGTGGATCCGATGAGCTGCCGTGACTCCGACGCGGAGAAGGTCCGCAGGGCGATGCGGTAGGACAGGTGGGATTCCAGGCCGCGTAACCGTCCCTCCTCCAGTCGTTGGCTGGCAAGCAGCAGGTGCATCTGCAGGCTTCGGCCCAGGCGTCCGATCGCGGCGAAGACCTCGGCGAACTCCGGGCGGGCGTGGAGAAGTTCCGAGAACTCGTCGACGATGATGAACAGTGCGGGCATCTCACCGGGGTGTGCACGGTTGTAGTCGAAGGCGGTGGACAGTCCCGCGGCATGCAGCTTCTCCTGGCGGCGGTGCATCTCACCGAGCAGCGAATCCTGCATCCGGTCGACCAGGGCGGCCTCGTCGGAGAGGTTGGTGATCACCGCCGAGGTGTGCGGCAGGCGTTCCAGACCGGTGAACGCCGCCCCGCCCTTGAAGTCGATCAGCACGAAATTGAGCTCCCCGGGGGTGTGCTGGTGGGCGAAGCTGGTGACCACGGCCTTGAGAAGCTCGGATTTCCCGCTGCCCGTCGCACCGATGCACAGACCGTGCGGGCCGATTCCACCCTTGGCGGACTCCCGGATGTCCAGGTAGACCGGGGCCGGAGCGAACCCTATGGGGGCCCGCAGGTCCCCGCCGTCCAGGTCCAGGAGGGAGGACGCCGTCCGGCGTGAGGTCCTCGACCGGCACAGCGCGGACAATTCGACGTCGCTGAGGTGGTCGGCGGTGGCGAACGGCCGCCAGCCGTCCACCGTCCAGGCGCTCAGCACCCCGCCCGCCCCGTCCACCCGGAGGAGGAGCCCTGCGCTGCGGGCGATATCGTGCCAGGCGGCGGCCACGGCACCGCCGTCCGGGTCGGCGAGCACCGTGACCGTGCCGCCGCCCGACACCGGGGTGGGGACAGGGTCTCCCGCAGACCCGGCACCGTCACCGACGTGGACGAAGCGCACCTGCAGCGGCCCGTCGTGCGGCAGCCACCGGTCGTGCGGACCGCTGAGGGTCACCGCCGACGCGTCCTGCAGCACCAACTGCCCCTGCACCGCCCGGACCAGGCCGGGGGCACCGGGACCGGTGACCACCACGCAGTCGAACTCGCGCAGGTCCACCGCCACCGGTGCCTCGACGGTGGCGTAGCTGCCCGCCAGATCCCGCAGCGTGGTGGCGCACACCGGCTCCAGGTCCTCCGGTGGGGCATCCACCGGGATCTCCAGGGGGTCGTCCGGCGCCTGGACCGCCGTGCCGATCCGCACCACACCGGGCTCACCCACCTCACCGGTGTGCCCGGGGACGCCGGAGGTCCCATCCCCGGGCTGCGCGAACGTCCACAGCGACTGGGGGTGCGGACGGCTCAGCGCCATGCGGGACAACTGGTCCCGGCGCGCCCGGTGCAGGGAATCGGTCAGCGCGTCGATGTGCCGGTGGAAACCCCTCCTGATCTCGTCGACGTCCTGCCCGCCGGGACTGATCATCATTGCCAGGGAGCCGAGCATCATCAGCGGGAATCCAGAGGTGGGGTTTCCACCCCATTAGCAGATACACCGGAGGTCGATAAACTACCTGACCACGGACTGACCGCGCGTCCTCCACCCGCGCGGGTACCCCCGCGGGGGAGCGGAGGTGTGACTGTTCGGAGAGGTGAACTATCTTGACGGGATGGATGGTGGAGATATCGCGGTGGCGTTGATTACGGCCGGGGCTAGCGGCCTGTTCGGTGTCATAGGGGTAGTTTGGGGAAACAGGATCGCTAGGCAGCAAAACCGCGACGGGCGGATAGCGGAAATATACATCGCTGAACGCGATAGGTTCGCGCAATTGTTTCTCATTGCGGAAGAAATTGAGCGGGAATCGAACAGTACGCTCATTGAGTACATTCAACTCAAGAATAAGTTTACAGAGACCTACCTGTCTCTCCATAGCCGTTCTTTTAGCCCGCTGATTAAGGATGAGTACGACAGTGCAAGGGAAGCCCTACGCGTGTTCACTGTTGCACTGCAAATGTCAAAGGTTTCAGGAACCCTAGAGGGGCGGTTCGAAGACATTGAGGGGGAGAGGCTCGTAACCTTGAACGATATGGACCGTGAAAGGATATCCATAGCCGTCCGTGTCCTGAAATCCTCGATGGAGAGGATTGACTCCGTATACACGCAGCTCATCAATGAAGCGGAGCCACTCCGGCCTACCAAAGGTCTCTTTTCGGGACGGAGATGGTACCCCGGTTACGGTTTCCGGGACTGAACCCCCACCGGGATGACCGGTGGGGTTTCGTCATGCCTGGAGGTTATCAGGCGGCATTCTGGTCGGGGTAGGCGTTCTTCGCGGCAATGAACCGGCGGGAGAGGTCCCGGTGGTGTTCCTGCACCCGCTCCAGGTTCGCCAGGTCGATCTTGCAACGGAGATAGGCACGGCGGGCGGCCTCCACCTCGGCCTTGGACCATTCGTGGAGCGTGCCCAGCCTCTCGACCTCCCGGACGGACTCCGGCGGTCGGACCGTGGAGGGGTCCGGAGTGTAGAGCTTAGCCACCGAAACCACCGCCGTAGATGGCCCGGGCGGCGCTATCAAGGGCCGCGGGACTCATGTCGGTGGTCCCAGCAGTGGGGAACAGTCGGGAGGCGGGAACATCGTTGACGTTGGTGGAACCCACGTCGGGCTCCCCGGCCCATATCACCAATACCAACGATGACGTGCAGTTATACCCGCCACCGTCACCACATCCACCCCCACGATATGCTTAATACATGTTTATCCCCATTACCCCCGTCGTGCCCCGGCTCCCTCTACGCCTGGGCCCCTCCAGGCCGGGGGACCTCCCCGCTTAGGCGCTCATCCCGGTCCCGGGCTTCACGGAGACGCTGGGACCACAGATCAGCCCGGTCCTCAATCGCCTGGAGGTCCTCCCAGTCCAACTTCTCCTTGAGGTACGCCACCCCGGCGGCCCGGGCTTCACGCCGTGCGTTGCGTGCCACGGCCCGTATCCACTCCGTGGGGGAGTTCTCCAGGGTCCGGTGACGGCTTGCCCCTACCGTGGCCACGACGGGCTCACCAGTCGCCGTAGATACGCCGTGCCACGGAGTCCACGGCGGCGGCGGACATGTCGGTGGCGGTGGGGAACAGTCGCGCCGTTTCGTTGGGCTCACTGGATACCGTCTCGCTGGGACCTCCCCGCTCATAGATACGGGCCCCGATACGGTCAATGTCACTGGTGCGGTTGGTGGTCATCGTCATCATCCTGTCTGTGGTGTCAGTCGGTCGGTTGGTCGGTCGGTGTCTGGAAAGGGGGAGAGCCCCGCCTGGTCGCGTCTACGCGCTCTCCCCTACCGACAAAGGGGGGAGGCGGACACTGGCCAGGACGGGGCTCACGATGTGCCGGTACGCCACCGAACGATCACGACACATGGAAGATCCTATCACTAGATAGGTTTGACCTATCAGTGACCGGTGCGGGACGGCGGATGTGACCCCAGGACTGGCCCGTCACGGCCTGTTTCAGCAGGTCATCCTGGACGTTGAACTCCACGGCAAGGTCAGTAACCCCGGCGGCCTCATCCACCACCCGGCGGCGTGCCTCACAGACGACGCGGCGGGTGATACGTCTGTACCCGTCATCCGGGGTGGCGGTGACCTCCACGGGCACGTCCGGGCCGGGGATGTACTCCACGGTGTCCACGGTCTCCGTGGGCACGTCCGGGACGGGCTCCGTCTCCACGGCGGCGGTGGTGGTGGTCCGGTTGGCCAGGTACGCCACCAGTTCCTTGCCATGGACCACGGCCAGGTGTTCGCCGTCATCGGTGGTGAACCGGCCAACACGGCCACCGCGCATTTTGGCCAGGTCCTCCAGGTCCTCCAGGTCTAAGGGGAACTGGGAGACGATGGCGGCGTGAATCTCATCTGGGTTGCCTCCCAGCCTCATGGCGGTCCGTCGTGCAGCAACATCAGCGGGGAGGACTCCCCCGGCACCGCGCACCACCTCTGCTACCTGTGTGCGTAGTTCACGGGCACGCTTGGTGGCACCTCTAGCGGTGGTGTTGCGCCTGGATAGCGCGGCCCGGTCCAATGGTTCCCCAGTCGGCCCCTCAATCTCTGGGGCATGCAAGGGAGGACGTAGGGACGGGTCACGGCGGTCCCAGCGGGATAGAGCCCGTGCGGACTCATCGGGCACCGGGACCCCGGCGGCCTGGCAGACCAGCGCGTGTTGCCATGTGCCCACGCGGTGAACCGGGTAGACGCGGGGGTCCGGGGATGTGGCGAACTCTCCAGGGGTGTCCATCGTCTGGCCTCTGGTCTCTGCTACGCGGGGACCTGGGAGTCATCCACGGCGGTAGTGGCACCGGCAACGTCCGGGTTGTCGCTGGAGTAGGCGGGGAACATCTTGAGGTACTCATCCAGGGCACGGGCCGGGTCCGAGAGTCCCACCCGCTCCAGGAGGGTGTACCGCTTGGATGACCGCTTGAGCGCGGTGGCAGAGGCCATGGCCGGTTCCTCACGACGCAGCGCGGCGGCCATGATATCCGTGCGACCGGCACACATGGACTCCACGCCACCACCGGCACGGAGCCGGTGCTCATAGACGGCCAGGTCCTCCCCAAACGGGTCCGACAACGGGGCGAACTCTGCCAGCCCGTTGAGGATGACGGTCTCGGGACGATAGCCCACGGCCAGCGCGGCGATACCCTTAGCCGGGAACCACACTGCCCACCATGAGGTTGACCCTTGGGCGAACTGGGTACCTCCGTGGGGAGAGGTGGAACCGGTGGCCAGCGTGTTGAACATCCGGGCCCATGCAGAACGGGTACTAGCGGCCCCGGCTCCCTCCCACAGGGTGGACCACACCCCGGCGGTGTCTCGCAACCGTCCGATATCGGACGTGGCGGTGGTACGCAGGTCAATGAGGTTGTCCACCTGGGAGGCACGCTTACCGGCCCGGATGGAGGCCACGGCGGCGGCGGGGAGGTCCTCCAGGGCAGTCGCGGCGGCATTGGCGGTGGCGGTGAGGTAGTCGGTGACCGATTGACGCATGGAGTCAATCAGCGCGGCGGTGGCGAACTCTGGGAGGTCACCACGGCGGACCAGTTCACGCTGTGCAGCGGCCCGGATGGCGGCGTATCGCGGCCCGGTGACCTCTGGAGCCTGGAGAGCCGTGGTGACCTTGCTCAAGCCCTTGCCAGAGGCGTAGGCCGTCCCAGCGGCGGTGAGGTCCTCATCGGACGGCCCGGCCACTTTCCCGTCCAAGTCCTGGAGTTTCTTCGTGATGGCGGTGTCGGTGTCGAACATCTGGGAGGCCACGGCGGGTGAGGTCCCGATGGGGGAGAAAATGTCCTGGATGGTCTCCACGCGGCGGGTGAAGACGTTGGTGGGGTCATTCTGTGTCGGTGTCATGTCGGTCATCTTGCCAGGATAGGGCGGGGCTATCAAGTTGATTAGCAGGTGTTATGGCGCCTGGTGGGGTGGGGTGTCCCGGCGGTGGCGACCAGGTAGGCGGCGTGGCGGGTGAGGTGGAAGTCCTGGCACGGCTTAGTGGCGGAGATTTTGCGATTGTCCGCAAAATTGCTGGCCACGTCCATTCCAACGTTCTCGGCAGCGTCCATGGCGCGGGACACCACGTTGGTGAAGTCGCGCCATTATGCGTAGCCCATGGCCTGGGAGAGGTCCCGGGCGGACCAGTAGGTGTTGCCGCTGTCGTCGGTGTGTGCCTGTTCGCGGGGTCCCGGCTCCCTGGGTTTTCCTGAAAGATGACTGTCACTGGACGTTTCGGGACAACGGCGGTATCGGCCTGAATTGGGTCAGCCTGAAAATGTAACCGGGCCGGTCACGCGGGAAAACGGGTCCCGAACGGTAAGTTAGGGTGACCTCAAAAATGAAACATAAGAATAGTTAAGTTTGGGGTGGCCTGATTTGGGAGACATCATCTGGACCAGGCTATACGCTGGGGGGCCGGGGAGGGCCGGGGAGGGGGAGACACCCCCCACCCTTAGAACTTGTTAAGGATGTGGGAGCCACGGCAGCGAGAATAGCGCGTGAAGTTGTGGAGCGCGAAACGTCCTGTTTTGGCCATTTTTCCCGCGTTGAAAGTCCTTGGACGAACAATGACACTTGAGAGCCGTGAAAGTCGCTCACGCGAACAGTCAGCGTTGATTCCGTCGATGTTGTGATGAGTTCACGATGTGAGGTTGAGTCACAGCGCGTGAGTTGCGAGAGGTTCTCGCTTGAGGTTGAGTCACAGCGCGTGAACCACAGCGACTGACTGACCACAGCGCGTGAGGTCCTGGAGCGAGACTGACTGACCACAGCACAGCGAGACACAGCGCGGCCTGGCTCCAGACTCCACGGCTCTTGAGGTTCTCGCTCTCGCTCAACATCGTCCGACCAGCCACCGCGACTGACTCACCACACAGCGCGGCTCGTCCACGGCGTGACCCAGCCATCCGACACCCAGCCATCCGAGAGCCTGGGGACGGGGTGGAAGATCATCATTCATTCCCCCGGCACCAGTCCCCTTTCCCGGTCCCCAGTCTTATATAGACTGGGGACCGGTGGGACCAGGGCAAATTGTAGGGTGGTGCGGCACCGGTGCGGCACCGATTGAAAACGGGTATCTTCACCCCTCATAAGCTGGGGATATAGGGCCAAAAACCGGTGCCGTGAAAAGTGGTTCCAGGGCGGTGCCGAACCGGTGCGCGGCACCGGTGCCGAACCGGTGCCGGGTTTTCCGATTTGGCACCGATTCAGAGCCCCATTTTGACCCCCTCCAGAGCGGTGGTTTCAGACCCCTCCGATGGGCACCGCCGGGACGCTGGGGCACCCGTCCTATTCCGCGCACCGGACCACAACATGTGGGGGTGGGTTCTCAAAGACTCGCCATGTTCACCACTAGATGGCCGGGTCCACCGCCACATTAACGCCTGGTTAGGAGTTTGCAGTCTGCCCCGCCGTGCCCTACATTGGTCCGTATTCCACCGATAGGCTGGGACCACATCTAGTGCCCCTCCCCCGCCACCGGTGGCCGTAAGGGTCTGGAGCCCCGCGCACAATCGGCATGACGCGGGTAGGGGACCACGCGGTCATCACGTTCCTGTTTGCCGTAGAACCACCGGCCCTAGCCGTCGTAGTTGGACGCTAGGCAGACAGGAACAACCACGATGACTACGTACACACGTCACCGTCTTGACACAGCCAGCGGACGATACGCGGCGGCACGGCGGCACCACCCAGACTCTGACCACACCCCGTTGGTCCAGGACCTCATTGAGGCCACCGCTGGGTACCGTTTCCAGTCCATCCGCGACCAGTACCCCGGCGTGGACCTTAGACCGGAACAGGTCCAGGACTTGCTGGAGGTCCTCAAGTGACCACCGCGCACCTTGACCCCATCCGGGCCCACCTCATGCGTGTCCTGGCACGACAGGCACGCACTACCGCTACCCGCTGCAAGGCCGTGGGACGTGCGGCGGGGTACGCGGCCCCAGAACTATCCGACAACACCCGGTCCGCTGTGGTCCGGGTCCTCACTACGGCGTAAGGGGCGATCACCAGTGAGTTCTGTCTACGACTTCACCCACCTGGCGGCGGCGGAGTTCCTCCGTTCCCACCGTAAGTTCATCCAGCACGGAGTCCTGGTGGACCTGGCGGAGGACCTGTCCAAGCGTATCTACCTGGACCAGGATGACCCCCAGTATCTGACGTTTGCCCAAGCGATTGCCTACCAACAGTTCCGGGACCAGGACGTGGCCGCGACCACGTACCTCCGTGAGTCATCCGGGTCCGACCAGTAGAGCCCCGGCACCGCTACCTACCCCGTAGCCCATCCATCACACGAAAATGCCCCCACTCCCGGACCAGGGGATGTGGGGGCGAAAGGTTTGAACAGATGACCACCTTACGACATGGACATGCCCATGTCCAGCGGAAACACCATCACGGCGGTGGTGAAAATGACTAAGGCGACCACCACGACGGCGGACCTGGCCACCGCGCTGGGTGTGCCTCACCTCCGTGTGACGGACAAAGGTATCCACCTGGGTGCCTCTGGTCTGGCAGAGATGTGGGGCACAACGGAGGACCTTAAGGCCGCCGGGCACACCATGAACTACCCAGACCCCCTCAAGCCCGGCCACGGCACCGCCATGTACGCCGTTGGGGACGCTGTGGATATCGGGACAAAGGTGGGCGTGCGTGACCCCGCTACGGGGCTGTACCTCTACGCCGGTAATCGGTGCGTCCCGGTCCCGAACCTGTCCACGGTGCTGGAGCCCGTTGGTGGTCCCGATACCGCTAAGTCCAAGCGGGTGGCGACGATGGCCCGAACGGCAGCCAACCGTAAGCGTCCCCCACGGGGGCGGAATGACCCGGTGCTGTGTGATGAGGTCCAGGCCATGCTGGATGGCGGTGAACTCACCTATGACGTAGCGGTGGGTCTCCAGCGCGACTTGAACAAGGAGGCCAAGGACGCGGCCCGGGCCAAGTTGAGCCGTGCCACGGCAGAGGTCCGTTACACGGAGGGGTCACGGCGGCGGTTGTACCGTGGCCAGTCCGACATGGCCAAGGTCAACAAGGAACTTGCCGCCGGTGGGGACCTCATTGAACCGGCCACGTTTCTGTCTGGCCTGGGGTATGGAGAGGCCACCAACGGCATATCGGGACCGTCCAGTTCCGGGAAGTCATGGGTTGGCCTGGAGGCTTTGAGACAGGTTCTGGTCATGGGGCACCCGGCGCTACTGATTGACTATGAGGACCACGAAGCGGCCATTGCGCGGCGTATGCGTGCGCTGGGTTGCGGGAAGTACCTGGAGCGTGAGCAGTTCCTCCGTATTGAGCCCGAAGTGGAGAACGGCAAGGTGGCCGACATTGACCAGGTACTGGAGGACTGGGGACAGTTCAAGGCCATCGTGGTGGACGGTATCTCTAAGGCGCTGGGTGCCGCTGGTGTGGATGACAATTCAGCCACGGCCTACACCAAGTGGGAGAGCGAGAACCTGGCACCGCTGGCCCGTACCAGTGCCAGTGTCTGGTCAATTGACCACACGGGTAAGGGAGCGAACACCAAGGGTGGTGCGGAAGCGCTGGGAACGGTACAGAAACGGGCCCAGGTATCCGGTGCGGCCTATACCGTCCATCCGATCACGGCACCCCGGCCCGGCGGCGTGGGCTCTTTCGCGCTCTACCTCACCAAGGACAAGCGCGGTGACGTAATCCGCCGGGCGGACCCGGAAACCAACTACGTGGGCAAGATGGAGATTGATTCCCGGCCCTGGGATGAATTGGCGACCAACGACAAGGACGTTTCCACCATCGTCCGGTTCATTCCCTACAACCCGGAAAAGGACACCCCGGTGACCCCGGCGGACCTCATGCCAGCGTTGGACGCGGCCCTACATGACGTGTTCCCAGAGGACGAGGTACCGCACCAGGTGAACGGCAAGCGCAACCCCGCCTTGCCCACCCTGGGGGAACTCATGTGGATTGTGACCTCTGCCCTTACCGCTGGGGGTGAGGATGACCACGGCCTTACCCAGGTCCAACTGTATGACCGGCTCCGTGAACTGGCCCCAGAGACTGTTACTGGTGTTAAACCGTCGAAACTGGACGAAAGGCTGTCCACCCAGATGAAGCCCGGCGGATACCTACGCCGTAAGGGAGCCCGTATCCTCCCCCGTGAGGACCGGGTACCCAGCAAGCGAAAGGTCCCGGAAGTGCTTGAGGCGTTGCTGGAACACCAGGGCTCCAGAGAGGACCTGGAGGACGAAACGGACACCCCGGCGGCGGACTAGACCAGCCACTCAAACGCCACCCGGGACGGGTCAAACTGGCCCCGTTTCTTCACCGGCTCCACGGTGACCACGGCCAGTGCCTCAAGCACGGAACGCCGGGCCACGATGGTGGCGGACTCCCACCACCGGTGCGGGTCCATCACGGCCTCCCCCAGGTCCGTGAGCACCCCGGAATGGTCGCGCTGGTCTATCTCACGGTTCACCGCTGTCAGGCGGTCATTCAGGCCACGGGACGCGGCGGCCCCTTGAGCAACCGTGAGGTCTCCCCGTCCGATGGCCTCCCCCAGTTCACGCAGTTCCACCTGGAGCGCGGAACGGGTGGCCAGATGTTCCTGGAGCCCGGCGGGGTCCACGGAGGCGGCGGCCACGGCTTGCTGTATGTCGGCCCGGGCAAGACGTTGCAGGACGGCGGCCTCCACAACAGCGTCCACGTTGGTCATGCGACATGTGATGTGGGTTTTCTTCACCGCGCTGGTGCCATGGCGCTGGGTGTCCGCTGCACGACAGGTGTAGGCCATCACCGCGTGGCCCCCTTTGTCTTTGCCGTCATGCCAGGACACCAACGTCTCACCACAGCCACCGCAACGGTAGAGCCCGGTCCCCAGGTAGGCCGGGGTCCGTCCCGGCATACCGGGGTTGGTGGTCCGGTCTGGGTTGCTCAACAGAGCGACGATAGCGCGGTGCTGGTCTGGGGTGATGATGGCTGGCCATTGTGCCTGTACGTCCGGGTATTCCTCCCCCTGGTAGACCACAATCCCGGCGGTGTCTGCACGCATGAGAGAGCGGCGGAACGTTGTACCGGCCCACCGGGCACGGTTGACCTCCCCGGTGGCCCGTTTCTTCCTGGCAGGTGCCCAATAGTCCTCCCCCAGCGCGTTGATACGGGACACCTGGGAGCGCACGGAGGCACCGGCCAGGATGTTCTCCACGGCCTCCCTGTAGACCTTTGCCTCATGCGGGACAATCTCCCAGTCTCCGTTGTCCGTTATGCGGTATCCGTACCGGCGGCCAGCGCGGGGAGGACGGCCAGACAGGGCCCGTTGCTTGTACGCGGCGGCGATTCTCTTTCCCTTGATGGCGGACTCCCACTGACTCACGGCGGCGGATAGGTGCGAGAACAGGTCAGCGTTAGGGTCCGTGAGGTCCATCTCACCTCCCTGGACGTAGAGGAGTCGGACCCCGGCCAGCCGGGCCCCGGCCTTAAACGCCTCTGCCTCTGCCACTTGCCTGGAGATACGGTCTGGTGCCCATGCGATCACGGCTCCCACCTCCCCGGCGGCCATTGCGTCCTGGAGCGCGGTGAAGCCGGGCCGGTGCTTGCCCCGGTAGGCGGATATGTCGTTGTCGGCATAGACGGTGGTGACCTCCAGCCCCAGCCGGTCCGCTAGTGCCCTGCACTCCGTTTCCTGCCGTTTCACCCCGGCCCCGTCCTGGTGGTCCTCTGATATCCGCACGTAGATGGCGGTGGTTGTGTCTTTGGGTGGCATGACAAGGAAGGTACCCCGGTAACCCCTCCTACGGGAAGATGAACGACATCGGGCTGCGTCCCATGCCCGACAGCACCATCGCCGCC
>NZ_JBQEDF010000039.1:0-32564 GCF_052107835.1 Corynebacterium sp.
ATCACCCACGCCCCCGCCAACTACCACTGCCCGATGTGTGCTTTCGTTGGCGGCGACTACAGCGAGCACAATGCTGCCTCGGATCTCGTGGTCGACCGTGGAGCCGCGTTCGCGCTCATCTCGCCGAAATGGTGGCCGGACAATCCGGGCGGCGCCCTCATTGTCCCTCGGGAGCACATAGAGAACATCTACGACCTACACCGGGACACCGGACACGCCGTATGGGATCTCGTACAGGACGTTGCCATCGCAATGCGCCGCGCATATCCATGCGAAGGCATCACCGTGCGCCAGCACAACGAGCCGGCCGGAAACCAGGACATGTGGCACTTCCACACCCATGTCATCCCGCGATACACGGATGACGAGCTCTACGAACTCAATGACGCTGCCACGTGGCACAGTGAATCAGAGCGCGCACCCTTCGCCGAGGCGTTGAGGAAGCACTCGCTCTGAACACAGGGCCCGCTACTCGCCCGACGCAGCGACCTTCTTCAGCCCACGGCCGGCGACAAGGGCGGTAACCCCCGCTCCCGCTGCCAGGCCGGACAGCCCGAAGGACAGCACGGAGGTCAGCAGCGACGACCGGACGGTCGCCGCCATCAGCGCCGCCTCACGCGCGGGGTCGTCCATCGGCAGCTCGGCGAAGGGCTTGCCCTCGGTCTGTGACAGGAGGTGCTTGTTGACGATGTCCGCCTGCGCGTATGCGGTCACGGGGTCCCCCACCTTCCGGCCAGCCAGTGACTTGACGTCCGGGTGGACGGTGATGCTCTCAGCGAGAAGCTGCTGACGAATCACGAACCAGCTTCCGCCGGCTGCTCCGAGGAAGGCCAGGCCGAGCGTGCTCGCGGTGCGTCCGGCGCGGCGGGCCTTACGGAGGTTCCTGTCGTTGATCGTGGTCATGTGTTGCGGTTCCTTCCAGCGGATTACTTCAGTGGGGTCGACCGGGTCGACCCCCTCTGTTCTACCAGCATTTCGCATATAGCGGTCATGTCAACTACTTTCCGAAACGAAACGCGCGGCAGTACCGGAACCGAGGCTGGCCCCCACCTGCGGACACGTCAGGCCGGAAGAGTTGACTGACGCGGAATTCGCCCTGAAAAGAACCCGGGAGGCCGCAGCGCACGCCACCTTCCACGACTCATCCATCATCCGGGCTGCCAGTCCCCCAGATCAACCACCTCCGTCACCCACTCGGGACGGATAGCCCCGTAGATGTGGGGAAACAGTTCCCCCGTGCCCGCGTCCTCCTCCTCGATCCCGACTCCGGCAGCCCTGATGGCGGCATCGTCGAGGACGAGGACGCACAGCTCGTCCCGCACGTCCGGGTAGAAGCGTTCCGCTGTCGCGGAAACCTGCCCTGCGTGGGAGGCGTGGATGAAACCGACATCCTCCAGTGACAGTCCCCGTGTGGACACACGGTACTCCCCCGCTTCCGCGGCACCTGTCCAGTCGTTCCGGAGTGCGAGATGGTAGAGGGTCATGCACGTCACTATTCCATAACCTGGTGAGCGATCACCTGAGAGCGTGTGCCAGGATATACACATGAGCCTTCCCCACGATGACATCGATCCCGACGGCTTGCTGGAGTACTCCGTCGTCTTCACCGATCGTTCCCTCAACCACATGTCGGCCCGGTTCGTCGGCGTCATGCAGGACATCCGCAACGTGCTCCTGAGCACCTACGGCGCCACCAGCGCCGCCGTCGTCCCCGGCGGCGGCAGCTACGCAATGGAGGCCGTCGCCCGCCAGCTGATCACGGACAGGCGCACTCTGATCGTGCGCAACGGCCTGTTCTCCTTCCGCTGGTCGCAGATCATCGACATGGGGTCCATCACCGGTGACGTGACCGTCCTCAAAGCCCGGCAGACCGCCGACGAGACCACCGCCCCGTGGGAACCGGCACCGATCGACGAGGTCACCGCCGCGATCCGCGAGCAGAAGCCCGAGATCGTCATCGCCCCGCACGTGGAGACCGCGGCAGGGATCCAGCTCCCGGACGCCTACCTCACCGCGATGGGCGAGGCCGCCCACGAGGTGGGTGCACTGTTCGTCCTGGACTGTGTCGCCTCCGGCGCATCATGGGTCTCCATGACGGAGACAGGGGTGGACGTCCTGGTCAGCGCCCCGCAGAAGGGCTGGAGCGGCACTCCCTGCGCCGGCTACGTGATGCTCAGCGATGCCGCCCGCGAGGCCGTGGACGCCTCGACCTCCACCAGCTTCGCTGTGGACCTGAAGAAGTGGCTCTTCATCACCGACGAGTACGCCGCGGGACGCACCCCCTACCACGCCACCCTGCCGACCGACGGTCTGGCGCACAACGCCGCCCTGATGGTCGAGGCCCACGGAATCGGGCTCGACAAGCTGCGGGACGCCCAGATCGAGCTCGGGACGAGGGTCCGTGCCCTGCTCGACGAGCGCGGTATCCAGACCATCGCCACCGGCGAGTTCGCCGCCCCCAGCGTGGTCGTCGCCTACACCGGTGACCCCGCGCTGAAGTCCGGCGCGAAGTTCAGGGAGGCCGGAGTGCAGGTTGCGTCCGGCGTGCCGCTGCAGTGCGGTGAGCGCGACGACTTCTCCACCTTCCGCCTGGGCCTGTTCGGCCTGGACAAGCTGCAGGACGTCGATGGCGCCGTTGACCGGTTCCGCACCGCCCTGGACACGCTGGGACTGTAGAGCCTCAGACGGTGACCACGACCTTGCCGCGCACGTGCCCGGTGCGCTGGAAGTCGACCGCCGCCGAGGTCTCGGAGATCGGGAAGGTTCTCGCGATCTCCACGACGGTCCTCCCCGAGCCGATGTCGGCGGCAATCCGGTCGAGTACGCCGTCCTCCGCGGCGAACCCACCGGTGGACACGATCCCCTCGGGCGCGTCCGGTCCGGCGGCGATCGCCGAGATCCTGGACTCCGCCACCCCGAGCTCAACCGCGGCGGCAGCGGTGTCGGACCCCTGCAGATCAACGGCGGCGTCCACCCCGTCCGGCGCGAGTCCCCGGACCCGGTCCACCAGACCGTCACCGTAGGTGGTCGGCTCCGCGCCGAGTTCGCGCAGGAAACCGTGGTTGTGCTCGGATGCCGTGGCGATCACCCGCGCCCCTCGTTGGACGGCGAACTGGACCGCGAGGACGCCGACTCCCCCGGCCGCCCCGCCGATGAGGACCGTCTCCCCCTCTGCGGGCGCCACCGCGTCGATGGCTGCCCATGCGGTCGGCGCCGCGATGTCGAGCGTCGACGCCTGGACGTCGCTGACCCCGTCCGGGGTGAGGTGCAGTTGATCGGAGTCGATGACCAGGTGCTCAGCCACTGCCCGGGCCCTGGCGCCGCCGAAGACGCGGTCCCCCACGGCGAAGCCGCTGACACCTTCGCCGATCGCCTGGACCTCGCCGGCGAAGTCGTTGCCGTACCCGGTCGGGGCGGACAAGCCCAGCACGGACGGGTCGAGCTGTCCGGTGGCGATCTTCCAGTCGACCGGGTTCAACCCGGCGGCGGTGACCCTGACCAGGACCTCCCCGTGTCCGGGGAGCGGCTCCTCGCGTTCGACGCGTGCGAGGCGGATGGGGTCGTTGAATTCTTCCTGTTCAATGTAAGTGCTCATGTCCCCGGTAACGCCGTACCGACCCCGATCCATTCCGGATACTATTCTCGGTGACATGTTGTTCGCATTCTCCATCGCACCTGCCACCACCCCCGAGCCGGACGGTTCGATGTCGCACATCGTGGCGCGGGCCATCGAGGTCATCCGGGCTTCGGGGCTCCCCCACGAGACCTCCTCGATGTTCACCACCGTCGAAGGCGAGTGGGACGAGGTGATGCCGGTCATCAAACAGGCCTGTGACGCCGTCGCCGAGGTAGCCCCCAGGGTGTCCCTCGTCCTGAAGGCGGATCTCCGCCCCGGGCACACCGGGGAGATCACCGGCAAGGTCGAGCGGCTCAACGAGGCCCTCAGTCCATCAGATGGAGAAGCCAGTTCTTAGGGTCCCCGTTCATCCCCGCATTGATCAGGGCCAACCTCGTCGGAGTGCCACCGAGTCCCCCGCTGTCACTCCCCCACAGTTCCACAATGATCCTGTCGTCCCCCCAGGACTCCAGGACATAGGTCCCGGAATCCCAGATCGTTACGGTGCCCGCACCGGGGTCACCCTCCCCGATGGTCCCCTCGAAACCCCCGTAGCTCAGGGGGTGGTCGTCCGTCTGCACCGCCAGCCGGTCCTGCCCTGAGTCCGTCGGAACACCTTTCGGTAGGGCCCACGACACAAGGACGCCGTTGTGCTCGAGACGGAGGTCCCAGTGCAGGGCTGTTGCGTCATGTTCCTGGACCACGAAGGACGGTCCACCGTCCCCGGGCCCGGCCAGCGCACCCATCGGGTCCCCGTCGGTGAGCAGCCGCTCCATGACCTGGCGGTACCCGAGTTGTTGGACGCCGGGGCCGATTTCGTCCCACCGACGCGGCGCGGCCACCATGGGCCGCGGTCGACCACGCAGTGAGTAGGGCGCACATGTGGTCTTCACACCGTCGTTCTGACTCCAGTCAATCAGCACCCTCCCCTCGCGCACCGCCTTGCCCATCGTGGAGACAACGAGGTCAGGGCGCTCGGCAGCAGTATCATCCGCGATCGCGTGAACCCGGTCCCGGATGACGCGCCGACTGTGGTTGCCGTCGACGCCGGCGTAGACGTGAATACCCTTGCTCCCGGTCGTGACCGGCACGGACACCAGACCCTGCACGTCGAGCTTCTCCTTGACCAGGTGGGCGACCTCCGCACACTCCTCCATGCCCGCACCGTGCCCCGGGTCAAGGTCGAAGACCATGCGGTCAGGGTTGCGAACTCCACCGCGGGGTCCGTACCGCCACTGTGGTGTGTGGACCTCGAGGGCATCGAGCTGGGCGAGCCAGACAAGTGTGGAAGCGCTGTTGACCAGCGGATAGGTGACCGTGCGGCTCTGGTGCTCGTAGTCGCGGGTGTCCACCCACCCCGGCACCCCCGCACTCCGGAGATTGCGTTCGAAGAACGACTCGCTCGGATCCGCGGCCGTCCCGACCCCGCCCACCCACCGTTTCCTGGTGGCGGGCCGGTCATGTGCATGGGCCGTGAACCACGGCGCCACCGCAATCATGTAGTCGATGACATCGCGCTTCGTCGTTCCGGTGGACGGGTAGAGAACCTTGTCCGGGTGAGAGACACGGACAGTATGGTCGGCGAGGGTCACGGTGGTCTCCTGTGCAGCCATGCACCCCAGTCTGGCACCGTCCACCGGGAGGTGTCACTCGTTGTTGCCGGGTAATCAGCCCACCGTCGCCGCGGAGTTCCGCTCGGCGAAGTAGTCCCCCGCCAGCACCGGTTCGTAGTGGACGCCGCCACCGACCGGAGGCGCGAAGGGTTCCACGGTCTGGTCCATGTCCGGTTCGCAGAAGCAGATGATGCTGTAGAGCTCCTCCGTTGGGTCCTGCGCGCTCGGCGCGAGGACACGGTGCCTGGTCGAACGCCACCTGTCACCGGTCCACCGGGCCAGGAGGTCCGCGATGTTGACGGTCATCGTGCCTTCCACGTAGGGCGCGTCCTGCCACTGCCCGTCCGCGGTCTGGACCTGCAGTCCGCCGAGACCGGGCTGCCGGTCGAGGATGGTCACCAGGCCCCAGTCGGTGTGCGGGGCGATGCGGTACTGGTCCTGCTTCGCGGCACCCACCACGGACAGTGCCGGATAGCGGTTGACGTTGAAGGTGTTCGGCGAGTTCCCCGCCCGGTCCACGAAGTACCGGTCGTCCAGCCCGAGCGCGGTGGCGAGCATCTCGAGGATGTCGGTGTACAGCTCCCTTGCTGCCCCGATCCACCGGGTGACCAGAATTTCCAGTTCGGGGACTTCGGCCGGGTACACGTTGGGGCGGAAGTGCGCGGCATCGGTCACCGCGTCCCCGGTGGTGTGCGGACGTCCGAAGGTGAGGGTCTCCTTGAGGTCGGCCCTCTCCGCGTCGGCGTCCTCCCCGTAGTAGGCGTTGGCCTCGTCCCCCGTGCGGATCCAGCCGCGGCCGCCGACGACGGTGCGGTAGTTCTCCTTGGCTCCGTCCGGCAGGTGGAAGAACTCTGCGGCAGCAGAGCGCAGGTCGGACGACAGAACCGGGTCGATCCCGTGGCCGCTGACCATGAAGAACCCGGAATCCTTCATGGCGTGATCGAGGCGTTCAGCGAGTTCGCGCCGTCTGTCCGGACCGGCGGTCCGCCAGTCGGACACGTCGATGAGGGGTATGTCCAGCATTATCCCGGTCATAGGGTTGCCTTTCTTTAGCGTCCACGGGTTGCCGTTATCGTACACTCCCCTGGTACGCCACCTCGCGACCGATCCGGCGGAATCCAATCTCCCGGTTCAAAGCCAGTGCATGCTCATTGACCTGCGAGTTCCAGGTGGCGATCGCGGTGACACCCGGGAAATGCTCGTGGAGCAGACGCAGTCCCTCCAGCTTGACCGCCATACCCAGGCGGTGTCCGCGGTGTGCTTCGGTGACGATGAGATTCGCCTGCAGCGCCAGGGCACTCCCGGTTCCGAGACTCACCTCAGCCTGCGCCACAGCAACCAGGTCCCCGGCCGGCGAGAACGCTGCCGAGGTGACCAGAGCATGCCCGCAGGCCTCGCGGTGCTTGTCCCGTTCGCGGACACGCTCGGGCGTACTGACCGGCACCTCTGATTCCAGGTCCTCGAGGGGCAGCCCCGCATTGAATTCGTTGCCCAGCTCGCACCATTGCTCCATGTACTGCTCCGGCACATTTCCGATCCAGCCCTCGATGCGGTATCCGCCGAAGGAGGCGACGGCGGCGTCATGGAGTTCCACGAATCTTTCTGCGCCCAACGGCAGAGGAAGCACCTGTGTGATCTCGGCGGACTTCAACTCCAGCCCAACGTCCCGTGTCAGGGAATTCGCGGTGTCACCCTCCAGTGGGACCTCGGAGAAGGTGCTCACCGTGCCGCGGCCCGATTCCAGGACAGCCGGACGGACCGCCGCCTCGACGAGCAGGCGTCCCGCACCACGGCCGCGGTGGACCGGCGGGACGCACAGTTCAACGAAGGCCTGGTCGAGGTCCTCCTTCTGAGGGAGGGTGAGATGGGCGAAACCCACCGGCGTTGCACCGTCCCATGCGACCCAGAAGCGGTTGGCGAAGTACCGCCCGTCACTGATCTGCGTACGCCACAGGTCAGGGAGCGTGACAGGTCGGACGCCGAACAGTGCCTCCTCGGCGTCGTCGCTCAGCCCACAGAGCGCGTCGAGCCCCCGGTGATCGGCTGCGGTGACGTCGGTGACGGTGAATCGTGAGGTCATCGCACATACCGTACAGGCTGTGAAGTCCCGCGGCAGCCTACCGCACCCGCGCGGATTCGATCCGGGTCGGTGACAGGGAAGCCGTTGCGGCGGTGCACAGGATCGCCGCGAGGGTCAGCAGGGTGTGCCAGTCCCCGTCGAGCAGCCCGCCGAAGATCACGTACACCACCCCGGCAGCCACAGCGAGGGCCAGGATGGCACCGCCGAAGAGGTTCTCGTTCCCGGTCCCCACCACCGGAATGTAGAGCAGTCCGGCCAGGACACCGACGATGCCTGCGATCGCACCGTAGACCACGGCATTGCCCGGCCCCTGCGCGCCCCACCCGGAGATCGCCGACACGATGAGGTCGATGACCAGCAGCACGGCGAAGGAGATCACCGCGCACAGCACACCGAGGATCACCAGGTTGATGATGACCTTCTTCGTGTCGAACCGCCCCGCGAGCAGGTTCTCCGGCTCCGGACGCTGCTGCGGCGGACGCTGACCGTACTGCTGGTTGTACTGCTGCTGCCCGTACTGCTGCTGGTTGTACTGGCGGGTCGGCTGGTTCTGGCCGTAGCCGCGGTTCGGATCCTGACGGTAGGGCTGCTGGTTACTCATGGCCCGATTGTCCCACGGTATTCAGAGTCTGATCAACAACTCGCCGTGGGGCATCACGAAAACCGCGGCGGGATCAGCGGCCCACTGCCGCCAGCCCTCGCAGATGTCCCCGGTGTCAGCGTCGGGCTCCCTGCCGGCCCCCGGGGTCTCCCGTGACCTGGCGATCCAGCTGTCCGCCAGCCACTGCGCACTGCCTGCCGAGTACGTCCAGGTCGAGGTGCTGAACTCCAGCTGCCCGGACCGGAAACCCGCGTCCAGCGCCCACCGGACGAGCCTGCGTGCAGCATCCGGCTGCCCGCCGTTGCCCGTCGCGCGTTCCCGGTAGCGCGACTGCCACAGTCGCATCCCAGCAGTCTCCGGGTGGAAGAACATCCCGGCGTAGTCGGCGTCCCGCACGGCGACCAGACCACCGGGAGCGGTGACCCGCGAGAACTCCCGCAGCGCGGCCACCGGGTCCGGAAGGTGCTGCAGGACCTGGTGCGCCAGGACGATGTCGAAGGAGCTCCCGGCGAAGGGTAGGGCGTGGGCGTCCCCGGTCATGAACCGGGCGTCCACCCCACGCTGCCCGGCGAGCCCGCGCGCGGCGTCCAACGGTGCCTCGGTGTTCTCCACCCCGGTGACCTGGGAGGCTGCCCCGCCCAGCCCGGCGATACGGGCCGCGATATCGACGGTGATCGAACCGGGACCGCAGCCCACGTCCAGCACCCTGGCATCCCTGTGAAGGTGCGGCAGGACGAAGCCGACCGAGTCCCCGGCCGTGCGTGCCGCATGGTTTCCGAGGGTGGCCCGTCCGTGGCCGTGGGTGTACCGGGAGCTGGTCATCCACCCAGTTTAGCGGTGCCGCCCGTGCCAGAGCGCGGCCTGCACGCGCGAGGTCACCCCGAGCTTGGCGAAGAGGTTTCCCAGGTGCGTCTTCACCGTGGTCTCGCTGATGAACAGCTCCCCGGCGATCCGGCGGTTCGCGTGCCCCTCGGCGATCAGTGCCAGCACCTCCTCCTCACGCCCGGTGAGATGGACCTCCGCGTCGGGCGGTTCCGGTGTGCCGCCGGACTCGCCCTCCCTCGTCCTCAGCGCGGCGACCACCGCCGCGGTCGTCTCGTTGGACAGTGCCGCCTCCCCCCTGGACACGGAACGCACCGCCGCAATGATGTTCGCCGGACGCTCGGTTTTCACCAGGTAGCCGTCCGCACCCGCGGCAATGGCGTCGAGGACGTACTCGTCCAGCCCGAAGGCGGAGATCGCCAGCACCCTGATCCCCTGGGAGCACAGCTGCGGGGTGATGTCGATCCCGGTGGCGCCGGGCATCCGCACATCGGTGAGGACCACATCGGGCCGGACCGTGCCCGCGACCTCCAGGGCGGAGGGGCCGTCATCTGCTTCCCCGACCACGCTGATGTCCGGGGCCGAGTCCAGCAGGGTGACGATTCCGGCCCGAAATGCCGGATGGTCATCGGCGACAACCACGCGGATCGGTGAACTCGGCATCACGAACACTCCTTCAATTTTCCAGGGGCACGCGGGCGGTGACCCTCCATTGTCCGTGGGCGGCGTCGGGACCGGCGTCCACGCACCCTCCCACGGCCTCCGCGCGGTTGGACATCGCCCGCAGGCCGAGCGTGGGTCCGCCTACCGACGGGTCATCGCCGGAGGACGACCCCGCGCGCAGGTCATTGACGCAGTCCAGGGTGGCGTTCCCGTCATGCACCGTGACCGACAGCGACCGTGGTTGCGCTCCGTGGCGCGTGGCATTGGTGACGGCCTCCGCACCGATGTGCAGCAGTGCGGAGCGCACGGGGGCCGGGACAGTGTCCGGGTCCTCGACGTTCCCGTCCACCGATACCGCGGCGTCGTCCCCCAGACGCCGCCGTAGGATGTCCCAGCTCAACGTGGGCTGCGCCGCACTGTCCTGCGCCGTGGCGAGGACACCGATGACCGAGCGCAGGTCGCGCAGTGCGGCTTCCGCACTGGTGCGGGCCGTCTCCAGTGACCGCGTCCGGGCGTCCTCCTCCGGCAGTTCCGCGGCGAGGCTGGTGTGCAGGGTGACCGCGGACAGGTGACCGGCGACCACGTCGTGGAGATCCTGGGCGATACCCAACCGGTCGGCCTCGACCTCACGGGCCGCGCGCTCGCCGGCCAGTTCATGTTCGGTCCTGGCCAACTCCTCCGCCGCCTCCTGGGCGAGCCGGTGGTGGCGGACCTCCCACGCCCACGCCAGCGGGGTGGCCACGATGACCACAACCATCAGCAGCGCGAACACCACGGCTGTCGTCCACGGGAGGTCGGACAGGCCGACAGCGAGCAGCACCCCTCCCAGCAGGATGCCCAGCCCCACGCCGACAGCCGTGGTCACCCGCGCAACGCGGCCGCTGCCCCGGGCGACCGGCGCCCACAACGCCTCCACCAGCAGCACGTAGGCACTGCCCTGCCCGCCGAACAGCAGCTCCGCCAGGCTCAGCGGCATGACGACCGCCAGCATGATCCCCGGGCGCGACGTCCTGAACCCGGTGAAGCCGGCGCCGACGAGCATCAGGACCAGCGAGACCCACCCCGGCCAGACCGGATCACCACCCATGAACGGCTGGTTCGTGATCCCGGCGAGCCACAGGACCAGGACCACCGCGGCGTAGACCACCACGGTACGGGCATCGCCCGCGATGGGGATCCTGCGTGGTGCGTCCTGTGCCATGTGATCAGGCTAGCAAGGGGACGGCCCCGCGATCTCCTACCAATGGAGGAGGTTCCGCCTCCCCGGTGCAGCGCAGAATCATCCTATGGACGTGCTACCTGACCACCTCGGATACCTGTCACTGCTGGTTCTCGCGCTGGTGGACTCCACCAGCATCGGCACCCTCGTGGTCCCGGTCCTTCTGCTGGTCACCGCAGGCGCCGCCGGAACGACGGGAAATGCCCGCAGGTTCGCCGGGCGGACCCTCTACTACCTGCTGGTCATCGGGGTGTTCTACTGGGCACTCGGGCTCGCGCTCACCGCCGGGGCCATGCCGCTCCTCGAACGGTTCCAGGACGTCCTGACGTCCACCGCCGCCATGGCCGTGTACGCCGTGGCCGGTGTCCTGTTGCTCGCGCTGTCCTTCTGGATCGACCCCAAGGCCATCCGCAAGCGCGGCGGCGACCCCGAGGCCGGTGCCCGGCGCTGGCTGGAGCGGGTGCGCAGGGCCGGCGGGAGTCTCCGGGCGTTGACCGGCCTGGCCCTGGTGGCCGGGGTGGTGGAGGCGGCGTCGATGATCCCGTACATCGCGGCGGTCGGCATCATCGCCGACAGCGGTACCGGGATGGGGGGCGCCGCCCTGATCCTGGTGGGCTACTGTGCCGTGATGCTGCTGCCGGGGGTCATCCTGTCACTGGGCCGCGCCCTCGCTGGATCCCGGGTGGACGGTCTGCTCGACCGTATCCGCGCCTGGGGTATCCGGAGTGCTGCGGACACCCTGTCCTGGACGGTGGGGATCGTCGGCGTGATCATCACGCTGAACACCGCCCCGGCTGTTCTGGGGTGAGGCTTCAGTTCATGTTTCGGTGACCTGCTGATGGTTGGTAACGGAATTGACGGTGCCGCGCGATCATGTCGATCGGTTACATGCCGATCGGCTATCCGGCGAACAGTTCGTTCAGGTTCGCGTCCACCTGGGCCATGTAGTCCTGGCTGATGTTGAACAGCCCCAGGTGGCCCGCGATGTCATCGATGGGCCGCAACTCGCTGTCGGGGATCAGCGCCTCCTCCTCGGCACAGTCACGCACCGGGAAGAACATGTCCTCGCTGATCGGCATCACGAAGACCTTGGCGGTGACCCGTCCCAGGGCCGCGGCCAGGTCACCGCCGGTGTGGCGGGAGACGTCCCCGCGCTGCCACTTCCACGCGTTGTTCATCAGGGTGTTGGGGTCCATTCCCATGAACAGCGGGTCCAGGAAGTCCGCCAGCACGGCCTCCTTCGAATCGAAGCCGAGACTGCGCCACGCCTCCTGCTTCCAGAACTCCGTGGAGAAGCCCATCGCCGCCCACAGGTGGGACTGGCGCCGCAGGCCGTCGGCCACCTCGGTGTGGGAGCCGTACTCCCCACCGTTGAACCCGGGGTCCGCCTCGACGGTCTCGCGCAGTGTCTCAGCGAAGATGACGTCGTGCGGGGTGTTCTTCGCGGTGCCGGCGATCGGTGCGGCACGCTGGACCTTGTCCGGGAACCGCACAATCCACTCGTAGGTCTGCTGCGCACCCATCGACCCGCCGACGACCGCGAAGAGTTTCTCGATGCCGAACTTCTCGCGCAGCAGGCGTTCCTGGGCCACCACGTCGTCCCCGATACGGACCTGAGGGAACCTCGACATGGAGATCGAGTCGTCGGTGGTGTTGAACGGGGAGACGGACATGCCGTTGCCGATCTGGTTCACACTGATGATGAAGTACTTCGACGGGTCGAGCGCGTGCTCCTCCCCGATGTAGTGCTGAAACCAGGTCCCGTGGGTCCCCGAATACCAGGTGGGGATCAGGATTGCGTTGGACTTGTCCTCGTTGAGTTCACCGGCGGTGGCGTAGGCGAGCCAGCAGTCGTCGATGACGCCGCCCTCCTCCAGCTCGAGCGTTCCGATGGATGCGGTCTCGTAGGGACCCTGGGCTTCGGCGGTGTAGAAGTCGTTGGAGATCATCTGGCCTCATTCTGCGGAATTGACGACAATATCCCCAACGAAAGTACACACTCACCGTGATGTACGCCACTACCATTTCGGGAATCGCCCTTCCGTCACAGTACTGACGTCACCGGTTTCCTCCCCCTACGATGGTCGCATGAGAAAGCCCTCCGCCCCGTTCGCTGCCCCCGCAGCCACACTCACCGTCGCGGCCCTGTTGCTCGGCGGATGCTCGGCACCGTGGTCGTCCTCCCCCACCGAGGACTTCGTCGAGGCCGTCAACAACTCAGACTGGGAGGCCGCGGCGTCCCACACCGATGATCCGCAGGCCGCCGAACAGTACCTGACCGACATCGACACGAACACCGGGGAGACGGAACTGCACCTGGAGCAGGACGAGGGCTCCACCAGCGCGACCTGGACCGTCCCGTCCGGCGACGACGCCACGTCGGAGGGCACACTGTCCACCGGCGAGGATGACGCCGTCATCTGGGACCCGCAGATCCTGGCGTCCGACCTCACCGCCGACACCACGTTGACCTACTCCGACGACCGGACCTACGACCTTCCCGTGCTCGACCACCGCAATGATGAGCAGCTCGCCTGGACGGACGTCACCGTCGTCACCGCATCCGCCACCGACGAGATGGAGCCGGACGCCCAGGCGTCCGCCATCGCCGACGCGGTGCGTCCGGCGATCCCCGACTACGACGCACGGGACGCCGCGGCCCAGATCACCGAAGCGGGCGGCGACGGCACCGCACTGTTCTCCCTGCGCGAGGACGACGCCGAGGGGGTGATGGGGTCACTGACCGACATCCCGGGCGTGGAGTCCCGGGAGGAGGGACGTCTGCTGCCCGGGGAGTCGACCTCCTCGCCGCTGGACGGTGGGCTGCGCACGTTCTGGGAGGACAGGCTCGACGAGACCGCCGGCTGGACCCTGGCCACCAGCCCCGCCGACGGTGGGGACGGAGCCGAACCGGTGGTCCTGGGACAGGAGGAACCTGAGCAGTCGGAGCCGGTCCGCACCACCATGGACCTCGGCGTGCAGGCGGCGGCGCAGCGCGCGATGGAGGGCACCGACGAGGCCGCGTCCATCGTGGCGATCTCGCCGTCGACCGGCGGGATCCTCGCCGCCGCGCAGAACGGTGCGGCCGATGGTCAGGGCACCCCGGCGACGACCGGACAGTTCCCGCCGGGATCCACCTTCAAGACCGTCACCACCGCAGCCGCCCTGGCCCGGGGCACCGTCGGCCCCGACGACCGGGTTGAATGCCCCGCCTCGGTGGATGTCGACGGGCGCGTGATCCCCAATGACGACGACTTCGACCTCGGTGAGGTCCCCATGCACACCGCCTTCGCCGAATCCTGCAACACCACCCAGGCCCTGATCTCCCGTGACCTCGAACCGACGGACATGAGGAACACCGCGATGCAGCTGGGGCTCGGGGCCGACTTCGAGGCCCCGGGGATGACCTCGATGACCGGGTCCGTGCCGGAGACCGACCAGGGCCCGGCCCGGGTGGAGTCCGCCATCGGCCAGGGCGAGGTGCTGGCGTCCCCGTTCGGCCTGGCCCTGATGGAGGCGTCTCTCGCCAACGGCGGTCGGATGGTCACCCCGTCGCTGATCCAGGGAGAGGAGACGGAGATGGTCGCGCCGGACAGTGCTCCGGAGCCCATGGATCCGCAGGTCGTCGAGCATGTCCGCTCGATGATGCGGGAAACGGTGACCTCCGGTTCTGCGTCCCAGCTGAGCGATATCGAGGGGCTCGGCGGCAAGACGGGCACCGCGGAGATCGACGATGCCACCGCCCACGGCTGGTTCGTCGGCATCGTCGGTGACATGGCCTTCTGCGTCTTCATCGAGGGCGCGGACTCCTCGGGCCCGGCCGTGGACATGGCCGGTGATTTCCTGCGGGACGACGCCCTCTCGGAGGTCACCGGCTGACCCGGTTTTCCGTGCCGGGGCTAACGGGGCGGGGTACCCCGTCGATGGAGTCACTGACACACAATCCACCGAGACCCCCACGAGGAGTGGCAGGAACAGTGGCACACACAACGTCAGAGAACACCTTCCGGCGCCGGATCGTCACCGGCACCGTCGCGGTACTCGCCGCGGTCGGCCTGGCCGGGGCACCCGCAGCACAGACGCAGCCCGAGCTCCCGGACGTCCCGGGATCATCACTGCCGGAGTCATCACTTCCCTCCATGCAGTTCGCCGGGAAATGGGTCGACGTCAACCCGACCGGCGGCGGTGAGTTGACCTTCCACAACGGCCGGCTGTCCGGCACGGACGGCTGCAACGGCATCGGGACGAACTACTCCGTCGCCGGCAACGCCGCCTTCGTCGAACCGTTCCTCTCCACCCAGATGGCCTGCACCGGCCCCTGGAGCCAGTGGCTCATGGGTGTGAAGTCCATCCAGCACTACGGCGTCTTCATGGTCGTCCTGGGCGACGGCGGCAACGTCCTCGGCGTCCTGCGCCCGGCGTAGGAGGATGTGACACAGTATCAGCATGACTTTCCGAACCCGTGCCGTCGCCTGTGCGGCGGCACTCGTTCTTGTCCCGGGCCTGCTCAGCGGCTGCGGACAGGAACAGGACGCAGAAGCACCGGAGGAGACACCGACCACCGAGGAGGACACCGTGGCAGACAGCCCCGACGCACCCGGGAACACTGAATTCACCGGCACCTGGGTCGACCCGGACGGCAACGGCTACCTCACCTTCGACGACCGGGGCAACGTCCGCGGCAGCGACGCCTGCAACGGGATCGGCACCACGTTCACCGTCGATGACGCCAGCGGTGCGGCCACACTCGAGCCCTTCGCCACAACGATGATGGCCTGCCCCGAGGGCTGGTCGCAGTGGCTGCTGCAGGTCACCACGGTCGAACACCACGGTGACCGGCTGACCGTCCTCGGCCGCGAGGGTGAGGAGGTCGGCATCCTGGTGCCCGGTGAGGAACCGGCCGGGTGAACCACCGCAGGCTCCCCCGGTTGATCGCCACGGACCTGGACAACACGTTGCTGCGCAGCGACCGGACCGTGAGCGGACGCACGGTCGCCGCACTGGACGCTGCGCGTGCCGCAGGCATCACTGTCGTCCCGGCGACGGCGCGCAATCCGGTGGGCCTCCATGCCGTCAACCATGCCACCCGGTTCGCGGACTGGGCGCTGTGCGGCAACGGCGCCTACGGCATCCACCTGACCAGCGATGAGGTCCTGTACTCCACACAATTGCAGGTCAGCGTGCTCGAGGACTTCACGTCAGCGGTCAGCGAGCGGGAACCAGACGTCCGCTTCGCCGCGGTGCGCGAGGCGGGCCGGGTCTTCCTCGCCCAGGACGGGTACGCCGCGATGGCGACGCTGTCGGACCACAGCCGGGACCCGGCGACGATGGGAGCGGCCGCCCTGGACGACCTCACCTGCGCACCCGCCCTGAAACTTGTCTTCCGCCACCCCACGCTTCCCGCGCCTGAGCTGTTCCACAGGGCGCGGGCCAGCACCCGCAGTCTCGCCCCGCACCTGGAGATGACCATGTCAGGGGCACCGTTCGTCGAGGTCATGGCGTCAGGGGTGTCCAAGGCGTCCGGCCTGGAGCAGCTCTGCTCCCACCTGGGTATCGCGCGGCGGGACGTGCTGGCCTTCGGTGACGGGCTCAACGACACCGACATGCTCGCCTGGGCCGGCCACGGTGTCGCCGTCGCCAACGCCGGTCAGACCGTGCTGGCGTGCGCGGACCAGGTCACCGCCTCCAATGACGATGACGGCGTGGCCGTCGTCATCGAGGAGCTCCTGGGGCTTCCAGCTGCCCGCGCAGGCAGTCCCCGATGACCTGCACGGCGTCGCCGAAACGCGCCGAGTCGGGTCCGGCGAAGTTCAGCCGGACGTAGCGTCCCGCGGCCTCAGTGGGGAACAGCGCATCGCCTGACGCGATCACCACCCCGGCACGTTCGCAGTCGATGACCAGCCGGTGCAGGTCGGTGGCGTCGGGCAGACGCACCCACAGGTTGAGGCCCCCGGCAGGGACCCCGGTGAGAGCAGCCTCCGGGAGATGGGTGTGCACCGCATCGACCAGCAGGTCGCGACGGGAGCGCAGCTGACCACGCAACCCCTTCAGGTGGGTGTTCCACGCGGGCTGGCTGACCACATCCAGTGCGGCGGCCTGCAGTACCGGCGAGACGTACATCGCGGACGCGGCGACATTGGCGAGGATGCGGTCCCGGACTGGCCCGCGGGCGATGACGGCACCCACCCGCAGTGCCGGGGACACACTCTTGGTCAGCGAGCGCAGGTAGATGATCCGGCCGTCCGTGTCCCGGGCAGCCATCGGGGGAAGCTCGGTCTCCCCGCTGAGGCCGAGGTCGTGGGCCCAGTCGTCCTCGACGAGGAAACACCCGTGCTTCTCCAGGACGTCCATGACCTCCCGTCGTCGGGCCGGTGACCAGAGCACGCCGGTGGGGTTGGTGTACCGGGGCTGGGCGTAGAAGGCACGGGCGCCGGTGCGGGCGAGCACACGCTCGAGTTCCAGCGGATCGGGCCCTCCCGTCCCGCCTGCGACGGGGACCAGGTTCACCCCGGTCTGGGCCGCGGCCAGGATCGCTCCCCAGTACGTCGGCGATTCGATGAGCACCGGTTCCCCGGGGTCGGCGACCGCCCGGAAGATCGCGGCGAGACCGGACTGGGTTCCGGGCAGGACGGTCACATCCGCCGCCGAAGGCGCGGGTACCCCGGGTGGGGTGTGGCTGCCGAGCTCGTGGGCGAACCAGCTGCGCAGTCCGGGCATTCCGGCACGCGGTGCGGTCGCGACGGCGTACTCGCTGCGCGCGGCACGGGCCAGTGCCTGGCGGACGAGCTTTTCGGGCAGCAGCCTGCGGTCGGGGTAGCCGACGTGCAGGGAGACGGTGTCCGTCGGAACGGTGCGCAACGGACCTTCGTCAGCGACTGTGCCCATGTGCCCGATGGTTCCCACCGGTCCGAGTGCCCCGGCCTGCCAGGAATAGTCGGCCGGGCGCAGCGTCATGGCACCGTGACCGGCGGTGCTGAACGTTCCGACCCCGGGGCGGGTCTCCACCAACCCCTCGGCGGCGAGGGTGCGCAGCGCCGCCTGCACCGTTCCGGGCCCCACACCGTGCTCACGGACCAGGGCACGGGTGGCCGGCAGACGGCTCCCGGGGGCACGCCCGGCGATCCACCGCCGGAGTTCCGAAACAAGGCGGGAACTGCTACTGTTGGACATGAGAATAGATAGTAGCGCTACTACGCAACAATCGACACCGCTACCGAGGCGCACTGTCCGCCAGTCCTCGAAACTGCGCAATGTCCTCTACGAGATCCGCGGGCCCGTCGCCGACCGCGCCGCCGAGATGGAACGCGCCGGAACAGACGTCCTGAAACTCAACATCGGCAACCCCCAGCCCTTCGGTTTCCAGGCTCCACCACAGATCACGGCACACATGGCCGAGGCGTTGGCGAGTTCCCACGGCTACTCCGACTCCCACGGCATTCCCGCCGCGGTCGACGCGGTGATCGGACGCTACGCCGCTGTCGCCGGATTCCCAACGCTCGACCGTGAGGACGTGTTCCTGGGCAACGGGGTCTCCGAACTGATCACCATGACCTGCCAGGCCCTGGTCGACAACGGCGACGAGATCCTGATCCCCGCACCCGACTACCCGCTGTGGACGGCGATGGTCACCCTCGCCGGCGGCACCCCCGTGCACTACCGCTGCGACGAACAGGACGCCTGGAACCCCGATCTCGCCGACATGGAGGCGAGGATCACCGGACGCACCACCGCGATCGTGGTGATCAACCCGAACAACCCGACCGGGGCGGTCTACCCCCGGCACATCCTGGAGGGCATCGCGGACATCGCGCGCCGGCATTCGCTGACCCTGCTGGTCGACGAGATCTACGACGAAATCACCTACGACGGGACCGGTCACACCCACGTCGCCACCGTCGCCCCGGACGTCCTGACCCTCAGCTATTCCGGGCTGTCGAAGTCGAGCCGTCTGGCCGGCTACCGCGCCGGGTGGATGGTGGTGTCCGGCCCGAAGGAGCACGCCTCCGATTTCCTGCACGGACTGAACCTGATGGCGTCGACCCGCCTGTGCCCGAATGTCCCGGGGCAGCACACGGTCGTTGCCGCGTTGGGCGGTGGCGGTGGAGTGCCGGACGCCGACCTCTCGATCGCCTCACTGACCGGTCCGGGCGGACGGCTGCGTCGACAGCGGGACGTGGTGGACAGAGCATTGAACGGCATGGACGGCGTGAGCTGCGTGACACCGCGGGGTGCCCTGTACGCCTTTCCCCGTCTGGATCCGGAAGTCCACGACATCCACGACGACGAGCAGCTGGTCATGGACCTGCTGGAGCGCGAGCACATCCTGCTGGTGCACGGACGCGGCTTCAACTGGCCAGCACCGGACCACCTGCGCATCGTCCTGCTGCCCGGGGAGAAGGTGCTTGCCACGGCGATGGAGCGGATGGGCAACTTCCTCGTCAACTATCGGCAGTGAACACCCCAGTCAGCCCCTACCGCCTACCATTGACCCATGACCACTCCACCCACCCCTATCGCCTTCGTCATCGCCGGTTCCGAAGCCACCGGTGGCGCCGGCATCCAGGTTGACCTGAAGACCTTCCAGCAGCAGGGCGTCTACGGCGTCGGCGCACTGAGCTGCATCGTCGCCTTCGACCCGAACAACAACTGGGCCCACCGCTTCCACCCGGTCGATCCGGGGATCATCGCCGAACAGTTCGAGGCCGCATTCGCCACGCACGCACCGGACGCCATGACCACCGCGAAGGTCGGCATGCTGGGCACGCCCCAGACCATCGACGTCGTCGCCTCGAAACTCGCCGAGCGCGAGTGGACGAACCTGGTCGTCGACCCCGTGCTGATCTGCAAGGGCCAGGAGGCCGGCGCAGCGCTGGACACCGACAACGCGCTGCGGGAGAAGGTCCTGCCGCTGGCCAGTGTCGTCACCCCGAACGTCTTCGAGTCCCAGACACTGTCCGGCATGGAGAGCATCGAGACCGTCGCCGAGTTGGAGGAGGCTGCCAAGCGCATCGGTGAACACGTCCCCTACGTCCTGGCCAAGGGCGGGGTGGAGCTCCCCGGCGAGGACGCTGTGGACGTCCTCTGGGACGGGCACGAGATCACCCGCTTCAGTGCGCCGAAGATCGGCGAGCAGCGTGTGTCCGGTGCCGGCTGCACCGTTGCCGCCGCCGTCACCGCGGAGCTGGCCAAGGGCAATGACATCGCCACTGCCGTGCAGGTCGCCAAGGACCTCGTGACCCGCGGTATCGAGCACCGGGTCAGTGCGAACACCCCCTTCGACACGGTCTGGCAGGGGGCGTGACACCCCCGCACACGCCCCTTAGTGTGTGAAGGGAAGACCGCAGCGCACGGGCGTACGGGATAGGGACGTAGCCCGTGCACCCGGCATCAGGCACCCCCGCCCCGTAAGGTGGACCGTCGAACTGACACCTACCCCGCTCTGCGGACCTCCTCAGGAACCGACAGAGCGGAGATCGGAATGACTCTGTGCCCGAGACGCCAGAGAACAACGGTAAGGCGACCGACGGTTTCCTGACCTCCACCCGCAACGTCGGGTTGTACCCGGACGACATGCACCCCGGACTCGTTCCCGGGATCAGTGTCGACGAACAGCGTAACCGCTTCGGCCTGGACAAGGTCGTCTTCTCCATCACCGCAGTGCTCATCGTCGCCTTCATCGCGTGGGGTGTCATCAACCCGGACTCCGTGTCCAGCGTCTCCTCCTCGATGTTCTCCTGGGCGATGGAGAACACCGGCTGGCTGCTGAACATCGTGATGATCATCGCGCTGGTCGTGATGGTCTACCTCGCGTTCTCCCGTTTCGGGCAGATCAAGCTCGGCAAGGACGACGAATCCCCCGAGTTCTCCCGCTTCGCCTGGGTCGCCATGATGTTCGGTGCCGGGATCGGCGTGGGCATCTTCTTCTTCGGCCCCTCCGAGCCACTCACCTACTACATGGACCCGCCGCCCCACACGGTCGACGCCGACACCCCGGAGGCCCTCCACCAGGGCATGGCGCAGGCCCACTTCCACTGGGGCCTGTCCCCCTGGGCGCTGTACGCGCTGGTCGGCGGCGCACTCGCCTACAGCACCTACCGTCGCGGCCGCGTGTCCCTGTTCAGCTCCGTCTTCCGCACCCTCTTCGGCGAGCGGCACACCAACGGCGTCGCCGGACGTCTCGTGGACATGATGGCCATCATCGCCACGCTCTTCGGCACCGCCGCGACCCTGGGCCTGGCCGCCATCCAGATCGGCACGGGCGTGGAGATCATCTCCGGAATCGGTGAGCTGGCGAATTCGGCGCTGATCCTGATCATGGCCGTCCTGACCCTCGCGTTCATCATCAGCGCGGTCTCCGGCGTGGCCCGCGGCATCCGCTACCTGTCGAACCTGAACATCACCCTGACCCTCGGGCTGGTGCTGTTCGTCTTCATCGCGGGACCGACGCTGTTCCTGCTCAACCTCATCCCGTCCGGTGTGGCGTCCTACGCCTCGAGCCTGGTGGAGATGATGGGCAAGTCACTGTCCTGGGGCCAGGACACGGTCGACTTCCAGGCCATCTGGACCGCCTTCTACTGGGCCTGGTGGATCGCCTGGACCCCGTTCGTCGGCATGTTCATCGCCCGGATCTCGCGTGGACGCACCCTGCGCGAGTTCTCCGTGGTCACCACCCTGGTCCCCACGGCGATCCTGATCCTGGCGTTCACCGTCTTCGGCGGCGCCTCGATCTCCCAGCACCGTGAGGGTGCCGAGGGGATGGAGGGCGACGGCTCCTCCGAGCAGATCCTGTTCTCCATGTTCGACAACCTGCCGCTCGCGGGGATCACGCCGTTCATCATCATCTTCGTGCTCGCCGTATTCTTCATCACCTCCGCGGACTCCGCGTCGCTGGTGATGGGCACCCTGTCGGAGAAGGGCAACCCGGAACCGAACAAGCTCGTCGTCGTGTTCTGGGGCCTGTGCATGATGGGTATCGCCGTGGTCATGCTGCTCACCGGCGGCGAGGACGCATTGACCGGCCTGCAGAACCTGACGATCCTCATCGCCATCCCGTTCTCGGTGGTGCTGCTGGGGCTGATCGTCGCCTTCCTGCGCGACCTCAGCACCGACCCGGCGGCGATCCGCCGCACCTACGCCAAAACCGCCATCAAGAACGCGGTGGTCAAGGGGCTCGAGGAGCACGGAGACGACTTCGAGCTGTCCATCTCGCGCGCGGCCGAGGGTGAGGGCGCAGGTGCCCACTTCGACTCCACCTCCGACGAGGTCACCGAGTGGTACCAGCGCACCGACGAGGACGGCCGGAGCGTCGGCTACGACTACGGCTCCGGAGAGTGGGCCGACGGCTGGACCCCCGGGGACGGGCGCGCCGACCACATCGGCGACGAGGACGCCGACGGTCTCCCCGAGACCCCGGAGCGCAACAGGGACTAGCGGCTACGCTCAGCACAGACGGAGCCTCAACAGCTCCTCCAGCAGGTCGAGGGTCGGGGTGGGCACACCGTGGGCGGCTCCGGCCCGGGTGATCGCTCCGAGCTGGGAGTCCAGCTCACCGGCGTCACCGGCGGCGATGTCACGCTGCATCGAACTGGTGGAGCCCTCCGGCTGGGCATCGGTGAACGCCATCGTCCGTTCCACCACGTCGTCCGACAGGTCGACACCGGTACCGCGTGCGGCGGCCGCAGCCTCCTCCATCAGTGCGGTCAGGCTGCCGCGCAGTTCGCTGCGCAGCACCCCGAGGGGTCGGTCCGCCACCGCCCCGAGTGCACCGAAACAGGTGACGAACATGGCCTTCTCCCAGATGTCGCTCCACACGTCGTCGCGGACGATGCCGCTGATCCCCGCGTCGTCCAGGGCGGTGGCGAACCGGGCGAGGCCGGCGTCCCGCGTACTGCCCTCCCCGCCCCACACACCGGTGGTGTAACTGCGCACCCCTCCGTCGAACCGGACGGTCGCCGCACCGGTGTGGATGAAGAATCCGCGGACCACGCCAGGCCAGGTCCGCTGCTCCCCCACCACGTCGGCGACCAGACGGTGGGCCTCCACCGAGTTCTGCGTGGTCGCCACCGGGGGCCCACCGGGAATATCACTGATCAGCGCGGCGATCTGCCTGCGACGGGTGTCCGGGGTCAGCCCCGTCGCCTTCACCGCCAGCAGGACCACGTCCACCGGGGAACCGTCCCGCGCGGTGAGGTCGGCCGGCCGTTCCACCGCACGAACGGCGATGGGATCCGAGTCGACCACGCCCCCGGTGACCGTGAGCCCGGTCGTCCTGACCTGCTCCAGCGTGCTCCCGCGTGCCAGGACGGTGACCTCGTGACCTGCCCGTGCCAGGCCCGCACCGAAGAAAGTGCCGACCGCCCCGGCTCCGATGATTCCGATTCTCAGCATGCCCAGTACGATAATCTCCCATGAGCCCCACGAACAGCGAACGCGAGATTCTCACCTACGACCTCTTCGGCCACGCGATCAAGGACCTGGCACAGACGGTCATCGACGACTACAAGCCCGACCTGATCCTCTCCATCGCCCGCGGCGGCCTGCTCATCGGCGGTGCGCTCGGCTACGCGATGGGGGTGAAGAACGTCTCCGTGATCAACGTGGAGTTCTACACCGGCATCGGGGAGACCCTCGAGGCACCCGTCATGCTGCCGCCCACCCCGGAGGCCATCGACCTGTCCGGCATGAAGGTCCTCATCGCCGACGACGTCGCCGACTCGGGCAAGACCCTGGAACTGGTCCAGGAGTACTGCGCGGCGACCGTCGCAGAATCGCGTACCGCGGTGATCTACCACAAGCCGCGCTCGATCATCACCCCGGACTACGTATGGAGGAAGACCGACCAGTGGATCGACTTCCCCTGGTCCGACTTCCCGGTCATCACGCCCACCGGAACACCCGGCGGCAGCGACGCCAGCTAGCGACACGTCCCGCCGACCCGCTCCAGTTCGGCGGCCACGGCGACCAGGCGTTCCTCCGAATTATCCGGGCCCACCAGCTGGACCGACAACGGCAGGCCGTCCGTCCCCGTGCCCGCCGGGACGGCTGCGGCAGGGAACCCGGTCACATTCCACATCGCCGTGTAGGCGACGGGGCCGCTGGCCGCCAGCAGCGTGCGCACCGCGCCCTTCCCCTCGATGGCATTCGCCTCCCCGGGACGGCCCGGCACCGTGGGGGTGAGCAGGAGGTCCACGTCCTGCCAGGTCGCATCCATCCGCCGCGCGATGGCTTTCCCCTTCTCCTCGGCCCACAACCGCACCGGCTCGACCGCCCAGCAGCCCAGCCGGATCACGGCGCGTGTCCTGCGTTCGAGCATCTCGGGGTGCTCAACCTCCCTGGCCTCCGAACGGATGCCGGCGAAAAACTGGGGGATGAAGGACGCCGTGGGGTCCGGGTACTCCGGTTCCCGGTCGATGACCGTGTGCCCCGCTTCCCTGAGGAAGTCAGCCGCCCTCCTCACTACATCGGCGTGCTCGGGGTGGAGTGTGGCCGTCCTTGCCGGGGCGTTCAACGCCACACCGATGCGCAGCCGTGGGCGACTGTCCGCCTGCTGCTCTGCGTCCTGCAGGGAGCCGATCGGTTCGGCACGGTAGTCATCCACGTCCTGCGAACCGGCGATGAGGTCTTAGACCAGGGCGGAATCACGCACGGACCTGGTGAGCGGCCCCGTGGTCCCCAGCGCATGCCACAGGTGCGCGTTCGGGGAGGCGGAGACCCTGCCCCGCTGCGGTTTCAGTCCGACGAGCCCGGTATTGGCCGCAGGGATGCGGATGGATCCTCCGCCGTCCCCTCCCAGGGCGACCGGGACGAAGCCGGCCGCGACCACCGCCGCCGACCCGCCGCTGGATCCACCGGGCGTCCTCGACTGGTCACGGGGGTTCCGGGTCACCCCGTACCCGGTGGTCTGCGTGTACGGCCAGGCGCCGAACTCGGGCATGCGGGTGGTGCCGACGATGATCGCCCCAGCCCCGCGCAGTGTCCGCACGACCAGGCTGTCCTCCCCAGCCGGTGTCGTGTTCGCCCTGGTCCCGAAGGTGGTGACCACGCCCTTGACGTTGAGCTCGGATTTCACCGCGACCGGAACCCCGTGCAGCGGCCCTCGGTCCCCCGGGGCGAGGTGGTCCAACGCGGCCGCCGCGTCCAGCGCCTCCTCCGCCAGGACGGTGGAGAAGGCATTGAGGTCACGGTCGAGCCGGGCGATGCGATCCAGCGCTGCCCGGATCCCCCGGGTCGCGCCGTCACACGTCGAGTCCGTGAGCGTTGCGACCCGGTCCCGCCACCCGTGGGCGTCGAGGCTGTGCCAGGGCGACGTATCTCCTGCTGCGGTGTCCATGACCTGACCTTAGCCGCAGAGGCACACCCCGGGCGACAGACTTTCACACTGTGACACAGATCCGAACCACACCCCCAACGCCCTGACCTGCAGGTCTCACGATGTGGAAATCGGCCGGGGTGTGAAAGTGCCGCCGGTTCGGGGTCCCCACCCCGATCCTGTCCCTACCCGAGTGCGCCCAGCGCCTCGCCGACGCGCTTGCCGCTGTGGATGCAGCCGCCGAGGAAGGTCCCCTCCAGCGCGTTGTTGCCGTGCATCCCGCCACCGCCGAAGCCGGCGACCTCACCGGCGGCGTACAGGCCGGGCAGTACCGAGCCATCGGAGCGCAGGCAGCGTCCCGACAGGTCCGTCTCGATACCTCCGAGCGTCTTACGGGTCAGCACCCGCAGGCGCACGGCGATCAGCGGGCCGTTCGCCGGGTCCAGGATCTTGTGCGGTCCGGCGGCCCGGACGATCTTGTCGCCGAGGAAGTTGCGTGCGGTGCCCAGGTAGTTGACCTGGGCGTCCTTGGAGAACTTGTTGTCGAGCTGACTGTCCCGGTCCTCGATCTGACGGCGCAGGTGGGCGGCGTCGATGACCGGAGCGGAGCCGTCCCCGGATCCGGTCACCCCGTTCATCTGCTCGACCAACGTCTCCAGGTCATCGGCGATGACCCAGTCCTCGCCGTGGTCCATGAAGTTCTGCACCGCCACGTGCGTGCCGGGACCGACCTTGCCCGCCAGCTTCTTCAGGGACTTGTCGGTGAGGTCGGGGTTCTGTTCCGAGCCCGAGAAGATGTACTCCTTGTCGGCGATGGTCTGGTCGAGCACGAACCAGCTGTAACCGTGGCCGGTGCGTCCGATATGAGCCAGGGACGCCAGATTGTCCGCCCCCGGGAACAGGTTCGTGGGCAGCCGGTCGCCGGCGGCGTCGAACCACAGGGAGCTGGGGCCGGGGATGATGCGGATCCCGTGGTTGGGCCACACCGGGTCCCAGTTGAGCATCCCCTCGGTGTAGTGCCACATCCGGTCTGTGTTCACGGTGGACGCCCCAGCGGACTCGGAGATCCCGATCATCCGGCCGTCGACGTGGGCGGGCACGCCGGTGACCATGTCGTCCGGGCATTCCCCCCAGCGTTCGGTCGGCCAGGAGCGCCGCACCAGGTCGAGGTTGCCCCCGATACCGCCGGAGGTCACCGCCACGGCCGCTCCACGGAACTCGAAGCTGTCCACGACCTCGCGGGGGGACTCCACCCCGCGCCCCAGTTCATCGCAGTCCGACAGCACGCTGCCGCGGACCCCGACGACGGATGCGGCGTCCCCCTTTCCCTCGACAATCAATTCATCGACACGGTGACGGAAGGCGAAAGTCACCCGTCCCTCCTTCTCCGCCTCCAGCAACGGCTCGCGGAACACGCGCACGACCTCGGGACCGGTGCCCCAGGACAGGTGGAAGCGCGGGACGGAGTTCCCGTGGCCGGACGCGTCGCCGCTTCCCCGTTCCGCCCAGCCGATGGTGGGCAGGACGTTCAGGCCGAGCTTCTTCATGTAGTCGCGTTTCTCCGTGGCCGCGAACCGGACGTACTCGCGGCCCCACTGTGCGGGCCAGTGGTCGTGGCCGCCCGGGGACGTGTCCCCGTACTGCGCGGAATTCTCCCAGTCCCGCCAGGCGAGTTCCTCGGAGTCGCTGACGCCCATCAGCCGCTGCTCCGGACTGTCCACGTAGAAGAGTCCGCCCAGCGACCAGAACGCCTGCCCGCCGAGGTTCGCCCGGTTCTCCTGGTCCAGGACGAGGACGTCCCTCCCCGCCTTCTGCGCCTCGTGGGCGGCAACGAGTCCGGCGAGCCCGGCCCCGACAATGATCACTGTGTTATCTCCCATAGGAAAGGAGTCTAGATACTTCCGTGGACCTGCGTAGCCACCCCGGCGATCCCATTGAATGAACGCATTGCGTTCACACAATGGGAAGCGTAAGTTTCTTTCACGTCCCAACGCGCATGATCGATCAAGAAGAGAAGCACCGGTACACATGACCACAACCCTCGACGACGCCGGCAGTGCGTCCCCGAACCCCTCCTCCGCGACACCGGAGCCCACCAGCGGCAACAAGCGCAGCCGGGTGATCCTGGCCTCGACCATCGGCACGACGATCGAGTTCTACGACTTCTACGCCTACGCCACCGCCGCCATCGTGGTCTTCCCCCACCTCTTCTTCCCGGAGAACGAGAACTCCACCATCGGTCTGCTGGCCTCACTGGCGACCTTCGGCCTGGCCTTCGTCGCCCGCCCGGTCGGCTCCGTCCTGTTCGGTCATTTCGGCGACCGGATCGGCCGCAAGGCCACCCTGATCGGCGCCCTGCTCACCATGGGCGTCGCCACCTTCATCATCGGCTGCCTGCCGACCTACGACCAGATCGGCCTGTGGGCACCCGCGCTGCTGGCACTGATGCGCTTCTGCCAGGGCATCGGGCTGGGCGGCGAGTGGTCCGGTGCCGCACTGCTGGCCACCGAGAACGCCGAGGAGGGCAAGCGCGCCCGCGCCGCCATGTGGCCTCAGCTCGGCGCCCCGTTCGGGTTCCTGCTGGCCAACGGCCTGTTCCTGCTGCTCGTGATGATCATGGAGCACACCGACGGCGACGTCGAGGGCGACTTCCTGGCCTGGGGCTGGCGCGTGCCGTTCCTGCTGTCATCGGTCATGGTGGTCATTGGCCTGTACGTCCGCTTCAAACTGGACGAGACCCCCGTCTTCCAGGAGACCCTGGACAAGGGCGAGGACGTCAAGGTCCCCACCGTCGAGGTCTTCCGCACCGCGTGGCGCCCCGTCCTGCTCGGGACGTTCGTCATGGTCTCGACCTACACCCTGTTCTACATCGTGACCACCTGGTTCCTGTCCTTCGGCATCGGTGACAGGGACGCCGGCGAGGGACTGGGCATCGAGTACAACCACTTCCTGGTCATCCAGCTGATCGCCGCACTGTTCTTCGTCGTCGGCATCCCCATCGCCGGCCACCTCGCCGACACGGTGGGCCGACGCAAGTACCTGACCGTGGTCTCCGTGCTGATCCTGGTGTACTGCTGCGCCTTCCAGGCCTTCCTGGACCCGGCGACGTCCGGCGAGCTGAAGGCGGGGATCTACCTGTCGATCGGCATGTTCCTGATGGGCCTGATCTTCGGCCCGAT
The DNA here is from genome assembly GCF_052107835.1 of Corynebacterium sp. Taxonomy (GTDB): domain Bacteria; phylum Actinomycetota; class Actinomycetes; order Mycobacteriales; family Mycobacteriaceae; genus Corynebacterium. The sequence continues at coordinate 28,102 of NZ_JBQEDF010000039.1, forward strand.
GTCCGCGGTCCTGCCGGAGATGTTCCCCACCAACGTGCGCTACACCGGCTCCGGTATCGCCTACAACTTCGCCTCGATCCTCGGTGCTGCCGTCGCACCGTTCATCGCGGTGGCGCTGGCCACCCAGTACGGCCCGTGGGCCGTGGGCGTCTACCTGGGGGTCGTCACCCTGATCAGCCTGGTCGCGATCCGGCTGATGCGGGAGACGAAGGACGCCGACCTCTACTCGATCTAGGCTCCCGCCCCCCGTTCTACCGGCGGCGCAGAACGTACTGCTGGCAGTCCAGCGCGCCCTCTGTCGCCAGGGCCTCGTGCAGGGCGAGCTGGTAGTCCCACAGCCTGCGGTAGACGGGGTCGTACCCGGCGGCGGCCGCGGCCCGTTCGCGGGCGCCGAACGCCGACCTCCACAACGCCAGGGTGGTCGCGTAGTGCGACCCCATCCTGTTCCGTGCGGTCAGTTGCAGACCCGCCCGGTTCGCCTGGGTGGTCACGTGACCGACCGTGGGGTAGTGCAGCGCGGGCCAGATGTAGGCCCGGACCACATCCAGGCTCTCGTCCACCGTCTCCTCCGGAAGTGCACCGCCGGGGGTGCCCGTCACCGACTGGATGACGGCGATGCCGTCCGCGGCGAGCATGCGCTCCACCGCGCGCAGGAAGTGGTAGGTCCCGTCGTCACCGAGGGTCTCCATCCGCTCCACGCTGAACACCGCGTCATAGGTGCCCGACCACTGCCGCGGGGACGGCACGGGGCCGCGGATGGACTGCACCCGTACAGCCCCACCCACCCCCGCCTCATGGGCACGGGCCCGCACGGCCTCGGCATGGTCGACGTCGGAGGTCAGCACGTCGACATGCGCACCCCGGCGTGCCGCCATCACCGGCAGCGCACCGCCGGAGGACGGCAGTTCCAGCACCCGGTGCCCCGGGCCGACCTGCGCCTCGTCCAGCATGGCGTTGATCCGGTGCAGCTGGGCGGAATCCAGGTCCGCCCGCTCTACCAGGTCCGGGTCAGTGGGGGCGTCCAGGTACCGGACGTTGACCGGCGGAGTACCCCCGTCCTGCTGGGGGTTCTCCACCTCGGACGTCCTGGTCCCCGAGGCGAACAGGGCCGAGCCGGTCGACCGCGTTTCACCGGCGTAGATGCCGACCAGGGCGTCGGGCAGTTCGCCCGCGCGGACCTGTCCGGCGACCCGACGGCGACGCCGGGACAGGGTACGCCCGAAGCCGCCCTCCAACGGCTGGCCGAGCAGTACCCCCAACACCTCCGGGAGCGGATCCGCCGTCCACTCCCCCGCCATGTACCCCTCCGCGAGGCCGAGCCAGCCCGAGTCCACCACCCGGTCCAGGACCATGCCGTCCTGCACCACGAACCGCGGCGAGGCCCCGGGGGTCAGGGACACCCCGTGCGCCAGTGTCAACCGCTCCAGTCGTTCCTGCAGGTTAGTGGCCCGCCGACCGAGGAAATGAGCATCCGGCTGCCGTGCGACACCGGGCCAGCGGGCAGGGTCGATGTACCCCTCGCGGGCGTCGCGACCAGCGCGACCACCGGTCCCGGGTGATGCCACCGTGCGCTCCTTCCTGCCGTGCCGCCGTTGCCTGCCACAGTGTGGCTCCCCCCGTTTTCGCCGCGAAACGGACATTGCGGCATGCCATGCTCGCCGCTTACCTCCCACGTGATGAGTCTGTCTGCGACAAGCACTAGTATGGGCAATCAGGTCCGACGCGACCGGGAGGTCCGTCGGCTGACGACACTACACCGGCGTCCACGAGAAACCCCGGACTAACACGGACAACACGTCAGAACACAGCAGCGCTGGAGCCCCCTCACCCGGTGGCCCGTGAGTGCTGCAGAACGAGGAGATTGACACTATGACCCCCACCCCGACCCGCCCCTCGGGCCGCCATCACGTCGTCATCATCGGCGGCGGCTTCGGCGGACTGTTCGCCGCCAAGAAGTTCGCCGGCGCCGACGTCGACGTCACCATCATCGACCGCACCAACCACCACCTGTTCCAGCCGCTGCTGTACCAGGTGGCCACCGGTGTGCTGTCCTCCGGCGAGATCGCCCCGACGATCCGGCAGATCCTGCGCAAGCAGAAGAACGCCCGCGTGATCAAGGCCGAGGTCCGCGGCATCGAGGTCGAGGACAGGATCGTCACCGCCGACCTGGGCGGCAAGGAGGTCGTGCTGTCCTACGACTCGCTCATCGTCGCCGCCGGTGCAGGCCAGTCCTACTTCGGCAACGACCACTTCGCCGAGTTCGCCCCCGGCATGAAGAGCATCGATGACGCCCTCGAGCTGCGCGCCCGGATCACCGGCGCCTTCGAGCGCGCGGAGATCACCGACGATCCCGAGGAGAAGAAGCGCCTCCTGACCTTCGTCATCGTCGGTGCGGGCCCCACCGGTGTGGAGCTCGCGGGCCAGCTCGCGGAGATGGCCCACCGCACGCTGCGCAATGAGTTCCGCAGCACCGACACCGAGCAGACCCGCATCCTCCTCGTCGACGGTGGCCCCCAGGTCCTCCCCCCGTTCGGCAAGAAGCTGGGGCGCAAGGCCGCCAAGCAACTCAACAAGCTCGGCGTCGAGGTCGTGACCGACTCCATGGTCACCAACGTCGACAAGGATGGTGTGACCTGGAAGAACATGAAGACCGAGGAAGAGACCACGGTCTCGGCGTACTGCAAGATCTGGTCCGCCGGCGTCGCCGCCAGCCCGCTGGGCAAGCACATCACCGACCAGATCGACGGGGTCGACGCCGACCGCGCCGGACGTGTCCCGGTGAACAAGGACCTCTCCGTCGGTGACCACCCGGAGATCTTCATCATCGGTGACATGATGATGAGCCCCGACAAGCTCCCGGGCCTGGCCCAGGTCGCCATGCAGTCCGGCCAGTACGCTGCCTCGACCATCAAGGCGGAGGTCGAGGAAGGCATCACCGAGCGTAAGCCCTTCGAGTACTTCGACAAGGGGACGATGGCCATCGTCTCGCGCTTCTACGCGGTCGTTAAGCTGGACAAGGCGGAGATCTCCCACTTCCCGGGCTGGGTCATGTGGCTCGCGGTGCACCTGATGTTCATGGTGGGCTTCCGCAACCGCTTCGTCGCCGTGTACAGCTGGGGAATGAACTCCGTGTCACCGAACCGGTGGCACCTGGTCGCCACCCGCCAGCAGCTGCACGCACGCAATGCACTCAACAAGCTGCGCGACCTGGAGGACGAGAAGGACATCCGCTCCATCGAGGTGCGCGACAACCTGAAGTTCGGCGACGGCCGCGACACCAAGGCAGTCTCCGACTAGGTGTAGTTCCCCGTGAGGTTGTGAACACGCGCTGAGGGAGTCAGGCCTGCGATAGCGGTGTGGGCTCGATGGTGATTGTAGTGGTGCAGAAACTGCTCGTACACCGCCTCACGGTGCGTCTCACTCAGATACGGTCTCGCATAGGCCCACTCGTTCATCAGCGTGCGGTTGAACCGCTCGACCTTGCCGTTGGTCTGCGGCCGATACGCCCGGGTGAACCGGTGTTTCACCCCCTCACCGAGGGCGTCGTTGAACGCGTTAGAGCGGTAGCAGGCACCGTTGTCGGTCATCACCGCCTCCACGGTGACCCCCAACTGGCCGAAGAAGTCGTTGGCCCGGGACCAGAAACCAGCGGCGGTGTGCTTACGCTCATCGTCGAGGATCTCCGAGTACACGACTCTCGAGTAGTCGTCGATGGCGTGGTGCAGGTAGCGGTAGCCACGCGACGGGGATGCTCCGGCGCGTGCCGCCGCATCGCTGGCCCGGCCTGATGCCCGGTGCTGGTCGGAGCCGCGGCCGAACATCCGCCATCCGCCGCCGTCAGGGATCCGCCCGAGTTTCTTGATGTCGACATGCACCAACTCGCCCGGCCGGGACTTCTCGTAGCGTGTCGGAGCGGTCGTGCGTACCGGCAGACCGGTGGCCTGGTCAACGCAGTCCAGCGCGGGCATGTTGTGACGTTCCAGCACCCGACCAACCGTGGAGCGGGCGACACCGAGGTGGTAGCCGATGCGGTGGGGTCCCCACCGGTGGGTGAACCGTAGCTTGATGATCCGGCGTTCCCGCTGCTGTTCCAGCTGGTGCGGGCAGCGGTGTGGCCTGCTGGTGCGGTCGGTCAATGGTTCGCCGGCGCGGTGGCGGGTCACCCAGCGGTGGGCTGTGGCTGGGGAGACGTTGAACCTTTCGGCCGCCCGGCGTTGGGTCCAGCCGTGGTCGATGACCAATGCGACCAGGCGGGCCCTGCCGGTTGGGGTCAGGGGTGCGTTACGGTGGGTCATGGAAGGTCTCCTGGTTTCCCGTCGTGAGTAGTCATTCACCCACCACGGTTACCGGAGGTCTTCCTTATGTGTCATCCCCCGACGGGGTGTTCACAACCTCCCCGGGAAGTACAACTAGGTCACGGACACGAAGAACCCACACCAGTGACACCCCGGGCAACCGCCCGG
>NZ_JBQEDF010000040.1:0-32416 GCF_052107835.1 Corynebacterium sp.
CTAGGGCTCAGCCCCGGTCCTCCAGCACCTCGTCCAGTTCGTCGGTGACGTCACTGAGCGTCGGTTCATCGTCGAGGTCGAGGTCCTCGATGACATCGAGGAGGGCCTCAGCTCCGTCGGTGCCGAACGCAGCGACGATCTGCTCGGCGAGGAACCGGCTCCCCGCGATGGACGGGTGGGCGGTCATGTTGAAGGCTGGCGTGGTGAGGTCCCAGTGGCCGGATACGTACCGGTCCGCGTCGAGCCCGCAGGTGGAGTTCTTGGCGACGGTCATTTCACGGATATCGATGAACCGGACCTTGGTGGTGTCGGCGGCAGCCTGGTGGTTGGCCTGGGTCGCGCGCTCGTAGCGGGCGGTGGTGGCGTCCGTTTCCCCGAAGGGGAGGTTGGGGATGATGTTGCGGTTGCAGTAGACCTCATTGTTGTTCGTGGTGGACAGTCGGCCGAGCAGGAGGATCTCCGCCTCCGGTGCCACTGTGCGGACCTTCTCGACACCGGCGACGAGGTTCGCCTGGACTGTCGCATCCGCCACGTTGCGGCGCTTGTCGTTCATTCCCGCGGCGAGGACCACCGTCGACGTGTTGTTGATGTGGTCCGCGGCGATGGCCCTGTCAATGCGTTCGAGCATCTGGCCGGAGGTGTGGGCGTTGCAGGCCCAGTTCTGGACGGGCTTGCCGATCTCCGCGCCAGCGAGGGCCGGCCAGGCATCCGGGGCGATGAAGCAGCCGGCCTGTTTGGGGTAGGCGAAGCCGAGCAGTGGGTATTTGTTGATCAGCCAGTGTGAGTTCGCGGTGAAGGAGTCTCCGAAGGTCACCAGGTTGTTGTCGGTCTCGGACGAGTAGGGGTTCGTCCTGGGGAACAGGGCATCCAGCGCAGGGATGCCGGCTGAACCGATCGTGCCGGACGTGGAACCGGATGAGCTCCCGGAACCGGACGCTGAACTCTCAGGCAAGTCGGTGGCGGCAGCAGGGGACACGGTCAACACTGCCGCAAGGGCGAGTGAAGCGGCGAGCGTGGGCATGAAAGCACAATGGGACCGGCGCACGGCAGAAATCTCCTTGGAAAAGGGGGTGATGGGGTGTTCGGAGACATTCCTTGCGCGTGTGAGGTTGTCTCTAGCGGTGGGTCTGCTGCGTGCGTGAGTTGGTGTCGCGAAGGTGCCCCAGGGGGCATGTATGAGAATATCCCAATCGGCGCGCGTGTGGATCGGCGGGGGCGATCACGGGGACAACTCGACGGAGTTGCGCCCCGCGTGATGCTCGCCGCGTACCGTCGTCACCATGGCAGGACACACTGAGGTGCCGCCGGTGCCGACCTACGCTGAATTGCAGGATCTGGCAGCCCGCGGCAATGACGTACCAGTCCGGGCGATGCTCCGCTTGAACGACGAACCCCGGAACCTGCTCCTCTCTGCTCCGGAAGGTGAGCGACAGGAGGTCCTCCGGTTGCCGGCCGGGGACTACTGGATCGTCCGCGGCAAAGACCGCTGCGCCTTAACCGGTGCAGACGGGACCCCACTGTTTCGTGCTGACGGCGATCGTTCGGTCGTGGCCGTGGAAGACGGGATGGCCGACATCACCGACGGCCGGTTGGATTTCCAGTGCTGTGTCCCGGAGTTCCTCGAGCGCATTGACCCGGACCGGCACGACATTCTTGATCCGCGGTACACAGTGGGAAAGATCACGTCTGTCGAGTACGAAGGACGCGCCGCGTGGCTTCTCACGAGGCAGGACACAAGGGTCACCGTGGACGCCTCCACCGGGGTTCTGCTCGCGGTATCCAGCCGGGGAGAGTCCGGCGAGCTTGTCGCCCTGGAGTTCCCGGACGACCTCGATGACGATGAGTTCTCCTGGACCGGTGACACGGTTCCAGCCCGTCCCTGGGGCACGGACCGTGCGGAAGCGTTGTTCCACGTCGAGCTGAACCGCCTGGAAGTCCCGGAACCGCAGGCCCCACCGGCCGAGCATCGCGTCCTTCCGGTGCAGGTAGATACCTGGATGATCGAGGACAGCAGTGGCCCGCAGCCCACTCTCGGGGACACCGTCGACCTGGTGCTTCAGTTCACCGAGGACGGCGATGGTGACCACTACGGTGCTGAGGTCGTGACCCTCGATGCCTGGGCGGAGGAGGCGGAGGGAACCTGCTGGCAGGTTGAACGTGGCAGCAGGCGGGGAGATGAGTTTCGGTGGAGGACGATTCTGCGCGGCGACGGTTGGTCTGCCCTGTGGGAGGCTAACCGTCCTGTCACCGGAAATGTTCATGTGCGCGGAAGTCTGCACCACGACGGGGACATCATGGGCTACCAACCGCTGCCGCCGACCCGCGGCACCGTCTCCAGGATTCGGATGGTCGGCGAAGGACATGAGACCGATGTCGGTAAGGTGCGGTTGCCGTTTCCCTATGTTGACCATTTCACCGTAAATTGGATCGGATTCACCATGGATCTCGACGATGCGGAGCGTCCGGAGCCGACTGAGCATACGCCGTCCTGGTTCAGCGGTTTCGCCGTCACCGGCAACGGGAGGCGCCGGATGCTGTGGCGTGCGGACCCGTTGTTGCCGATGATCTGGCGCACGGAGTTGGAAACCGGTGTGACGAGTTCACTCGCGCTTCCGCTGAAGATGAGCGAGGCAGGCAGGTTCCGTCAGCGCATCATCATGCCGGACGGGGACGGGGTTAGGGTTCGCACCGGGAAGCGGGATTTTCGGGTTGGCATTGCCACGGATGGAGCCGGATCGACGGACCATACTGTGACGGAGATTCCGGTGCCGGATGCCGTGTCCAGTGCTGACAACGCCGTCACCGTTCCAGACGACTGGGGTGGTGGTTGGGTGATCAGCGATTTCGGGGAAATGGAGGAGTGGACATGGACGCTTCCCGGGACATCTGTCGGTATCCCAGTGGCCAGAGGTGTCCAGCGACTCGGGAGGGTCGATGAAAGCGGCGAGTCGAACTGGCTGTACGAGGAGAAAATCAGTGACTCCAGTCGTCGTGCCCGCCTTCTTTCGGCAGGCGGACATGTGATGACGTGGCAGGACGATGTTGTACGTTATCTGGACTCTGACCTGCAGGTTGTTCGTGAGGCTGCGCCGCCGGACACGGTAGGCGATGGGCACAGAACAGTGCAGACCGCGGGTATCTACATCGCGGTGTCCGCCGATGTCCGGAGCGCTGACGGCACGACGGGCAATTGTGAGGGGTTACGGATGACAGTGCTGGAGCCCGGGACGTTGGACGTGGAGTTCAGTCAGCCGTGCGGGTGGCGTGCACATGTCCAGGTCGATGACCGTGACTCCGTGTGGCTCGCTGATGAGGGAGGGCTACGCCTGTTCACCCGAGATGATGTGGGACGGTGGAAGTCCGAGCCCTATGACTCTTTATGACTTGCCCAACTCATAAAGAGTCACAAAGGACGAGGGTGCGAGGGTGGGGACGAGTCGTAATCAGAGTCGACCGGCAACCTCCGCCGCGAGGAACTCGCTGCCTGCCCGCGACGGGTGGGACTGCATGTTGAACTGCGGCGTCGTCACATCGAACGCGCCGGCCACGTAGCGCTCGCCGTCGCGTCCGCACGTGGAGTTGTTCTCCCTGGTCTTCTCCCGGATGTCGACGAAGTCCACACCGGTCCGTGAGGCCGCCGTGCGCTGGTTGTCCTGGGTGGCCTCCTCGGCCGCGGCCGTCGACTCGTTCACCACGCCGAGTGGCAGGTTCGGGATCACGTTCACGCTGCACAGTCTCCCGTCCGGATTCGTGGAGGCCAGGCGTCCCAGTACAATGATCTCGGCCTGGGGGGCCGCGTCCTGGATCTTCCCGATGCTCGCGACGAGATTACTGATGACCTCGCTGTCCGACACGCCGCGCTGCTTGTCGTTCATGCCGGAGGACAGCACCACGGTGGAGGAGTTGTTCACGTCGCCGGCGTCGATCGCCCGGCCTACGCGGTTGAGCATGTGCGCGGTGCCGGAGTTGGTGCACGCCCAGTTCTGCACCGGTGTCTCCGAGTCCTCGGCGAGGAGGCCGGGCCAGGCGTCCGGTGCGACCAGGCAACCGTCCTGGGTGGGGTAGCCCTCGGCGGAGGACTCGATGTTGTTCGCCACCGAGTGCGAGTTCGCGGTGAAGGAGTCCCCGAAAGCGACGAGGTTGTCCGTCGTGTCCCCGGAGTACGGGTTCGACGGGTTGACCGCCGAGGAGCCCGGGAGGTTGGCCGAGCCGTTGCCGGAGGAACCGGACGTGGCTGAACTGCCGGAACTGAGGTCCTGCGCGGCGGCGGTCGTGAGGGTCAGGGGCAGGGCGAGGGCGGCGATCGCGACGATCGCGACGATCGCGCCGAGCGGGCGGCGACGACGGGCTGGGCGGCGCGAATGTGAGGGACGCACGGCGGGTCTCCTTGGAGATGGGGGAGAATGACGAAAGCGGAGTGTCCAGCACCTTACTGGACACCCCGCTCGTGCGCTGGAGTTGTGGAAAGCGGCCCTGACGTATCAGAGCCACTGGTGAGGGGATCCCCTACTTGTGGCGGTCCACGGCCTCGGCGAGGATCCTCTCGGCCTCGGCCTTGTCGCCCCAGCCGGAACCGTTGACTTCCTTGTTCGGCTCCAGGTCCTTGTAGTGGACGAAGAAGTGCTCGATCTCGTCCTTGACGTCCTGTGCGACGTCGTCGATGTCCTGGAACTTCTCGTAGCGCACGTCGTCGACGACGCAGAGCAGCTTGTCGTCGCCGCCGGCCTCGTCGGTCATCTTGAACACGCCGACCGGGCGGGCCTCGACGATGACGCCCGGGAACACGGACTCCGGCAGGATCACCAGGGCGTCCAACGGGTCGCCGTCCTCACCGAGGGTCTCGTCGATGAAGCCGTAGTCGGCCGGGTAGGCCATCGGGGTGAAAAGGTAACGATCGAGGTAGACCTTGCCGGTCTTGTGGTCGACCTCGTACTTGTTGCGGGAACCCTTGGGGATTTCGATGGTGACTTCGATGCTCATGGCCGCACAGTTTACCCTGTCAGCTACTCCACTTCGCCAGCAATGGTGGCGAGTGTCTGTGCCATTCCCTGCTCCAGCTCGGATTCGAAGGTCTCGTTGCCACCCAGGAACGCGGCGACCAGGCCGCGGGACAGGGCGGTGGTGTCGCCGTGGACGATGCGGGACTCGGTGACGTTGGTGGTGCCGTCGCCGTTGTCGGCGAGCTCGTAGCGCCAGATGGAGCTGTTGACCGGGACACGCCATTCGAGCAGCTCATTGGGGGTCCACTGGGTGATCTTGGAGGTTGTCGGCCAGGCCAGCACACCGCGCTTGTTGAGGTTCACGGTGGTGGTGCCCTTGCCGGGGGCGCCGCCGAGGACCCACATCTTCTTGCACTGGGGGCTGCGCTCGCCCATGGTCGCCAGGTCGGAGAGGACAGCCCAGACTGCGGCGGGATCGGCGTTGATGGTGCGGGACGTGGTGATCAACTGGGAGCTCATGGGGTCGACGTTACGTTCCGGGGTGGACGTTCCGCAGAGTTTTGGGTGATCATCCCGCTGACGCACGTAGTGTGATGGACATGAGTGGCAGGGAGTTCACGGTCCGGTCGGCAGTGGGGTCGGACGCGCCGGGTATCTCGCAGGTGCACGTGACCGCGTGGAAGGAGACTTACGGACCGATGCTGCCGGAGGGTGCCCTGGACGATATGGATGAGGATGAGCGCGCTGGACGGTGGGCGGAGATAATCAGGGACGGGAAGGATGTCCTGGTCGCCGAGGATGGTTCCGGAATCGTTGCCTGGGCATCCAGAGGTGAAGGGCGCGATGAGGCGGCGCCGGTACATCTGGAACTCGAGGGCATCTATTCTTTGGCCCGTGTCCACGGCACTGGCGTGGGGCAGGCGTTGTGCGATGCCGCGATCGGGGATGCCGCAGCCTACCTGTGGGTTCTCGAGGGGAACGACCGGGCGGAGGCGTTCTACCGCCGCAACGGTTTCCGTCGTGACGGGGAAGAGAAGGAACACTCCCTTGCCGGGCACGTGGGCACCACGGTGCGGATGGTAAGGAGGAAACCATGACCGGAAGACCAGGGAACGGCACACACTTCTACGAGCCCCGGGAGGGCACCGGGCTGCCGCATTCACCGTTCAACGCGATCATCGCGCCGAGGCCCATCGGCTGGATATCCAGCCGGTCCGCGGATGGCGTCCTGAACCTGGCACCCTTCAGCTTCTTCAACGCGTTCAACTACAAGCCGCCGATCATCGGGTTCTCCAGCAACGGGCCGAAGGACAGTCTGGTGAATGCCGAGACCACGGGCGAATTCTGCTGGAACCTGGTGACAAGGGAGCTGGCACCGGCGATGAACGCCACGTCCGCGTCGGTTGCCGCCGAGGTCGATGAGTTCGCGGTATCGGGGCTGACTTCCGCGGCGTCACGAATCGTTGATGTGCCGCACGTGGCGGAGTCCCGGGTCGTGTTCGAATGCCGCACCACGCAGGTCGTCCCACTACGTACACAGACCGGTCACGTGATGCAGACCAGTGTGGTGTTCGGCGAGGTTGTCGGGGTCCACATCGACCGTGAGCTGCTCATCGACGGTATCTACCAGACGGCGTTGGCCGATCCGGTGCTGCGCGGTGGCGGTCCGTCCGACTACTTCACCCTGGCCGAGGAGAATCGTTTCCAGATGAGGCGGCCGCCGGCAACGGAGTAGTACCTAGGCCAGCCGGTCGCCCAGCAACTCCTCGATGTTCTCCGCGAGCCATACGTCCGTCAGGGGAGCGGGGTCGCGCAGCCCCACGGCGAGGGTGCCGGGGAACGGGTCATCATCGGACGGTGTCAGCGGGAACGCCAGGTCGTTCTTCACCGCGTCCAGGTTCTGGAAGGCATCGCTCCCGCTCAATGTCGGGGTCCCGCCGGACGGGTCGTAGATGAAGATCACGTCCGCATCCAGTTCAGCGAAGCGTTCACCGCTGACAGTCTCGGTGTCGCTGAACTCCTCGGCTTTCCCGAACGGCCGGAAGCCGAGCTGGACAAAGAACTCCTCGGCCGGCGAGCCTGCGTAAGCCTCCACGTTGACCTGCCCACCCCTGTCGGAAATGAAGTTCGCGGTGTGGTCGGCGTACTCGGGATGGTCCTCGCGGATTGCTCCGATGGATTCATCGTGGGTTTTCTCGACATCGGCCGCGGCACCGGCCAGGTCGGTGGCCTCGCCCAGCTTCTCCAGTTGCTCGCGCCAGTCCGTTCCGTCCGGACCCCACGAGTAGCCGTACGCCAGCACCGGGGCGACCTCCGACAACTGGTCGACATCGGTCTGCTCGGTCGTGTTCACCAGGATGAGGTCCGGTTCCTCGGCGGAGATCGCCTCCACGGGGACATTGCCGTCGACCGGCTCCAGGATCGTCCCGATGTCCCCGGCGCCGTGGTCGGCGAGGAAGGAACTGAACTGCTCCCAGTCATTCGAGGCCACCGGGGTGATGCCCAGCGACAGGGCAAGTTCAGGGCCCAGCCCGCCGTAGGCGACGACCCTGTCCGGGCGTTCCTCCAGGGTCGTGGTTCCGTACTCGGTCTCCAGGTCGAGAGGGTATTCGGTGGTACCTTCGCCGGCCGGGAGGTTGTCCGTGGCACCCGAGGCGCCATCATCGTCCGAACCGCATGCGGTGGTGGTGGCGCCAACCAGGACGAGCCCCACCAACGGGGCCAGGGTCTTCTTCAGGGGATGGATAGACATAAAGAGAAAGGGTAGGGTCAGCTTAATTGTCCGCATGTCCGTACCGGACGGTGGGTGAACCCGCATCGACCACACACACCCCTGGGAGCTGTGCCATCGACTTTCTCCCCACCTGCTGGCTGGGCACGATCACCGTCCACAGCGACCACCACATCTTCCACGTGGTGAAAGGGCGTGCCCGGGTCCTGGTTCAGGGAAGCGCATGTGCCCTGCAGGAATCGGAGGCCCTGTGGATCCCGCCGGGTGTCCGCGTCGACCAGATCGCCACATCCGAGGGCTCCGTGGCCTACAGCACGCTGCTGCCCGCACACGACATTCCGGACGCGCCGGTCCGGGTGGTCCGCAGGCGGGTCACTCCGCAGATAGGGGACGTGCTGCTCCACCTCTTCTCCCGCTGGGTCACCCCGCCGTGGAAGGACACCGCACTGGATCACGGGATCCTCGACGTCCTGCGGGGCACCTTCTCTGATTCAGGACGCTCGGCGGTCGGCGTTCCCCGGATGCCCGTGGCAGGGGTGGCGTCGACAGTCGCTGGACGCCTGGCGGACGATCTGACCGACCAACGGTCACTGGAGCAGTGGGCCGTAGAGGTGGGGTCCAGTGTCCGCAACCTGACCAGGACATTCACGAAGGAGACCGGATTCTCGTTTGCCGCCTGGCGGACCGAGCTCCGTCTGGCGACCGGTGCGCGGATGCTGGCGGACGGGTGCGGTGTGGCCGAGGTAGCGGCAGCTACCGGGTACGGCAGTGCGGCGTCCTTCTCCCGGGCCTTCCGCCGGCGCACTGGAACCAGCCCGGCGGTGTACCGGGGAGCTGTCCCGTCCGTGCCGGAGCCGGGTTATGCGGCTCCCGTGCCGACCACCTCCGCAGGACACATGTTCCCGCTGGTCAACCGGCTGCACATGGCAGTGTGGATGGCGCGCGGAACAGCCGCGGTGCTGCTGCGTGACGGGGTTGTGCACCTGCATCAGGGTGACGTTCTGTGGTTGCCCGCGGGAGTGTGGCACGAGGTGTCCACCGACCCCGGTGGCGTGCTGATCCCCGTCGGTTGGCTACCCACCTCGTACATGTTGACGAGGGATGATGTTCGCCCGGTACGGCCCGGAGCGTCCTGCGCGGAGTTGCTGTACCAGGCGGCGGCGTTGAGCACCAGGATGCGGCCTTACCCGTGGGACGGCGGCGGGGCGGCCTCGCTGTTGCCTTGTTCTGTGCCGCGTTCATTGCCACAGCGCAACAGCATCATTGCCCCGGTCCTCGACGATGACGCAGCCTCCGCCCGGTCACTGGGGGACTGGTCGGCGCTGCTCGGGGTGCCGAAGGACGCCCTGGCCCGGACGTTCCTGCGCCAGACCGGGCAGTCGCACCGCAACTGGGTTGTGGAACGGCGTCTGACCAGGGCGCGGTCGTTGCTGCGCAATCCGGACATGATGGTTGGTCAGGTGGCGGAGCAGGTGGGGTACGGCACCGCCATCTCGTTCGTGCGGATCTTCAGGACCCGTACCGGCATGACGCCGGGGGAGTTCCAGCGCAGGTACGCGAAGCGCGAGGTTTTCGAGGCGGTTGAGTGAAGCAATCCTGAAGTCACGGGCTGGAAGCGACACACGGGCAGGGGAGAGCAGTGGTGTCTGACCGTGTCCACCCCGTCCGATACTGTGGTGAAATCATGATCCACCACAGGAAGGCCCTGATGCCCCGATGAGCACGACCGCCTCGCGCCGCTGGTTCTACGGCATCCTCGCATTCCTCGTTGTTGTCGCGGCCATCGTCGCCACCGCGCTGGTGATCCACCACCAGAACGCCTATGACGTGGAGGATCCCGCCGCGATCCCGGATGCGACCCCCGTCCTGCAGCCCGCCGCCACCGACGGCCCCGCCCCCGAGGTGGACGACGATCTCGCTCAGGCGGCCGCTGACCCTGCCCTCGGCACCCTGTCGGGGCACGTCACCGACATCGCCACCGGCGAGGAGGTCTGGGCCGAAGGCTCCGACAGGATGATGGTCCCCGCCTCGGCCACGAAACTCGCCACGGCAGCGGCCGCGCTCTCGACCCTGCCCGGGGACGAACGCGTCCCGACCCACGTGTACCGCGGGGCCGAGCCCGGCAAGATCGTGCTGAAGGGCGAGGGGGACGTGACCCTGGAGGGTTCCGAAGGGTCGGGCTTCTTCACCTCGCCCGCGAACATTGAGGGTCTTGCGGGACAGGTCAGCGAGGCACTCGGCGAGGAGCAGGTCACCGAGGTCATCGTGGACAACTCCGCGCGCGCCGGGTCCCTGTTCAACCGCACGTGGGACCGGCGTGACATCGCCGCCGGGAATGTCGCGCCGCTGTCCGCGGTGATGGTGGATGCCGGGCGGACCGATCCGTCGGACAACTACTCGCCCCGGTCCGCGTCGCCTGCTTCCGATGCCGGTAACGCCCTGGCCGCGGCGCTCGGGGCCCCGGACGCTTCGGTGACAACCACCAACGAGGAGGCCCCGGTCGGCGAGGATGACCCGGATTCCGCCCCCTTAGGTGCGGTGTACTCCGCCCCGCTGACCACCCGTGTCCGTGACATGCTGCTGAACAGCGACAACATGCTCGCGGAAGCGGTCGCCCGCGAGGTCGCCGTGGCCCGCGGTGAGGAACCGACCTTCGCCGGCGCCACGAAGGCCACGCTCGACGCGCTCGGGGAACTGGACATCGACGTGTCCAAGGCCGTGCTGCGCGACAATTCCGGGATGAGCGGGGCGAACCGCCTGTCCGCCCGCATCCTCGACGGCATCATCAACGCCGCCGCCTCGCGGGACGACCTGCGTGCCATCCTCGACGGTCTGCCTGTCGCGGGCGGCAGCGGAACCCTGTTCGAGCGCTACGGGGCGGACTCGGGCTCCGGTGAGGGTGCGGGCTGGGTCCGGGCGAAGACCGGCACGCTCGACGGCGTGAACGCCCTGGCGGGGACGGTCACCACCGAGGCTGGGCGCACGTTGAGCTTCTCCTTCCTGTCCAACGGTTCCGACATGGATGCCGGGCGCGCCGCCCTGGACCGGCTGGCCGCCGCGCTGCGCACCGCGGAGTAGGCGGAGCAGGTGCCTGTCATGCGGCGTCCCCCGTGCCACTCCCGGAAGTCCTACCATTCTTCGGTGACAGGAATCTTCGCGGCCTGGGGTTTTGTGGCCGGCGCCGGTGAAAAAGTGGTAGAACTTCCGGCGAGCGTGGCGGGGACGGAGGGAGTCCGGTGATCAGGACGCCCCGCACCCTCGCTGTGCGCCGCAGCCTCGGCAGATTCCTGGACGACCACCCGGACCTGGTCAGTCCCGGCGACCCGGTGGTCTGCGGGGTCTCCGGCGGCGGGGACTCGCTGGCATTGGCCGCCGCCTGCGTCCACGCCGGGCTGGAGGTCACCACCGTCACCGTGGACCATGGACTGCAGGACGGGTCAGCGGACGTGGCGGCCACCGCCGCGGACATCTGTCGGCAGCTCGGCGCGGATTCCGTCATCGCCACGGTCAACGTGGCCGGACGGGGCGAGGCCGCCGCCCGTGACGCCCGCTACACAGCACTCGGGGAGCATGCACACGGGCGCCCCGTCCTGGTGGCGCACACCGCGGACGACGATGCCGAGGGGCTGCTCCTCGCCCTGGCCCGCGGCTCGGGGACGGGAAGTCTCGCGGGCCTCCGGGAGGTCAGCCATGACCACCACGCGGTGACGGCGGGGGCGTCCTGGCTGGGACGGCCCCTGTTGCACGCGACCAGGGACGACACCCTCGGAAGCTGTGCCGAGCTGGGTCTGGAACCCTGGCACGACCCGCACAATGAATCCCCGGACATCGTCCGTGCACGGGTGCGTCATGAACTCCTGCCGCTGGTCCGCGATGTGCTGGGGGAGGGGAGCCCGGGCAACCTCGCCCGGTCGGCCCGGATGCTGCGCCAGGACGCCGACCTGCTCCACGCGATGGCGCAGGAGGTGCTCGACGGGATCGTCCGGGACGACCGGCGCGTCCTGCCGGTGGAGGACGTGGAGAACCAGCCCGCAGCCCTGCGCCGCCGCGTCCTGAGACTGTGGCTCGCCGACCTTGCCGGACCACTGACGTCGGCGCACCTGGTGATGCTGGATGCCCTGGTCTCCGACTGGCATGGGCAGGGTCCGGTGGCGGTGCCCTACCCGGCCGCTGCGAGCGCCCGGGCGCAGGCATCTACAATGGGGGTGACCCGTCGACTGGTGGTGCGTCGCCGCCGGACGGACACCGGAAGTCAGCTGGAAATCGCCCAGACCGCAGGAGTCGAGAACCGATGATCACGAAGAGAACCGACGTACCCGACAACTGCTACCTCGACGACGTGGAGGCCATCCTCGTCGACGAACCGACCCTCCACGCCCGCATCGCGGAGATGGCGCAGGCCGCCAGCGACCGCTACCGGGGCGAGGAGGAGGACACGATCCTGGTCTGTGTCCTGAAGGGGGCGACCTACTTCATCGCGGACTTCGCCCGGGCGATGGACGTGCCCACCCAGATGGAGTTCATGGCGGTGTCCACCTACGGCGACGAGGCACAGTCCTCGGGCACCGTGGAGATCCACCTCGACCTCAAGCGGGACATCCGCGGACGCAACGTGATCATCCTCGAGGACATCATCGAGTCCGGCATCACGCTGTCCTGGCTGGTGGATGAACTCTCCGGTCGTGGGCCGAAGAGCCTGGAGGTCATCGCCCTGCTGCGCAAGCCCGAGACGGTGCAGGAGCAGGTGGACGCCACGGACATCGGCTTCGACATCCCCAATGACTTCGTCGTCGGCTACGGACTGGACTTCGCCGAGCGGTACCGCGACCTTCCCTGGGTCGGCACGCTGCGGCCCAGCGTGTACAGCTGACGTCATTCGCGTCCCCAGGGTGGGGAAACGCGCCGTCGGCTCCTGCGATACGCTAGTGGGACTATGAACAAGAAGAGGGTTCTGAGGATCGCCGCCATCGTCGCCGCGGTCCTCGTAGCGATCTACGCCTTCGGCGTCCTCACCGACTCCACCCGCGGCTACGACGACGTCGACACGTCCGTGGCGCTGGAGCAGGTCGACGACAACAACGTCGAAGAAGTGCAGATCAACGACCGTGAGCAGCAGCTCCAGATGAAGCTGCGCGATGAGATCAGCGTCGACGGCAAGGACGGCATCGACCAGGTCATCGCGCAGTACCCGGCACGGGCCGCGGACACGGTCTTCGACCGGGTCGAGGCGTCCGACGCCGACCAGTACACCACCAACGTCACCGAGGACAGCATGCTCGGTTCACTGCTGGTGATGCTGCTGCCGATCCTGCTGATCGGTGCGCTGCTGCTGTTCTTCCTCACGCGCATGCAGGGGGGAGGTGCCGGAGGGCCCTTCAACATCGGCAAGTCGAAGGCCAAGGAACTCAACGTCGACAACCCGGAGACCACCTTCGACGATGTCGCCGGTGCCGACGAGGCCGTCGAGGAGCTCGACGAGATCCGGGACTTCCTGCAGAACCCGGACCGCTACGAGGAACTCGGCGCGAAGATCCCCCGCGGCGTGCTGCTCTACGGTCCGCCCGGCACGGGTAAGACGCTGCTGGCCCGCGCTGTCGCCGGTGAGGCCGGTGTGCCGTTCTACACCATCTCCGGCTCCGACTTCGTGGAGATGTTCGTCGGTGTCGGTGCCTCCCGTGTGCGCGACCTGTTCAAGACCGCCAAGGAGAACAGTCCCTGCATCATCTTCGTCGACGAGATCGACGCTGTCGGACGCCAGCGCGGCGCCGGGATGGGCGGCGGCCACGACGAGCGCGAGCAGACCCTCAACCAGCTCCTGGTCGAGATGGACGGCTTCAGCGACCGCGAGAACGTGATCCTCATGGCCGCGACGAACCGTCCGGACATCCTGGACCCCGCACTGCTGCGCCCGGGCCGTTTCGACCGGCAGATCCCGGTCAGCAACCCGGACATCGCCGGGCGTGAGCAGATCCTGCGCGTGCACTCCAAGGGCAAGCCCTTCGCCGATGACGTTGACCTGAACTCCCTGGCCAAGCGCACGGTCGGGATGTCCGGCGCGGACCTGGCCAACGTCCTGAACGAGGCGGCGCTGCTGACCGCCCGCGTGGACGGCAACGTGATCACCGGCGACGCCCTGGAGGAGGCCACCGACCGTGTGATCGGCGGTCCGCGCCGCAGCGGCAAGATCATCTCCGAGCACGAGAAGAAGGTCACCGCCTACCACGAGGGCGGCCACACCCTGGCCGCCTGGGGCATCAAGGACATCGAGCGCGTCTACAAGGTCACCATCCTCGCCCGTGGCAAGACCGGCGGGCACGCGATGGCCGTCCCCGAGGACGACAAGGGCATGTACAACCGCTCCGAGCTCTTCGCCCGCCTGGTCTTCGCGATGGGCGGACGTGCCGCCGAGGAGCTGGTGTTCGGCTCACCGACCACCGGTGCGTCCGCGGACATCGAGCAGGCCACGAAGATCGCCCGCGCGATGGTCACCGAGTACGGCATGAGCCCGCAGCTCGGTGCCGTGAAGTACGGCGAGGAACAGGGCGACCCGTTCGTCGGACGCGGTGGCCAGGGCTCCCTGGACTACTCCCCGGCCGTGGCCGCCACGATCGACGAGCAGGTCCGCATGCTCATCGAGAAGGCCCACTCGATCGCCTACAGCATCCTCCGCGACAACCGGGACTACCTGGACAGGCTCGCCGAGAAACTGCTGGAGAAGGAGACGTTGCGGCGTCCCGACCTGGAGGCCATCTTCGACGACATGGAGCCGGCGGAGTTCACCGAGATCTTCGACAACCAGGACTCCGGGCACCCGAGGGACAACCGCGAGCCGGTGAAGACCCCCAATGAGCTGGCCCGTGAGCGCGGCGAGGAGCCTCCGGCCCGCAACGACTTCTTCTCCGCCGCGCGCCGCGCCCGTATGGAGCGCCGGCGTGAGGAGAAGGAACGCGCGCTGCGGCAGGAAGAGGAGGAGGGACAGGACGGCCCGGCACCGCAGCCGCCGCAGTACCCGGAGCGTCCGAGGACGGGCCGGTGGAGCGGCCGCGCCCCCAGCGCCGACGGCCCCGACCACCTGTGGGGTGGCCAGGACGAGGTGAACCCGGTCGACCGGTCCGCTCCCGCCCGCCACCCCGGGGAGAGCAGTTACGGCCCCGCTCCGCAGCCCCCGCAGCAGCGCGGGTTCCGGCTGCCCGACAATGAGCAGCCGGACCGCGACGGCGGCGACAGCGCCGGGGACAACGGCGATTCCACCGGCGATGGCGGCCGCCACCACCGCCGCGACAACTAGAGCGGGAGACACAGTGCCTGAAGAACAGATCGACGAGAGTAGCTTCGACCAGCCCCGCGCCGAGGCCGCCGTCCGCGAACTGCTGCTCGCCCTCGGGGAGGACCCCGACCGGGAGGGACTGCAGGACACACCCTCCCGCGTCGCCCGTGCCTACCGGGAGTCCTTCGACGGCCTCTTCCGTGACCCGGCGGACGTCCTGGCGAAGACCTTCAACGAGGACCACCGGGAACTCGTCCTGGTCAAGGACATCCCGATCTACTCCACCTGCGAGCACCACCTGGTGCCGTTCTACGGGCACGTCCACATCGGGTACATCCCCGGGGACTCCGGCAAGGTCACCGGGCTGTCCAAGCTGGCCCGCCTGGCGGACGGCTACGCCAAGCGCCCGCAGGTCCAGGAACGTCTGACCAGCCAGATCGCTGATGCGGTGGACACGCACCTGGAGGCGCAGGCCGTCATCGTCGTCATCGAGGCCGAGCACCTCTGCATGGCGATGCGGGGCATCCGCAAACCGGGGGCGACGACCGTCACCTCCGCCGTGCGCGGCGGTTTCCGCAACGACGCCCGCTCCCGCGCGGAGGTTCTCAGCCTGATCCGGGGCAACTGATGCCGGGGGACGACCGCACACTGGTGATGGGGATCCTCAACGTCACCGAGGACTCCTTCTCCGACGGCGGCCAGTGGAGCACCACGGACGCCGCGCTCGCCCACGCCCGGGCCATGGTTGCCGGAGGTGCCGACATCGTCGACGTCGGCGGGGAGTCGACGCGTCCCGGCGCCACCCGGGTGGACGCGGACGTCGAGGCGTCCCGCGTGGTCCCGGTGATCCGGGCGCTGCACGCCGACGGGATCACGACCAGTGTGGACACCATGCGTGCCTCCACGGCGCGCGCCGCGGTCGAGGCGGGGGTGGACATCGTCAACGACGTCTCCGGCGGCCAGGCGGACCCCGGCATGTACCGGGCCGTGGCGGAGGCGAACCGGCACCGGGCCGTGGACTACTGCCTGATGCACTGGCGGGCCGGGCGTTTCGAGTCGGCCGCCGGACGCGCCGACTACGGTGCCCGGGCCGGCGGGGTTCTCGCCGACGTCGTCACCGTGCTCACCGATCTGGCGCAGCAGGCGCAGGACGCCGGGATCCCGCGCGAACGGCTCATCCTCGACCCCGGGCTCGGCTTCGCCAAGGACGCCGACGACAACTGGGCCCTGCTGAACGGCATGCGGAACTACCTGGAGCTGGGATACCGTGTTCTGATCGGCGCGAGCCGAAAGCGATTCCTCACCGCGCTGCGTCCCGACGCCGACGGCAAGCCGGCACCGGCGGACTCGGCGCCCGCCGACGAGGCGACCGCGGCACTGTCCGCACTGGCCGCGGCGTCCGGCGCCTGGGCCGTCCGGGTCCACGACGTCGCGGCGAACCGGACAGCGGTGGACGTCGCACACGCCGTGGCCACCGGCCGCGGCCCCGCACTACCTGACGGATGGAGGGCCCGCCGTGGCTGACCGCATCGAGCTGGACGGACTGGAGGTCTACGGCTACCACGGGGTCTACGACTTCGAGAAGGCCAAGGGACAGAAGTTCATCGTGGACCTGGTGGTGTGGACGGACTTCACCGACGCCGTCGCCGACGACGACATCGACAGGACGATCTCGTACGTCGACCTGGCGGACATCGCCGTGGACGTGGTCTCCGGGGAGAGCCTCGACCTCATCGAGACTGTCTCCGCCACCATCGCCGACCGGATCAACGGGCTCGACCGGGTCATCGCGGTGGAGGTCACCGTCCACAAGCCGGACGCCCCGATCCACCACCCGTTCTCCGATGTGCGCGTGGTCGCCCGGCGTTCGCGCAAGGCCCCTGGACCGCGGACATGACGTACCGCGCCGTTCTCGCCCTCGGGTCGAACCTCGCGGGGCCGCTGTCGGGGCCGGAGGAGCAGATCCGGGTCGCCGCCCACGCACTGGCCGCGCGGCCGGACGTGACCCCGGTCGCCGCCAGCGCAATGTACGCGACCCCGCCGTGGGGGGTGACCGACCAGGACGAGTTCCGCAACAGCATCCTGGTCGTCGACACGGCCCTGGAACCGCTCGACCTGCTGCACGTCTGCCAGCAGCTGGAGCAGGGCGCCCGCCGGGTGCGCTCCCGGCACTGGGGCCCGCGCACCCTCGACGTGGACATCGTGGCAGTGGACGGGGAACGCGGCGGGGTGGCCAGCGACGGACGCTGGGGCGAGGAACTCGTCCTGCCGCACCCGTGGGCGCACCGTCGGGCGTTCGTCCTGGTGCCGTGGCTCGACGCGGACCCGGACGCCGAGCTGTCCGGGCGCCCGGTGTCACGGCTGCTGGAGGATCTCGAGGGGGACGACCCGTCGGAGACGGCGGGAATCCGGGCCCTGCCCGACGTAGCATGGGCACCATGATGGCGACATCAGGCAACGGCATGTCCACGACCAGCATCCCCCTGCTGCTCACCGCGGCCGCCGGGGCGGTCGTCGTCGGGTTCGCCGCCGCCTGGACGTTCTACGGGAGTTTCCCGAGGATCACGGTCGGGTCCTCCCTGGCCCTGTGGGTCTTCGCCATCGTCGCCGCGGTACTCGCGTTGCTCGTGCGCCGCCGGATCGAGGACGGGTCCGTGGGGCAGGACCGCTCCCAGATGTCGCCGGTGTTCATCTCCCGGTGCGCCCTGTTCGGCAAGGCGGCCGCCTGGATCGGGGCCGTGGTCGGAGGGCTGTACGCAGGGGTGACGGTGTACGTCCTGCTCCGCCACAGCGAGTTGCTCGCCGCGCAGCAGGACACCCCAGGGGCGGTGACGTGCCTGGTTGCCGGGGCGGCGATGGCGGGGGCGGGCGTGTGGCTGGAACGAAGTTGCCTCGTGCCACCCGGCGATGCCGACCCGGATAACGGCCGGGGGGATGTACTGTTGTCCCCATGAGTTCTGCGTATTCGCCCGACGAGTCGCACCGGCTTCCTGATCCGTCGAGCCGGCGCGAGTCCCGCACGCCCGGTGGCGGCGGCCTCAAACTGCTGATGTACCTCGTGTTCGTCCTGGCCCTCGCCGCGACAATCATCATGTTCTTCGTCGACTCGGAGATGTGGCTCAATGTTGCGGTCATCACCTCCCTGTGGGCGGCGTTCTTCGGCGCGATCCTGGTGTCGCGCTACTCCGGGGTCATCGGAGAGGAACGCAGCCGCCGGCAGGAGCAGGAGCGTCGCCACAAGGCCGAGCTCGACTTCGAGCGCGCCGAGGCACAGCGCCGCGAGGTGGAGCTGGAGAAGGACTACCGGACCCGGCTGAACACCGAGCGCGACGCGACCCTGGACTCCATCCGCAAGGAGCTGGAGGCCATGCGCGAGCAGCTCTCGGACCTGTCCGGCGGGGAGTGGACCGACGAACAGGTGTCGCTGAAGGCCCGCGCCGAGCGGATCATTGAGCTGGAGCGCAGCGGATCCCGGCCGTCGTCCGAACCGGCCGCCGGTTCCGCCGCGGCAGCGCCGAAGTCCCCCGCACCCGAGCAGCACGCCCAGCCGGAGCCGCAGGAGCAGCAGGAACAGCATTCGGGAGGACGCCGGGGCGGTTTCGCCACCGGCACCTTCGCCGCGGTGCGCTGGTCCGGTGCGGACAGCCAGGACACCACCCAGATCCCGATGGTCGTCGACACCAGGGCGATGGAGGACGGCGCGGACACCGGATCATCCGCACCGGCTGCAGACGCCGGGGCAGAGCAGCCGGAGGCCGCCCAGGAGGCCGCCCAGGAGCCCGCCAGGCAGGCACCCGTCGAGCCGGAAGCCCCGGAGCCAGCGGCAGCTGAGCCCGCGGCCTCCCAGCCTGAGCCCTCCGCACCCGACTCGGACGAGCCCGCCGGATCCGCCGGGGAGCCGCGCCGCCGCCGCGCCGCGGAGGTCCCGGACGAGGAGGCACACGGACGTCGCCGCGCCGACGAGCACGAGGGTGGTCTGACCGTCGCGCAGCTGATGGCGCAGATGAAGAAGAACGCTAAGTGACCGACCGGCAGGAACCCCGCCTGTCGGTGGGGGTCATTTCTGCCGGGTCCGTCGGTACCGCCGTCGCGGAGTCCCTGCAGCGTGCCGGCCACCACATCCACGGCATCGTGGCCAGGTCGGAGACCTCCCGCGAGCGTGCCGCGTCCCGCCTTCCGTCCGTCCCCGTCACGACGGTGGAGGACGCGGCCCAGGCGGCACTGGTCGTCCTCGCCGTCCCCGACCCTGAACTGCCCGGGGTCGTCGGGGAGCTTGCCGCCACTGTCCGGGAGGGGCAGATCGTGCTGCACACCGCCGGGGCCCTGGGGTGCGGCGTGCTGCAGCCGGTCACGGACAACGGTGCACTGCCGTTGGCGTTGCACCCGGCGATGACCTTCCTGGACCGCGCCGAGGACACCGACAACCTCCTGGGGTGCGCGTGGGGGATCACCAGCGACTCCGACACCGGGGCAGCCGTCGCGGAACTTCTCGTGGGGACGATGGGTGGCGTTCCCGTGACGGTCGCGGAGGAGAACAGGACGCTCTACCACGCGGCGATGGCGCACGGGGCGAACCATGTGGTCACCCAGGTCAGTGAGGCGCTGCGGATGCTCGACCACGCACTGGCCGATGCCGGTACGGCGGGAGGGGACGTCGGGGACGACGTCGGCGGCTCCGCGGAGAACCCGGACTCGGCGCTGATGCTGCGCCGGATCCTGCCGACGGCGGTGTCCGCTGCCCTGGAACGCAGGATGGGCGCGCTGACCGGGCCGACGGCCCGCGATGACGCGGCCACCGTCCTGCGCCATCTCGGCGCACTGGACGCCCTCCCCTCAGGGCCCGGGACGAACGGTCTGGCCCGGGCCTACCGGCAGGATGCGGAACGCACGGCCCAGACCTACGGTTCGTTGAACGTGGAGCGTGCGGTGGAGTCGTAGTCGCACCCTGTCACCGGAATTGTTCTACGCCCGTGCACGCAACGGGGCCCTGACAGGGCCTGAGCGTGCACGGGCGTAGAACTATCTCCCGTCTGCGCCTGTGGCCAGCCACCTCGGCTAGGGATCTGGAGGGCAGGGGACTACCCTGTCTACACGGTTGTTGCAGTCTCACACGAAGGAGTTGCCGGTGAGTTTCACCCCGGGGCAGGCCACCGTTTACACCGAGATCGAGAAGATCGGTGAACTCACCCGCGCGATGCGCAAGGCGGGACGTCCCGTTGTGCTCGTCCCCACCATGGGCGCGCTGCACGAGGGGCATCTGGCGCTGGTGCGCGCCGCCCAGCAGCTGCCGGGGGCGCTGGTGGTGGTCTCCGTCTTCGTCAATCCGCTGCAGTTCGGCGAGGGCGAGGACCTGGACGCCTACCCGCGCACCCTCGACGACGACGTGGCGAAGCTCCGTGCCGCCGGGGTGGACGCCGTGTTCGCCCCGACCGCCCGCGAGATGTACCCCAGCGGTCCCCGCACCACGGTGAACCCGGGGCCGACCGGGGCGGTCCTGGAGGGGGAGCGGCGTCCCACCCACTTCGCCGGGGTGCTTACCGTGGTCTCGAAACTGTTCCGGATCACCCACTGCAACCACGCCTTCTTCGGGGAGAAGGACTACCAGCAGCTCGTCCTGATCCAGCAGATGGTCACCGACCTGAACCTGGATGTCGCCGTCCACGGGGTGCCGGTCGTGCGCGAGGCGGACGGGCTGGCGAAGTCCTCGCGCAACGTCTACCTCTCCGAGGATGAGCGGGAACTGGCGCTGACCCTGTCGGCGGCGCTGCTCGCCGGGGCACACGTCGCCGAGCAGGGCGCGGATGCCGTGCTGGAGACCGCCCGCGGGGTGCTCGCCGGAGGGGAGGGCATCGAGGTCGACTACCTTGAGCTCCGTGGCCTGGACCTGGACGAGGCGCCGGAGGTCGGGGATGCCCGGCTGCTGATCGCGGCGCGGGTCGGACAGACGCGGCTGATCGACAACGTCGGGCTTCCGGTGGGGATCGGCTTCCGGAATATCGACGAGAACTCCTCATTGACCTCCACTGCGGGGTAGGGTCGCTTACGTGATTCGCACCATGATGAAGTCCAAGATCCATCGGGCGACCGTCACGCAGGCCGACCTGCACTACGTGGGTTCCTGCACCATCGACGCCGACCTGATGGAGGCCGCTGACCTGCTCGAGGGGGAGCAGATCGACATCGTCGACGTCGACAACGGCTCCCGCCTGACGACCTACGCCATCACCGGCGAGCGGGGCTCCGGCATGATCTCGATCAACGGCGCCGCCGCCCACCTGGTCCACCCCGGTGACCTGGTGATCATCATCAGCTACGCCCAGTACGATTCCGAGGAGCTCAGGGACTACAACCCGCGGGTGGTGTTCGTGGACGGGAGGAACAGGCAGGTCACCCTGAGCGCCGATCCCGCGGATGTGCCGGTCGGGTCGGGTCTGTTGAATCCCCGGATCCCGGGGTAGAGTCTGATCCCCATATGTGGATCGGAACCCTTGAACTCGATTTCCTCCTCGGCGACGTGCGCTCCCTCAAGCAGAAGCGCTCGGTGGCACGTCCCCTGATCGCCGACATCCGCCGTCGGTTCGACGTCTCCGTTGCGGAGGTGGACAGCCGTGACCTGCACCGTCGACTGGGGGTCGGGGTGTCGGTGGTCAGTGCGGACCGGGAGCACGTGGTGGAGGTCGTCGAGGCTGTTGAACGGCTCGCCGCCGCCCGCCCCGAAGTGGAGCTGCTGTCCGCCCGGCCACGGTACTTCTCCTCGGAGGACCTGTAGGTCCCGCCGACGGGTAATCTCTGACACCATGACCGACAACGAGCCGATGAGCTGGCCCCTGCCGTCCGCCGACATCGTCGGCGAGTTGCAGGACGGTACCCCGCTGCGGCTCCGGGCCCCCGTGAACACCGACATCCCGGCGCTGGTGCGGTCCAGCAGGGACGAGGGGTCGCGCCGGTTCACGCACCTGCCGGACGGTTACAGCCGCAGGGACGCCGAGGATTTCCTCCGCGCGATGCGCATGTCGCCCCTCGCGATGCTGTGGATCGTGGACGACCCGTTCACGCCGGGGGAGTTCGGCGGCACGCTGGAGGTCCGCCTGGTCGACCGCGAGGCCCGGTGTGTGGAGCTCGGCTACACCACCGCACCGCACCTGCGCGGTCGTCGGGTGATGACCTCTGTGGTGCGGACGGTCGCGGAGTTCCTCTTCGACTACCGGGCGCACCGGGTGCAGATCCGGGCGAACCCGGAGAATGCCGCGTCCTGCGCGGTCGCGCGCAATGCGGGCTTCCGGCACGAGGGCACGGCGCGGGACGCCGAGATCCTGCGCGGCGTGTTCAATGACCTGGACACCTTCGCGAAACTGCCGGGGGACGGGTAACGGCGGAAGCTACATGTCGTAGCTCCTGAACTCCACGGCATGGTCGACGCCGGCGCCGGCACCTGTCTCCCGGGTGGTGGAGAGAATCATCTCCCTCGGTTCCGGGTGGTCGGGCAGCGCGGACAGGTACTCCCGGTGCTGTTCCAGGGAGGAGATGCCCCTTCTCCACCGGTTCCCCCGTCACGTCGACGGCGTGGGTCGGCGAACCGGACCCGAACACGAGCAGGCGTGACGCCTGCCAGCGGTCCAGCGTGTTCCCCCGGTCATCGGCCAGATCCGGGAACACCCACCGATTGCCGGCGTCGCGGACGGCGTCGAGTGTGGCCAGGCCCGCCACCCGGTGGTCGGCCTGGTTCAGTCCCCACGGCATTCCTTCGGACCAGTCCATGGTCACCACCACCGTGGGCCGGACGCTGCGGATCACGCCAGCGATGGACTCCCGCATCTCCAGGGAGTACTCGAGTACCCCGTCGGGAAACCCCAGGATGCGCAGGTCCCCGACCCCGACCTGCGCGCAGGCCTGTTGCTGCTCGCTGGCGCGGATGCGGGCGGTGTCCGCGGGCTCCGTGCCGTCGATCCCCGCTTCGCCGGAGGTCAGCAGGAGGTAGGTGGTGTGATTCCCTGCGCTGTCCACCGGGCGACCGCTGAGGAGGCGCCGTACTCGAGATCGTCCGGATGTGCGACCACGCACAACACGCGGTCACCGGCATCAAGTTCCAGAAGTGGCAGGTTGCTCATGGTTCTCACCGTCGCATACGTGGATTGTGAGGTTGGGATCCAGCCTACGGGGGCGTCGCCCGGTGCCGCCAGGCGTGCCAACCGTGACCACCAGCAAATCCGCCACCACCTGGAACGTAGCTTTCGCACCCACCGGCATTCGGAATCCGGAAAACACCAGGTCACTTTTCTGCGGTCCGCGCTCACGGATCCTTCTATGTCTGTCAAGCCGCGAGTGGTACCGGTTCTGCGGCGCTGAGTATCCGGTAGACCTTTCGGGCGAGGTAGCGTTTCACACACCGGCGGATCTCCTTGGTGGTGCGTCCCTCAGCCCGGCGTTTAGCGACGTAGGCCCTGGTTTCCGCGTCATAGGTCATTCGGTTCAGCGCGACCATGTGCAACGCCCGGTTCAGCCGACGGTCACCGCCACGGTTGAGCCGGTGGCGCACGGTCTTGCCCGACGACGCCGGGATCGGGTTGACCCCGGCCAACGCGGCGAACGCGGCTTCCGAACGGATTCGGCCGTGATGCGACCACGCGGTCAAACAGATCGCCACACTGACGGGCCCGAACCCTCTCTGGCGTAGCAACGGTGCCGCCTCGCTGACCGTGATCAACTCGGTGAGCTGGGCTTTATTTCCGGCCAGCTGCTCATCGAGTGCGATGATCCGGGTAGCCAGGCGCACCGCCTCGGCCCGGGCGGCGGCCGCGACGAGGTCCTCGTTGCGCACCCGCCAGCGGGATATCTCGCTGATCTGGGCGCCGGTCAACCCCCGGCGGGCATCGATGCCCAGATCGTGGGTGCGCAGCAACGCGGTCAGCGCGTTGACCTCGCGGGTGTGCTCGCCGGTCATCGCATCGCGTGCACTGACCAACACGCGCAGTGCCGCCCGGACCCCGTCGTGGGCCCGGGGTGTGCGCAGCAACCCCTCGTCGATCGGCAGGGCGGCAACCGCGATGCGTTGGGCATCGAGGGTGTCGGACTTGCCGGTGCCGTGGGTGAGGTGGCGGCCCAGTTGCGGGGCCTCGGCGACCTGGAAGCCTGCGGAGCTCACCGCCGCGGTCAGCAGGGCACCGTAGGACGCGGCGCCTTCAACGACCCAGAGGATCTCGTCGGTGTTGTCGGTGCGGCGGGTCACCCAGTTCATCGCACGGTGGATGCCTGCGTGGCTGGTGGGGAAGGCTCTCGTGTCGATGATCTCGCCGGTGGCGGTGGTGATGGCGTAGACGTGGTTTTGGGCGTGGGTGTCGACGCCGACGACAAATCGGCGCGTATGCGCAATAGTGGACATTGCGGTTGTTCCTTGCAGTTGACTGTGTGGTTCGGCCGTGGTCGGCCGGTACCGTGTCCGGGGTGAGTCACTTCGGGACAACACTGTGATGAGTCACGCCCCGCATTGTGGTGGGGTGGACAACCTTCTGATCAAGTCTCCGCAAGTGGGCCGGGTAGGTGCCGGTCGGCCACCCCTACTTACGCTTCGATCGGGCAAATCCAGACCAAGGCACCCGGTGGGGGCCAGTGCGAAAGTGGGCCACGATCGCAGGGGGATGGTACGGCCAATATCTACTCTGCCAGCCAGTCCCAGACCGGCCACCCCCAACACTCACAGTGCGAAAGTTGCTCCGGGTACCGTCGCCCTGCCTGTCGGAGCGGAAGGCCAGTGGGAACCGACAATGTGACGGAGATCAATAATGCTCGCGGGACTACGGGCCTGCCGCCGGTCAGTCGATGATGAAGGTACCCTGACCTGCGATGACCCCTATCATTTATGGGGTATTTCGGATGTACCTTTTCCTAATGTGCGTCTAGCGTGGGGTCCATGCACCTCACCAAGTTCGCGGACCTGAGCTTGCGGTCGCTGATGATCCTCGGCGACACCGGGACCGCCGGCGCCACCGACCCCGCGGAACGCCGCACTGTCGGTGAACTCGCCGTCCAGACCAATGCGCCAGCCTCACACATCAAGAAGGTCGTCGCACGGCTGGCGGCTCTCGGCGTCCTCGGATCCGTCCGGGGTAGAAGCGGTGGGGTGTATCTCGCCGAAGGGGCGAGAGAGTCGGACATCGGCGTCCTGCTGCGCGAGCTCGAGGGCCGCGGCGAGGTCGTCGACTGTCACGGCGACAACCCCTGCCCACTTGCCCCGCGCGATTGTGCACTACGCCATCTACTCGCCCAGGCGCAGGAGAGCTTCTTCGCCACTTTCGACGGTGTGACCCTCGGGGAACTGATAGACCGCACGGCTCCGGCACCGTCCGGACCCGTGTCCGTCGGCATGCCGCGCACCACATCCCATCCGCACTGAAAAGGACCCCACTGATGTTCACGACTGA
This sequence comes from Corynebacterium sp., assembly GCF_052107835.1. Classification (GTDB taxonomy): domain Bacteria; phylum Actinomycetota; class Actinomycetes; order Mycobacteriales; family Mycobacteriaceae; genus Corynebacterium. The sequence continues at coordinate 25,357 of NZ_JBQEDF010000040.1, forward strand.
CGCACCCCTGCGCGAATCCACCCGCACCGCGCACCTCACCGCCGAGCACGAGGAGACGATCAAGGCCACGCTTCCGGTGGTGGGTGCCCACATCGAGGAGATCGCCCGCGCATTCTACGGCCGCATGTTCGTCGCGCACCCTGAACTGCTCCGCGACACCTTCAACCGGGGCAACCAGCGCACCGGCGGACAGCAGAAGGCGCTCGCGGCGTCCGTGGCGACCTTCGCCACTATGCTTGTCGACCCGGATGGACCGGATCCGGTTGAGATGCTGTCGCGGATCGCGCACAAGCACGTCTCCCTCGGCATCACCGCCGACCAGTACGACATCGTCCACGAGCACCTGTTCGCAGCGATCGGGGAGATTCTCGGAGAAGCGGTGACCCCGGAGGTCGCCGAGGCGTGGGACGAGGTCTACTGGCTGATGGCGAATGTCCTGATCGGGGAGGAGAACACCCTCTACGCCACCGCCGAGGTGGAGCCCGGCGATGTGTTCCGCAACGCGGTGCTGGTCACGCGCCGCGTCCTGTCCGGGGCTGTCTCCGAGCTGACCTTCGACGTGCCGGACGCACCGGGTGCCTTCACTGCGACGAAGCCCGGGCAGTACACCTCGATCGGTGTGCTGATGGAGGACGGTGCCCGCCAGTTGCGCCAGTACTCGCTGGTCAACTGGGACGATGCCGGGTTCACCATTGCCGTGCAACGCGACGGCGAGGTCTCTGCGGCACTGCTGGACAGGCTCGCTGTCGGTGACCGGGTGGATGCCACGCTGCCCGCGGGTGACCTGGTGCTCACCGATGATGACACAACCCCGGTGGTGCTGGTCAGTTCGGGCATTGGTTCGACCCCGATGACCGGCATGCTCGCGGCTCTGGTCGCTGGTGCCGGTACCCGCGATGTCACGGTCATTCACTCAGACACCTCGGAGGCGGACTACGCCCAGCGCGAGGTCACCAGGGGCCTGCTGGATGCTCTGGCGTCGCAGGGGTCGACCGTGCGGCGACACCGCAGCTACACGGGTGAGGGAAAGAGAATTCACCTCGCAGAGCTGGAGATTCCGGCTGGTGCGCACTGGTACCTGTGTGGTGGCAACGGTTTCCTGCAGGACGTCCGTAGCCAGCTCGCTGAGCTTCCCTCGTTGCAGCCGACCGGCGTTCACTTCGAGCTGTTCAGTCCGAACGACTGGCTGCTTGGCTGAGGTAGCGGGCGGTTCCGGCGACCGTGGGGTCCGGGTCGCTGACCAGTCCGTTCAGGACGTTCCCCGCGTCGTCTCCGGGAACCTCACCGAGTGCCTGGACGAGGCGGAGGCGGGACGCGGCGTCGTGCACAGTCCCGAGCCTTTCCTCCAGTTCAGCCACGATGCCCGATGAATCCGCCAGGAGTTCGGCGGCTCCACATCATGGTCGCCGTCGGTGATCATCCCGATCAGCCTGTCGCGCAGATCGTGGTCGATGATCCCGCGCCGGGCGAGGGCCAGTGCGGCCGTTGACGCGACCCCGGGGGCCGCGTCCTGCAGGAAACTCCGGAGCCCGTCGGTGGCGTCGTCGCCGGCGATGTCGCCCAGAGCCTCGATGATGCGCAGGTCAGTGGTGGAATCACCCTCGAACGACAGGAGGGCCGGTACCGCGTCCTCCCCGGCCCTGACCACGGACCACCGTAAGGTCGCGGCGGCGTTGACGTCCTCCTCCTCCAGGTAGGACTCCACGAGTGCCGCGGTCGCCTGTCCGGCCTCCGACTGCAGTGCGGCGGCCTGGCGTTGCCGGGACGATCCACTGCGGAGCGTGGTCAGCAGCGACGTCACCTGCAGGACGTCCTCCCAGCTGTCGGGGCCGGAGCCGCCGATGTCCTCCAGACGGGTCAGGAGGTCCTGTTCGGCAATGACGCGCTGACGGGTCTCCTCCTGCAGCCTCGTGAGGACGGCGGCGGCATCCAGGGCGGGGTCGTCGAGGGCGGCACGGACTTCGCCCAGGCTCATGCCGAGGGTACGCAGGGCCTCCACCTTCATCAGACGTCCGATGTCGCCGTCGTCGTAGGAACGGTAGTCGGTGGAGGTGCGGTGCGACGGGCTGACCAGGCCGGTCCTGTCGTAGTGGCGGAGCATGCGCACGCTGACGCCCGAGAGCCGGGACACCTCGCCGATGAGCATGGTTCCTCAGACTAGTTCGGGGCCTGCTGCCGTGCCTCGTACTCGGCGGCATCAAAGCCCAGCCCCGGGTCGTCGAGAATCAGCAGGGTGGCACGGGCGTGGACGCCGCAATTCGCTTCGAGGGCGGGACGGCCGTATTCCCCGAGTTCCAGGAATGCCCGCGATAGACTGCGCCGGATCTCCCGGTCACCGCGGCCGAGTTGCCCCGTGAGCACGTCAGCGAGGCTGGCTTTCTCCTCGTCGGGTGCGAGGCCCGTGGCGGCGCGCCAGGCGGTCCGGGCAACCTCGGCGTCCTCGTCCTGCAGGTGCTCGATGATGTACGGGTAGGCGTCCGTGTCCCCGATTTTGGAGAGGGTGTGCAGTGCCTGTGACCTGGCCCGGTTGGCAGGGGAGTCCAGTTCCTGGAGCAGGAGCGGGACGACCCGCGCGGGGTCGTGCCGGGTCAGCGCCCAGGTGAGCATGTCGCGGACGAAGAAGTCCGGCTCCTCCCGGCACTGGGTGATGAGCTGGGTGAGGTCCCCCACCTGCGGATCCGTCCCGGCGGCGAGGCTGGCACGCATACGCACGCTGGCGTCCGGGCTGCTGAAGGCTGTGGTCAAACGGTTCATGCGTCCAGTCGATGCCCTGTCACCGTGTCAGGGTCAAGGAGAATCAAAAGTAGACAGCTCTGTCTGCTTTGTGTTAGTGTTGCCCCCACGATCAAGAAGTTCACCGCGCGGTGCCCACTCTAGGGCACCGCTGGGTCCCGGCCAAGGTGACTGGCAACCGTGACGTGTTCATCGGTGCCCCCGGAAAGAAGATCGGCCCTGTCGCACAGACGACGGCGGGGAAACCGCGAACACAAGGAGCATCATGCGGACAACGCACTGCACCCTGCATACTCCCGGGCATTCCGTCCACTACCTCCAGAACCGTCAGGTACTCGGGTTTGCCCGGCACTACCCGGGACGGCTTGTTGACGTCCACCTGACCGACATCGGCGCCGGGTGGTTCGAGATGCGGATCGGCGAGTACAACCGGCTCGGCTGGAACCACGACCATGACCTGGTCACCGACATCGCCCGGGACTCCGTCCTGGGGGACGTCCAGTACATTCCCGACTTCCATGCCCTGGTCCGCTGGGTCGGTGAGGGGGCAGGCACCGTGCTCTTCCCGTCCTGGGGCGAGGCCCGCAGGTGTGTGGAGGTGACCAATGTCTGACTCAATGAGTCCGTATGCGCCCACATGTCCCTCGAATGAACCGGGGCACGATGTCAATTGGAAGTGGGGGTTGAGGGTCGGCTGCCGGTACTTCCAGGAAGAGCCTGAGAAGTGCGTCCCGGTGCGGTTTGTGGACCTCGGTGATTGCTGGTTCGAGGTGGTCTTCGCCGGGGAGCGCCGACTGGGGTGGAACCACGACGCCGACCGGGTGTCGAGGATCGCGCGATGCGCGGTCGTTCTGTACGACCCGGAGAAGGATCTGCTGGGAGGATTCGGCCAACACGCGTACAAGGGCTCCGCCTACGGCACGGTGATGTTGATTCGTCCCTCCTGGGATGGAAAGCAGCCCTGCAGCAGGACCGCGGAAAGCTAGTCAGGATCCTGGCGGGGTGGTCGCCCCTCCGTGGCAGTTCCTCTGCTGCCCTGGGTAGCCGACCCGCATGGCGCACCTGGTCGCGCGGTAAGACCTCGATCCGCCCTCAAGCCTTCCTGGGGGAGTGCGACTCCGTGTGATCACGGGGATCAGGTGCGTCCCCGTCCCCGGAGTCCGGCGCGGAGGCGTCGTCTGATGGGGCATCCTGCTCTTCGTTCGTCACCTCATCGATGATCCGCGCCGTGAGTTCCTCCGAATCGGCCTCCGAGGCATCGAGCTCCCGCTTCAGCCGGCGCCGCTCCGCCGGCTTGAGTTTCCCCTTCAGCGTGCCTGTGCGGGTGGCTGCGCGCTTGATCAGTCCGCGGATGGTGTTGCGGTGCTCGTTCTCCGCGGTGAGCCGGGCACGGTAGGCGACGGCCCAGCCGATCATCACCACGAGCATGGCCATGCCGATCCAGCCGAGGATCGGGTAGACGAGGTTCAGCAGGGTGTCGAAGCCGACGAAACTCACCGCGTAGCCCGCGAGGCACAGGAGGAAGAACGCGTGGATCCGGCGGTTCGGTGCCTTCGCGGTGACGCGCGCGCTCATCGAGTAGAACATCGCCAGCGCGGTGCCGAAGATCATCGCCAGGATGACGGCGATCATGAGGTGGCCCATCACCGGGTGCATCGAGTCGAACAGGGCGAGGGTGGGGACGTCATTGCCGCTGACCGTGTCGATGTTCATGTACAGCGTGAAGACGGTCATGAACAGCAGGACGCTGAACAGCACGCCGCCGATCAGTCCGCCCTGACCGGCGAGCCGGAGATTGGTGTAGGTGCCGCCGACGACGAGGGACATCGACACTCCGAGCGCCAGGGCCATGCCGGTGTAGTTCGCGCCGGAGAGCCACCAGGGGGTGACCGGTGACTCGTCCTGCATGGCGAGGCTGTCGAGTGCGGCCGTGTCGCCCGGAAGGTTGAACAGCGTGTAGACGAAGCCGATGACCACGGCGATGATCAGCAGGGGGGTGAGCGCGCTGATGGTGTTCGTGATCTTGTGGACGTCCAGTAGTCCGGTCACCATGACCAGGCCGAGCATGACGGTTGATCCCACCCAGGCCGGCAGGTCGAAATGCTGCTCGATGTTGGCCCCGGCGCCGGCGAACATGACGAAGCCGATACAGAACAGGGTGAAGGTGATCGCGATATCGAGGAGCCGGGCGATGACCGGGGTGGCGATGCCCTGGAAGACCCTGTTGTGCTCCCGGGCCAGGAAGTAGCTGCCCAGTGCCAGGATCACCGGCCCGCCGACGACCATCAGTGCTCCGGAGACCAGTATCCCCCACAGACCTTCACTGCCGAAGGACGTGAAGTACTGGATGATCTCATTGCCCGTGGCGAAACCCGCACCAATCAGAACACCCAGGAAAGCCATCGATATTCTAATCTGTTCCTTCAATTCAACAATCACTTCCCGATAATTAAAAATTATGGATACGTCATGGAATCCTAACAGTAGGTGTCGGAGTGGTGTGCACCCCGTACCTCGCACGCAGGTGCCCCGCAGGCCATGCAGTAGGCTGGTGCACCGTGACTGACGCGAAGAACCCCTCCCAGAACCAGCAGGCGCCGGCCGCCGATGACGTCCCCGAGCAGGTCAAGGTCCGCCGCGGCAAGCGTGAGCGCCTGATCGCCGACGGGCTCGACCCCTACCCGGCGGAGGTTCCGCGTACCCATGCGCTGAAGGACATCGTCGCGTCCTACGCCGCCCTGCCCAAGGATGAGGATGAGGCGGCGGCCGTGGAACGCACCGACGGCGTCACCTACCTCGCCCCCGGTGAGGAGACGCAGGACGCCGTCGGTATCGCCGGACGCGTCATTTTCGTGCGCAACACCGGAAAGCTCGCCTTCGCGCGCATCCAGGACGGCGACGGCGCCCAGCTGCAGGCCATGCTCTCGCTCGCGGAGGTGGGGGAGGACGCACTGGCTGACTGGAAGGCGGTCGTCGACCTCGGTGACATCGTGTTCATCCACGGCCGGGTGGTCGCCTCGAAGCGCGGTGAACTCTCCGTCATGGCCGACTCCTGGTCCATGGCATCCAAGTCGCTGCGTCCCCTGCCGGTCGCGCACAAGGAGCTCAGCGAGGACACCCGTATCCGGCACCGCTACACCGACCTGATCATGCGTGAGCAGGCCCGCGAGAACGCCGTGACACGTATCAGGGTCATGCGTGCGCTGCGCCACGCACTGGAACGCCGCGACTTCCTGGAGATCGAGACGCCGATGCTGCAGACCCTGCACGGGGGTGCGGCGGCACGACCCTTCGAGACCCACTCCAACGCGCTGGACATCGACCTCTACCTGCGCATTGCCCCGGAGTTGTACCTGAAGCGTGCCGTGGTCGGTGGTATCGACAAGGTCTTCGAGGTCAACCGCAACTTCCGTAACGAGGGCGTGGACTCCTCGCACTCACCGGAGTTCGCGATGCTGGAGACCTACCAGGCCTACGGCACCTACGACACCGGCGCGACCCTGATCCGTGAGGTCATCCAGGAGATCGCGGTCGAGGTCTTCGGCTCGACCACGGTCACCCTCGTCGACGGCACCGAGTACGACTTCGGCGGCGAGTGGCGGACCATGGAGATGTACCCCTCCCTCAACGAGGCGTTGGACGCGAAGTTCCCGGGGCAGGACGTGGTCTCCGAGGTCACGGTGGATACCGGCGTCGAGGACCTCAGGAAGCTGGCCGGGGTCGTGGGCCTGTCGGTTCCGCCGAAGGGCGGCTGGGGCCACGGCAAGCTCGTCGAGGAGATCTGGGAGGTGCTCTGCGAGGACCAGCTCGACGGACCGGTGTTCGTCCGTGACTTCCCGGTGGAGACCTCGCCGCTGACCCGCCAGCACCGCACCAAGCGCGGGATCACCGAGAAGTGGGACCTGTACGTCCGCGGGTTCGAGTTGGCCACCGGCTACTCCGAGCTGATCGACCCGGTTGTGCAGCGTGAGCGCTTCGAGGACCAGGCCCGCCTGGCGGCCGGGGGCGATGAGGAGGCCATGGTGCTGGACGAGGACTTCCTCGCCGCGATGGAGCAGGGCATGCCCCCGACCTCCGGTAACGGCATGGGCATCGACCGTCTGCTGATGGCGCTGACCGGGCTGGGGATCCGCGAGACCGTCCTGTTCCCGATGGTGAAGCCGGAGCGCGACAGCTAGGGCGAGACCGGCACAGCGTCCAACTTTCGCACCCCGGGTGGCAGTCAATGATTGTCCACCTGGGGTTTTGCGTATTCGGGTGCGGTGGCGGGTGCGAAAGTTGCCCGGGACCGGGAACCGGCAGATCCGTGAAGAATGCTCCAGGGGGG
>NZ_JBQEDF010000041.1:0-30471 GCF_052107835.1 Corynebacterium sp.
CTGCAACGGCATGATGTAGTTCGCGAAGCCCCACACGATCGGGGTACCGAACAGCAGCAGCATCACTGTCCCATGCATGGTGAACAGCTGGTTGAACTGCTCGTTCGAGAGGAACTGCAGACCCGGGTTGAACAGCTCAACGCGGATCAGCAGGGCCATCAGACCACCGATGGCGAAGAAGATGAAGGACATCATGATGTACATGATTCCCAGCTGCTTGTGGTCAGTCGTGGTCAGAATGTTCCACGCGTGACCACCTTTCGCCGACTTCCCACCGTGAGGAGCAGGCCGTTCTGGGGCGACCGTGTGGTCGTCCCTGGGCGCTACTGCGGTCATTCAATCCTCCTGACTACGCGGTGCCGTTCGTCGGTACGACACCCAAATGAATGAGCTGCACGTCGGGCATCCCGGTGGCGTTGTACGTCACCCGTCACGAGACATCCCATACAGACTCCAACCAATAGTAATAGGTCGACTGTCGCATTAATAGTTGGAGGGCCCCGCGGGTGGGTTCGTGACGCGATCGGGGGTGGGCGGGAGGCCCGGCAACGACCGGCACGTCATCCCGGCTGGAGGCTCAGAGCTAGAAGTCCCAGTCGTCGTCGGTGGTGTTCTCCGCCTTGCCGATGATGTAGCTGGAGCCCGACCCGGAGAAGAAGTCGTGGTTCTCATCGCCGCCGGGGTTCAGCGAGGACAGGATCGACGGGGACACACGGGTCTCGTCGTCCGGGAAGAGCCCTTCGTACCCGAGGTTGTTCAGCGCCTTGTTCGCGTTGTAGCGCAGGAAACGCTTGACGTCCTCCGTCCAGCCGAGGTCGTCGTAGATGTCCTCGGTGTACTGGCACTCATTGTCGTAGAGCTCGAAGAGCAGCTCGAAGGTGTGCTCCTTGAGCTCGGCCTGACGAGCCTCGGACTCCTTCTCCAGCCCGCGCTGGTACTTGTAGCCGATGTAGTAGCCGTGAACGGCCTCGTCCCGGATGATCAGCCGGATCACGTCCGCGGTGTTGGTCAGCTTGGCGTGCGAGGACCAGTACATCGGCAGGTAGAAGCCGGAGTAGAACAGGAACGACTCCAGCAGGGTGGACGCCACCTTCTTCTTCAGGGGGTCACCGCCCTTGTAGAAGTCCAGGATGATGTCGGCCTTCTCCTGGAGATTCTTGTTCTCCTCCGACCAGCGGAACGCGTCGTTGATGTCCGGGGTGGACGCCAGGGTCATGAAGATCGAGGAGTAGGACTTCGCGTGGACCGACTCCATGAACGCGATGTTCGTGTACACGGCCTCCTCGTGCGGGGTCACCGCATCCGGGATGAGGCTCGTCGCACCGACGGTCCCCTGGATCGTGTCCAGCATCGTCAGGCCGGTGAACACGCGCATCGTCGCCCGCTTCTCGGCGTCGGTGAGCGTGGCCCAGCTCTGGATGTCATTGGACAGCGGCACCTTCTCCGGCAGCCAGAAGTTGCCCGTCAACCGGTCCCAGACCTCGAGGTCCTTGTCGTCGGGGATGGTGTTCCAGTTGATCGCGGTCACCGGTCCGCCGTTGCTGTGGTGGATGGGTGAGTGGGCCTGACGGGACGTTGTCATGTACCTCTCCTGCTGGCGGGTGGGTGTCGTTGGAGGACACGGTTACCCGGACCATCCTAGACTATCCGCACCCGGTTCCCGCATGCGTTCAGGTCGACCGGACAGAGCGTCCCACAGCGTCCCGGAACGCCGCCCGCACACACCCGGCCAGCCGCGGACCACCCCCGAAAGTGGGCCCTTCCTAAAAGGTAAGACTCACCTATACCCAAGGGCGAGGCACGGGGAGACGGAGCCAGGCGCACACTCCTTCCGCCCGAAAACCTCACTGACCTGCACCTTTATCGAACCTCCCCAGGTAGCACAGGCAATGCGAAATTAGGCCAGACATGCCTGTTCACCTGCAGATATAAGCGGTAGGTTAGGCTGAATTCTCTAGAGAAAGGTTAAACCGATTAGTACGGTCAATCCCATGAGCATCAACGAGAAGTTCCAGGAAGCAGTCAACAAGCAGGTCGTCGCCGAGCACCAGGCGTCCCTCATCTACTCCCAGCTGTCCTACGAGATGGACCGCCTCTCCTTCCTCGGCATGCGCGACTGGTTCCGCGCCCAGGCCGACGAGGAGCGCGTGCACGCCGCCAAGTTCGCCGAGCACCTGCTCGACCGCGAGGCCCGCGTGGACCTCACCGACATCGAGCTGCCGTCGCTGAAGATCGCGACCCCGCTCGATGCCTTCGAGGCCGCCCTCGCCCACGAGCAGAAGGTGTCCGAGATGATCCGCAACCTCGCCCGCACCGCGGACGAGACCGGTGACATCGACTCCCGTCAGCTGATCAACTTCTTCCTCGCCGAGCAGATCGAGGAAGAGTCCACCGTCAACGACATCATCGACTGGATCAAGACCGTCGGCAACGACGGCTCCGGTCTGCTGCGCATCGACGCCAAGCTGGGCGGCCGCAGCGGCGAGTAATCCCGCGGAGCACATCCGCTAGAGCCCCTACCGGCGGCACACCTCAGCTACCGGCTTCTCGTCTCTGCACGCTCCGTAGTACACAAGCATCACACAAGCCCCGCAGGATCCTGGTGACCAGGATTTCTGCGGGGCTTGTCCACGTGGTGCCGGTGCCTGGACGTCTGGTACCCGCACCCGTGGCGGTGGGAAATCACACCCTCGGCGATTTCTGTCGGGACTCAACAACAACCTGACCTGCACATCTCACGATGTGGAAATCGCTGGCAGTGTGATAATCCCGGATTGACGCCCAGCCAGGCGCCGGCACGCTACAGCATGCAGCTCACGCAGCCCTGCACCTCGGTGCCGGACAGCGCGGTCTGACGCATACGGATGTAGTAGAGCGTCTTGATGCCCTTGCGCCAGGCGTAGATCTGCGCCTTGTTGATGTCACGGGTGGTGGCGGTGTCCGGGAAGAACAGTGTCAGCGACAGCCCCTGGTCCACGTACCTCGTCGCCACCGCGTAGGTGTCGATGATCTTCTCGAAACCGATCTCGTACGCATCCTGGAAGTACTCCAGGTTGTCGTTGTCCATATGCGGCGCCGGGTAGTACACGCGCCCGATCTTGCCCTCCTTGCGGATCTCGATCTTCGAGGCGATCGGGTGGATCGAGGACGTCGAGTTGTTGATGTAGGAGATCGAGCCCGTCGGCGGCACGGCCTGCAGGTTCCGGTTGTACAGACCGTCGGCCTGCACGTCCGCCTTCAGTGCCGCCCAGTCCTGCGCGGTGGGGATGTGGATCGAGGAGTTGCCGATGATCTCGGCGACCTTCGCGGTCTTCGGCTGGAAGTCCTCCGGGTCGTAGCGGTCGAAGAACGCACCGGAGGCGTAGTCGGAGTTCTCGAAGTTCGCGAAGCGCGTCCCGCGCTCCCTGGCGATCTTGTTGGACGCACGCAGGCACTCGTACATCACCGCGGCGAAGTAGGCGTTGGTGAAGTCCAGGCCCTCCTCCGACCCGTAGTGGATACGCTCACGGCCGAGGAACCCGTGCAGGTTCATCTGGCCGAGGCCGATGGCGTGGGAGCCGTCGTTGCCCTCACGGATCGACGGGACAGAATCGATCGAGGTCTGGTCGGAGACCGCCGTCAGTCCACGGATGGAGGTCTCGATGGTCTTCGAGAAGTCCGCGGAGTCCACGGCGGCGGCGATGTTCAGTGAACCGAGGTTGCAGGAGATGTCCTCGCCGGTGTGGGCGTAGGTCAGGTCGTCGTTGAACTCGCTCGGGGTGGAGACCTGGAGAATCTCGGAGCACAGGTTGGAGTGGGTGATCCGCCCCTCGATCGGGTTCGCCTTGTTCACGGTGTCCTCGTACATGATGTACGGGTAGCCGGACTCGAACTGGATCTCGGCGAGGGTCTGGAAGAACTGGCGGGCGTTGATCTTCGTCTTGCGGATCCGCGGATCCTCGACCATTTCCTCGTAGTGCTCGGTGACGGACACGTCGGCGAAGGGCTTGCCGTAGATGCGCTCCACGTCGTACGGGGAGAACAGGTACATGTCGTCGTCGCGCTTGGCGAGCTCGAAGGTGATGTCCGGGATCACAACGCCCAACGACAGGGTCTTGATGCGGATCTTCTCGTCCGCGTTCTCCCGCTTGGTGTCCAGGAACCGCATGATGTCCGGGTGGTGGGCGTGCAGGTAGACGGCACCGGCACCCTGGCGGGCGCCGAGCTGGTTGGCGTAGGAGAAAGAGTCCTCCAGCAGCTTCATCACCGGGATGACGCCGGAGCTCTGGTTCTCGATGTGCTTGATCGGCGCCCCGGCCTCACGGACGTTCGACAGCAGCAGGGCCACCCCTCCCCCGCGCTTGGAGAGCTGCAGCGCGGAGTTGATGGAGCGCCCGATGGACTCCATGTTGTCCTCGATGCGCAGCAGGAAGCAGGACACGGGCTCGCCGCGCTGCGCCTTGCCGATGTTGAGGAAGGTCGGGGTGGCGGGCTGGAAGCGTCCGTCGATGATCTCGTCGACGAGGTTCTCGGCGACCGCCAGGTCACCGTCGGCCAGGCCGAGGGCGACCATGCACACACGGTCCTCGTAGCGCTCCAGGTAGCGGCGTCCGTCGAAGGTCTTCAGGGTGTAGGAGGTGTAGTACTTGAACGCGCCCAGGAACGTCTGGAACCGGAACTTCTTCGCGTACGCGCGCTTGAACAGGTTCTTCACGTCGGTGAACTCGTACTTGTCCAGCACGGCCTTGTCGTAGTACTCGTTGTCGACGAGGTAGCCGATCTTCTCCTCGAGGTCGTGGAAGTACACGGTGTTCTGGTTGACGTGCTGCAGGAAGTACTGGTTGGCCGCTTCCCGGTCCTTGTCGAACTGGATCAGTCCGTCACTGTCATAGAGGTTGAGTAGTGCATTGAGCGAGTGGTAGTCCAGCTGGTCTGACTGCTGGACCGGCTCAGCGACTGCCTTGCCGAGGTCAGTGGTCGTGGTCATCTTGTCTCCCCAAATTCCGTGGTCTGTCTGGTTATGTCTACCGTGGCCCGGCGTCCGGCGCCAGCGGTCCTGGTAACTGAAGCTGTGGGATGTGTGGTCACGTCATGCCGCTCCCTCCCTGGACTCCCAACGTCCTTCACGCCGCAGGGCCTCCTCGAACTCCGTGAGGCCCTCACGCACCCGGTCGACGTCGTGCGGCGTTCCCATCAGTTCGAAGCGGTACAGGTACGGCACCTGGCACTTCGCGGAGATCACGTCCCCTGCCCGGCAGAAGTCCTCACCGAAGTTCAGGTTTCCCGACGCGATGACCCCGCGCAGGTTCGCGCGGTTCCCCGCGTCGTTGAGGAACCGGACGACCTGCTTCGGCACGGGGCGGGACTCGTCGCCGGTGATCGATGCCCCGCCACCGTAGGTCGGGCAGACGAGGACGAAGGGAACGTCCACGCGCAGCGGTTCGTCTCCGCGGCGCAGCGGGATGCGCGCGTTGGGCATATCGAGCTTCTGGACGAACCGGTCGGTGTTCCTGGTGGTCGACGAGAAGTAGACGATGAACATGGTGGCTTCCTTTCTACCCGTTGTCCGTGACGGTGAACCGGGCCGGGACGTACTTCAGGAAGGATGGGACGATCGCGATGGCGATCACCGTGGCGACGATGACGAGGACACCACCGACGAGCGTCGCCATACCTGCTCCCCAGGCCGACCCGGCCCAGCCGTGGAGCATGTCCGCCAGGCGAGGCCCGCCGGCGACGACGATGAGGAACACGCCCTGCAGCCGTCCGCGGACGTGGTCGTCGACGGACTCCTGCAGCAGTGCCGAACGCTGCACCGAGGAGAACATGTCGACCACGCCGCCGAAGAAGAAGGCGATGACCGCCACCCAGGCCCACAGCCCGGCCTGTCCGTCGGCGACAATGATCGCGATACCCATCACCACGATCGCCGCTCCCCACAGCAGGACGGAGACCACGATGCCCGCGCCCTGGTGCCGCAGGCGCGTCACAGCGCCGGAGAAGACACCGCCGAGTACTGCACCGGCCGGCACGGCGGCCATCAGCAGGGCGTAGAACAGGCCACCATCCCCGGCCTCACCGAAGTCGACGGTGGAGATCTGCGGCGCCAGGGCCCGCGGCATGCCGAAGACCATGGCGATGAGGTCGATCACGAAGCTCATCAGCAGGATCGGCATCACGGCAATGTAGACGAAGCCGTCGATGATGCTGCGGAAACCCGGGGTCTTGCGGACCTTGCCGTTGCGGCGCGTGGCCGGCTTGCCCGCCGGCTGCTGCGGCGCCAGGGCGGGGAGTTTGATGACGGCCCAGAGGGTGGCGAGGAGGCATACGGCGTCGATCAGGTAGAGCAGGGCGAATCCGGTGACCATGACCATGAGGCCACCGATCATCGGACCGACGATTGCACCGGCCTGCTGGACGGTCATGTTCAGCGACGTGGCGGCGGCCACGGTGCCGTCCGGGACGATTCGGGCGGTGACGGCGGTGCGGGTCGGCTGGTTCACGGCGAAGAAGGCCTGCTGCAGGGCGAAGATGCTGAGCAGCAGCCAGACATTGTCCACGCCGGCGGCTGCCTGGCCCCAGAAGGCCAGTGCGGTGACGATCATCCCCAGCGTGGTGATGATCAGGAGTTTGCGCCGGTCCATCATGTCGGCGAGCGCCCCGCCGTACAGTCCGAAGACGATCAGCGGTACCAGGCCGAACGCCCCTGCCAGACCGACGTAGGACGAGCTGCCGGTGATGTCGTAGATCTGCAGGGGCACCACGGCGATGTTGAGCTGGGCCCCGATGACGGTGACGATGTTCGCAGTCCACAGCCGCCGGAAATGCGGCGACTGCAGCGGGGTGGTGTCCGCGAGCAGCGAGCGCAGGACGGAACGTCCTGCCGCACGGCGCCGGAGGGCACGGTTCGCCACGAAGAACACCACCTGAGGGGTCTGGAACGTCAGAAGATCGAGGTCACACGGGAGAACAGGGGTAAAAGAGAAGGGAAGGACGCTGCCCCGTGCAGCGTCCTTCCCGGTGGTGCTTCTGGCCCCCGGCGGGATCAGGCCGCTGCGACGGCGAGTGCCTTGATGCGGTCCGGGCGGAAACCCGACCAGTGTGCGTCGCCGTTGACGACCACCGGGGCCTGGAGGTGGCCCAGGGCCATGACGTAGTCACGGGCCTCGTCGTCGAGGCTGATGTCCACCATCTCGTAGTCAAGGCCGGCCTTGTCCAGGGCCTTCTTGGTGGCGTTGCACTGGACGCAGGCAGGCTTGGTGTAGACGGTGATCATCGTGTCGGCTCCCTGGGGTACGAAGATGGTTGGGTTTCTGGTGCGGCCCGGATCCCCCCGCTGCGGTGCGGGTCGCTCCGGGCGAGTGAGGACGACACTACACTCAGAACCAACGCCCACACAAGCCCATTTGGCACGAGATGTGGGGGTAATTACATGGCTTGAACACTATATATAGTAGTTACAAGATGCGTATTCGCAGGTGGCCCGAAGACGGCGACACTACATGTTGGGCCTGAAATCCATTGTTGTAATTCCATTCTCCGCAGTTGGATGTCACCGGTCGCCCGGGTCGCCCCCTGAAACGCGGAACACCCCTCCCACTGCCGTCCTGTACGGACGGCGGCGGGAGGGGTGTTCCGGCGGAACCGGCGGATCAGCCCTGGCGGGCCTTGAAACGCGGGTCCTTCTTGTTGATCACGTAGACCTTACCGTGGCGACGCACGACCTGGGCGCCCGGCTTGTTCTTCAGCGACCGAAGGGACTTGCGAACCTTCATTGGGCGCTCCTTTCTCGTCATGCGGCCGGCACCTGCTCACGCAGGCCCCCGGCACGGGATTGAACGGATTAGTTCGGTGCCACCCTCGGACCGTTGACACAGGCCCTCGGGACAGCACGCGGACCCGGAAGTACCGGGTCGCGACACAGCGACTCAGTTTAGCCGCAGAACGGTGTCCCGACCAAACCGCCGTCTAGAACACGAACTGCTGGAGGATCAGCGTGAGGAAACCGAGGTACCAGACCACCAGCACAATCAGCGGCATACCGAAGAAACCGGAGGCACCCCGCACCACCTGCTCACTGCGGTCCTCCGCGCGCGACCGGGCGATGCGCACCAGCGTCGAGATGAACAGCGGCAGGACGACCGTCCACACCACCATGCAGTAGGGACACAGTGCCTCAATGTTGTAGACCGCCTCGAAGGCGAGCCAGTGGACGAAGCCCACGGCGAAGACAAGCCCCGCCAGGAACCCGTACCAGAACCAGGGGCGGAACCTCGCGCCCGCCAGAAGACCGACCCCGATGGCGATCACCACACCGAACCCGACGAGCCCGATGAACGGGTTCGGGATCCCGAAGGCGGAGGCCTGCTCGGAGTTCATCACGTCCGTGCAGGACACGACGTCATTGAGGGTGCAGGCCGGGGAGAACCCAACGTCCTGCAGAAGCTTGATCTTGTCGTACATGATCAGCCCGGACATGAACAGTCCGACCGCGCCGAACAGCACCACCCCCCAGGCGTAGAGGGCTGACGCACCCCACGTTCCTGCAGGACGTTCGCCTGTCGACTCGTCCCGCAGTGCCGACGCTGTACTCACTACCTTCTCCTGACGTCTACCGGATGGCGCCTGGTCGAACGCCCCCACCTATTCTAGTCCCGTCGCCCCGACACATGAAGCCCGGGCACGGTGGACAAACGGACCGCAAGCGTACGTACAGCAAGCTTCGATGCCCGTGCCAGAACAGTCGAAGAAACCGACCGTCCCTTCGCAGTAGTTCGTGTAGCCTACCCTCATGAACATCCACTCGCCCGCCCGGCGTCTCACGTTCGCCGCTGCCATAGGGGCAGCGTCACTCATCCTTTCAGGCTGCAACCCCAGCGGACCCTCTGAATCCGGGGAGGCGGCAACAGGGAACACCGTATCCACGGGCGCTCCCGACTCCCCCCAGAAGATCGTGGTCCTTGAACCGGTGCAACTGGACACCTCAATCGCACTGGGGGTGGTTCCCGTCGGTGCCGCGGTCCTCAATGAGGAGCAGGGAATACCTGACTACCTCCGCGAGGTGGAGGGACTGGACGACCGGACAGCAAAGGAGATCGACGCCATCGGGTCCGTGGGGACAGTCGCCGAACCCGATCTTGAACGGATCGCGGCACTGGAACCGGACCTGATCCTCGGCACGAAGTCACGGCACGCGGCACTGATGGACCAGTTGACCGATATTGCACCGACAAAGTTCATGGCCAGCCAGGCGGACCCGTGGCGTGACAATGCGGCATTCACCGCAGAGGCCCTCGGCCTGTCGCAGGAGGCTGATGGCCTCATGGCCGACTACGACGCCCGCTGCGACGAGGTGTCGAACGTCGTGCGCGAACAAGGCTCAGGTGACGGACCCCCAACCGGACAGCTCATCCGTCCGCGCGATGACCTTTTCACCCTCTACGGTCCACTGTCCTTCGCGGGCTCCACCCTGGAATGCGCCGGGTTCACAATTCCGGAACAGGACTGGGAGGACATTTCGCTCGACGTGTCGGAGGAGAACATCGGACAAGCGGGTGCCGACCTGATCGTGGTGACCGCCACGGATGCCTCCGATCCCGCCCAGATGCCCGCAGACATTGACGGTGCGGATGACAGCATCGCCGGCACCTACGGCATCCACCTGGTGGACCAGTCACTGTGGATCTCAGGCGTCGGACCCCTCGGCGGACAGGCGGTCCTGGACGAGCTCGAGAAACTGGTCGACTAGTTGCGGCGCCCCGCGACTCAGTCCCGTCTCGCCCTGGCGCCCAGCCCTGCGCCGGTGACCACCAGTGCGACTCCGGTACCTGCGGCAAGTGCCGACACCCCGAAGGACAGCGTGGAGGTCATCAGCGCGGAGCGGACGGTGGAACCCTGCAACGCCATGTCACGGTTCGGGTCGTCCATCTCCAGCTGGGCGTAGGTCTTGCCGCCGGTGGCTTCCAGGACGTGGCCCTTGACGGTATCGGCCTACGTGTAGGCGGTGAACGGTCCGGCCACCTTATCACCGGCGAATCGGTCGGCGTCCTCGGCGACGGTGATGTTCTCGTCCTGCAGTTCACTCTTCACGGTGAACCAGCCGACGATACCGCCGACGACGAACACCAGCCCGATGACGGCGACGAGGAGGCCCGCGACGAGGGGCAACCGTCCCTTCTTCGCGGAGTCCGGGGCGGACGTGTCGGGGATACTGCTCTGTGTCATTGCTCTGCATGCGCTTTCTGGTGTGAGGGACCTTCCGCCCGGTCCTGCTGCGGAAGTTCTACCAGGCAACCACAAAGTGGATGACACGTCCACCTTTTGTGATGCGCCGCATAATGACGCATCCACCTGCATATTTGTGTCCCCCGACGACCGTGCGGTACGTTATATCTCGTTCGCAACGACGGTGTTCGCACTGCACGTGCTTACGGGGCTATGGCGCAGCTGGTAGCGCACCACACTGGCAGTGTGGGGGTCAGGGGTTCGAGTCCCCTTAGCTCCACCAACAGCGGAGAACCCGCCGGTCACCTGTGACCGGCGGGTTTTTCGTGCGGGAACGGCATTTCCCTACTGCACTGCGGCACGGACCTTCTCCACCACCCGGTCAGCCTGTGCGAGGCCCGCCCGGGCGGCCGCGGGACGCAGCGCCGGATTCAGGACGTTCTCCCCCATGCCGGCCATCGCCCCCGCATCCGGCGCAACCAGGGCCGAGCCACTGGTGTCCAGTGCATTGAGCTGCTCACCGGGGCCCATCCCCGTCATCCGGGTCCGCGTGCTGGGGGTTATCACCACGACCCGGTCATGTCCGGCCGCGAGGTCGACGTTGGCACTCGAACGGAATCCACCGTCGAAGTACCGTTCGTTGCCGATGGTGACCGTGGGCCAGACCATGGGCACGGCGCAACTGGCGGCGACCGCGTCGACCAGGGGGACCCCACTGTCCGCGTCGAAGGTCGCGAGCTCACCCGTGCGGGCGTTGACCGCAGGAATCCTCAGTGCGCGCTCCGGCCATGAGTGGACGGGGAGCCGTTGTTCGATCACGGCGCGACGGGCCCTCTCCGCGACCGTGTTCGCCCGCAGGGCACGGGCCCCGACCCTGCTGAGGGCCACACGCTGATCCCGGGCCCCCGCGAAGGCGAGGTACAGCCTGACCACGTCGAACATCCCGAGTTTTCCCGGGATCTCCTCGACCCTCCCCTCGATCTGCGCGTCATACAACTCGTCGAGCGGGGTTGGTCCCGCTATCTGCGCGGCGACCGTCGAGCCCGCGGACGTGCCCACGGTCAGGTCAGCCGAGCGCAGGGGTATGCCGTGGCGTTCCAGGCCCAGCAGCAGTCCCGTCTCCCAGGCGATTCCGGTGAGTCCCCCACCTCCGAGCACCAGCGCGGTGTGTGGTTCCAACTCCATCCCCACACGCTACCAAGACGGACGGCCCATCTGTACGGAGTGCGTTCAGTCGAGGAGAGCGAGCCTCCGGATGATGGTGGTGTCGACGTTGTCGGGCCACGGGAAGGCGGTCGCCACGATCCTCTGGTGCGCCAGTCCGTGCATCGCCGCCCACAACGCCACGGCATCACCGTTCGGATCGGTGCTGGCCGACGTACCCGCCACGACGCAGTCCACGAGCAGGCGGGTCAGATCCTCCAGGAGGCCCATACCGAGTTCCGCGACGTCGTCACGTGCCACGATGCCCTCCGCCATGTCGTCGGCCGCGTTCCAGACTCCGCCGAACATGGCCAGGTACCTGTGGGGACTCGTTCGCCCGAACTCGAGGTACCCGTGGCATATCGCCAGGAGGCGGTCCGTACTTCCCGGACCGGCCGCATCGACGAGTTCCCGGAGATGCCGGTGCAGTTGCGCGTAGGCATCCTGCAACGCAGCAAGGATGATGGCCTGCCGATTACCGAAGTGCGGGTAGATGGACGGCGCCGATATCCCCACGTGGCGGGCGACCGCCCTCAGCGTGACAGCGCCTGAATCACCGGACTCGTCGAGGATGTCCAGCGCGGCGGTCACGATGTCCTCGCGCAGCCGGCCCCCTTCCCCGCGCTTGTTGCGTGTACGGCCCGTACCCGGCCCCGACGTGGCGTTTCTCTCTGTACTCACACCCGTAAAGTTACACGCGAAAGCTTTTTCGGTCCATCCCTTGACGGATTTATGTTTACGACTGTAGCCTTACGCTTGTAAGTTTAAGGCACAGCGCACCGGAACAAGGAGAACCCGATGAGCACCACGCACCAGCGGCACAGCCGCATCACCACCGCCACCGCCACGGTGGCGACCGTCCTCGCACTCGCCACCGCATGCTCCGACGTGGGAACGACCGACGCGACGGAAACACACGGGACCACCGGTCCCGCAGAGACCAGCCGGACGCCCGCTCCCTCCCCGGATGCCCAGAAGTGCGGTGGGACGGGTATCGATCAGTCGGCGACGTTCACCGCCTCGCACGACATCCTCATCGATGCCCCAGTCAAGGAGGTCTGGGAACTCCATACCGACGTGGAGCGCTGGCCGGAGTGGCAGGACGCGGTCACGGGCATCGAACGGCTGGACAGCGGCACCTTCGACGCTGAATCCCGGTTCCGGTGGACGACTCCGGTCCCCGAGTCGCAGTTCTCGCCCGCCGACACGCTCACGATCACCTCGAGCGTGCAGGAACTCACTCCTGAGCAGTGCGTCCTCTGGGAGGGGCCGGCGGTCGGTGATTCACTGACTATCGAGCAGGGAACCCACCTCTGGACCTTCACCGACACCGACGGCGGCACCCTGGTGCACACCGAGGAGTCCTGGGACGCCGAGGCTTTCGACGCCCTCGAAGGCCAGGACGCCGAGGCCGCAGAAGACATGCTGGGCGGCGGCCTCGTCGTCTGGCTCGAACAGCTCAAGACCACCGCGGAGGCAGCAGCATGATCCCGACCAACCGGACCACAACCGACCAGACCAACACCTCAACAACCGCTCCCACCCCGAAAACCCCCGCAATCTGCGCCTTTATCTCCGCACTGATGGTTAGTGGTGGATTCGCGATGCTGGCTGTCGTCCCGGTGGTCCTGACACTGGCCAGCACCCTCTGGAACGCCCGATCCCGGCCGCTGCGCTGGTGGGCCGCAGGGCTCACGGCTCTCTACGCCAGCGGCCTCCTCATCTGGGCTCTCCGGGACGACCCGGCACAGAGCCTGACGAAGGATCTCCACCCAGCCCTTGCAGTACTCATCGTCCTCGCAGCCCTGGCTGTTGTTGTCCGCTACATCCTCAACAGGCGCGCGAGCCGGGCGTAAGACCGTCGATGGGGAAAACCCCAGCAGATCGGGTCCATCTCCTCCGGACGTTCCGGGGTCGGCTGATGCCCAGCCCACTCCAGGTTCATGTGCCGGGCACGGGGAATGCGCTCCTCAGGACGCTCGGCAATCTCATGGAAGTCGGTCACATCCCGACCCACTGAAATCACCAACGTCTCCGCGGTGATCCGGGCGGGGTCCACCGCCCCCTCCCCGAGGTGGTCGAGCAACGCAAGGACGCCCTCCGCGTCGTTGTAGTCGGCGGTCGGCGGCGGGGACTCCCCGTACCCACTGAGATCGCAACGGATCACACGCCGTCCCGCCGCGGACAATGTGCCCGCCTGGTGGTCCCACATTCGACGGCCACAGACAGTCGAGTGCAGGAGCAGGACGGTTGCCTGCACACCGTCCGTGTGCCAGAACAGGCGGATCAGACTCGACAATGGTGCTCATGGGGCCACTATCCCAGGCTCGTCATCGCTGCGCGGTGTACTCCTCGACGACCACACCGGAGCCGAAGGGTCGGGCCTCCACCAGATCGAACGGCAGAGCTTCGTAACCACGACCGGCGAACAGGGGGATGCCGGCACCGAACACCAATGGGTTGCGTTTGAGTACCAGCCGGTCAATCTCCCCGCTCAGCGCACCCGCGAGCAGCCCTCCCCCGCACAGCCAGATGTCGCCACCGTCCTGCCGCTTCAGCTCGCGGACGACCTCCACAGGATCCTCACCCGTGGTGCGCAGATTGTTCTCCTCCGCCCGGTGGGAGCGGGAGAACACGATCTGCTCGAGGTGCCGGTACGGGCTCGCCATGCTGTTGTCCCCGTCGACCCGGTAGGTGTTCCATCCCATCAACACGGTACTGAACCGGCCACCTGACTGGTCGATCCCGAGGCGGTCGGCAATGTCGGTCGGAATGGCGTCGGGAAAACGCTGCGTTATCCGCTGCACGAATTCACCTCCCTCGTCGACCGGGAAGGCATCGAACTGACCGTCCGGCCCGGCGATGAAGCCGTCGAGACTGACGGCAACGTAGTACACGAGTTCACGCATGGGAATCTCCAATCTCCTGACCACTAACCACTTCAAGTGTCGTGGTTTGGGTTGACCAACAATGTACATCACCTGTCGTGGTTGGCGCTAGTATGTGGACCATGGCACGCAATGATGAACGCCGACGCGTACTCGCCGACGCCGGCCTCACGGTCCTCTCACGCGACGGCGCCCGCGGACTGACCCACCGCGCGGTCGACCGCGCGGCCGAGGTCCCCACCGGAACCGCAACGAACTACTTCAGGACGCGGGACACTCTGATCACCGCACTCGTCAACCGCATCGGCGAACGACTCGGCCCCACCCGGGAGGACCTGGAGCGGCGCGCCTCCCAGACCCCCGGTCCCGCACTGTTCGCCGCCTACATGCGCGATATCGTCCGGCGCCTCACCGATGACCGGGACGCCACCATCGCCCTGTTCGAGCTACGCCTGGAGGCCATGCGCCGACCCGACGTCGCCGGACTCCTCAATGAGTGGCGACGGTCGGGATTCGCCGGGGACATCCAGTTCAATACAGATGCCAGGCTCCCGGGAGGCCCCCGCGACATCGCGATGTTCCACTACGCCATCGAAGGTCTTGTCCTCGACCGGCTCACCGGCCCGCTCATGCCGGAGGTCCACACCGACGACATCATCGACGACATGGTCGCCGGGTTGCTCGGCAACACGGACGACACAACGAACCCCCGTCCCCATGAAGGGGACGGGGGCAGGTGAGGCCCAGTGGGCAGGCGGCAGGGAAAACTACTCCCCTTCGGGGTCCGCCGGGCTCTGGAGGTCCTCGTCCGTCTGTCCGTCCTCCGGCAGAGTCCCCTCCGGGGTCTCGCCGGCGGAAAGCGCCAGGACGTCCGGGACCCAGTCCTTCATGGCACCCGGGTTCTCCGGGTCCTGCTGCAGCGGGAACTGCTCGCCGCCGACGAAGATCGCCGGGGTCGCGGCCTGGTCACCCATCCGCTGCCCCAGTTCCTCGCCGTTGGCATCCAGCATCGGTGAGTACTCCTCGAGAACCGACTCGTCGCGAATCGAGTCGACAACCCCGGAGTCCACCCCGACCTGGTCTGCGGCGTCAGCGAGCTCCTCAAATTCCCAGTCTCGGGAGACAGTGGCCTGGTCTTCGAAAGCCTTCTTGTGGAATCCCCAGAACGCGCCGGCGTCGCCGGTGTCGGCGATGGCCAGGGCAACGGCACCCGTCCTCGTCGAGGTCTCCTCGTCAACGAACTTCACCGTGTGGAGGTCAACGTTCATCTCACCGTCGCCCACCGCCTTCTGCAGGGAATCGGAATCAACCTCCGCCAGGTCTGCGCAGTGGGTGCAGCTGTAGTCCTCGAAGATGTCGACGGCCGGGGCGTCCTCCGCCGCATCCTGACCACGCATGGTGACCACACCGTCCTCCAACGCAACATCGAAATCGACGTCGGCCGAGGCCAGGTCCACATCGCCGCCCTTGCGGCCATTGATCACCATGAATGCGATGACCACCGCACAGATAGCGACGAGCGCCACGATGCCCCAGATAAAACTCCGGTTCTTGTCGTTAGGCGCCTTGATCTTCTGACTCACGAAGCTCCAACCTTTCAGCGGTCCATCTCAGGGTTCATCTCCACGTGGCGACGAAGCATATCCGTCACTGCCACATAATCCTCCTACACCCTAGCGGCCACCCTCCCGCAGTATCCAGGCAGGTACCCGCACTACACGGGCATTCCCAGCGAACTGGCATACCCCCGCCGCTATTCACAGCGCCCCCACAGAAAGAAACCCCCGTCCTACCCCCGTACGTACGTTAAACATTCCCATTCGGGACGGCCGGGCGATACCTTTTCCCTCATGCAAACTTCCGATCTGGTGCTCGCCTCGAGCTTCGAGGACGGCCTGGGCGCCGTCCGCGACTTCGTCTGGGGCCCATGGCTCCTCATCCCCCTGCTCCTCGGTACCGGACTGGTGCTGACCGTCCGGCTGCGCGGCATCCAGTTCCGCAAGCTCGGCAAGGCCCTGCGTCTCGGCTTCCTCGACCGCAGTGACGACGGCGGCGAGGGAGACATCTCCCAGTTCCAGTCGCTGACCACCGCGCTCGCCGCCACCGTGGGCGTGGGCAACATCGTCGGTGTCGCGACCGCCATCGCCATCGGCGGCCCCGGTGCACTGTTCTGGATGTGGGTCACCGGCCTGGTCGGCATGGCGTCGAAGTACTCGGAGGCGTTCCTCGCCGTCCGCTTCCGCGTCCACGACGGCAAGGGCCGCATGTCCGGTGGCCCGCAGCGCTACCTCGAGCACGGCATCAAGGGACCGGTCGGCAAGTTCCTCGCCTGGTTCTTCGCCATCGCCGCGGTTATCGCGTCCTTCGGCATCGGCAACATGACCCAGGGCAATGCCGTCGCGGCCGGGCTGGAGGACACCTTCGGCGTCGAGCCGATCATCTCCGGCATCGTCATGTTCATCCTGCTCGGGGCCGTCCTGCTCGGCGGCATCACCGCGATCGGCAAAGTCACCTCCGGCTTCGTGCCCATGATGATCATCCTCTTCCTCGGCAGCGGGCTGGTCGTGCTGGCCGCGAACATCACCGAGATCCCCCACGCCCTCGGCATGGTCTTCGCCGATGCCTTCACCGGCAGCTCGGCCGCCGGCGGATTCATTGGCGCAGGCATCCTGCTGGCCCTGCAGACCGGTGTCGCCCGCGGCATCTTCTCCAATGAGTCCGGCATGGGCTCGGCCGCCATCGCCGCCGCGGCAGCGAAGACGACCCACCCCACCCGTCAGGGCCTGGTCTCGATGACCCAGACCTTCATCGACACCATCATCCTGGTGACCCTCAACGGGCTGATCCTGATCTCCACCGGCGTGTGGAAGGACGGCGAGGCCCACGCGGCCAACATGACCGCGAAGGCCTTCGGCACCGTGCTCGGCGACTGGGGCCCCTGGATCGTCACCCTGTCCCTGGTGTTCTTCGCCTTCTCCACCATCGTCGGATGGTCCTACTACGGTGAGCGCAACGCCCAGCGCATCTTCGGCGACCATGCCACAGTCCCCTACCGCATCATCTTCACCTGCGTGGTCGTCGTCGGCGCGACGATGGAGCTCAGCGTCGCCTGGACGTTCTCCGACCTGGCGAACGGCCTGATGGCCCTGCCGAACCTCATCGGCCTGCTGCTGCTCTCCGGACTCATCGCCCGGGAGACCAAGGCCTACCTCGACTTCGACCCGGAGTTGAAGGCCAACGCGAAGAACGTCGAGAACTTCCTCATCGAGCAGAAGAGCCCGTGGCGCATGTACGGCGACGCCACGGACCTCAGGCCCTGACCGGGAACAGCATGCGCTGATCAGGCAGCGCAGCTGACCTCGACCTCGAGCTCGGCGACCTCCCCGGCGTCCGGGTGGTCGTCGTCGACCTCGACTTCGCCGGAGACGCGGTACGTGTCACCGTCGACCTCGACGGTCGCGTCCCGTTCCTGACGGTCGTTGCTGTCCCACTCCTTACCCTCGAGCTCGACACTGAGTCCCTCGACGATGGCGTCACCGTCGGTGTTCAGGTCGATCTCGACCTGGTCGCCTCGGTTCTCCCCACGCAGGTCGATCTCGAACTCGCCGGCGTCGTCCGGGTCGTTGCCGTCGTCCGCGCGGCACTGGACGTCACTGAACTGGGTGGCGATGTCGGTGCCCTCGAAGACCAGGCTGTTGACCGATCCGCCCTGGACGGAGCCGTCGCCGCCGGTCGCGTTCCCACTGTCACCTGTGCTGTCACCGCCCTCGGTGGGGGACGTCTCGGCCTGGCTGCCGCTACCGGAGTCCTGACCGGCACCCTCGTCCGCACCCTGGGTCACGGTGACGGTCTCGGTCGCGTCGTCGCTGTCGTCGCCGCAGGCGGCCAGCGCGACGACCATGGTGACTCCCAGAGCTGCGGCCGCTGTCCGACGTCCGGCGTTCCTGATCTTCACTGTCTTGTCCTTCCATCGGTGAATGTTTCCCTCACAATCATAGTGAGTTCACCGGAACTTCACCTTGACCCGGTGGGCGGTCCCCCCAACCGGGGAACAGCCCCGGTGCCGCGGTGCGAGCTTTCGGTTGACAAAGGATCTGACGTCCCCATAAACTGACCGAACGATCGGTCGGTAGATGATGATACGGCTTCCGACCCTGACCACCAAGCACTGCGAGGACACCATGACTGCGACCGCGACGACAGAGAAGACACCGGAACAGCACTTCGACTCCCTCATCAACGACGAATCCCGCGTCGAGTCCACCGACTGGATGCCGGAGAAGTACCGGAAGACCCTGACCCGCCAGATCTCCCAGCACGCCCACTCCGAGATCATCGGCATGCAGCCCGAGGCCAACTGGATCTCCCGTGCCCCCAGCCTGAAGCGCAAGTCGATCCTCATGGCGAAGGTGCAGGATGAGGCCGGCCACGGCCTCTACCTCTACTCCGCCGCCGAATCCCTCGGCACCGACCGCGACACCCTGGTCGAACAGCTGCTGGACGGCACGGCGAAGTACTCCTCCATCTTCAACTACCCGGCACGCACCTGGGCCGACATCGGCGCCATCGGCTGGCTCGTCGACGGTGCCGCCATCGTCAACCAGGTCCCGCTGTGCCGCTGCTCCTACGGCCCCTACGGCCGGGCGATGGTGCGGGTCTGCAAGGAGGAGTCCTTCCACCAGCGACAGGGGTGGGAGATCCTGCACTCCCTGGCCAACGGCACGCAGGCACAGAAGCAGATGGCGCAGGAGGCGATCAACCGCTTCTACGGTCCGGCCCTGCAGATGTTCGGGCCGCCGGACGCCGAGTCCCCGAACTCCCAGCAGTCCATGGACTGGAAGATCAAGCGCTTCTCCAACGACGAACTGCGACAGCGCTTCGTGGACATGCTCGTCCCCCAGGTCGAGGCCCTGGGCCTCACCTTCGATGACCCGGACCTGGCGTGGAACGAGGAGCGCGGCCACTACGACTACGGCGACCTGGACTGGGACGAGTTCATGTCCGTGCTGAAGGGCCACGGCCCCTGCAACACCCAGCGTCTCGAGCACCGCAACAAGGCCCATGACGACGGTGCCTGGGTCCGCGAGGCGGCCGCCGCCTACGCCGCGAACCACGAGTCCGCGGATTCCGCCCTGATCAGCGCCTGACCAGCGCAACCACGAGAAGAGAAGAGAACACCATGTCGACCAACTGGCCCCAGTGGGAAGTATTCGTCCGTTCCAACCGTGGACTCTCCCACGTCCACGCGGGCTCATTGCACGCCCCGGACGAGACCATGGCACTGCGCAACGCCCGCGACCTGTTCACCCGCCGCAACGAGGGCACCTCGGTGTGGGTCGTCCCGTCCGCGGCGATCACCGCGTCCGACCCGGATTCCAAGGGCGGGTACTTCCAGTCGTCGTCCGGCAAGAACTACCGGCACGCCACCTACTACACCAAGTCGGAGGGAGTGAAGCACCTGTGAGCACGGAAACAACAGACGCAGAAGCAGCCACCGCCGTCAGCACCGACTCCGCCACCCACATGTCCGTGGGCGACGCCATCACCGCCGAGGAGATCACCGAGCTGGTCGGCAGTGACGACGCCACCACCGCCTCCCCGGAGATCGCGGAGTACGCCATGCAGCTCGCCGACGACTCCCTGATCCTCTCCCAGCGTCTCGGCTGGTGGATCTCCCGGGCACCGGAGATGGAGGAGGACATCGCGCTGGGCAACATCGCCCTGGACACCCTCGGCCACGCCCGGTTCCTCTACACCTACGCAGGGTCGGCATGGGGGAAGACCGAGGACGAGCTCGCCTACTTCCGCGACGAGGACGAGTTCCGTTCCGCCCGCCTGGTGGAGCAGCCCAACGGCGATTTCGGGCACACCATCGCCCGCCAGCTGATCTTCAGCTACTACGCCGGGGAGCTGTACTCCCGCCTGTCCTCCTCCACCGACACCATGATCGCGGCCATCGCCGACAAGGCGATCAAGGAGGTCAGCTACCACATCGACCACGCCACCCAGTGGGTGCTGCGTCTGGGGCTGGGCACGGAGGAGTCCCACCGCCGCATGCAGGAGGGGCTGACGTCCATGTGGCCCTACAAGGACGAGCTGTTCACCGACACCGAGGTCACCGACCGTGTCGCGGAGACCCACCCGGGTGCCGCGGTGCGGCCCTCCGAACTCAAGGAGCCGGTGGACGCCCACCTGGCGACCGTGATCGAGAAGGCCGGGTTGAGTGTGCCCACCGTCCCCGCCGCCGCCGACCTGGGACACACCAGGACGGGCCGCTTCAGCGAACACCGCGGCTACATCATCTCCGAGATGCAGTCCCTGGCCCGCCAGCACCCCGGGGCGGAGTGGTAGCCATGGTCACCGCAACCCCCGCCCGCCAGCACGCCTGGGACGCCGTCGCCACGGTGACCGACCCCGAGATCCCGGTGCTGACCATCGTCGACCTGGGCATCCTGCGGGATGTGCAGGTTCAGGACGGGTCAGTGACCGTGACGATCACACCGACCTACTCCGGCTGCCCGGCGATGTCGCAGATCACCGCGGACGTCACCACCGCCCTGGCAGACGCCGGCTTCGCTCCGGACTCCGTGACAGTGGAGACCGTGCTGAGCCCGGCATGGACCACCGACTGGATGACCGAGGACGGTAAACGCAAGCTCGAGGAGTACGGCATCGCCCCGCCGACGCACGAGGCCAGGCCCGCTGGCCCGGTCACCCTGCAGCTCGGCGTGCAGCGCCCCGACGTGCGCTGCCCGAACTGCCGGTCCCACCGCACCCGCGAACTGACCCGCTTCGCCTCCACCTCCTGCAAGGCCCTGTACGTCTGCAACGACTGCCATGAACCCTTCGACTACTTCAAGGTGCACTGATGACGACCACTGCCCCGCAATCACCGACCGCGCCGACCCCGAAACGCGCGAAGTTCAACCCGCTGACCGTCACCGAAGTCCGTCCGCTCACCGACGAGGCCGTCGAGGTCACCTTCGGTGTACCGGAGGACCTGGTCGAGGACTACAACTACGTCCCTGGCCAGTACGTGGCCCTGCGCGCGACCATCGACGGCACCGAGGTCCGCCGCTCCTACTCGATCTGTGCCGCTCCGCAGCCCGGGGAGATCCGGGTCGCCATCAAGAAGACCCTCGGCGGCGTGTTCTCCACCTGGGCGAACGAGGCTCTCGGGGCCGGGGACGTCATCGAGGTGATGAACCCGCAGGGGGCGTTCACGCAGAAGGTGCGCACCACCGCGATGAACGACCCGGCCGGACTGGTCGCCACCCAGCTGGAGCACAATCCGCGGGCCCGCCTGGTCGCCTTCGCCGCCGGCTCGGGCATCACCCCGGTGATGGCGATCGCGACGGCCACGCTGGCGTCCTCGCCCGACGCGACCTTCGAGCTGGTCTACGCGAACAAGTCCACGGTGGACGTGATGTTCGCCGAGGAGATCGGCGACCTGAAGGACCGTTACCCGGACCGGTTCACCGTGCACCACGTGCTGTCGCGCGAGAATCGCACAAGCCCCCTGCACACGGGGCGCATCGACGACGAGAAACTGTCGCTGATGCTGGACCGTATGCTGCGCGCCGGCGACGTGGAGGAATGGTTCCTCTGCGGTCCCTTCGACCTGGTGCAGCTCGCCCGGGACGAGCTCAAGGACCGCGACGTCCCCGAGGACCGGGTGCGCTTCGAGCTGTTCACCACCGGTAAGCCGACCACCCCGGACGGCCAGCAGGGACGCGCGATCGAGGTCAAGGACAACGAGCCGGTCTACGATGTCGGGTTCACCCTGGACGGGGCGTCCTCCACGGTCGCCTCACCACGCTCGGCACGGGAGACGATCCTCAATGCCGCGCTGCGTTCCCGTCCGGACGTACCCTTCGCCTGTGCTGGCGGGGTGTGCGGCACCTGCCGCGCGAAGCTGGTCTCCGGCACCTGCGACATGGATGAGAACTTCGCCCTGGAGCCCGACGAGGTCGAGGCGGGATACGTCCTGACCTGCCAGTCCCGGCCCACGAGTGATGCTGTGGAGGTGAACTTCGATGCCTGAGAATCCCCCTGTGTCACTCACCGTCACCGACGGGCTCGCCGAGATCGTCCTCACTGCACCGGAGAAACTCAACTCCCTCAACGCCGATGACCTGGCCGCCCTCGGTACCTGTGTGCAGGACGCCGCGTCCGGCGCAACGGCCGGCACCGTCCGCGCCCTGCTGCTGCGCGGCGAGGGACGCGGCTTCTGCGCCGGACGCGATGTCGCCGGCACCGACCCCGGCAACGACGACGCCTCCGGGTACCTGCAGACGTTGACCCCCGTCCTGCACGCGTTGGAGGACTTCCCCGCACCCACCTTCGCCGCCGTCCAGGGTGCATGCCTGGGGGTGGGACTGGGCCTGGCCGTCGCCTGCGACGTGGTCTACCTGAGCGAGAAAGCGAAGATCGGCTCACCCTTCGCCAACCTCGGCGCCACGCTGGACTCCGGCGGTCACGCCTTTCTCCTGTCACGGCTGGGCAGGCACCGTACCCTCGACCTCGTGTACTCCGGCGAACTGATCAGCGGGTCACAGGCCGTGGCCGAGGGACTGTTCTCCCGCGTCCTGCCCGACGACGAGCTGCAGGACGCCACACGTACCGCCGCGCTGAAGGCCGCCTCCGGCCCGACCCAGGCCTTCCTGGAGTCCAAACGTCTCCTGACCGCCATCGCGGAGGAGAACCTGGGCCCGCGCGAGGCCCTGGACCGTGAAAGTGCCGCCCAGGTGCGGCTGTCCCTGACCCCCGACTACGCCGAAGGCTTCCGCAGCTTCCAGGAGAAGCGGCGTCCCGTCTTCACCGGAAAGGCCCCCTCATGACCCTCGATCCCCGCGCCGCCTACATCGTCGAGGCGCGACGAACCCCCGTCGGACGCTACGGCGGGGCCCTCGCCTCCGTACGACCGGACGACCTCGCCGCCCTGGTCATCGGGGATGTCCTGGAGAGATCCGGGGTGGACGCCGCGACCGTGGACGAGGTCATCCTCGGCAACGCCAACGGTGCCGGCGAGGAGAACCGCAATGTGGCCCGGATGTCCTGGCTGCTGGCCGGCGGTCCGGAGCATGTCCCCGGAATGACGCTGAACCGCCTGTGCGCCTCCGGCATGTCCTCGGTGGCCGACGGGTGGCACAAGATCGCCGCCGGTGTCGCCGACATCGTGGTCGCCGGCGGGGTGGAGTCGATGACCCGCGCCCCGTGGGTGCAGGCCAAACCCGAGAAGGCGTGGGCGAAACCGGGCGCATCCTTCGACACGTCCATCGGCTGGCGTTTCACCAACCCGGAGCACCTGAAGGTGGACAAGCGCACGCTGTCGATGCCTGAGACCGCGGAGGAGGTCGCCGACGTGTACGGCGTCGCCCGAGAGGACTGCGATGCTTTCGCCCTGCAGTCCCACACGCGTGCATTGGCCGCGATCGATGAGGGACGCTTCGACGCCGAGACCACCCCGGTCACCGTCCACGGACGCAAGGGCGCGGTCAGTGTCGTCGACACCGACGAGGGACCGCGTGCGGAGACCTCGCTGGAGAAGCTGGCTGGCCTGCGCCCGGTGATCCGGCTGGACGGCGTGGTCACCGCGGGGAACTCCTCGGCATTGAACGACGGCGCGTCCGCCCTGGTCATCGCGTCCGGCGAAGCCTGCGGGAAGTACGGGCTGACCCCGCGCGCCCGCATCGTGACGGACGCGGCGGTGGGCCTGTCACCGGCAACCATGGGCATGGGCCCCGTCCCGGCGACCCGCAGGGTCCTGGAACGCTCCGGCTGGGGCATCGACGACCTGGACGCCGTGGAGATCAACGAGGCCTTCGCCACCCAGTCGCTGGCCTGCCTGCGCGAACTGGGGCTGGACGGGCGCCAGGACATCGTCAACGCCAATGGTGGCGCGATCGCCCTGGGCCACCCGCTGGGGTCCTCCGGTTCCCGGCTGATCGTCACGCTGCTCAACCGCCTGGAACAGTCGGGGGGACGCCGCGGCCTGGCCACGATGTGCGTCGGCGTGGGCCAGGGCACCGCGATCCTCATCGAGAAGGTGTGACGATGGGCTACTCCACACTGACACTGGACACCGTCGACACGGAGCACAGCTCTTTCGCCCTCGTCCGGCTCAACCGCCCGGAGGTGCGCAATGCCATCGACCAGGCCATGGTCGATGACCTGCACGCCGTCTGCGCCGAGCTGGAACGGGAGCCGTGCGTGCTGGTCATCACCGGCTGCGAGGTGGAGGGGCGTTCGGGACGCAAGGGGATCTTCGCCTCCGGTGCGGACATCACCCAGCTGCGTGAGCGCCGCCGGGAGGACGCCCTGCTGGGCATCAACTCCCGGATATTCGACCGGATAGCCACGCTGCCCATGCCTGTCATCGCCGCCATCGACGGCGTCGCCCTGGGTGGGGGCGCCGAACTGGCGCTCGCCGCCGACTTCCGGTTGGGCACCGAGGCCGTGCGCTTCGGCCAACCCGAGACGGGACTGGGCATCATCGCCGCCGCCGGTGGACTGTGGAGGCTCAAGGAGATCACCGGCGAGCAGATCGCCAAGGAGATCCTGTTCGCCGGCCGCGTCCTGAAGGGCACCGACTGCGTGGAGCACGGCATCCTGCTCTCCGTCCACTCCCCCGACACAGTGCTGGACGCTGCCGCGGACCTCGCCGACCGCATCGGCTCACAGGATCCGCTGGCGGTGCGGGTGGCCAAGCGCGTCTTCGACATGCCCCGCGACGCCCACCCGGCCGTCGACGACCTCGCCCAGGCGATCCTCTTCGAATCCGACGCGAAATTCGACCGCATGCAGGCCTTCATCGACAGAAAGAAGTGACATGACTGACTCTGGCACCACCTCCCTCCCCACACACGTCGGCGTTCTCGGCGGTGGCCGCATGGGCGCGGGCATCGCCCACGGCTTCCTGGTCTCCGGCAGCAATGTGACCGTCGTCGAGGCGAACCCCGGAGCCGCGGACACAGCGCGGGACCGGGTTGTCGAGCAGGTGCAGGCCTCCGCCGACCGCGGCAAGCTCACCGGTTCGGTGGAGGACGCCGCCGCCCGCCTCACCGTCTCCAGCTCCAACGACGACTTCGCCGGATGCGGCCTGGTCATCGAGGCCGTGCCCGAGGACATGGGCATCAAGACCGCCGCACTCCAGGGTGTGGCGAAGGTCGTCGGCGGGTCGGCATGGCTGGCAACGAACACGTCCTCCCTGTCCGTCGACGACCTCGCTGCCGCTGTCGGGGAGGTCACGGGCCACCCGGAGAAGCTCTGCGGCCTGCACTTCTTCAATCCGGTGCCCGCCTCGAAGCTGATCGAGGTCGTCATCGGCGACTCCACGTCACCGGAGCTCGCCGGTATTGCACCGGAGTGGGTCCGTGCGCTGGGCAAGACACCGGTAGTGGTGAAGAACCGACCCGGGTTCGCGTCCTCCCGCCTGGGTGTGGCGATCGCGCTGGAGGCGATGCGGATGGTCGAGGAGGACGTCGCCAGCGCCGAGGACATCGACAATGCGATGACACTGGGCTACAAGCACCCCGTCGGCCCGCTGGCCCTGACCGACATCGTGGGGCTGGACGTGCGGCTCGGCATCGCCGAGTACCTTGCGCAGGAGTTGGGGGAACGATTCGCACCGCCGCAGATCCTGCGCGACAAGGTCGCCGCCGGCGAGGTGGGACGCAAGTCCGGCAAGGGCTTCTACGAGTACTGATCGTCCCGGTCGTGGATCTGCACCAGGTGGCCGCAGGTGTCGTCGACGTGCTGGCTCACCGCCTGACAGGTGGGACCCGCGAATGCCTTTATTCCCGTGCTCCTCATTGACCGACGGCAATCCCGGAAGCGGCGCACTCGGGGCCGTGGCCACTCCTTGCTGTTGTTCCACACCGCTCCTAGCCTGGCTAACCCGCACCGCGGTCACCGGCACCTTCACGGAACGCACCACCATCGGTGACGACCTCGAGGTCATCCCCAGCTTCTCCCATACCTCGGGGACCACACTGTACCTGTGGGACAACGGGGAGCACCGGTTCCTGTTCACCGGGGACGCGATCTGGGTCGAGGACGGTGTCTGGCAGGCCGCCGTACTCGGCGAGAGCGACCGTCATGCTTTCGTCGACACGCTAACGCTGCTTCGCGACCTCGACTTCGATGTCCTGGTGCCCTGGCCTGCCCAGCGGGGCGCGCTCCCCTACGACGTCGTGACGCCCGAACAGAAACAGGAGCAGATCGACCAGCTCATCGCGCGAATCTGACCGGACCGACGGCCTTGTCCGGCAAAGGGTCTCCAGGAAAGAGCATCCACCACGTAGCCTGAACGTGTGTCCACCCCCATCGACCTCGTCGACCTCGAGTACCCGTTCACCGGGCGGTGGCTGGTGCAGAACAGCCCGGCCGACCTGGTGCCCAGTCACGGCACCACCTTGTTCGCGTCGTCCTACGCCATCGACTTCGTCCCGGTGAGTCCCGATGGACGCTCGGCCCCTGTGCGGCTGCGCACCCTCTTTCGCCCCGAGACCCCGGAGAGCTTCCCCGGGTTCGGACGCCGCATCCTGTCCCCGGCCGTCGGCACCGTCGTGGGGATCCACGACGGGGAACCCGACCACCACGCGTACCGCGGGTTCCCCTCCATCCGCTACGCCCTGGGGCAACGCGGACGCGCCGCCGAGGGCTGGATCAGTGTCGCCGGAAACCACGTGCAGATCGACATCGGCGGCGCCGTTGTCTTCCTCTGCCACCTGCAGCGCGACTCCATCACGGTTCGGCCGGGCGACAGGGTCAGTGTCGGTGAACCTATCGCACGCTGCGGAAACTCCGGCAACAGCACCGAGCCGCACGTCCACGTCCAGGTGGTCACAACCCAGAACATCGAGGAAGCGCTGCCGGTTCCACTGAGCTTCCGCGGCTCGCTGCCCGTCAGCGGCGAAGTGGTCATGGCCCGCTGACGTCGCCTACCCCGCGTCCACCACCAGGTTGGTGATCCTCGCGGTACAGAGTCGGCGCCCCGCATCATCGGTGAGCACGACCGCGTGGGAGCAGACTGAGCGACCCAGCCGGATCGCGGTGGCGGTGACCGTCACCAGCCCGGAGCGTCCTGACGCATGGTGGCTGGCATTGATGTCCACTCCGACCACCGCCTTGCCGAAGGTCGAGGCGTGCTTCAGCGCCGCCCAGGAGCCCACGGCCTCAGCGACCGCGACCATTGCTCCGCCATGGAGCAGACCCAGGGACTGCCTGTTGCCCTCCACCGGAATCGTCGCCACGACCTTCTCCGGGCTCTCCTCGAGGATCTCGACCCCCATTTTCTCGTCAAGTTCACCCAGGGTGATCTGCCACATCGTCCTACTCCTGCCTCGTCCGGCCCGCCGGATCGGCGGTTGTGTGTTGTCTCACTTCTTTCCTGTGCGATACTATAGCGTAACTGACCGACCGTTCGGTCATTATGCTCCGCAGACTGCGCAGAAAGGACGACCGTGACTGCAACCGCCCCCGAGACCACCCAGACCGACGTCACCACCCTCCCCAGCTACATCACCGACACATGGATCACCCCCGATGCCCACGCCCCCGGCGCGCGAGCCACCGCCATCACCGACGCCTCCACCGGCGCAGTCACCGCCCAGACAGTGGCCGACGGTTCCGTGGACACCGGCGCCGCCGTCCACCACGCCCGCACCGTGGGCCAGAGGAACCTGCAGCAGCTCACCACCCACGAGCGCGGCCTGATCCTCAAGAACATCGCCCTCTACCTCAACGACCGCCGCGACGGACTCTACGAGCTCTCCTTCGCCACAGGCACCACCAAGCGCGACAACCTCGTGGACATCGACGGCGGCATCGGCACCCTGTTCGCCTTCTCCTCCAAGGGCCGCCGCGAGATGCCGAACGCCAACGTCATCCCCGACGGCCCCGTCGAGGTCCTCAGCAAGGACGGCAGCTTCGTGGCCCGCCACGTCTACACCGCCATCCCCGGGGTCGCCGCACAGATCAACGCCTTCAACTTCCCCGTCTGGGGCATGCTCGAGAAGTTCGCCCCGGCCTTCGTCGCCGGCGTCCCCTCCATCGTGAAACCCGCCACCCAGACCTCCCCGGTCGCCGTGGAGTGCGTGCGCCTGATGGTGGAGTCCGGCCTCCTCCCTGACGGTTCCCTGCAGATCATCGCCGGTGCCGGACGCGACCTCATCGAGCACCTCGACGAGCGCGACCACCTGGCGTTCACCGGTTCCGCCGACACCGCCCGAGGGTTGCGTGGGTCGGATGCCGTGCAGAAGAACGGGCTGCGGTTCTCCGCCGAGGCGGACTCGCTCAACGCCGCGATCCTCGCCCCGGACGCGACCCCGGACACCCCGGAGTTCGACGCCTACATCCGCATCCTCTTCGGCGAACTCACCTCCAAGGCCGGTCAGAAGTGCACCGCGGTGCGCCGAGCGATCGTCCCGTCCGACCTGGTGGAGGCCGTGGTGGACGCACTGGGTACCCGACTCAACGACAAGGTCAGCGTCGGCGACCCCCGCAGCGGGGGCACGACGATGGGTCCGCTGGTCTCCAAGGACCAGCAGCAGGACGTCGCGGCAGCGGTCCAGTCGCTCGTCGACGCAGGGGCACGTGTCCGGCTCGGCGGTGGACCCGTCGACGACGGCGACAACGCAGAGGGCGCCTTCTTCGCCCCGACCATCCTCACCGTCGACGACCCGCGCACCGCGGCCGTCCACGACACGGAGGCCTTCGGGCCCGTGGTCACCGTGGTCGGCTACGACGGTGACGACATCAACGATGCCGTCGACCTGGCGAACCTCGGCCGCGGATCCCTGGTGGCCTCCCTGGTCACCCACGACATGGAGGTGGCATCCGGCGTCGCCCGCGGCATCGCCTCCCTGCACGGCCGGCTGCACATCGTCGACCGGGACGACGCGAAGACCTCCACCGGGCACGGCTCCCCGCTGCCCACCCTGGTCCACGGTGGCCCGGGACGCGCCGGCGGTGGCGAGGAACTCGGCGGCGTGCGCGGCATCAAGCATTTCATGCAGCGCACCGCGGTCCAGGGCTCACCCGACCACCTCACCGCCGTCACCGGCGAGTGGGTGCAGGGCGCGGCGACCCGTACGGTGACCCGCGCCGACATCGAGGCCGGCAAGGGCGTTCACCCCTTCCGGAAGTCCCTGGCTGATCTTCGGGTCGGCGACCAGCTCGTCTCCGAGGAGCGCGAGGTCACCCTCGACGAGATCCAGGCCTTCGCCGAGTCCACCGGCGACATGTTCTACGCCCACACCGACGAGGAGGCAGCGACGGCCAACCCCTTCTTCCCCCGGCGCGTGGCCCACGGTTACCTGCTGGTCAGTTGGGCTGCCGGACTGTTCGTGGAACCGGCGCCGGGACCCGTCCTCGCCAACTACGGCCTGGAGAACCTCCGGTTCATCACCCCGGCCACCTACGGCGACACGATCCGCGTCACGCTGACCGCCAAGCGCATCACCCCGCGCGTCACCGACGACTACGGCGAGGTCTGCTGGGACGCCCTGATCACCAACCAGGACGACGAGATCGTCGCCACCTACGACGTGCTCACCCTCGTGGAGAAGGAAGACACCACCTACGCGAACTGGGGTGCGCAATGACAGTGACCACTGACCTGCACACCGCGCCGGACACGATCCTGGCCCCCGGTGTCGCCGCGGGACCGGAGTTCGGGTGGGTCCGCGGCATGTTCCGCGACGACCGTGCCTCCCAGTTCCTGGGCATCACCATCACCCACCTTGAGGTCGGGGTCTGCGAGGGCGAGTTCACGCTACGCCCCGAAATGTGCAACGGCCACGGCAACGCCCAGGGCGGCTTCCTCTACGCCTTCGCCGACTCCCTGTTCGCCGGGGCCTGCAACTCGGGTGGTGAGGCGGCGGTCGCCGCCTTCAACACCATGCACTACATCGCCCCCGGCAAGGAGGGACAGCGCATCCACGGACGCGCCGTCCAGTCCGACACCTGGGGACGCAACGGCATCACAGATGTCGAGCTGACCTGCGACGGGCGGGTGATCGCCCAGTTCCGGGGGACGTCGCGCGTCGTCACACTGAAGTAATTGCAGTACCTGAAGTAACCCGTACACGCCTGCTCTCCACCGAACACAACCCTGGAGTCCCCCGTGGCCACTGTAATTCCGGACGCCTCGTCCGATCCCACACCTGAACCC
>NZ_JBQEDF010000042.1:0-29817 GCF_052107835.1 Corynebacterium sp.
CGAGCTTGACGAAGGTGTTCCAGATCTCGTCGAGACGCTCGACCTCGCGCTCGGCACGCTCACGGATGTGGCGCATCTCGCGCTCGGCCGCGGTCTGGACCTTGCGCTTGGCGTCGGCCTTGGCGCCGGCGGTCTCGAGCTCGGCCAGGTCGGACTCGAGCTTCTCGGAACGCTCCTGGAGCTCGCCGTCGCGGTCGTTCTCGACCTCCTTCTTCTCGAGCATCATCTCGGCCTCGAGGGTGGTCTGGTCGTTGTGCCGACCCTCCTCGTCCACCGAGGTGATGATGTTGGCCGCGAAGTAGATGATCTTCTCGAGATCCTTCGGGGCCAGGTCGAGCAGGTAGCCGAGCCGGGACGGAACGCCCTTGAAGTACCAGATGTGGGTGACCGGGGCGGCCAGCTCGATGTGCCCCTTGCGCTCACGACGGACCTTGGACTTGGTCACCTCGACGCCGCAGCGCTCACAGATGATGCCCTTGTAACGGACTCGCTTGTACTTGCCGCAGGCGCACTCCCAGTCACGGGTTGGCCCGAAGATGCGCTCGCAGAACAGGCCGTCCTTCTCCGGCTTCAGGGTGCGGTAGTTGATGGTCTCCGGCTTCTTGACCTCGCCGTGCGACCACCGACGGATATCGTCGGCGGTGGCGAGACCAATACGCAGTTCGTCAAAGAAGTTGACGTCCAGCACGTGGACTCCCTTTCCCCTCCGTCTTCATACGGAGGGCGGTAGTGCGGTGAAAATTGGGACTCTGTCTGTGTGGTGGTGGGAGGCTAGCCCACGTCGCTGTCCGCGTCCGGACGCTCGTCCCGGGACAGGTTGATGCCCAGGGCGGCGTTGGCGTGGTCGAGCTCGTCGTCGTCGGTGGAGCTGAGCTCCATCGGCGAACCGTCCGCAGCGAGCACCTCGACGTTGAGGCAGAGCGACTGCAGCTCCTGGAGGAGAACCTTGAAGGACTCCGGGATACCCGGGTTCGGGATGTTCTCTCCCTTGACGATGGCCTCGTAGACCTTCACGCGGCCGACCACGTCATCGGACTTGATGGTGAGCAGCTCCTGGAGCGTGTAGGCCGCGCCGTACGCCTGCATGGCCCACACCTCCATCTCACCGAAGCGCTGGCCACCGAACTGCGCCTTACCACCGAGCGGCTGCTGGGTGATCATGGAGTACGGACCGGTGGAACGGGCGTGGATCTTCTCGTCGACCAGGTGGTGCAGCTTGAGCATGTACATGTAGCCGACCGAGACCGGGTACGGGTAGGGCTCGCCGGAGCGCCCGTCGATGAGCTCGGCCTTGCCGAACTCGTCGGTGAGCTTGATGCCGTCGCGGTTCGGACGCACCGAACGCAGCAGGCCGGAGAGCTCCTCGTTGGACGCGCCGTCGAAGACCGGGGTCGAGGTCAGCGAGTCAGCCGGGACGTCGTGGAGATCCTCGGGGAGGGTCTCCAGCATCGCCTTGATCTTCGGGTCCTCGGAGTCGGCGTCGACGGTCCAGCCGTTCTTCGCCAGCCAGCCCAGGTGGGTTTCGAGCACCTGGCCGATGTTCATGCGGCGCGGCACACCGTGGGTGTTCAGGATGATGTCGACCGGGGTCCCGTCCGGCAGGAACGGCATGTCCTCGGCGGGCAGGATCTTGCCGACGACACCCTTGTTGCCGTGGCGGCCGGCGAGCTTGTCGCCGTCCTGGATCTTGCGCTTCTGGGCCACGTACACGCGGACCATCTCGTTGACACCGGGCGACAGGTCGTCGTCGTCCTCGCGGGAGAACACGCGCACGCCGATGACCTTGCCGGTCTCGCCGTGGGGCACCTTCATGGAGGTGTCGCGGACCTCGCGGGCCTTCTCACCGAAGATGGCGCGCAGCAGGCGCTCCTCCGGGGTCAGCTCGGTCTCGCCCTTCGGGGTGACCTTGCCGACGAGGATATCGCCGTCGCGGACGTCGGCGCCGATGCGGACGATGCCGCGGTCGTCGAGGTCCGCCAGCACGTCGTCGCCGACGTTCGGGATGTCGCGGGTGATCTCCTCCGGGCCCAGCTTGGTGTCGCGGGCGTCGATCTCGTGCTCCTCGATGTGGATCGAGGTGAGGATGTCCTGCTCAACCATGCGCTGGTTGAGGATGATGGCGTCCTCGTAGTTGTGGCCCTCCCACGGCATGATGGCGACCAGCAGGTTGCGGCCCAGCGCCATCTCACCGTTGTCGGTGCCGGGGCCGTCGGCGATGGCCTGGCCGGCCTCGACGCGGTCACCCTGGTTGACCAGCGGCTTCTGGTTGTAGCAGGTGCCCTGGTTGGTGCGCTCGAACTTGCGCAGCATGTAGGTGTCGCGCACGCCGTCGTCGTCCATGATGGTGACGTAATCGGCGGACACGAACTCCACGGCACCGGCCTTCGGGGAGACGATGACGTCGCCCGCGTCGTAGGCGGCGCGCTGCTCCATGCCGGTACCGACGAACGGTGCCTCGGCGCGGAGCAGCGGCACGGCCTGGCGCTGCATGTTCGCACCCATCAGGGCGCGGTTGGCGTCGTCGTGCTCCAGGAACGGAATCATGGCGGTCGCCACGGAGACCATCTGGCGCGGGGAGACGTCCATGTAGTCGACCTCGGAGGCCGGGACGACCTCGACGTCGCCGCCACGCAGACGGACCTCGATCTGCTCCTCGGTGAACTGCTTGTTCGCGTCGAAGGGGGTGTTCGCCTGCGCGATGATGTGGCGATCCTCCTCATCGGCGGTGAGGTAGTCGACCACGTCGGTGATCTGGCCCTGCTCGACCCGGCGGTACGGGGTCTCGATGAAGCCGAACGGGTTGACCCGGGCGAAGGACGCCAGGGAACCGATCAGGCCGATGTTCGGACCCTCCGGGGTCTCGATCGGGCACATGCGGCCGTAGTGCGACGGGTGGACGTCGCGGACCTCGAGGCCGGCGCGCTCACGCGACAGGCCGCCGGGGCCCAGGGCGGAGAGACGACGCTTGTTCGTCAGGCCGGACAGCGAGTTGTTCTGGTCCATGAACTGCGACATCTGCGAGGTTCCGAAGAACTCGCGGATCGCCGCGGAGACCGGACGGACGTTGATCAGCGAGGTCGGGGTGATCGACTCCGCGTCCTGCGTGGTCATGCGCTCACGCACGACACGCTCCATGCGGGACAGGCCCACACGGATCTGGTTCTGGATGAGCTCACCGACGGTACGCACACGACGGTTGCCGAAGTGGTCGATGTCGTCGGTGCCCAGCGGGATCTCCACGCTGTCGGGGGAGGTCATGGACTTCTCACCGGAGTGCAGACGCACCAGGTACTCGATGGTGGTCAGGATGTCCTGCTCGGTGAGGGTCATCGGACCCTCGCCGGCCGAACCCAGGCCGAGCTTGCGGTTGACCTTGTAACGGCCGACCTTGGCCAGGTCGTAGCGCTTGGCCTTGAAGAAGCTGTTCTCCAGCAGGGCCTGGGCGGAGTCGCGGGTGGGCGACTCGCCGGGACGCTGCTTGCGGTAGATCTCCAGCAGGGCCTCGTCGGTGTTGGCGACGCCGTCCTTCTCGAGGGTGGACATCATGATCTCGGAGAACCCGAAACGCTCGGTGATCTCCTCGGTCGTCAGGCCGAGTGCCTTCAGCAGGACGGTGACCGGCTGGCGGCGCTTACGGTCGATGCGCACGCCGACGGTGTCGCGCTTGTCGACGTCGAACTCCAGCCATGCACCGCGGGACGGGATCACCTTCACCGCGTGCAGGGGGCGCTCGGTGCCCGGGTCGATGGACTCGTCGAAGTAGACGCCCGGGGAGCGGACGAGCTGGGACACCACGACACGCTCGGTGCCGTTGATGATGAAGGTGCCCTTGTCGGTCATCATCGGGAAATCACCGATGAAGACGGTCTGGCTCTTGATCTCACCGGACATCGCGTTGGTGAACTCCGCGGTGACGTACAGCGGAGCCGAGTAGTTGATGTCCTTGTCCTTGCACTCGTCGACGGTGTTCTTCACATCGTCGAAGCGCGGCTCGGACAGCGTCAGGGACATGTTCTCGGAGTAGTCCTCGACAGGGGACAACTCGTCGAGGATGTCCTCGAGACCGGAGGCGATGCGCACACCCTCCCCGGCCTCTGCCTGCTTCCGGGCGCGCCACTGGGGCGTGCCGACGAGCCAGGCGAAGGAATCTCTCTGGACGTCGAGAAGACCGGGAACCTCGATAGGCGCGTCGATCTTCGCGAAGGAGTAGCGTTGCGAAGCTCCGGGGATTCCGGAGTCTGCTGCTCCAGTGATTCCGGGGGTGGAACTGGTCTGGCGGGAGACTGCCAAGATGGGTCCTTCCAGCACCTCACGTGTCCGGTCGTGGACGGGACCCCCTGCGAAGGGGACGGCCCGGCCGCGGCGGACGCGGTTGCTAATGAGCGTACGGTCTGCGGTGGTCTGTGGGGGACTGACGTTGTGATTTCAGCGGGTCCGGAAACAGTTAATGGACCTTGTCAAGTTACCGTCTCCGGCTCGACCGGCGTAGTCAGACACCGTGGTGCTCCACCGTGCCGTGACCATGTCGATCCCTCCCGAAACGTCACTCATCAAGGTCATCTCATGTTGTTGCCGCTACATCACCGGACGTCAATCCAGCGCAACGATCGATCGTA
Organism: Corynebacterium sp.; assembly: GCF_052107835.1. Classification (GTDB taxonomy): domain Bacteria; phylum Actinomycetota; class Actinomycetes; order Mycobacteriales; family Mycobacteriaceae; genus Corynebacterium. Next base: position 4,617 of record NZ_JBQEDF010000042.1, read on the forward strand.
TATCACCCGTCACCGGATGTCCACCCCAGCGACACGCACAGTTATCCCACCCCCGAATGGGTCCCTCACGCCTCCGGGCGCTGCGCACGCCCGGCACGCTGGGGCCGGAGAGCCACCACAGCTGAACCGAGTGCCACGATAGCACCCGTGACGGTGAGCGCAATACCCCACGGCCTCGTCGGGCGGTCCTCCCCCAGCTCGGTCGCCTGCGAAAGCAGGTCCTCGCGCTCCTCCCCCGGGGTCTCACCGGTGAAGGACGACAGCAGCTCGACCTCACCGTCCGCTCCGTCCCCTCCCCCTGCGTCCCCGGACGCCGCGTAGAAGTCCCGCAGGTCCTCGGACACCGACACGATCATCCCGCTGGACGGCTCAACGCGGAACTCCCTGGTCCCCGACCGCATCAGCGGTGCGTCCCCCCCGTCGTCGCCGGCAGAGGTGCTGCCCCGGAAGTAGCCGGGGTTCTCCTGCCCCACCGGCTCGGCCTCCAGATCCTGGCGGAACACGTAGACCTCCGTCCCGCCGATGTCCTCCGTCTGCACGAAATGGGCGGGCAGGTCGCGGCGCAGGAGATTGTCGAACACCGGGTACTCCTGCTGCTCGGTGTCCCGGGGGAATGACAGCCACTGTCCCGACACCGACGAGTCCGCGGCCGGCGTCCCCGGGACGTCGGCCACCTTCGCCTCCCCCAGCGAGGCGCCGGACATCCGGTCGATCCGGTAGGACCAGACCTCGGCGTCCAGCAGCGCCGCATTCTCGTCCTCGACGTCGTCACGCAGCGAGGTGACTCCCACCTGCGCGGAGGCGGAGTCCTCCTCCGCCGGCTCCCCCAGTGTCACCGCGTAGGTCTTCGTCACCGGTGCGGTCACCGGCCCGTCGGCGTCCTCCCCGAGGTAGGACGGACCGACCTCGGCCTCCGGGTCATGCAGGGACAGCTGGGATTCACTCAGCGACAGGGGGACGGGCCGCTCCGGCGGCACCAGGGCGGGCAGCGCCAACCCGACGGCGATGAGGACGCAGCCCAGCCCGAGGACGAGGACTGCGGCGACGCGGGATCTCGGAAGCATGCCGACCATGCTACCCATAGAACTAATCCCGCCGTGCGGGCCCTGGGGCACGCGCGGCGGGATCGGAGTCTGTATCCCCGTGAGGGGAAAACCCTACTTCAGGGAGACGGTGGCGCCAGCCTCTTCGAGCTTGGTCTTGGCGGCCTCGGCGTCTTCCTTGGAAGCGGCCTCGACGATGGCCTTCGGAGCGGCCTCGACCAGCTCCTTGGCCTCCTTCAGGCCCAGACCGGAGACGAGCTCGCGGACGACCTTGATCACGCCGATCTTCTTGGCGCCGGCATCCTCGAGGACGACGTCGAACTCGTCCTGCTCTTCCTCGGCGGGGGCAGCGGCACCCGGGGCGGCGGCGGCAGCGGCGACCGGGGCGGCGGCGGTGACGTCGAAGGTGTCCTCGAAGAGCTTGACGAACTCAGAGAGCTCGATGAGGGTCATTTCCTTGAAAGCCTCGAGGAGCTCGTCGTTGGTGAACTTAGCCATGGTGGCTTCCTTTCTTTATGTCCCGTTCCGCTCTTACCGCGGAACAGGTCGGGGGGTGAAAAAGTATGTGCGCGTCTGGTTGCGGCACCAACCCGTGGACGGGTTAGGCCGCTTCCTTCTTCTCCTGGAGCGCGGCGGTGAGCCGTGCGACCTGGGATGCCGGGGCGTTGAACAGACCGGCGGCCTTGCTGAGGGAGCCCTGCAGGGCGCCGGCCAGCTTGGCCAGGGTGGTCTCACGGTTGTCCAGCTCGGCGATTGCCTCAACCTGGGAGGCGGACAGCTGACTGCCGTCCATGTTGCCGCCCTTGATCACGAGAGCCTTGTGATCCGCGCCGAACTTCTTGAACGCCTTGGCGGCGTCGACGGCCTCGCCCTGAATGAAGGCGACAGCAGTCGGTCCGGTCAGCAGATCATCGTCAAGCTCCACGCCAGCCTGCTTCGCAGCCAGCTTGATCATGGTGTTCTTGGCGACGGAGTAGGTGACCTCGGAACCCAGGGCCTGGCGCAGCTCGGTGGTCTCGGCGACGGTCAGTCCACGGTACTCGGTGAGCACAGTGGCACTGGCGTTCTCGAAACGCGCGGTGAGCTCCGCGACGGATGCCGTGTTCTTTGCGTTTGCCATACTCTCGCCTCCTTCCTGATGTCTGTCGGTGGTAGGACCGTCCACGGTGTCGTGAAGGGATCCCCCCTCGAACAGCAGACGCCCCGTGCCGCAAGGCACGGGGCGCAGCGAGCTACGTCACGGCGACGCTGTGGCCGCCGGTGCTCGACGTGTTCCGTGTTTCCCTGCGTGGGCCGCCATCTGCTCGGAAGCGATGGTCCTTCGTCCGCCTCCCCGGAACGTGTCCGGGAGAGACGTCAACCGACGGTCTCCGGTGAAACTTGAACGTTCGCGGACATGCCGCGATCAAACTTCGGTGTTGAGTGTAGACCCCACCGTGGGTGCGACCAAATCGGGGTCGGCGCCGGATCCTCGCGTATCACCGCGGACACCTCAGGTGCACCACGGGAGCACGAGTTTTTCCGACACCGTCCCGCAGGCGGCCGCCCGGCACTACACTCAGCAAAATGAGCTCCACCACACTGTCACCGAACCACCGATCCTTCCTGCCCGCGTTCGTGCGTGGCTGGGGAAGCCCCGACCGCATGCCCCGCGGCGTCAACGACTGGGACACCCCCCTTCCCGAGGATCACCCGGTACCCGTCATCCTCATCCACGGCACCTGGTTGAACAGCTACAACACCTGGTCAATGATCGCCCCGGAGCTGGCGTCCCGCGGCTACCGCCTGTTCGCCCTGAACTACGGCACGAACAGCGAGAGCTTCGTGGGCCGCCGGAAATCCTGCTTCGCCAATGGCCCCCTGCTGGACGCTGTCGACGAGATCGCCGAGTTCATCGACCGTGTCCTCGAGGCCACCGGAGCGCCACAGGTCGATCTGATCGGCCATTCGCAGGGCTCGGCGCAGTCCCTGCTCCAGGTCAGCGAGACTGACGGCCGCTTCGGCGGGGCTGATCCGAGGATCCGCAACATCATCGGGCTGGGCTGCTCCTCCCATGGGACGACCGCGACCGGTATCGGTTCCGGTACCGCCTGGCTCCGGGACAAGTTGGACGGCAAGGTGGACGTCTCCGTCATTCTGCGCAGGATTCTCGGGCAGTGCGCCGAAGACCAGATTGTCGGGTCGGACGCCACGGCGCACATCAGTGGCGGCGGCGACACTGTCCCCGGGGTCACGTACACGATGATCGCCTCGAAGTACGACGAGATCGTCACCCCATGGCGTCAGGCACTGCTCGAGGAGGGCGAGGGCGCCACTGTCCACAACAATGTGCTGCAGGACCACGGAAACACCGGTGACAAGAGCGATCACATGTCGATGCTGTACTCCCCCAGGTCGCTGGACCTGATCCTGGAACGGCTGTCCGACAGCGACTCCGGCGAGGAGGGGGCCTACCGGCGCGACAACCCCCAGGTGACGGCGCGTGTGCTGCCACTGCTCGGGGAGATCGGCGGCCGCTGAGTCTGCACGCCGCGGACATTCAGCATCCCGTGGAACGCACAGAACCCCCGCACCGCCGAAACAGCGGATGCGGGGGTTCGCTCGAGCTGGAGGGAACTACTCCTCTTCGCCGGTGAAGTTCTTCACCACGGAGGTGTCGAGCTGGATGCCCGGACCGTTGGTGGTGGAGATGGTGCCCTTCTTGATGTAGCGACCCTTGGCGGCGGAGGGCTTGAGACGCTGGAGCTCGTCGAAGAGGGCGCCGTAGTTCTCGGCGAGTGCCTTGTCGGAGAAGGATGCCTTGCCGATCATGGCGTGCAGGTTGGCAGCCTTGTCGACGCGGAAGGAGATCTTGCCGCCCTTGATCTCCTGGACAGCCTTGGCGACGTCGGTGGTGACGGTGCCGGTCTTCGGGTTCGGCATCAGACCACGCGGGCCGAGCACGCGGGCGACGCGGCCGACCTTGGCCATCTGGTCCGGGGTGGCGATCGCGGCGTCGAAGTCGGTCCAGCCTCCCTGGATCTTCTCGATCAGCTCGGCGGTTCCGACAGCCTCGGCGCCGGCCTCTTCGGCGGCGGTGGCGTTCGGGCCCTCGGCGAAGACGACGACGCGGACGTTCTTACCCGTGCCGTTGGGCAGGGAGACGGTGCCGCGGACCAGCTGGTCGGCCTTGCGCGGGTCAACGCCCAGGCGCAGGGCGACGTCGACGGTCGCGTCGTAGCTCTTGGAGGAGATCTCCTTGGCCAGCGTGACGGCCTCGATCGGGGAGTAGAGACGGTCGGCGTCGACCTTCTCGGCTGCGGCGCGGTACGCCTTGGAAGTCTTGCTCATGATGGTTCCAATCAGGGTTGTTGGACTGTGGTTGCCGGGCCGCAAGTGGCCCTTCCACGGTGGTACTGGTGTGACGGGTTACTGCGCCGGGGCGTCGAGGACGTCGATGCCCATGGAGCGCGCGGTGCCGGCGATGATGCGGGCGCCGTTCTCGAGGTCGTTCGCGTTGAGGTCCTCGAACTTGGTCTGGGCGATCTCGCGGCACTGTGCCCAGCTGACCTGGCCGACCTTGTCGGTGTGGGGCACGCCGGAGCCCTTCTGGATGCCGGCGGCCTTCAGCAGCAGCTTGGCTGCCGGCGGGGTCTTCAGCTTGAAGTCGAAGCTGCGGTCGTCGTAGACGGTGATCTCCACCGGGATGACGCTGCCGCGCTGGGACTCGGTGGCCGCGTTGTAGGCCTTGCAGAACTCCATGATGTTGACGCCGTGCGCACCGAGCGCCGGGCCGACCGGCGGTGCCGGGTTAGCGGCGCCCGCCTGGATCTGCAGCTTGATCAGGCCTGTGACCTTTTTCTTCTTCTTTGCCATGGTTCACCTCTTCACGTGGTACCAGGTGCTGATGCCGCACGCGGCGACTGGCTCGTGTCCGCCTATGGCGTTGGCGGACGCACCTGACCGGATGCCGGACTGGATACCGGCCACCGGGTGGGATGTCTGATTGCCACCCGTCTGGGGAAGTACAGGACTTCCGCGGGGACAGGCAACGGTCAAACTCTAGTTGAGCTTCTCGACCTGGTCAAATGCCAGGTCAACCGGGGTCTCACGGCCGAAGATCGAGACCAGGGCCTTGAGCTTGCTGTTCGCGGCGTCGATCTCGGAGATCGTGGCGGACACCGAGGCGAACGGACCGGAGAGCACCGTGACGGACTCCCCGACCTCGAAGTCGACCTCGACCTGGTCGGCCAGCGGGGTCGGTGCCATGGCGACACCGGTGTCGCTGACGTCGACACCTGCGGCGGAGTCGGCCTCCTCGACGTCGGCGGGGGCGGTCGCTGCCTCCGGGGGGAGCAGGAACTTCGCGACCTCGCGGATCTTGACCGGGGTCGGCTTGCCCTCGTTACCCACGAAGGAGGTCACACCCGGGGTGTCACGGATGACGGACCAGGAAGCGTCATCGAGCTCGATGCGCACCAGGACGTAGCCCGGCAGCAGCTTGCGCTTGATCCGCTTGCGCTTGCCGTCCTTGAGCTCGGTGATCTCCTCGATGGGGACGACGACCTCGTGGATCTGCTGGTCGACACCCAGGGTCTGGGCACGCATCTCCAGGTTGGTCTTCACCTTGTTCTCGTAGCCGGAGTAGCACTGGATGATGTACCACTCACCGTCGAGCTTCTTCAGGGCGCGCATGAACTCGCGCAGGCGCGTCTTGTAGGCGGCCATCGCCGCGTCCTCAGCACTGGGCTCCGGGGCAGCGGCCTCGGAGCCCGACCCGTCCACTGCACCTTCGGCGCCGGAGACGTCCTCAGCCGTCGGGGTCTGGGCGCCTTCCGTGGCAGGGGTTTCCGCCCCGTCGCTGAACGCGGGGGTCCCGGCGAGCTCACTGACGGCCTGCTGGACGTCCTCGTGCGCGGCGGCGGCAAGGCCCTCCGCGGTGGTGCTGTCGTGGGTGCTCTCGTCACTCATCGGCTCATCATCTCCCAAAGGTAAACAGGTGAAGTTACTGCGGGCCTACACGGCCCCGCATGAAAAATCCGCCTCGCCGTGAGGCGGAGGCGGTGGTTTATGCAGACGATCCTAGCACGCCTACAGGCCGAACATGAAGTTGATTCCCTCGCCTGTGAGGAGGTCGACTCCGGTGCACAGTGCGGTGATCACGATCAGGAACACGATGGTCACGATCGAGTAGGTGACCATTTCACGACTGGTCGGCCAGATGACCTTCTTGAGCTCGGATCCCACCGAGCGGGGGAAGGCCAGGACCTTGCTGCCGGCGCCTCCGGACGTCGCGGCGTCATCGGAGACCTTGATCTCCGACCGGGAGTCCCGGTCGGCACCGTTCCCGGACTCGCTGACCTGACGCTTGCCGGACGGGCGCAACGGCGAACCGGCAGCGCCGGTGTCGTTGTTCTTGTCGTCACTCACGTGATCTTCAGCTCCTCGGGGTATCTGTCCCCCGGGGTGTCCCGGGCGCGGTGGTGTCCACCATGTCCGGGGCCTCCGGGGGCATGTGCAGGGGCGACAGGACTTGAACCTGCAACCTGCGGTTTTGGAGACCGCTGCTCTGCCAATTGAGCCACGCCCCTTCGCGTTGCGTCCACAAGCGTACCTGAAACACGGGTACGGCTGAAACACTCCACGGGCGGTGCCGTCGTAACGGCACCGGAGCAGTGTATCAGCCCCCCGGGGACCCGACAAATACGCCCCGGCCACCGTGCGGGACGACCCGTCCACGACATGCACAGGGCCCCGCACCGTTGACGGTGCGGGGCCAGGGAATGCTCTGCGCGTTGTAGCGATGCCGGGGATCGAACCCGGGACCTCACGATTATGAGTCGTGCGCTCTAACCATCTGAGCTACACCGCCAGGGCCATTCCTACCGGCAGGAACCGGTGTATCCGGGAACGCCTCAAAATGACTTGAGCCCCCTGACAGAATCGAACTGTCGACCTTTTCCTTACCATGGAAACGCTCTACCGACTGAGCTAAGGGGGCGTGCTTCAGCTCGTGAAGCCTGAAGTAGAATAACCAGACCGCCCATGCTTCCACAAATCACCTGGTCACTCCGGATAAAACCAGACCGTAACCCCGCTCCCCGACACCACGGACGCCCCCGCCACGAAATAGTGGGTTAAACGAAAACCGCCCGGGGAGTGTTTCCACTCCCCGGGCGGTCGGTCTGTGCCAGGTAAAGGATTCGAACCTTTGAAGGCAGTGCCGGCGGATTTACAGTCCGCTCCCTTTGGCCGCTCGGGCAACCTGGCATGCGCCGTACGGCGCGATGGATACCCTACTACGAGACAGGTGAACTGCCGCAAATCAGCAGGTCAGCCACGGCAGAACTCAGCCGAGACGCTGAAGGGAGAACTCCATGAGACGGCGCAGTGCACTCGTCGCCGGGACGTCCGGCAGCTTCGCCAGTTCGTCCTCACCGTAGCCCCGGTAGCGCTCCACGTCCTCCAGTGACCGTGTGCGCCCTCCGGAGGCCCGGATGAGGGTCAGTGCCTCGTCCACGAGGGCATCGTCGGTCACCGGCCCGGTGAGCAGTTCCCGCAGCCGTTCGCCGCCGGGGTTCTGCTCCTGCATCGCGTAGAGCACCGGCAGGGTGAACACTCCTTCGCGCAGGTCCGTGCCCGGCACCTTCCCGGAGACCTCCGGGTCCGACCAGATGTCGATGATGTCGTCGACGATCTGGAACACCTGCCCCATGTGGCGTCCGAAGTGGAACAACGCTGTGCGGTGCTCCTCCGTTGCGCCACTGTGCAGCGCACCGAGATAGCCGGCGGAGGCGATCAGCACGCCGGTCTTCTCCTGGATGACCATCATGTAGTGCTCGATCTCGTCGACCCCGTCGGAGGTGCCGACAGTCTCACGCATCTGGCCGGTGACCAGCTCACCGAAGGTGTCGGCGAAGTGCCGGACGGTGTCCGTGCCCAGGTCGGCCATGATGCGGGATGCCACGGCGAAGATGTAGTCGCCGGCCAGGATCGCCACCGAGTTCGACCACCGGGCGTTGGCACTGGGGGCTCCGCGGCGGCGGTCGGCCTCGTCCATCACGTCGTCGTGGTACAGCGTTGCCAGGTGGGTCAGTTCGACCACGACGGCCGCGTCGATGATCTCGGGGCGTTCGGTGACCGGCACGTCCTGCGCGCCTTCCCCGTACTGCCCGGCAAGCAGGGCGAACATCGGACGGAACCGCTTGCCACCGGAGACCGCGAGATGGCTGATCTTGTCGGTGAGGAAGCTCTCCCCCGCCGAGAGGACCTCACGGAGCCGCGACTCGACCCGCTCGAGGCCATCCGGGACGGAGGTGTTCAGGTTCTCGTCGCCAAGGTCGAGACCCGCCCGCGCATCCGAGTTAGTGCTTGCCATTGATTACGTAGCCTCTGTCCGTCCAGATCATCTCGTCAAAAAGTTCGGTCCCGTCACCGACGCAACCCGGGACGAACACTCACGCTACTGTAGACCAGCACCTCAAGGCGAACACGGGCCGCGGAACGTGCCACAATAGGTTCCGATGAATGACGCAACGTGCGAGGTCCTGATTGTCGGCGCCGGCCCCGCAGGATCCGCCGCCGCCCATGCCGCAGCCACTGCGGGGTGGGACGTCGTGCTGGCCGACATGCAGGACTTCCCACGGGACAAGACCTGCGGCGACGGACTCACACCCCGCGCGGTGCACGCACTCGAGGCGATGGGCGCCATGACCCCCGGAGTCCCCCTCGTGGACGGCCAGCCGCTGATCCGGGGCCTGAAACTGCACGGCTTCGGTGGCTCGGTGACCGCCCCGTGGCCCGACCACCCGGCGTTCCCCGCCCGGGGTACAGCTGTACCACGCAGCGTGCTGGACAACTCCCTGGTCGAACATGCGGTGTCGTCCGGTGCCCGCCTGATCACCGGCGTCAAGGCGGTGGACGTCACGTCCGACCTGGTGGCGGGAACCAACCGGGTACGGTCCGTGCGATTCACCCGCGGCCGGACGCGGACCGGGAAGGGCGCCGGGGACAACGGGGACGACCTCACGGTCAGCTGCCGGTTCCTCCTGCTCGCCGAGGGGGTGCGCAGTGGGGTGGCCCGCCAGCTGGGCACCCGGTGGCTGCGCGGCCTCGTCCACGGTGTCGCCGCCCGCTCCTACTGCCCCACCCCGTTCGCCGACGAACCGTGGATCCACTCCCACCTGGAACTGCGCGACGCCGTGGGTGTGGCGCAACCGGGGTACGGGTGGATCTTCCCGCTGGGCGACCGGGAGCAGGCGGTGAACCTGGGCTGCGGCGCACTGTCGACGTCCTCGCGTCCGGCGCAGGTCAACGTCCGCAAGCTGCTGTCCACCTACGCCGACCAGTGCCGTGGGGAGTGGGAGCTCGGAGAGCCGCAGGCCGTCGCCGGTGCCCTGCTGCCGATGGGCGGGGCGGTGACCCGGGTCGCCGGGGCGAACTGGGCCGCCATCGGCGACACCGCCGCCCTGGTCAACCCGCTCAACGGCGAGGGGATCGACTACGCGCTCGAATCCGCCTCGGACGTGGTGGAGATGCTGCCGGACTCCGCCCGCAACCCCCGGGGCCTGTCCGACATGTGGCCGTCCCACCTGCGGGGACGGTACGGGGACGCGTTCTCGCTCGCCCGCCGTCTGGCGACGCTGCTGACCATGCCCGGGCTCCTCTCCGCCGTCGGACCGTTGGGCATGCGCGGCCCGCAGGCGCCCCATGTGATGGGGGCTGCGGCACGGCTGATGGGCAACCTCGTCACCCCAGAGGACAGGGATCTGACCGCGCGCCTGTGGTTGGGCGCCGGACGCCTCAGCACCGGCGTGGACCGGCTGTGGCGCGAGGACAGCCGGCCCCTCTTCGGCTAGCGCAGGTTCTGGGCGGGCTTCGTCGCGCTGTGCAGCGCGGTGATGCCGAAGGTGAGGTTCTGCCAGCCGGCACCCTCCCACCCGTTGCCGGTGATCAGCGAGGCCAGGCCCTCCTGGTCCGGCCAGGCGCGGATGGACTCCGCGAGGTACACGTAGGCGTCCGGGTTGGAGGAGACGGCCCTGGCCACCGCGGGAAGGGCGCGCATCAGGTACTCCATGTACACCGTGCGGAACACCGGGACGACCGGGGTGGAGAACTCACAGACGGTGAGTTTGCCGCCGGGCTTCGTCACCCGCGCCATCTCCCGCAGGCCGGCTGCGGGGTCAACGATGTTGCGCAGCCCGAAGCTGATGGTCACCGCATCGAAGGTGTCGTCGCCGAAGGGCAGCGCCATGCCGTCGCCACAGACCTTCGGGACGTCCCGTTCCTTCCCCGCAGCCAGCATCCCCGGGGAGAAGTCGCAGGCCACGCACCAGGCACCGGACCCGGAGAGCTCCACGGTGGACACCGCGGTCCCCGCGGCGAGGTCGAGCACCCGGTCGCCGGGGGCCAGGTCCAGGCGACGCCGGGTGCGCTTGCGCCACAACCGGTCCTGCCCGAAGGACAGGACCGTGTTGGTCAGGTCGTAGTTCTTTCCGACGGCGTCGAACATGCGCGCAACGTCATGCGGGTTCTTCTCAAGGCTGGCTCGGGACACAAGGGGCAATCCTAGTTCATCACCGGTTCAACGCGGGCACCGTCAACCCACCGGCCGCTTCCCGGTAGTGCCCGAGCAGGGTGTCGCACAGACCCGGCCAGGTACGGGGCAGCACCCCGGCGCGGGCCCGCTCCCGGAACCCGTAGTGGTCCCCACCGGTCAGCCGGTCCACGGCAGCCGGCAGGTCCCGCTCGAACCCCGGGACCTCCAGCAGTTCGCCGGTCACGCCGTGCTCGATGAGGTCCACGGGACCACCGGCCGCCGGGGCGATCGACGGCACCCCACTGGCCAGTGCCTCCTGCAGTGACTGGCAGAAGGTCTCGAACTCCCCGGTGTGCACGAAGACGTCGAGGCTGGCGTAGGCCTCCGCCAGCTCCGTACCGCGGAGTTCCCCGGTGAACACCGCCGAAGGCAGCAGCCCCTCCAGCTTCGCGCGCTCGGGCCCGTCGCCCACGACGACGAGCTGGGCGTCCCCCCGCCCCTCCAGCGCCCGCAGCCGGTGCACGGCCTTCTCGCTGGCCAGGCGTCCCACGTACCCCACCACGCGGCGGTCCGCCGTGCCGTCGTAGCGCTCCCCCAGCCAGTCACGGCGCAGTTCCTCGCTGCGGCGGGCCGGGGAGAACCGTTCGGCGTCGACGCCGCGTCCCCAGTGCCGGACGCGCCGGACGCCCCGCTCCTCCAGTTCGGCGATGGTGGCCGACGACGGGGCGAGCGTCATCGCCGCCGCGTTGTGGATCATCCGTACCACTCCCCAAGCGGCGCTGGTCAGCGGTTCCAGACGGTAGCTCGCGGCGAATCCAGGGACATCGGTCTGGTACACGGCAACCGTGGGCACGCCCAGTCTTTTCGCGGCGAAGGCACCGGCCGCGCCGAGGACGAAGGGACTGGCCAGGTGGACGACGTCCGGACGGAAGTCCCGCATCGCGGTGAGGACCGTCCTGGTCGGCACACCCACCGGCAGCGAGTTCACCACGGGCAGCTGCGCCGCCGGGACATGGACCACCGGGAATCCCAGGTAATCGTCCACGGGCTCCTGCCCCTTCACCGGCCCCGGGGCGATGACCAGGGCATCATCCCCTGTGGTGCGGAGGTGCTCCAGGACCCTCAGGACGGAATTGACGACCCCGTTGACCACGGGCAGGAAGCTTTCGGCGACGATGACCACACGCATGCCCACCAGTCTTCCACGTCGTGGTGACGGCACCGCGAACTCCCGGGGAACGCTGCGGCGACACCGGGTTACGGTCCGGTGTCCTCAGGGACCCGTGTCCACCCCGGCTTTCGGGACCCACCGGTTCCACCGCCACCGGATCAGCACCAGCAGCACCACGGTGACCACACCGCACACCGCCCAGGTCGACAGTGCCGGGAGGATCGACAGCGTCCACGACCGGCCCGCTACCTTCACGTTGTCGGTGTCCGAGCGCTGGTACTCGACCTGCACCCGGTCACCGCGCTCCAGACCCGTGGGGTACTTCAACCCGCGCACCGGTGAGTGGTACTCCCCGGCGTCATCGCGGTAGCGGACCAGTACCGTCGAGCGGTCGCCACCCTCGTTGACCACTTCCGCGACGGCGGCACCCCGGTCGCGGTTGATCGCGGAGTCCCCCAGCGCGGCGTTGACCACCAGCATCCCGCACACCACCGTGGCCAGGACGAACAGTCCCAGCACCAGCTGGATGACGTGCCGGTGGGCGGACTCCGCCCGGGTGCGCCCACGCTGCGGGGCCGCCGGAGTCGCTGTCACGGCTGCGGCCCGCCCAGCGTGGTCTTCGCACCAAGCTCCCGGTGCAGCCGTGCCCGCGGTCCGCGCGACACCACGGCCTCCACGACCAGGAACCCGCCGGCCCCCTCGCCGTGCTCCTCGAGGACGCCACGCAGCTCGTCGAGGCTCTCCACCCTGCCGTGGGCGACACCGTACCCGGCGCACAGTTCACCCAGGTCCGCACCGGTGGGCGTCCCGAAAACTCGGTCGAAGGCGTCCGTCCCGTCCTCGAACCGGCGCAGGTCCGGCCCCCCGGTCTCCAGGGTCTCGAAGATCGCACCGCCGTCGTCGTTGGACACCACGATGACCAGGTTGTCCGGCCGCGGTTCGCCCGGGCCGATGTTCAGGCCGTTGAGGTCATGCAGGAAGGTCAGGTCGCCCATCAACGCCACGGTGCGCGGGGCACGGATCAGGTCCGGTTCCGCGCTGGCGTGGGCCAGGGCGACACCGACGGCGGTGGCCACCGTCCCGTCGATCCCGGATGCACCCCGGTTCGAGTAGGCCGTGACCCCGGGAAACGGCAATCCGGTCCAGGAGGCGTCCCGCACCGCCGAGGACGCCCCGAGGAGGACCGCGTCCCCGTCGTGCAGACCGTCGGTCACGGCGGCGGCGACGTGCAGGCCGGTGAATCCGTCGGTGGCCACGGCATCGCGCACGGCATCCGTGGCGACCTCGCTGGCCGCGCTGCACACCTTCAGCCATCCTGCGGGGTGTTCGCCCGAGACGGTCACTCCCCGGCCCTCCCGCTGGTTGTCGTTGACCTTCGGTGGGGTGGGACGGTCCGACACCGCGAGGACGTCGATGCCCGGGTCGGCGAGCAGCGTCGACACCGCGCGATGGAGGGTGGGTCGGCCGACGAGGACAATCTGCTCCGGACGCACCGTGGCCGTGTAGTCGGATGTACCAATGGTGCTGTCCGCGGTACCGTCCGTGCCGGTCAGCAGCCCCGCCGCAGCCGGGTGCACGGGGTTGTCCGGGGCGGGGGACCCCGGTTCGGCGATGGTCGGGACACCGGCGAGGGCGTCGAGGATCCGGTCGGCCCACACCCGGTCGTGGACGTCCCCGGCGATGACGAGCGTGCGGCGGGACAGGTCGACGGCCAGTGCAGGGGCGGCTGGTGCGGTGGCCGTAGGTGCCTGCGCCGGCTGTGCTGTCTGGGCTGTCTGGGCTGTCTGGGCTGCCCGGGTCTCCTGTGCTTCGCGGGCGGCCAGGGTGACGTCCACGGTGGACCCGGGGACCAGCGGTGGCGCGAAGGGGACGTCCACCTGGACCCCGCCGCCGGGCTCCCCCTCGGCTGAAGAAACCGCCCGGGCAACGGCGTCCCGCACGTCCTCCACGGACATCGATCCTCCGGCCACCGCGGCATCCACCCCGATGGTGTCCACCGCGTGCGGCCCGAAGATCCCCATCTGGTCGATGGTCTGGTTCGCACCGGTCCCCAGCAGTTCCCACGGCCGGTTCGCCGACAGGACGATCAGGGGTACGCCGGTGGCCGTCGCCTCGACCATCGCCGGAAGGCAGTTCGCCACCGCCGTGCCCGAGGTCATCACCACCGGCACCGGGATCCCCGTCCTGCGGGCCAGTCCGAGGGCCAGGAAGGATCCGGACCGTTCGTCGGTGCGGACATGCAGCCGGAGCCGTCCGGTGCGTCCGGCCTCGGCCAGGGCGAGTGCCAGCGGCGCCGACCGGGAGCCCGGGCACACCACGGCCTCGCGCACACCACCGGCGACCAATGCGTCCACGATGGTGGCGGCAACCCTGGTCGCCGGGGCGAGGATGTTGTCTTCGTTCACCCCCCTGACGCTACCCGGCGGCACTCCGCGACAAGGAACCGCGCATGACCCCGCGGAGGAATGCATCGCGGATTCCCGGGTTCGAGGGCAACCAAACCAGGATTCCGGGATGATTCCCGCCCTTGCGGCCCCGCTGTCAGTCACCGACAGCAGCGGCGAGGTAGCGGCCGGTCAACGTGTCGGCATCAGTCAGCTCAGCCGGCGTCCCGGCGAAGACCACATGGCCACCCTCGTGCCCCGCGCCCGGGCCCACATCGATGATCCGGTCCGCGGCAGCCATCACCGCCAGGTTGTGCTCGATGACAACCAGGCTGTACCCGTCCTCCACCAACGACTGCATCATCGTGACCAGGGTGCCGGTGTCCGCCAGGTGCAATCCGGAGGTCGGCTCGTCGACGACGATGACGGCACTGGCGCCAGCACTGCCGCCCTTCAGTCCCTCCCCGATCCGCGCGGCCAGTTTCAGCCGCTGCCGTTCACCCCCGGAGAGGGTGTTCAACGGCTGGCCCAGCCGCAGGTAGTCCAGACCCACCTGCACCAGGCGGTCCAACGCTCCGGCAACCGCGCGGGACGCGGCATTCTTCGGCACGTCCTCACCGAAGAACTCCGTCGCGGTCCGCACCGTCATGTCCAGCACGTCGCTGATGGTGCGTCCTGCCAGGGTGAACTCCAGGACCTCGGGGCGGAAACGCCTGCCGCCGCACTCCTCGCAGGTCGTGGCCACTCCGGCCATGATCGCCAGGTCGGTGTAGACCACGCCGAGTCCGTTGCACATTGGGCAGGCACCGGACGAGTTCGGGCTGAAGTGGGCGGGGGTGGCGCCGTCGGCCTTGTTCGCGCGGGCGAAGAGTTTGCGGATGTCGTCCAGCATCCCCGTGTAGGTCGCCGGGGTGGAACGGCGCGATCCCCGGATCGGCGACTGGTCGACCACAGTCACACCATCGCGTCCAGCCAGACCGCCGTGGACCAGCGAGGACTTTCCTGAACCGGCGACGCCGGTGACCACGGTCAGGATGCCGAGGGGGACGTCCACCGTGACATCCTGCAGGTTGTTGTCCTTGATGTGCTCCAGGGTGATCGTGCCGGACGGTTCGCGGACGGAGTCGCGAAGGGAGAGTCCGGCCTCCAGGGAGTGCGCGGTGATCGTGTCCGCGCCCAGGAGCTCGGGGTAGGTGCCGGTGAAGACAACCTCGCCGCCGGACTCGCCGGAGCCAGGGCCGATGTCCACGATGTAGTCGGCGGCGGCGATGACTTCGGGCTTGTGCTCGACGACGAGGACGGTGTTGCCCTTGTCGCGGATGCGCTGCAGCAGTTCGTTCATGCGGGCGATGTCGTGCGGGTGCAGGCCGATCGTCGGCTCGTCGAAGACGTAGGTGACGTCGGAGAGCGACGATCCGAGGTGGCGGATCATCTTCACGCGCTGCGCCTCACCACCGGACAGCGTTCCGGCGGGTCGGTCGAGGCTGAGGTAGCCGAGGCCGACGTCGATGAGGTTGTCGAGCATGGCGAGCAGGTTGGTGCGCACCGGGCCGACGGATCTGGCGTCCCCGATGTCCTTCTCCAGGCCAACCACCATCTCGCGGAGTTCGGTGACCTGCGTGGAATTCCACTCGCCGATGGTGCGTCCGGCGACGGTGGCGGTGCGGGACGCCTTCTTCAGCCGCGTGCCGTGGCAGTCCGGGCACGGGCCGGTGGTGCTGATCCTCTCGACGAAGTTCACGATCTGCTTCTGCTTCGGCGGGGTGTCGCGGTCGATCCAGAGACGGCGGATGCGGGTAACGAGGCCGTCGTAGGTGGTGGTGGAGAAGCCGCTGTTGTCCTCCTTGGCGACCTTGAGTTTCTGGGTGGGCGCGTAGAGGAAGAACTCGCGCTGCTCGTCGGTGTAGTCGCGGATGGGCACGTCCGGGTCGAGACGGCCGTTGGTGGCGTAGGCGGACCAGTACCAGTCGCCGACGCCGAAACCCGGCGCGTCGATCGCTCCCTCGTTGAGTGACTTGGACTCATCGAGGAAGGCGGAGAGGTCCAGGTCAGCACCGATGCCGCTACCCTCGCACGTCGGGCACCAACCTTCAGGGAGATTGAACGAGAAGTGGCCGGACGGCCCGACGTAGGGATCGGACAACCGGCTGAACAGGATGCGGACCAGGGAGGAGACGTCGGTGGCGGTGCCGACGGTGGAGCGGGAGTTCGCCCCCATGCGCTCCTGGTCGATGATGATCGCCGGGGAGAGGTTCTCCAGGACGTCCACGTCCGGACGCGGCAGGCTGGGCATGAAGCCCTGGACGAAGGCACTGTAGGTTTCGTCGATCAGACGGCGGGATTCGGCGGCGACGGTGCCGAAGACGAGGGAGGACTTTCCGGAGCCGGAGACGCCGGTGAATACGGTGAGCCGGCGTTTGGGGATATCGACGTCGATGTTCTTCAGGTTGTTCGCCCGGGCTCCGCGGACGTGGATGGTGTCGTGGCTGTCGGGGTTGGCGGGGGACGGATCAGCAGAAGTCTCAGCGCTCATCCGGTCGTTTATACCGGAAAGGCTGGCGCCCCTGCGTGCTTCTCCATGACCCTGCGTACCCAACCAACACACTGCCGGGCCTGACTGGCCTCCTCGTGTGATGGGAAGGAACCCGGATGTGCCCCAGGTCTCATGCTGGTCCGACATAGTTCTCCTGATTGTCCCGGAACGTCGGGGCCCACCCGTAGCGTCGAAATCAGCGCTTACCGAGGTACGGGCTGTACGGAGAAAGCGTGCCCCGACAAGCGTTTATTTCGGCCGGGGTCACGCAACCAGGCTCTTACAGGCCCGACAGCACCCCGTACGCCGCAGCCAGACGCTCGAACCACCAGTCCTTCCGCTCCGAGGAGGACGCCAGAGCGTCCAACCGCTCGGGCACAGGCGTCAACTGCGACACCTCAAGCCGTCCGTCCACGATCTCCCGGGGCTCACAGACGTCCTCGGCGAACAATGACCCGGTGGCCAGCCCGGCAGCCTGCGGGGCGACAACCATGTCCTCGTCATCGGTGTAGCCGGGCAGCGTCGCCGCCGAGTACAGCCCCGCGAACATACCCACCGCGGACTCCAGAGCGGAGGAGACGGTGACCGCCACACCGTAGCGTCCGACCTCCTCGGCAATGGCGCGCACCTGCGACGGACCACCCAGCGGCGCGGCCTTCAGCACCGCCACATCACACGCATTGGCCTGCACCACGGCCAGTGGATCGGACGCTTTCCGGATCAGCTCATCGGCGGCAATCCGGACCATCATCCCCCGCGACCCCAACCGCTTTCGCAGCTCGGCCAACTCAGCGACAGTGGCGCACGGCTGTTCCATGTAGTCCAGAGGGCCGCCACCCTCCCGTGGATCAGTCAGAGCGACCGCCGCAGCGAAGGCCTCGTCCACCGTCCAGCCCGCGTTCGCGTCCACACGCACCGCGACACCGGGACGCGCCTCGCGGACGGCACGGACGCGGGCCACGTCATCGGCCAGGGTCTGCCCGCGCTCGGCGACCTTGACCTTCGCGGTGGTGCACCCTGGGTAGCGGGCCAGCAGCCGCGGGACGGCCTCCTGGTCGGCAGCGACGTCCACCGCGGGAATGGTGGCGTTGACCTCGACGGAATCAAGGGAGGGCTCAGGTAGGCGTCCCCACCCAAGCTCCACCGCCGAAGCCAGCCAGCGGGACGCTTCCTCCGCGCCGTACTCCAGGAACGGTGACCATTCCACCCACCCGTTCGGCGCCTCGACCAGCATGAACTCGCGCGAGGTCACCCCGCGGAACGGAACGCGCAGAGGGCAGGTGACCACGCGGGCACGGTCGCGGATGTCGTCGAGTGAGGGAATCACGGATTGGTCCATGCCCACACCCTACGATGGCCCCATGAGCGAAAACCCCTTTGACCCCAACCAGTGGCACGACGTCCCCGGCTTCGACTTCGACGACATCACCTACCACCGGCATGCCGGTGAGGGCCGGAAGAACGGCATCGTGCGTATCGCCTTCGACCGCCCGGAGGTCCGCAACGCCTTCCGTCCGCACACTGTCGACGAGCTCTACCGGGCACTCGACCATGCCCGGCGTTCCCCCGACGTCGGCACGATCCTGCTCACCGGCAACGGACCGAGCCCGAAGGACGGCGGCTGGGCGTTCTGTTCCGGCGGCGACCAGCGGATCCGCGGACGCTCCGGATACCAGTACGCATCCTCCCATGACGGCGACGTCGAGCACGCGGACGCCAGCAGCGTGGACGAGGCGCGCGTCAAGGCGGAGGGTGGACGCCTGCATATCCTCGAGGTGCAGCGGCTGATCAGGACGATGCCGAAGGTCGTCATCGCGGTGGTCAACGGCTGGGCTGCCGGCGGCGGGCACAGCCTGCACGTGGTCTGTGACCTGACGATCGCCTCCCGCGAGCATGCGAAGTTCAAGCAGACCGACGCGGACGTGGGCTCCTTCGACGCCGGCTACGGGTCCGCCTACCTGGCCAAGCAGGTCGGCCAGAAGTTCGCCCGGGAGATCTTCTTCCTGGGGCGCCCCTACACCGCGGAGCGGATGCAGCAGATGGGCGCGGTCAACGAGGTCGCCGACCACGCCGAGCTCGAGGAGACCGCCATTGACTGGGCCCGTGCGATCAACGGGAAGTCACCGACCGCCCAGCGGATGCTGAAGTTCGCCTTCAACCTCCCCGATGACGGCCTGATGGGCCAGCAGGTCTTCGCCGGTGAAGCGACCCGACTTGCGTACATGACCGATGAGGCCGCGGAGGGCAAGGACGCGTTCCTGGAGAAGCGTGAGCCACGGTGGGACGAGTTCCCGTACTACTACTGAGCCGGCATGCCCCGGACAGGTGGCGGAGCCTGCCGGGGACGCCGCCCGACTGACCGACCGCTGTGCAATTCGTCACACCCTGCGAACGGCCGCGCGGAGGCCCACAGGGCACCGGGAAACCGGTGCCTGAAGGTGAACAACAGTCACCACCCTGATCAACATGAACACAGGGTTACATCCACAAGACTCTTCGTTGAATTAATTCCGGAGAACCCGGAACACTGACCTGCAGTAATGCCGTGGGGTATTCCCATTGTTTTTCGCGCCCGCATCTGAAGCAACTTATGCACCGCCTTCCACCTGCGAAGACAATGGAAAACAAGCGTTTCGATGCGTGAATTTTCCCACCATTCACCCGGGTTCGGCAGCCCTGCCCAGAATCACCCCCATTTGGTGTGGGCCTGTGGAATTTCGCGCTTGAGCGAGAGATTCTCCTAGGGTGACCACAGAAGTTCTCATCCTCATCCTCGTGATCGGGACAGCCCTCGCGTTCGACTTCACCAACGGCTTCCACGACACGGCCAACGCCATGGCGACCTCGATCGCCACCGGAGCCCTCAAGCCCAAGGTGGCCGTCGCGCTCGCCGGTGGACTCAATCTCGTGGGCGCCTTCCTCTCCGTTGAGGTGGCGAAGACCGTGGCCAGCGGAATCGTGAACCTCGAGGCCTTCGACCTGACCAATGTCGTCGACGCCGACAAACTCCTGCTCGTGGTGTTCGCCGGGCTCATAGGCGGCATCCTCTGGAACCTCATCACCTGGCTCTTCGGCCTCCCGTCGAGCTCCTCCCACGCACTGTTCGGCGGACTGATCGGTGCCGCGATCGGCGCCCTGGGCTTCTCCGGCGTGGAGTGGGGTGGCGTGGTGGGCAAGATCGTCGTCCCCGCTCTCGCCGCCCCGGTCATCGCCGGTCTCGTGGCGACCGTCGGAACGTACGGCGTCTACCGCTTCACCCGCAGAACCCGCGAATCCGACCGCGACAACTACTTCCGGCTCGGCCAGATCGGTTCCGCCTCGCTGGTGGCCCTGGCCCACGGCACCTCGGACGCACAGAAGACGATGGGAGTCATCTTCCTCGCCCTGGTCGCCTCCGGCCACCTCGAGGAAGCCGCGAACATGCCGTTCTGGGTGACGGCGTCCTGTGCGATCGCCATCGCCGCGGGCACCTACTCCGGCGGCTGGCGCGTGATCCGCACCCTCGGAAAGGGCCTCGTGGAGATCTCCTCACCCCAGGGCATGGCGGCGGAGACCTCCTCCGCGGCGATCATCCTGACCTCCGCACACTTCGGCATGGCACTGTCGACGACCCACGTGTCCACCGGCTCCATCCTCGGCTCCGGGTTGGGACGTCCCGGCGCGGACGTCCGTTGGAGCGTCGCAGGACGCATGGCCGTGGCGTGGGTGACCACCATCCCCATCGCCGCACTGGTGTCCTTCATCATCTGGCAGATCTCCCACGGCACAGCGACGCTGACGAACACCGCGGGAGGGGCGATCGTCGCCTTCGTGGTCCTCCTGCTCGCCGTCGGGGCGATCGTCGTCCGCGCCCGTCGCCAGCCGGTCCACGCCGACAACGTCAACGCCGACTGGGACGAGCACGGCCTCACGCCCCCGGACGAGGAGGTCGACGCCGAGGCCGAGGGGCCGAACGCCACGACCTCCGCCGCGATGGCACTGTCCGGCGCCAGCGCAGGCGTACACGACCCCGCCCACTTCGTGGACACCTCCACCGGTCACGACAGCCAGAGGAAGGACTAGGGAACCATGGAACTTCTCAGCGACCTCTTCCAGGTCACCATCGTCGGGATCGTCCTGGGCGCGGGACTGCCGATCCTGTTCGGCATCGGCATCAAGCTCTCCTCGCCGGCACAGGGTGTCGAGGGGCACGCCAGCCAGCACATTCCCCAGTGGCAGCGTGCACTCGCCGGCCTGATCTTCCTGGCCGTCGTCATCGCGGTGGTCATCGGACTGCTGTGGATCACCCAGGGGCGGATATACGACACCTTCGGGTGGGACCTCTTCGGAACCGGGGGTTCATCGGGCGATTAATCACCGATGAACGCACCTGAGGACAAGGCTCCAGCGCACCGGAAATCCCCCGGTGCGCTGCCTTTTTACCCTCAATACTTGACTTGCCCCACAATTGGATCTACCCTCTACATTGCGAACGTAGTCAACGATGTCTGAGTAGGAAGAGGTGAAACCGTTGACCAACCCACTGTCCAAACTTCTCGACTGGTACCGGTCGCCCACCCTGGGCGACTCCGCCGACACCGCAGCCTCGGTTCTGGGCGTCCTCCCCACTCGGCAGGAAGACCTCGCGGACCGGGCACACACCGACGTTGTCGCCCACCTCATCGCGTCCGGCCGCACTCCCGCCACCGCGCAGGACGTGGACGGTGCCTTCCACGCGATCCACGGGCGTACATCGACTCTCCAGGAGTACGCGGAAGCCCTCGCACTGACCGACAGCTTCGGCCTTCTCGTCCGGCCCCGGTAGTACGCTCAACGGGGTGAAGCTCGAACCGCTCCCCCTCTCCCCCGACGCGGGCAGCGTCCACGACGGCCTGCCTGCCCTGGCAGCGTGCCTCGGGGGACGCCGCGCCGTCCTGCCCGTCTCCGCCGACGGAGCAGGACGGGAACTCGCCCGCATCATGGATGCCGACGGCACGGGCCCACCCGAACCCCCCGGCACGCTCGTGGCCTGCACGTCCGGCTCCACCGGAACACCGAAGGGCGCCAGGCTGCGTGCGGCGAACCTCATGGCCTCCGCCGATGCGACCACCATGTACCTGCGGGGCCGCTTCGGTACCGGTCCCGGGCCGTGGCTGCTGGCACTGCCCCCGCACCACATTGCCGGCGTACAGGTGATTCTGCGCAGCCTGCACGCCGGGTACCCGCCAGCGGTCCTGGAAAAGGCCGCGGGTTTCACCCCGGACGCCTTCGCCCGGGCCACCTCGGACTTCCGCGCCACCCGGTCCTCCCACAACCTGTACACCTCCCTCGTACCGACCCAGCTGGCCCGTCTCCTCGCAGATCCGGAGGGGACGGCTGCCCTGCATGAGTACGCCGCCATCCTCGTCGGCGGAGCGGCAACGGCGCCAGGACTGGTGGACCAGTGCCATGCGGCGGGTATCCGCATCGTCCGGACCTACGGGTCCTCCGAGACGGCCGGCGGCATGGTCTACGACGGGACCGCGATCCCCGGCAGCTCCGTCGGAATCGAGAACGCCGACGACCACGGGACCGGGCGCGTCCTCCTGTCCGGTCCGACCGTCGCCGACGGCTACCGCAGTGCGGATCCCGCCGTGGCGTCCGACGCCTTCCCGGAATCCGGGGTGTTCCGCACCAGCGATATCGGCCGCATCGACAACGGCGTCCTGACCGTCCTCGGTCGCGCCGACGGAGCGATCAACAGCGGTGGACTGAAGATCCTGCCGGAGGAGGTCGAACGCGCCCTGGCCAGGGTCGGGATGACCGCCTGCGTCGTGGGCGTCCCGGACTCCGACTGGGGGGAGATCGTTGCCGCCGCCGTGGAGGACAGTGCCGGGGCCGGACGGGACGTGACCTCCCGGGTACGGAGCCTGCTGCGCGGTGCCGGCACCGAACCACACCTGATCCCACGGCGGGCTGTGGGCGTCCGGTCGCTTCCGCTGACCGGGCCGGGGAAGCTCGACCGGCAGGCCGTCCGGCGGCAGCTGGCGACTAGACTGGGCGCATGACTTCGTCCGACGACACCAGCACCCCGGGCGGCCCCGGCCCAGCGGAAACCGCCACCGCCCGGGACTGGCTGACCGGTGCACGACCCCACACCTGGGCCAACGCCGTGGCGCCCGTTCTCGCGGGAACGGCCGCCGCCGTCCACGACGGTGAACCGTCCTGGTGGCGGGCACTGCTGGCCGCCGTGGTGGCCATGGCCCTGATCATCGGCGTGAACTACGCCAACGACTACTCCGACGGCATCCGCGGCACCGACGACGACCGCACCGGTCCGCTGCGCCTCACCGGCTCCGGCCTTGTTCCCCCGGCACGGGTGAAGGCGGCCGCGTTCCTGTGCTTCGGCGTCGCCGGCGTGGCCGGGATCGTGCTGTCACTGGCCTCGGCGTGGTGGTTCATCATCGTCGGAGCGGTGTGCATCCTGGGTGCCTGGTTCTACACCGGCGGAAAGCACCCCTACGGCTACCACGGGCTCGGCGAGGTCGCGGTGTTCGTGTTCTTCGGGCTGGTCGCCGTGATGGGCACGGAGTTCACCCAGTCCGGCCAGGTCAGTTGGGTCGGCGCGCTGCTCGCGGTCGGGGTGGGGAGCCTGTCGGCGTCGGTGAACCTGGTCAACAACCTGCGCGACATCCCGACCGACGGGGCCGCCGGGAAGACGACCCTGGCCGTGATCCTGGGGGATCAGGCGACGCGTTGGCTGTACGTGGGCCTGGTGTCCGCGTCCGTGGTGATCACCGTGATCGTCGCCGGAGCAGGGATCGCGGCACTGATCGGCCTCGTCGCCGTTCCGCTGCTGTTCGTCGCCGCGCTGCCCGTGGTGCGGGGTGCCGAAGGCAAGGAGCTGATCCCGGTGCTGGGCCTGACCGGCCGCGGGATGCTGGTCTGGTCGCTGGCCATGCTTCTGGCGATGCTGCTGCACGCGTAGACCGCGACCACCGGGGGAACGTCCGCGCGCCGCGGCGGACCCACCGCACCCTTGCACGGACCGACCGGCCGTTCTACTGTTTGACCATGCGGTCAGAAAATACCACAGCAGGTCAGTCCCCAACGTTCCTTGAGCGTGCCCGGCGTACCCAGCTCATCCAGTGCACCCTGGAGGCCCTGGCGGAAGCCGGGTTCGCCGGAACCTCGATCGCTGAGGTCGCACGGCGGGCGGAGGTCTCCAAGGGCGTGGTGCTGTACCACTTCGGCTCAAAGCGGGAACTGCTGGAATCCGCGGTGGAGGAGGTCTACACGGCGGCCGCGCCGGATCTGCTGGAGGCCATGGAGTCCGCCCGGGGACACCGGGAGAAGCTGAATTCGTACCTGCACGGCTGTGTGCTCTTTGCCTGGACCAACCAACGGCGCCTGGCTGGACTGGCCGAGATCTTCCGCAACCTGCGAGGACCCGACGGACAGTTGCGTTACAGCCACGCCGACAGCGACGAACTCATCTCCTTCGTCGAGCGGTTGGTCCTCGACGGGCAGCGGGCCGGGGAGTTCGGGGACGCCGACGCCCGCACAGTCGCCGTGGTGATCCGGTCCACCATCGACGCATTGACCGGGATGTTCGCCGCCGAGCCGGACATGGACCCCCAGGCGTTCTCGTCCAACCTGCAGGACCTTGTGGGCCGGATGCTGGCCACCGGGAAGGCCAGGGAGAGGCACGTATGACAGAACAACGGACACCACCAACCCCGGCCCTCGAGATCACCCGGATACGCAGGACTTTCGGGACGGAGACGGCGGTCGATGACGTGAGTCTGCAGGCGCCTGCCGGAGCCTGCTACGGAATCATCGGCCCCAACGGGGCAGGCAAGACGACCATGCTGTCCATGGCCGTGGGTCTCCTCCGCCCCGACGCTGGGACTGTGCGGGTGTTCGGACACGATGTATGGGACGATCCGGTGGCCGCCAAGGCGCTGTTCGGCGTCCTGCCCGACGGCTACACCCTGCCGGACCGGATGACCGCCCGCGAACTGCTCCATCTGCATGGCGCGTTGCGCGGGATGGAGCGGGACGAGGTGGAACAGCGCACCGAGAGCCTGATCGACCTGATGGAGTTGAACCGCGCGGGATCGACCCTGATTGCGGACTACTCGGCGGGCATGACCAAGAAGATCGGGATCGCCACCGCGATGCTGCACAATCCGGGCCTGCTTATTCTCGACGAGCCCTTCGAGTCCATTGACCCGGTTTCGGCCGTGGCCATCCGCCGGGTGCTGATGAACTACGTGCATTCGGGCGGTGCCGTGGTGATCTCCAGCCATTCAATGCTCCTGGTGGAGAGTATCTGTACCCACGTGGCTGTCCTGGTCGCGGGGAGCATCGCCGCCGACGGTACGTTAGCCGAGGTCAGCGCTGGCGGAAGCCTGGAGGAGGCCTTCATCCGGCTCTCCGACTCCGAGCCGGTGAACCAGGAGCTGCTGTCATGGTTCGGACACTAGTCACCTGGGCCCGCATCGAGCACCGCCACGCCCGTACACCCCTGGGCCTCGCCGTCGGCTCCCTCCTTGCCCTGATCGGCCTGGTACTGGCTCTGGGTGCAGCGAG
>NZ_JBQEDF010000043.1:0-29501 GCF_052107835.1 Corynebacterium sp.
CTCGATCAGCAGTCCCTGGTGGGTGACCATGTAGGGGCCGGCGAAGTCGACGGCGTCGAGACGTCCGGCGTTGATCGAGTAACTGGCGGCGATCATGTTGACCTCGCCGTTGCTGATGAGCTGCTCACGCTGGGCGGACGGGGTTTCGCGCCATTCGATGTCCGGCATGTCCCAGCCGTTCTTCTCGGCGATGTAGGACACGACGAACTCCGAGACATCGACGTCCAGTCCCGTGAACTCCTTGTCCGGGGTGCGTTCGCCCAGGCCCGGCTGGTCGTACTTGGTGCCCAGGATCACGCTGCCGTTCTCGATGTCGCTGAGGAGCGAGCGGGGCTCGGTGCTGCCGCAGGACGCCAGGCTGATTGCCCCGGCGGCCACGACGACGGCAGCCGTCACGCGTTTCAGCAGGCCGGTTCGTCCACCGGCACGCGGTGTCTTTGTGTTGGTGCTCATGCCGATCACCTCCTAGTGGCCGTGGATCTTGGCCAGGAAGTCCTTGGCACGGTCCGAGGTGGGGTTGGTGAAGAACGTCTCCGGGTCGGAGTCCTCGACGATGGCACCGTCGGCCATGAACAGGATCCGGTCGGCGGCCTTCCGGGCGAAGCCCATCTCGTGGGTGACGACGACCATGGTCATGCCGCCGGCGGCGAGGTCCGCCATCACGTCGAGGACCTCGTTGATCATCTCCGGGTCCAGGGCGGAGGTCGGCTCGTCGAAGAGCATGACCTTGGGCTCCATGGCCAGCGCGCGGGCGATGGCCACGCGCTGCTGCTGTCCGCCGGAGAGCTGGGCGGGGTACTTGTCGGCCTGCACGGCGATGCCGACCCGGTCGAGAAGTCGGTCGGCGGCCTTGTCGGCGTCGGCCTTCGAGGACCTACGGACCTTCATCGGGGCCAGCGTGATGTTGTCCCGGATGGTCTTGTGGCTGAAGAGGTTGAAGGACTGGAAGACCATTCCCACCTCGGACCGGAGGCGGGCGAGGTCCTTGCCTTCCTCGGGGAGGAGCTCACCGTCGATGCTGATGTCGCCGGTGTCGATGGTCTCCAGGCGGTTGATGGTGCGGCAGAGCGTGGATTTACCGGAACCGGAGGGCCCGAGTACCACGACGACCTGGCCGGAGGGGATCTGGAGGTTGATGTCCGTCAGGGCCTGGAAGTCCCCGAAGTACTTGTTCACCCCGTTCAACTCGATCATGTTGTTGGCATTCTCTGGAACTGTCATAGGCAAAGTCTAGTGTTAGATCCTCCGCAATGGGGTCACCGGAGTGGACCGGATCACGTTACGATTGTGTGAAAACAGTGATTCGGCAGGTGGGGGGCCCTCGACTACACTCGGGGATCGTGGTTGAAACCCGAGACACTGCAGAACTGACCCGGCCTGACCGCCGTACCGGCCCCCGTACCTACGAGGTGCGTACCTTCGGCTGCCAGATGAACGTCCACGACTCCGAGCGACTCTCGGGGCTGCTGGAGGACTCCGGCTACGTGCCGAAGGACTCCGACGGTGTGGACGGATCCGTCCCCGACGTCGTCGTCTTCAACACATGCGCGGTCCGGGAGAACGCCGACAACCGTCTCTACGGCACCCTCGGCCAGCTCAAGCAGGTCAAGGACGCGCATCCCGGCATGCAGATCGCCGTCGGCGGCTGCATGGCGCAGAAGGACAAGGACGCCGTGGTCGACCGTGCGCCCTGGGTGGACGTGGTCTTCGGTACGCACAACATGGGATCGTTGCCGACCCTGCTCTCGCGCAGCGCCCACAACCGCCGCGCCGAGGTGGAGATCCTGGACTCCCTCGAGCAGTTCCCGTCCGTCCTGCCGGCGAAGCGGGAGTCCGCCTACGCCGGCTGGGTCAGTGTCTCGGTGGGCTGCAACAACACCTGCACGTTCTGCATCGTGCCGTCCCTGCGGGGCGCGGAGCAGGACCGTCGGCCCGGTGACGTCCTCGCGGAGGTGACGGCGCTCGTCGATCAGGGGGTGAGTGAGGTGACCCTGCTCGGCCAGAACGTGAACGCCTACGGGGTGAACTTCTCCGACCCCTCGCTGGATCGCGACCGCAGCGCCTTCTCGAAGCTGCTGCGGGCCTGCGGCGAGATCGGGGGGCTGGAGCGCCTCCGGTTCACCAGCCCGCATCCCGCCGAGTTCACCGACGACGTCATCGACGCCATGGCGGAGACCCCGGCGGTGTGCCCCCAGCTGCACATGCCGCTGCAGTCCGGCTCGGACCGGGTCCTCAAGGCGATGCGCCGCTCCTACCGTTCGAGGAAGTTCCTGGGCATTCTCGAGACGGTCCGGACGCAGTTGCCGGACGCGGCGATCACCACGGACCTCATCGTCGGTTTCCCCGGTGAGACCGAGGAGGATTTCCAGGAGACCCTGCGGGTGGTCGAGGAGTCCCGCTTCGCCAGTGCCTACACTTTCCAGTACTCGCCGCGTCCGGGGACACCGGCGGCGTCGATGACGGAGCAGATACCCAAGGCCGTCGTCCAGGACCGTTACGAGCGGCTGACCGAGCTCCAGGAGCGCATCAGCGCCGAGGAGAATGCGAAGCAGGTGGGACGCCGGGTGGAGCTCCTCGTCCAGGACGGGGGAGGACGCAAGAACGCGGCGACGAAGCGGATGTCCGGCCGGGCCCGCGACGGACGGCTCGTCCACTTCGCACCCGGGGACACCGCGGTGCGTCCCGGTGATGTCGTGGAGGTCACGGTGACCGGATCCGCGCCGCACTTCATGCTCGCGGACTCCGGGGTCCACCTGCACCGGCGCACGCGTGCCGGTGACATGTCCGAGGCCGGTTCCGTGCCGACCACCGGGCCCGCGGGTGGTTCCGGGGTCGGCCTGGGGCTGCCCGGCATCGGTCGGCCGGCGGGGACGGACGCCCGGATTGGCCAGACGGAGCAGACAGGGGCATGCTGTACGACGAATGGAGGTTGCGGTTGTGAGTAAGGCTGCGGGAAAGAACGTCGCCAGGACATCCTCTGCTGAGGTCGCCGAGGTGAACCGTCGACGGGCCGAGGCGATTGACCGGCACGTCGAGGAACTGCAGGACGCGGCCGGGGGAGACCTGGCGAAAGCGGAGAAGTCCGCCTCCGGCACGATCGTGCTCGGCACGTCCCTGCCGGTCCTGGTGTGCGGTGCGCTCCTGGTGCTGGTGGCACTGTTCATGCCGCACTCCGGCCAGGTCCACGGATACGACGTCCTGCTGTACACCGACCGGGCGCAGGAGTTCATCACGACGCTGCCGGAGCGGGTCTACATATGGTTGGCCCTGGTCGGCGGCGTGCTGCTGACCTTCGGCACGGTCTTCTCCCGCTCATCCCTGGTGGCCTGGGTCAACTGGGGACTCGCCGGCATCGGCTGGTTCTACTCCGTGCTCGCGATCGGGATGAGGCAGTCCCGCCCGCCGACGGAGCCGGGCGACGGCCCGAGTTTCGGACTGGTGATGGGGTTCATCGGGATGCTGGTGGTCTTCGTGACGCTGTGCACCCGACTGCTGCGCCGCGGGGCGGTGCAGAAGGCGATCGCGTCCCGCCGGCGCGACGAAGCCGACCTGGACGAGAAGACCCGTTCGGAGCAGCTCGTGCTGCGTACCGGGCTCCCCGCGATCGAGAACGCGGACATCGTCGACGACCGCCGGGATAAGGCGCGCGCCCGCCGGGAGGCCCGGAAGAAGGGCCCTGAGTCAGACAGCGATCCGGGCACGGCAGAGTGATACCCGGGGCGGTCTTCTAGCCCTGGGCTGCCTCGGCGGCGGTCTCGGCCCACTGCGCCCACTGCTCGGCCTGCTCCCGCAACTCGGCGGCCTTCTTCTGCCTGCCTGAATCCTCTGCGTCCTGGGCAGCCGTCCTGAGCTGGTCGACCTTCGCCCGGAACTGGGCGACCCGGGCCTCGGCCTCGGGGTCGGTGCGGCGCCACTGCTCCTCGGCGAAGTCGCTCACGCGACTCTCGAGAGCCCCGATCTTCTCGTCGAACTCCCTGACCCTCGCGCGGGGGACGAAACCGAGTTCGTCCCACTTCCCCTGGAGTTCCCGCAGCAGCTCCCGGGCGCGGTCCAGGTCCGTGGCAGGATCGATGCGTCCGTCGTACTCGTCCAGCAGTTTCTGCTTCGCCTCGGCATTGACCTCGAACTCCGCGTCCCTTCGCCGGTTGTCCTCGTCCCTGGCGCCGAAGAAGTGGTCCTGTGCGGCGCGGAACCTGGCCCACAACCGGTCGTCCTCGGCACGGTGGGCGCGGCCGGCGCCCTTCCACTCAGCCATCAGGTCACGGTACGCGCGGGCGGTCTCGTTCCAGTCCGTGGAATCCTGGATCGCCTCGGCGCGGGAGATGATGTCCTCCTTGTGGCGCTTGACCGCCCCGCGCTGCTTGTCCAGGTCGGCGAAATGGGATCCCCGACGGCGGTTGAACTCCTCGCGTGCGGTGCGGATGCGCTTCCACAGGGCGTCGTTGGTGGCCCGGTCGCCGCCCCCGATGGTCTTCCACTCGTCGACGATCGCCCGCAGGCGGTCGCCGTCCGCCTTCCAGTCGCTCCCGGACTCGGCGATCCGCTCGGCGTCCGCAACCAGTTCCCCACGGCGGTCCATGCCCCGGGCCTCGACGTCGCCGGTGCGGTCCAGGATTCCTGACAGGCGCCGGTGCAGGGCATCGATGTCCCCGAGCACCCCTGCAGAGTCCAGGCCGTCGCGCAGACGGACGGCGTCACCACGGATGCGTCCCACCTCCTCCGGGTGGGAGTCCAGGCGGGCTGCCAGCAGTTCGACCTCGGTGGCCAGGTCAGTGTAGCGGCGTCCGAAGTGCACGAGGCCCTCCTCGGGCGTGCCGGCCTTCCACTCGCCGATCCGGCGTTCGGTCCCCGGACCCCCGGGTGTGGCGAGCCAGACCGTGCCGTCCTCATCGATCCGGCCGTACTCCGCGACCACGGAGGGGTCGCTGTAGTCGGGGGTCTGGGCGGCGGGGGCGTGCACTGGACGGGACACGGCGGGTGATCCCGGACGTGGCCCCGGCTTCGGTACATTCATCGGTGGTCCTCACGGTCAGTAGTTTCCTCTGACTGACATTATGGCAGACCTGCACGTCCGTGGTGCCCGGGGACGTGGCCCAGTCACCCGCCCGGTAGTATCGGGCGGTATGAGCGAGCCCCGTCCTCCCCGCCCCGTCGCAGTGGTCGGGCCGACCGGCTCCGGGAAGTCGGAGACCGCCCTGGCGCTGGCGGAGGCCTTCGACGGCGAGGTCGTCAACATCGACTCCATGCAGCTCTACGCCGGGATGGACATCGGGACGGCGAAGCTGCCGGTCGAGCAGCGCCGCGGGATCATCCACCACCAGTTCGACGTCCTGGACGTCACGGACGCCGCCTCCGTCGCGGCCTACCGCGACTCCGCCGTCACCGACGTGGAGGGCATCCGGGGGCGCGGACGCACCCCGGTGATCGTCGGCGGGTCGATGATGTACCTCCAGGCCCTGCTGGACGAGTGGGACCTCCCACCGACGGACCCTGCGGTGCGTGCGCGGTGGGAGGCTGAACTGGCCCGCGTCGGCGTGGAGGACCTCCACGGTGTCCTCGCCGGGAAGGACCCGGACGCCGCCCGGGTGATCCAGCCCCGTGACCACCGCCGGACGGTCCGTGCTCTGGAGGTCATCGAGCTGACGGGGAAGCCCTTCGCCGCGTCGCAGCCCCCGAAGGACCGTCCGACCCGGTGGGGGACACAGATCATCGGTCTGGCGGCGGACGCCGGGTGGCTCACCCCGCGCCTCGAACTGCGGGTGGCGCGGATGTTCGCCGGTGGACTGGTCGACGAGGTGCGGTCTTTGGTGGGGAAGGGGCTGCGACGCGATTCCACGGCGGGGAAGGCCATCGGCTACGCACAGGTCCTGGACTACCTCGCCGGTGAGATCACCTACGACGAGGCGGTGGAGCGGACGGTGGCCGGCACCCGGCGGTACGCCCGGCGCCAGCGGGCCTGGTTCCGCCGTGACCCCAGGATCCGGTGGTTCGACGCCTCGGCCCCGGACGTGGCGTCGCAGGTGGTCGCCGCAGTCGGCGGTGCACGCACGTCGGACACGTCAGGGGACTAGGATCGTCCCCATGGCAGAAGTCGACTTCCTCAAAGGACACGGTACGGGCAATGATTTCGTGGTCGTCCCCGACCTCGATGCCTCGCTCGACCTCACCCCCGACCTGGTCCGCGCCCTCGCCGACCGGCACAGGGGGATCGGCGGGGACGGTGTGATCCGCATCGCGACCGCCGGTGTGCTGGTCGGGCGCGGCGTCCTGGACTCCCTGCCCGGGGGTGTGGACGCGGAGGACTGGTTCATGGACTACCGCAATGCCGACGGTTCCGTCGCGGAGATGTGCGGAAACGGTGTGCGCGTGTTCGCACACGCACTGCGTGCCCTCACCCTGACCGGCGAATCCACCATCGCCGTCGGTACGCGGGCAGGTCGGCGCGAGGTGGAGATCCACTCCGCCGACCGGACCGACGCCGACGTCAGTGTCGCGATGGGTGTGCCGCGGATGTTCGGCCGGTCCACCGCCACCCTGGAGGGGACGTCCTACGACGGCGTCGCCGTGGACATGGGCAACCCGCACCTGGCGTGCGTCGTCCCCGGCCTCTCGGAGGGGGACCTGGCGGGCCTGGACGTGACGCGGCGGCCCACCTGGGACGAAGGTGTGTTCCCCGACGGCGTGAACCTGGAACTGGTCACCCCGCTGGACGACGGCACCGTGCACATGCGGGTGCACGAACGGGGTGTGGGGGAGACGTTGTCCTGTGGGACGGGGACGGTCGCGGCCGCCGTCGCGGCCCTGGAGGCCGCCGGTGACCCGGCGTTCGGGACGGTGCGGGTGGTGATTCCCGGCGGAGCGGTCGAGGTCACCGTCGATGGCGTCGACAGTGTCGAGGGTGCGTCCGGCTCCGGCCGGGAGGCCGTTCTGCGGGGCCCGTCCCGGCTGGTCTACTCGAGCAGGGTCGGCACCGAGGAGATCCTCGGTCAGTGACGGCGTGACACCGCCGCATCGCGGCGGGCACGCTCCCACATGCGGTGCAGCCCGACGGCGCGCTGGTCCGTCTCGTGCAGCAGCTCGGTCAGCGAGGAGACGTCGTTGAGCGACTCCGCGTGGTCCGGCAGGTGCCGGAGGAAGCGGTCGCAGGCGTCCGCGGCCTCATGGAACCGTGCCACGCTGGGAATCCGCGAACGGGGGTTGAGCAGGCTGGGACGGTGCATGTCACGGTCCCTGACGTACTCGGGCGAGGAGGAGTGGCGGAAGTCGTGCCACTCATCGAGCACCGTGGCGATGTCCGCCGCGGAGAGGGAGACCGAGCGCCGCAGTGACTCGACCTCACGGCTCGAGTCCCGGCGGAGCACAACGAACACGACGACGAGGATCAGCCCGACGGAGAGAAGTACGCCCACCGTCCCCAGTGCCCGTGCCAGGAGGACGGACACGACCAGCACCAGGACAAGGCCGGTGAGGATCAGCAACGCACCCGTGGACAGGGGACTCCGGGAACCCCGCGTCGACGCGCTAGCCACAGGATCCTCCGCAGCCTCCTGACCCGCATCCGCATCCGCCCGTCGAACAGGATGCGGGATCGACCGATGTGGCGGTGAACTGTACGTCACCGGCGATGATGGTGCCCGGAACGATCTCCGTGGCACCGGTGGAGCCAATGCCGTCGTCACTGTCGGGGACGACGATGCTGAAGTCGAAGGGGGCGCTGACGGTGCAGACCCAGAATGCCTGCCCCGTCAGCGCCGTCATCCGACGTTCGGCGTGCACGACCTCGACGGCGACGGTCGCGCCCGCGTGGGGGGCGACCGCCCCGGAGTTCAGGTCGGACAGCCCGGTGGACTCCACCGACCCGACCCGGAGGATCCCGGCACGGGCGGCGTCGTCCCGGGTCTGGTACACGCCGACATCGGCGGCCAGAGCGGCGATCTGCACGGGCTGGTACTCCAGCGCGCCCTCCTCGGAGAGCATCGGCCCCTGGGCGACGGTGGCGGTCACCGATGCGATCACGGGCGCTCCCTCGGCGCGGACCTGCAGCAGCGGGGAGTCGGCGACGATGTCGAGGACCCCCACGATGTCGTCGGCCATGGACAGGTGTGCACTGGTGTCGACCCCTCCGCTGAAGCTGGCGAAGGACCCGTACGGGGGTACCGCGAGGATCACCAGGCGGGCTCCGCTGGGGTCGTCGTACTGCAGCACCTGACCGTCACGCACCTCCCCGGTCACCCGCAGCGCCCCCGAGCCGTAGGCCGCTTCCAGGGCGTCCTGCCAGCGTGTGAAGTTCAGACCGACACTCCTGAGTTCCGGAATCATGGATGCGATCCTACTCTCTGGGACACGACGTGGAAAGATGGAGGGTGATGACAGAACAAGATCTGACAACCGTCGGCGACATGGACCTGGAGCAGCGCTCGAGTCTCCGCCGACTCAACCGCGGGACCAACGTCCACTCCACCGAACAGGACGATGGGTACGACGTCGAGTACCGCAAACTCCGGCTGGAGAAAGTCGTGCTCGTCGGGGTCTGGACCTCGGGCACCCTCGGGCAGATCGAGGCGCGTCTCGACGAGCTCGCCGCGCTGGCGGAGACCGCCGGCTCGGAGGTCGCCGAGACCCTGTACCAACGACGGGACAAGCCGGACGCGGGAACCTACATCGGCTCCGGCAAGGTCGAGGAGCTCCGCCAGGTCGTGGTGGAGACCAACGCGGACACGGTGGTCGCCGACGGTGAGCTCAGTCCCGGCCAGATGATCGCGCTGGAGAAGGCGCTCGACGTCAAGGTGATCGACCGGACAATGCTGATCCTCGACATCTTCGCCCAGCACGCCAAGTCCAAGGAGGGCAAGGCGCAGGTCGCGCTCGCCCAGCTGGAGTACCTGATCACCCGTGTCCGCGGCTGGGGCGGTGCGCTGTCCCGGCAGGCCGGTGGACGGGCGGGGTCCAACGGTGGCGTGGGTCTGCGCGGTCCCGGTGAGACCAAGATCGAGGCCGACCGCCGGCGTCTGCGCAGCGAGATGGCCCGGCTGCGCCGGGAGATCCAGGGGATGAAGAAGTCCCGCGACACCAAGCGGCAGCGGCGCGATGCCTCGGCGATCGCCCAGGTCGCGATCGCGGGCTACACCAACGCAGGAAAGTCCTCGCTGCTCAACGCGTTGACGGGCGCCGGGGTGCTCGTGGAGGACGCGCTGTTCGCGACCCTGGATCCGACGACCAGGCGCGCCGAGCTGCGTGACGGCCGCACCGTGGTGTTCTCCGACACCGTCGGCTTCATCCGCTTCCTGCCCACCCAGTTGGTCGAGGCGTTCCGGTCCACCCTGGAGGAGGTGATGGCCGCGGACGTCGTCCTGCACGTGGTCGACGGTTCCGACCCCTTCCCGATGGAGCAGATCCAGGCGGTGAACAAGGTCATCGGCGAGATCGCCGAGGAGACCGGCGAGGACGCGCCACCCGAGATCCTGGTGGTCAACAAGGTCGACGCCGCCGATCCACTGGTGCTCGCGGAGCTGCGCAGCAAGCTGGACGACGTGATCTTCGTCTCCGCGGCCACCGGTGAGGGCGTCGGCGAACTGGAGAGCCGGCTGGAGATCTTCCTGAACTCGCTGGACGACCACATCGTGGTGCAGGTGCCGTTCAGCCGCGGTGATGTCGTGGCCCGGCTGCACCAGTACGGGACCGTCCTGAGCGAGGACTACACCGAGGACGGGACGCGTATGGAGGTCAGGCTGCCCGGTGTCATCGCCGCCGAACTCGCCGCATTCCGCGTGGCGGAATAGGATCACCCGGATGACGGACAACACGGAGAACACGGGGGACACCCCGCACAACGGCCACCTCTTCGGCTGGCGGCTGCACGGGGACGGCAAAACTGTCAGCCCGGGTGCGGTTGTCGCCCCGGAGGAGCGGCTGACCTGGCCACGCACCATCGGCATCGGCATGCAGCATGTGATCGCCATGTTCGGCGCCACCCTGCTGGTTCCGGCGTTGACGGGGTTCCCGGTGAACACGACCCTGCTGTTCTCCGGTCTGGGCACGATCATCTTCCTGCTGGTGATTAGGAACCGGGTGCCGTCGTACCTGGGGAGCTCCTTCGCCTTCATCGCGCCGCTCACCGCGACCCAGGCGCAGGGGTTCGCCGCGCAGCTCGGCGGCGTCCTGGTCGCCGGTGTGGTGCTCATCGTGGTCGGCGTGGTCGTGAAGGCCGCGGGACGACGTGTACTTGACGCGGTCATGCCCCCGGCGGTCACTGGTGCGATCGTCGCCCTGATCGGTCTGAACCTCGCGCCCACGGCGACGGACAACTTCGCGGCCCAACCCCTGGTCGCTGCGGTGACGCTGTTCGCCGTGCTGCTCGTCACCGTCGCGGGACGCGGGATGGTGGGACGTCTGGGCATCCTCATCGGCGTCGTCATCGGATGGGTCTTCGCCGTGGTCACCGGCAATATCGGCGATGACGCGAGCGAGGTCATCGGTGAGGCGTCCTGGTTCGGTCTGCCCCGGTTCGACACCCCGGAGTTCCAGGCCAGCGCGATCCTGCTGACGCTTCCGGTGGTGGTGGTGCTGATCGCCGAGAACGTGGGCCACGTCAAGGCCGTGGCAGGGATGACCGGGAGGAACCTGGACGGTGAGGCGGGCCCGGCCCTGATCGGCGACGGAATAGCCACGACCCTCGCCGGCGGGTTCGGCGGATCGGGAACAACCACCTACGCGGAGAACATCGGCGTGATGGCCGCGACGAAGGTCTACTCCACCGCCGCCTACTGGGTGGCCGCGTTCACCGCGGTCCTGCTGGCCTTCGTCCCGAAGTTCGGTGCCGTGATCAACACGATCCCGGAAGGGGTCCTGGGCGGGGCGACGATGGTCCTCTACGGGATGATCGGGCTGCTGGGCATCCGGATCTGGCAGGACAACAAGGTCAATCTCACGAACCCGGTCAACCTCACCGCCGCGGCGGTCGCCCTGGTCGCCGGAATCGGCAACCTCACCCTCCATCTGGGGGACCTGGAACTGGAGGGGATCGCCTGGGGATCGGTCGGCATCATCGTGGGCTACCCGCTGCTGCGCTGGTTGTACGAGAACGTCGGCGAGGGCCGCGAGTTCTCGGTGCGCGACTACTACCTGCGGAACTGACTCATTCGTCGTCGAGGTTCCTGGTGATCAGGGCGGCGATCGCGTCGACGGCCTCGGCGTTGTCGGAGGTGACGGTGACCTCGTCACCGTGCTCGGCGCCCAGTGCCATGATCATCAGGGAGGACGAGGCGTCCGATGGATCCTCGTCGTCCTCGCCGGGGACGGAGAGCAGGATCTCGTCGTCGTAGTTGGCCGCGGCTTCCGCGATGATGGTGGCGGGGCGGGCGTGGAGCCCGACGGTCGATCCGACGGTGACGGTGGTGGAGGCCATGTTCTAGGTCCTTCGGTCTGTTGTTGATGGGTGGTTCAGGTACTGCCCTGACAGGATAACTGATGTCATGCACGCACGATGGTGACGTCCTCCGCGGCGAAGGCGTCCAGGTACTGGGCGGGGGCACCCTCGTCGGTGACCAGGACGTCGATCTCCGGGACGCTCGCGAAACTGACCAGGTAGTCACGTCCGAATTTGGTGGAGTCGCACATTGCGATGATGCGGTCCGCATTCGCGATCATCGCCCGTTTCATGGCGGCTTCCTCGGCGTCGGCGGTGGACAGGCCGTGGTCCATCGACAGCGCGTTGGTGCCGATGAAGGCGATGTCGGCGTGGTGGACACCGATCGTCCGCAGTGCGATGTCGCCGACGACGGCCTGGGTGATCGGCCGGATATGCCCGCCCAGCAACTGGACGTCGTGGAGGCCCGCGGCGGAGAGCCGGACCGCCAGGGGGAGGAAGTTCGTCAGGACGGTCAGGTTGCGGTACGGGTTGTTGTCCGGGTTCCCGGCCTCCGCGATGGCGTGGGCGAGCATTGCGGTGGTGGTGCCTGCGTCGAAGAACACCGTGCCGGAGGTGGGGAGCAGGTCCACGGCGGCCCTCCCGATCCTGATCTTGGCCTCGGTGGAGGTCGTGCTCCGCAGTTCGATGGGGGTCTCGCGGGTCTGGAAGGTGTTGGTGGGGACGGCACCGCCGTGGACCCGGTGCAGGGCACCGTCATTGTCGAGGACGGTGAGGTCACGACGGATGGTCTCCGGTGTGACGTCGAACCGCTCGGCGAGCTCGACGACGGTGACCCGGCCGTTGACTGCGGTCAATGAGGCTATCTGCCTCCGGCGCTCCTCTGAGTTCATGCACCACAGTCTAGGGTGTGCGGCGGTGGGGGTGGGGCGGATGAGGTGGAACCCCGGGGGTGGCGGTGATTGTTGGGGGTATTGTGGGTCGTGACTCAGCTGACCATTACCGACCGACTGTGGGAGATCTGACACCATGGCAGACACAGAGCAGAATGTGACCGTCCTGACCGGGAAATCCGTCGTTCCCGGCGCTGTTTTCGCGCCGGTGACGTGGGTGACCGAACGGCCCGAGCTCCCGGGCCCCGACGAGACGGTGCCGGAGGACCGCCGGGAGGCGGAGTTCGAGGCGTTCGGCGCTGCCGTGGACGCCGTCGCCGGACGCCTGTCCGACCGGGCCGGGACCGTGGAGGGGAACGCACGGCAGGTCCTGGAGGCGACGGTGGCGATCGCCAGGGACCGGGCATGGGCGAA
Organism: Corynebacterium sp.; assembly: GCF_052107835.1. Classification (GTDB taxonomy): domain Bacteria; phylum Actinomycetota; class Actinomycetes; order Mycobacteriales; family Mycobacteriaceae; genus Corynebacterium. The sequence goes on from NZ_JBQEDF010000043.1 coordinate 12,673, forward strand.
GAAGGTGCGCAAGGCGGTCAATGCGGGGCAGACCAACCAGTACGCGGTGCGTCAGGCGACGGATGACTTCGTGGAGATGTTCCTCAAGGCCGGCGGTCTGATGGCGGAGCGTGTCACCGACCTGATGGATGTGCGCGACCGCGTCATCGCGGAACTCCGGGGTGATCCCGAGCCGGGGATCCCCGAGGTGGAGTCGCCGCACGTGCTGTTCGCCGATGATCTCGCCCCGGCGGATACGGCGACGCTCGATCCGGAGCTGATCGTCGCCGTGGTCACCGAGAAGGGCGGGGCGACCAGCCATACCGCGATCATTGCCCGCCAGCTCGACATTCCCTGCATTGTGGCGGTCGGTTCCGGTCTCGACTCCATCGTCGGCGGTACGGAGGTGCTTGTTGACGCGGCCGGTGGAACGATCGAGACCGGTGTCGCCAGGGAGGATGTCGAGCGGCGTGTCGCCGATGCTGCAGCACTGGCGGAGAAGGTCCGTGGCTGGAAGGGCCCGGCCGAGACGGCGGACGGTCACCGGGTGCAGTTGCTGGCGAATGTGCAGGATGGGGAGGCCGCGCGTCAGGCCGCTGACTCGGTGGCGGAGGGTATCGGCCTGTTCCGTACGGAGCTGAGTTTCCTGAGTGAGACCACGGAGCCCTCGGTCGAGGAGCAGGCGGAGCGGTACGCTGCGGTGCTCGGGGCTTTCCCGGACGGCAAGGTGGTTGTCCGTACCTTGGATGCGGGGTCGGACAAGCCCGTTCCGTTCGTGAACGCTGACGAGGAGGAGAATCCGGCACTGGGTGTGCGGGGACTGCGCATCGCCCGGAACAACCAGGAGTTGCTTGAACGCCAGTTGGACGGTGTTGCGCTGGCCCTGGAGAAGACGGGCCGTGATCAGTCGACGGTGCAGACGTGGGTGATGGCACCGATGGTTGCGACGGTCTATGAGGCCCAGTGGTTCGCCAAGCTGTGCCATGACAGGGGGTTGACCGCGGGGGCGATGATCGAGGTGCCGGCGGCGGCCCTGATGGCGGAGAAGATCATGCCGCACCTGGATTTCGTGTCGATCGGGACGAATGATCTGACGCAGTACACGATGGCGGCCGACCGGTTGTCGGCGTCGCTGGCGCACTTGACGGATCCGTGGCAGCCTGCGGTGCTCCATCTGGTCCACACGACGTGTCGTGCGGGTGCTGTGACGAAGACGGCGGTGGGTGTCTGTGGCGAGGCTGCGGCTGATCCGTTGCTCGCCTGTGTGCTCGCGGGCCTTGGTGTGACGTCGCTGTCGGCGGCGACCCCGGCCTTGGCGGCTGTAGGGGCCCAGCTCGGCGAGGTTGATTTCGCGACCTGCCGGGAAATGTCGGCGGCGGCCCTGGACGCCGACGGCGCCGAGGAGGCCCGGGCTGCCGCTGCGGCGGTCATCGGCCGCTGATCCGGGCACGGTCCCCGTTGCCCCTCCAGGGGAGGGGGAGGGTGGGCCGGTCAGATCTTGCGGAGCACAGCGACGACCCTGCCCAGGATGTCGGCGTTGTCTCCGGCGATGGGCTCGAAGAGGTCGTTGTGGGGGATCAGCCAGACGCCGGAGGAGTCCTGCTGGAACTCCTTGACGGTTGCTTCTCCGTCGATCATCGCGGCCACGAAGTCCCCGAGCTCGGCGACCTTCTGGGAGCGTACGACGACCCAGTCGCCGTTGAAGATTCCGGCGTCCTGCATTGACTCGCCGACGACCTGGAGCAGGAACAGTTCACCACTGCCGACCAGCTCCTGGGGAAGGGGGAAGTGGGCCTCGACATGCTCTTCGGCGAGGATGGGGGAGCCAGCGGCGATCTGGCCCACGACGGGGACGAAGGATGGGGCCGGCATGCCCTCCGGAGTTTCCGGCTGTGATGCGGCGGGCTTCGGCCCGGGGCGGGTGTCCGGCTCATCCTCGAAATCGCGGATGTCGACGGCGCGGGGCTTGTTGTCCTCACGTCGCAGGTAGCCCTTCCGCTCGAGCTCGCGGAGGTGGTAGGAGACCGAGGACGTCGAGTTGAGGCCGACTGCGTCGCAGATCTCCCGGATGCTCGGTGGGTAGCCCCGGAAGCGGGTTGCGTCCTTGATCACGTCCATGATCCGGCGCTGACGGTCGGACAGCTTCTCGCGCCCCTTCGCGTCGGTGGGGACGGCCGGTGCGGTGCGGCTCCGGCGCTTCCCCGGTACGTCCTGCTTCTCCTGTGGCCCCCGCGCCACGGCGTCGACGGGGGACTGCTGCTTCTCTGGCATTGCGACCCACTCCTGCTCTCGTTGTCCCGACCCGGTGTTTCGGTCGTTAGCACGACCATACAGCAACAGGCGGACATATTTCATCACCATGTTCGAAAAACCCGGGATAACTGTGGACAGCATCGAACACCCGTGCTAGGTTATCGAACAGAACCACAACATCGAACATATGGGCGATGATCGAGTGCGTCGGTGAAGGCCGTGTCCGGACCCAGTGATCTGATGGGGTTCAGCAGAGGCCGGATGTCCGGTGAAGATTCCGAGAAAGAGGTCGTCATGACTACAGTAGCGTCCCCCCGTTCCCGTACCATCACGCGTCAGCCGCTCCACGTCCGCCCCGACTGGGCCGACACCACACTGGAGCCACGATCGAACACGTGGGGCAGTGGATCGGTCCGGGTTCCCGCCAGCGCCGACCGGGCAAGGCGTTCCCGTATAGCGAAGTCCGTGGAACGCCCGTTCGATGCAGCGCCGATCTGGACGAGGATTATGCGGCGCGCCTCGCTGGTGATCGGTTCACCGGGGGCCACGCTGGTGGCGCTGGGAATGATCGCCGTCATGCTGGGCGTGTCCCCGGCGGTCGGTGGCGGCACCGAGCAGACCCCGACGCCCGCCGGCACCACCGTTGTCACGGTCGGAGGGGACCAGAGTCTCTCCGACATCGCACGCCAGCACGTTCCGGATGTGCCGGTCGGTGATGCGGTGGCCAGGATCGCCTCGCTGAACGATGTGTCAGACTTCGGGTCCGAGGGGGACGCGGCCACCAGCCACGAGGTTGTTCTGCCGGTGTACTGACGGGATACGATGACAGGGTCGTAATAATCGTCCTGAAGTCGGAGGGAGCCCGTCGTGCTCTGCCCAGCCTGTCGTTCCGAGGAGTCCCGGGTCGTTGACTCCCGGACCGTTGAAGCGGGCGCGGCCATTCGCCGGCGCCGTGAGTGCAGCTCCTGCGGAACCCGTTTCACCACACTGGAGCGCTCTGTTCTTCTCGTCACCAAGCGAAACGGCGTGACCGAGGAGTTCCGGCGGGAGAAGGTGATCCGCGGAGTGGGGCGGGCCTGCCAAGGACTCGATGTCTCCGCGGACGCGCTGAAACTGCTCGCGCACGACGTCGAGCAGTCGATCCGGGCGAACCACGGCTCCCAGGTCGCCGCGGACGATATCGGCCTGGCGATCCTGGAACCGCTGCGGAAACTCAACGAGGTGGCCTACCTCCGCTTCGCATCGGTCTACAAGTCCTTCCGCTCCGCCGATGACTTCGACCGGGAGATCAGGCTGCTGCAGGAGCAGGCCGAGGACGCTGCGGGAGAGGGCAGCGACCCCGAGTAGTCCGCTGACTCCTGCCCTCGCGCTGTCACCGGATCTTGTCCAGTGCCTTCCTGACCCTCGTCGCGCTCGCCGGGCGGGACGTGCCCAGGTGCTGCGCGAAGAGCGAGACCCGCAGCTCCTCAATGAGCCACTCGACATCCTTGAGCTGGGGGGACGCGGCACGTGCCGATGGAAGACGTTTCCTTGTCTGCTCGACCTCCTCCAGGGAGCCGCGTACCACCGAGTCGAGTTCGGCCTCGCGGTCGGGATCGGATTCCATCAACTCCAGGCGCGCCTGCATCGCCGCCACGTACCGCGGCACGTGCCGGAGATTGGCGACGCCGTTCGCCGCGACCCGGTGCGGGCCGAGGTAGAACTCCAGCTGCTTCTTCATGTCCGCGATTCCCTCGCCGCTCCAGGACTCCAGTTCCGAGGTCATGTCGGAGACCGACAGCACCGAGGGAGCGACCGCAACCAGGATCTGGCGGACCAGTCCGGGACCATTGTCCCTGGCGGCCGCCACCGCGTCCGTGCACCGGTCGGGATCCCGGATGACCGGACCGTACCGGCCCAGCAGATCACGGCACGCCAGCACGCGGCAGTCCTCGACGAGGGCCTCGGCCCCACCGTGCGGGTACGTGTCCACGGCCACACGCTGACGCAACGGAAGACCCTTGACCATCTGTTTCGTCGACACCGTGCATGCCTTCAGCATCATCGACAGCACCGTGGTGAACTGCTGGCCCGCCGCCGCCTGGGGGGTCGGGAAGGCTGTGAGAGCCACGCCCGCCCCTGCCTCGTCCTCGCCGGTGACCACGAGGGCGGGATAGGCCGAGGTGGGCTGTCCGTCGACGACGGTCTCCACCGACTCGGGAATGGTCCCGATACTCTCCGAGGTCCAGGTATCGGCCCTGGCCAGAATGCCGGCGGAGCCTGGCAAACCCGAGGGTTCGCGGGTGCGGCGTCCACCTTGGCGTCCCTCCCCACTCTTCGCCGGGGCTGCGCCGTGCCGCTGTGTTCCGGTGGACCGGGCCGTGGCCGCCGCGATGGACTGGGTGATCTCGCCGGCGAGGTCCCGCTGGAGAGCCTGCAGGTCCTTGGACGTGGACACATTCTCGCCCCGGCGGTCGACGGCGGCGTATGTCATGCGGAGATGGTCGGGGACACGTCCCCAGTCGAAATCGTCCGCGCCAATCCCGGTACCACCGAGGGACCGGAGCGCATCCGCGAGCGCCCGGTCCACCGGACCGTCGTACGGGGTCATCCGGGCGAGAGCGGCACGGGCGAACTCGCCTGCGGGAACGACGGAGGTCCGAAGCGCCTTGGGCAGCGAGCGGATCAGTGCCACACACAGGTCCTCGCGGAGACCCGAGACCAGCCACCTGGTGTCGGTGTCATCGACACTGGCCAGCATGGGGAGCGGGATCCTCATCGTGATGCCGTCGGCGGGGTCTCCGGGGCTGAACACGTACTCCAGGTCGAACTCCACCGCGCCCTGGCGCCATGTGTCGGGGAACTCGCGGGCCTCCGCCGCGCCGCCGTCCGAACCGATCAGGGCATCGGCGGAGAAGTTGAGCTGGTCGGGGTCGGTCCGTCTGGCCTTCTTCCACCAGGAATCGAAGTGCCGCGCGGAGACCACCGACTCCGGGATCCTGGCGTCGTAGAAGTCGTAGAGGGTGTCATCGTCGACGACGATGTCGCGGCGCCTCGCCTTGTCCTCCAGGTGGGACGCCTCCTCCAGCATTTCCTGGTTGGCCCTGAAGAACCGGTGGTTCGTGTGCCAGTCACCCTCGACCAGGGCATGCCTGATGAACATCTCGCGGGCAGTCTCCGGGTCGGTTCTCGACAGATTCACACGCCGGTCGGCGATCACCGGGAGTCCCAGCATCATCGCCTTCTCGTGGGCCATCGCCGCACCGCGCTTGCTGGACCAGTGCGGTTCCGCGTAGGAGTACCGCATCATGTGCGGTGCGACTTCCTCGATCCACTCGGGCACCAGCGGGGCGACGGTGCGGGCGAACACCTGGGATGTCTCCACCAGTTCCGCGGCCATAACCCACTGGGGCGGCTTGCGGGAGAGGTGGGAGGAGGGGTGGACGACGAAGGTGCTGTTCCGGGTGCCTGTGAACTGCCGTGAGTTCCCCTGGCGCATCCCCACATTGGTCAGCAGACCGGAGAGCAGTGCCTTGTGCACGTTCACTTCGTCGGGGGCGGGCTGCTTCTCAGTTCCCAGGTCGAAGTGGAAGTCCCGGAAGTGCCGGATGTTGGGGATGCTCCAGCGAAGGTCCTGGATCACCGTGAGCAGTTGCCTGACCAGGTCCATCCACTCGAGAACACGGACGTAATGGATGAACTCGGAACGGCAGAGCTGGCGGAACTTGTTGCCGGACAGATCACGACGGGAATCCTGCAGGTAGTTCCACAGCTTCAGTACCGAGATGAAGTCGGAGTCCGCCTTGAACCGGGCGTGCAGTTGGTCGGCCCGCGCCTGGTGCTCCAGCGGGCGTTCGCGGACGTCCTGGATGCTCAGCGAACTCACGATCACCGTCACCTGCTCCAGCACGTTGCGTTCGTGCGCGGCGGAGAGCATCCGAGCCAGGCGTGGGTCAGTCGGGATGCGGGCCATGTCACGGCCGATGTCCGTGAGCATCTGGCCGTCGTCGAGCGCCCCGAGTTCCCGGAGCAGCTGCACACCGTCGCGGACGGACTTGGAGTCCGGCGGCTGCAGAAACGGGAAGTCCTCGATGCTCCCGAGTCCGAGTGCGGTCATCGACAGGATCACGCTGGCCAGGTGGGTACGCAGGATCTCCGGGTCGGTGAATTCGGGCCGGGCCTCGTAGTTCTCCTCGGAGTACAGGCGCACGGCGATGCCGTCGGACGTGCGCCCGCAGCGTCCGGACCGCTGCCGGGCGGACGCCTGGCTGATCTCCTCGACCGGCAGCCGCTGGACCTTGGTCCTGTGCGAGTAGCGGGATATCCGTGCGTAGCCGGAATCGATGACGTACTTGATGCCCGGGACGGTCAGCGAGGTCTCGGCGATGTTCGTCGCCAGGATGATCCGGCGCCGGGCGCCGGGGGAGAAGACGCGGTGCTGCTCGGCGGCGGACAGCCGTCCGAACAGCGGCAGGACGTCCACCCCGCGCCACTTCTGGTCGTTGAGCGCGTCGGCGGCGTCGCGGATCTCGCGCTCACCGGAGAAGAAGCAGAGGATGTCCCCGGGGCCTTCGTTGATGAGCTCGCGGGCGGCGTCGAGCAGACCGTCGAGTGGGTTGGTCTCGATCTCCCGGGGCTTGCCGCCGTTGTCGTCGATGCGGGTCAGCGGCCGGTACCGCACCTCGACGGGGTAGGTCCGCCCCGACACCTCGACGACGGGGGCCGGGTTGCCGTCGGCGTCGGCGAAGTGCCGGGCGAAGGACTCCGGGTCGATCGTCGCCGAGGTGATGATCACCTTGAGGTCGGGGCGCCGTGGCAGGAGTTCGCGCAGGTAACCGAGCAGGAAGTCGATGTTCAGGCTGCGTTCGTGGGCCTCGTCAACGATGATTGTGTCGTAGCCCCTGAGGAGACGGTCACGCTGGATCTCAGCGAGCAGGATTCCGTCCGTCATCAGCTTCACGGCGGTGGAGTCACTGACATGGTCGTCGAAGCGGATCTTGTAGCCCACACGGCCGCCGGGCTCGGCGACCTTCTCACCGAGCTCGTCAGCGATACGGTCGGCCACGCTGCGGGCGGCGATGCGCCGGGGCTGAGTGTGACCGATGCGGCCACGCGCGCCCCGCCCGAGCTGGAGGCACATCTTCGGCAGCTGCGTGGTCTTGCCCGAGCCCGTCTCCCCGGCGACGATCACGACCTGGTTGTCGCGGATCGCCTCCATGATCTCGTCGCGCCGCTCGGAGACGGGGAGTGAGGGCGGGAAGGACAGGTTACGGTCCAGGTTCGTGCGCGCGGGACGCCTGGCGTGGTCACGGTTGCGACCTTTACCACGCCCCCGACGGCGGTTGCGGCCATTGCCCTGCCCCTGTCCTGAGGCGGGTTGACCACTGGTCCTACCACTGTGACGTGCATTGTTGTCCTCGGAAACCACCCCGCGAGTCTACCACCCCGCCGGGCCTCCAGACTGACCCTGCCCACGGCGACGGGTGCCGGGGGACTTTCGCACCGCAGGCGCGGCAACATCGGCGCCGATCTGGGGATATGCAAGAAACCCCCATCCCCGGGGTGCGAAAGTCGGGGATGGGGGCCATTGACGGTGGCCTCTGACGGCGGGCCGTGGAGCGCCCGACGTGGAACCGTGTTTAGCGGGCGTCCTCGATCTCGATCGCCTGGGCAACGCCCTGGACGGTCGCCGCGATCTTGACGGACTCGAAGACCTGCTCCTTGGTGAGGCCCTCCTCGCGGACGGTCTTCTCGTGGGCGATGGTGCAGTGCTCACAGCCGTTGATGGTGGAGACGGCCAGGGAGAAGAGCTCGAAGTCGACCTTCTCGATCCCCGGCTTGCCGATGACGTTCATCCGCAGCCCCATCTTGACCTGGGCGTAGTCATCCCCCAGCCATCCGCGGGCACGGTAGGCGACGTTGTTCATCGCCATGATGGAGGCGGCGGCGAGAGCGGCGTTGTAGGCCTCGTCGGAGAGGTGGTTACCCGCCTCGTCCGAGATCTCCGACAGCACCTGGTCATTGCGGGTGGCGGCTGCGGCGGCCACGAAGGTGCCCCACAGCTGCTGCTCGGACAGCTCGGTGGACCGGGCCAGCGAGCTGAGGTTCAGCTTGAGGTCCTTGGCGTACTCGGGCAGTCCGGACTTCAGGTTGTCGATCGACATACTAGTTCAGGGCCCCCTGTACAACGTCCATCTTGTTGATGTTCTTGGTCGGGTCGTTGGCCTGCCAGTTGCAGGCGCACACCTCCTCCGACTGCAGGGCGTCGAGGACGCGGAGGACCTCGTCGACGTTGCGGCCGACGGCGTCAGGGGTGACGGAGACGAACTGGACGACGTTGTCCGGGTCCACGATGTAGGTGGCACGGTCCGCGACGCCGGCGGCGTTCTCCACGCCCAGGGCGCGGATCAGGTCGTGGCGCACGTCAGCGAACATCGGGAAGGGGACGTCCTTGAGCTCCGGGTGGGTTGCGCGCCAGTTGAAGTGGGCGAACTCGTTGTCGGTGGAGCCACCGAGGATCTGCGTGTCGCGGTCCTGGAACTCCTCGTCGAGCTTGCCGAATGCGGCGATCTCGGTGGGGCAGACGAAGGTGAAGTCCTTGGGGTAGAAGAAGACGACCTTCCACTTGCCCTCGTACTTGTCGAGGGTGACGTCCTCGAAGTAGTCCTCCGGCTGCTGGGCGTTGGCCTCGTGCAGGTCGCCGCCCTTCAGGGCGGTGAGGTTGAACTCGGGGAACTGGTCACCGACGGTGAGAATGGACACTGTGTATGCCTCCTAGTAAGTGCTTCTTGATCCATAGACGATTATGCCATGGACCCACCGATAGTGCAAAAGATAAACCTTTCTATTTTTCCGTATAGATAAGATACGGTTATGTGACCGTTGGGATAGGGTCACTATGTCCTGGTGATGTACCCTGATAGGTATGGTCAATAAGGAGTACCGCCCCACAGTCGCCCAGCTCCGGACGTTCGTCACCATCGCGGAACACGGCCACTTCGGGGCGGCGGCCCAGCGCCTCGGTATCTCCCAGCCGTCCCTGTCGCAGGCTCTCGCCGCCCTCGAGAACGGCCTCGGCCTGCAACTGATCGAGCGGTCCACCCGCCGGGTGATCGTCACCTCCGTCGGCACCGAACTGCTGCCGTACGCCCGGGCCACACTGGAGAGCCTCGATTCCTTCATGAACAACGCACGGGGGGCGGTCGGGGGGTCGAACGGTCCGATGACGATCGGGATGATCCCCACGATCACGCCGTTCGTCCTGCCGTCATTCCTGAAGTCCCTGCCAGTCACGGCCCCCGACCTCGACCCCAGGATCGTCGAGGAGAAGACGTCGACCCTCATGGAGTCACTGCGGCAGGGGGGACTGGATGCCGCGGTCGTCGCCACGTCCGAGCCGGGGGCCGGGATCGAGCACATCGACCTCTACACCGAGGAGTTTGTCCTGGTCCTCCCGCACGGGCACCCCTTGTCGGGGCGGCGGGACCTGCGTCTCGACGATCTGGACGGTCTCGACCTCCTGCTGCTGGATGACGGCCACTGCCTTCGTGACCAGGTCCTCGACCTGTGCCGGTCCGCGTCGCTGTCGGTGGACCCCGCCAGCGCCGCCACCCGGGCGTCGAGTCTGTCCACCATCGTGCAGTGCGTTGTCGGCGGGCTCGGCTGCACTCTCGTACCGCTGAGCGCGGTCGCGGCGGAATGCGGGGGACGCAGCGTCGGCCTGGCGACCTTCGCCGGGGGAGCTGCCACGGCGAGCCGCGCGGTCGTCCTGAACTACCGGGCGAGCTCCAGCCGCGCCGAGGGTTTCCGAGCGGTCGCGGATGCTGTGACCGGCGCCTACCGGGAATCCGCGGAGGAGAGCCGTCGCGTACTGTCCGGCGGGATCACCCCCGGGACACGGTCAACTCGCTGAGCCGGACCTCCCCGTCACGGTCGGAGGCATCGAGGTCGACGACACCGGTGAAGGCCCAGCCGTGGTCGCCCTCGGGGTCATCGAGTATCTGCCGCACGTGCCACTGCCGGCCCTTCTCCGTGATGAGGATGAGTTCCGGGGACCTCGCTGCCGCGTCGACCCCGATGTCCGCGTACTCGTTGAAGTACACGTCCATCTCGTCGGGCCAGTCGGGGGCGTTGTCCAGGTAGTCGTCCAGTGCGGCGAGATCCTTCTCCCGTTCGAAGGCGAAGAGTTCCACGTGCCGGAAGAAATGGTTGCGCACCATACGGCGCAGGGCCCGGGGATTGGCGCTCAACAGGGACGGATCGTCCACGCCGAAGGCGTGCTCGGCAACCTGCTCGGCGGTGACCGGCGCGTCCGGGTCCGACATCGCCGACCATTCGTCCACCAGCGAGGAGTCGACCTGGCGGATGAGTTCTCCCAGCCAGACGATGATGTCCTCCAGTTCCTCACCACGGTGTTCCGGCGGGACGGTGTGCGACAGCGTCCGCCACGCGTCCGTGAGATAGCGGAGGACCACCCCCTCGGAACGGGCCAGGGTGTAGGTCGCGACCAGGTCGGAGAAGGTCATCGCTTTCTCGATCATGTCGCGCACGACCGACTTGGGTGACAGGTCGAACTCTGCGGCCCAGGGGTTGGACTCGCAGAAGATCCCGTAGGCCTGGTCCAGTTCCTCCTCCAGCGGCTTCGGCCAGGTGATGTCCTCGACAATGGCCATGCGCTCGGTGTAGTCGACGCCCTCGGCCTTGAGGGCGGCGATCTCCTCGCCCCGGCGTTCACGCTGCTGGGCGGTGAGGATCTGGCGCGGATCGTCCAGGATGGCCTCGACGGTGCTGATGATGTCGAGGGTGTAGGTGTCGGATTCGGGGTCGAGGAGGTCGAAGGCGGCCAACGCGAACGGGGACAGTGGCTGGTTCAGTGCGAAGTCCCGCTGCAGTTCCCGGGTCAGGCGTGCATCCTTGCCTGACGGAGTGTCCGCCGGGACTTCGTCGACGATCCCGGCACGGAGCAGACCACGGTAGAGGTCGATGGTGGTGAGGATGTCACGGTTCTGCTTGGAGCGGGTGTCGTGGTTGTCGCGCAGCAGGCCCTTCAGTGAACCGTAGGTCCACTCCGGACGCGCGACCACGTTGATCAGCATGGAATTCGACATCCGGAACTGGCTGACGAGTTCCTCCGGTTCGGCGGTGGTCAGCCGTTCGTACGTGGACTGGGACCACGTGGCCCGTCCGTCGGGCGCGGACTTCTTGCGCAGCTTCTTCAGCTTCTTCGGGTCGGTGCCGGCACGCTGGCGCAGCCGGAAGTTCTCGATCTCGTGCTCGGGCGCCTCAACGACCACGGTTCCCTCCGTGTCGTAGCCCGCACGCCCCGCGCGTCCGGCGATCTGGTGGAACTCACGGGACTTCAGGATGCGGTGGCGGATGCCGTCGTACTTCGCGAGCCCGGTCAGCAGTACGGTCCGGATGGGCACGTTGATGCCGACCCCGAGGGTGTCCGTGCCGGAGATGACGGTGAGCAGCCCCTGCTGGGCCAGTTTCTCCACCAGTCGCCGGTACTTCGGGAGCATCCCGGCGTGGTGGACGCCGATCCCACGGCGGAGCAGCCCGGAGAGGGTTTTGCCGAAGGCTGAGGTGAACCGGAAATCGCCGATCGCCCCGGCGATGAGTGCCTTGCGCTCCTTGTCGGCGAACGTCATGCTGGTCAGCGCCTGCGCACGTTCCACGGCCTCGCGCTGGGAGAAATGGACGATGTAGACCGGTGCCTTGCCGGAGTCGACCAGATTCTCCAGGGTCTCGTGCACCGGCGTGTAGACGTAGTCGAAGTCCAGGGGGACAGGACGCACCGTCCCGGTGACGGACGTGGTGGTGCGCCCGGTGCGCCTGGTCAGGTCCTCCTCGAGCCAGCCGGTGTCGCCGAGGGTGGCGCTCATCAGCAGGAACTGGACTTTCGGCAGCTCCAGCAGCGGAACCTGCCAGGCCCATCCGCGGTCGGGTTCGGAGTAGTAGTGGAACTCGTCCATCACGACCTGGTCGATATCGGCCGCCGCTCCGTCGCGCAGCGCGATGTTCGCCACGACCTCCGCGGTGGCGCAGATGACCGGGGCACCGCCGTTGACGGTGGCGTCGCCGGTCATCATGCCGACGTTCTCCGCGCCGAAGATCTCGCACAGGGAGAAGAACTTCTCACTGACCAGGGCCTTGATCGGTGCGGTGTAGAAGGTGCGCCTGCCGTGGGCCAGGGCGGTGAAGTGGGCCGCCGTGGCGACCAGTGACTTCCCGGAGCCGGTCGGCGTCGCCAGGATCACGTTGTCCCCGGCGGCCAGGGCAACGGCGGCGTCCTCCTGGGCGGGGTAGAGCGAGATCCCGCGGTCCCTCGACCATGCGAGGAAGGATTCCAGTACCGCGTCGTCGACGAGGCTCTCCGGGACCTCGGCGAGATCGGGGAGCAGGTCAGCCAGGGTCTGGTCGGGAGGGGAGGTGGCGGTCACGCAGTCTACCTGTCGGTGTCGGGGCTGGGGTGTGGGTTGCCGTTGTCGTCGTTGCCATCACCGTCGTCACCGTCGTCACCGTCGGTCTGGTCGGTGGAGTCGGCGGCATCGCTGAGGAGACGCTCGAACTCGGCACTGATCTCCTCGCCCGAGGGGATCTCCTCACCTGGTGCGAGCAGTGTGTTCTCGCGGCGGCGCCTGATCCGCGCGATCTCCTCGTCGTACTGGCGCTCCAGGGCACCGACCACCGTGGCGATCTCGGCGGAGTCGTCGACCTGCTCGGCCAGTTGCTCCCGCACCTTCTCCATGTCGGTCTGCAGGGCGCGCAGCGGCAACGTGAGTTCGGCGACCTTCTCCACCGTGTGGAGCAGACCGTAGGTCGCCTCCGGGTAGTCGGACGCCGCGATGTAGTGCGGGACGTGGGCCGTCAACCCCACCGTGGACAGTCCGGCCCGTGACAGAAGCAGCTCGACATCCAGGGCAGCGGCACCCGGGATGATCATCCGGGAATCCCAGCCGCGGAGGTCAGCGGTGAGTGCGGGGTCGGAGCTGTGCGCCGACACGACGAGCGGCCGGGTGTGGGGGACCGTCATCGGTGCGGAGTACAAGGTTACGACACGGTCGACGTTGGTGCGGGAGGCCAGCTCCGCCACTGCGCGGCCGAAAGCCTCCCACCGCAGGTCGGGCTCCGGGCCGTTGAGGAGCATGAAGGGGTTGCCTTCGGTGTCCTCTACCCGGTGCAGGGTCAGCGAGAGGTCCTCCCGGTCGACCAGGCGGCCACCGTCGATGGTGACGCCGGGGCGCCGCGAGCGGTAGTCGATGAGCTCGTCGACGTTGAAGGAGGCGACCGCGGTGTGGTCGAGGGCCTGGAGCATGTGCTGCCCGGCCTGCTGCACCCCGTGTCCCGCGTCGGCGTAGCCCTGGAGGGCGACGACCATCGGGAGGCCATTCACCTCGTCCCCGGACTGGGTTGAGGGGCCGGGGTACTCGAGTTCGTACATGCGGTTGTCGGTGGACATCTGTGCGGTACTCCCTTCGTTTCGCGCGCGGCGCAGTAAATGTAGTCTACCAGTCCGCTCCGGTGCCGCGAACGGTGGATCTCCGGAGGTCAGAGGGGCGAATTGTACGAATTCCACAGTGCGGGGTTATCCACACCGTCCTGGGGAAACGTGCACTCGCCCACGATGGCCCGGGGAGGCGGTGGTGGAGGATGTCACCATGACATTCACAGAGCACAACGCGGCCGGCGGGCCCGGAATTCCCGCACCGTACCGTCGGAGCGTGTCCCTGGGCAGTGACCCCGGGGCCCTCATCACCGCCATGCCCGCGCTGCTGGGGTTCCGTCCGACCGGGAGCATCATCCTGGTGGGACTGTCGGGAGGTGGTCCCGGGTCGGACGCGGTGGGGCCCGTCGTCCGGTTCGACCTGTCGTCGGAAGCTGTCGCAGCCGGGGCACGGGCGATGGGCCGGGCGAACTACGACCGGCCCGGTGCCTCGGTGGCGGTGATCGTGGTGGGGCCGGGGACGTGGCCCCTGCCGGGTGGGATCACCGGCATTCTCGAGGAGACGCGCCGGCGGCTGGGAGGCTTCGCCGTCGGTTTCAACGGAGTGTTCGTCACACCCGCCATCGCGGACGGTCAACCATGGCGGCGCATCGAACAGGATGGTCGGGGAGCACGCTGGCTCTGTGCGGAATCGGGCGTCCTCGGTGATCCGGCGGACAACCCGGCCTGGGAGGTCACGGAGGATCCCGATGCTCCGGTTCCCTCCCCGGAGGAGTTCAACCGTGTACTGGATATGGAGGATGAGGCTCTGACGGCGGCGGGGGACCCCGGGCTGCTGGCCCGACTCCCGCGGTCCTGGTTCACCGGTGAGGGGCCGCCGGCCGGTTCCGGGTACGGGGACATCGTGGCGATGTGCCGCCTGGTGCGGGACATAGACCATGTTGTGGCGGCGGACGGGGACCGGGACTCGATGGTGTCGGCGGCGCGCGGTGAGGTGCGCCGCCGACTGCTCTCTGAGGGGCTCGGAGCCGAGCTGTTCGCCATGTGCATCGACGAGCGGCTCTTCCCCGCGTTGGTCACACTGGGGATGCGCCGTGAGAGCGCGACGGTGGAGGGGCTGCTGCTGGAGGTGGCGGTGCTCGCACGGTCCGCGTTGCGGCACCGTGCGCTGGCCCTGATCGCGGTGATGGGCGTATGCGGTCGGGGAGGGGTCCTGGGGTTCCAGGCGGCCCGGCGGTGCCTCGGGGAGATGGGGGACGGTGCACACGGCCGTGGATCCCCGTCGGACACGGTCGTGGACAGGATCACCGGGGGCATCGCCGAGATCATCGTGGTGGGGATGTGCGGGGGAGCCGGTTCGGAGTTGGCCCGGAAGTTCCTGGACGAGGGACTGCGCCTCGTGGACGGGGCGGCGCGGGCCGCGGAACACGAAAACCCCGCCGGAGCGGGGTTGATCAGGGCGGCCGTCGATCGCGGGGCGGTCAGCGAGGTGCGAAATGCGCTCTCTCACCGAGCTGTGACGTGAAGTCCCACGCGTCGGAGACGATGGTGTGGAGGTCGGAGCGGGTGGGGTTCCAGCCGAGTTCGGTGACCGCCCGGGTCGACGAGGCGATCAGGGTGGCAGGGTCGCCGGCGCGACGGGGGGCGTTCTCGGCCGGGATCGCATGGCCGGTGACCTCACGGCACGTGTCGATGACCTGCTGCACGCTGTAGCCGTCGCCGGAGCCGAGGTTGAATATCCGGTGGTGGCCGGCGGAGTTCGACGCCGCAGCCAGCAGGTGGGCCTCGGCGAGGTCCCGGATGTGGATGTAGTCCCGGACGCAGGTGCCGTCCGGGGTGTTCCAGTCGTCGCCGTACACCATGATCTTCTCCCGTGCGTCCATCGCCACCTGCAGAACCAGGGGGATGAGGTGGGTCTCCACCGCTCGGTTCTCGCCCACGTTGCCGTAGGCGCCCGCGACGTTGAAGTACCGCAGACTCGTCGCACCCAGTCCGAAGGCGTTGGCGTAGGACGTGATGATCTGGTCGATCGACAGCTTCGACGCCCCGTAGGGGTTCGTCGGCGCAGTCGGCATGTCCTCGGTGATGGGGACGGTCGTCGGTTCGCCGTAGCAGGCAGCCGTCGATGAGAACACCAGGTTGTCCACGCCGTGCGAACGCATCAGGTCCAGCAGGGACAGGGTGGTGACCACATTGCCGTGCCAGTAGATGTCCGGGGCAGTCACCGATTCCCCGACCAGTGACTTCGCGGCGAAGTGGAAGACCGCGGCGCAGTTGTCCGCCAGGGCCTCAGGCGCGCGTTCGACGACATCCCCCTCGAGGAACGCCGCCTGCTCCGGTACGGCCTCCCGGTTTCCGGTCGACAGGTCGTCGATCACGGTCACCCGGTAACCCTGCTCGACCAGGACGGTGGCACAGACACTGCCCACGTACCCGGCACCACCGGTCACCAGGACATGGTCTCCCTCGGCGATTCCCATCGACCCCTAGTTCCCCTCGATCACGATACGGATGGCGTGTCCGAGCTCCTCAGGCACGGTCACGGAGGCGCCCTCCGCGTTCTCGATGGTGAGACCGTCGGGGGTGTCCTGCATGGTGACGGTGGTGCCGGGCCGGATGCCGTGCTGCCCGAGCTTGCCGATGACCTTGTGCTCGACCTGGACGATCTCGTTGAAGCTCACGATCATCGCCTGGGTGGGGGAACTGAGGTCGACGTCGGAGGCGCGGTGTGAGGCGGAGGGGTTCTCCACGGACGAGTCGCCGAGCTTGTCCAGGCCCGGGACGGGGTTGCCGAACGGTGAGGTGTCATGGTTCGTGAGGACCGAGAGCAGCCGCTTCTCGACCTCGTCGCCCATCACGTGCTCCCAGCGGCAGGCCTCGTCGTGCACGGACTCCCAGGGCAGTCCGATGACGTCGACCAGCAGGCGCTCCGCCAGACGGTGCTTACGCATGACGGAGGTGGCGTGGTCCCGCCCCTCCTCGGTGAGCTTGAGGGAGCGGTCGTCGGCGATCCAGAGCAGACCGTCCCGTTCCATGCGCGCGACGGTCTGGCTCACGGTCGGACCCGACTGGTCCAGGCGTTCGGCGATCCTCGCACGCAGCGGGGGGATGCCCTCTTCCTCCAGTTCGTAGATCGTCCGGAGGTACATCTCGGTGGTATCGACGAGGTCCT
>NZ_JBQEDF010000044.1:0-4337 GCF_052107835.1 Corynebacterium sp.
AGGAAACCAGTCACCGCAGCATCAGGGACAGTAAACGACAGATCATCAACGGCCAGCTGCTTGCCGTACCTCTTCGACAGACTCTCAACAGTAATCATGGTTACTGATACTGGTGCCTGACCTGCACTCCCCACATCGGCCCAGGGGTTGATCGTGCGGCGTACGCCCGTGGTACCCCGGCGTCCTACCTTGGTATGAGCCCCTCCCACCACACTGCGCTCCATGGAGAGCATCACCCATCGCGTACTCCGTGACAAAAGCGGCGATGAAGCTCATCGTCCCGGAGGTGGAGTCAGAGGCGCCGGTCAACGAACTCTCCCGCCCGGCGCGTGACAGCCGTCGTGGTGGAGTTCCCACCGGCGGCATCGCACCGGTTTGACCGTTTCTTCTTAAGTCGATGTGCCGAAACCGGTGCGATGGGGCACATTGAGCCCCGGAACACCCTTCTCCCCCGAAGACCGGATCGAATGTAGAAACCTACAGAAGATCCAGCATCGCGAGCGCCGCCGGTGAGGGATTGAAACTGCTCCACGCCATAAAGGGGGCCACACCGGCCCTGCCACACTTTCCACTCTCTACGCCAAAAATCGCTACTCCCGTGAATGGCCGCCTCACCCCTGAGCATCTCTGACAGGGAAACGGTCGGTTCAACAATGCCCCGCTCGTGCAGTCCCATGGGCCGCATTCGGATCGAAGATCGAGTACCGACAGCTGGTACTCAGCGGCGACATGGGCCGCACGCCGAACAAGAGCCGCATCCGCAGACACCACATCAAGCTCAAAGGCATCCAGGGCGTCAGACTCTTGATACCTCTCGGAAGATGAGGTAAACCTCACCACAGTCCCGAAAGGAGCCCCCGTGCCCAACATCACCATCACCCACGCAGAAACCGGCCTCATGCACACCCGGGTCGCACGCACCGAACAGGTCACACCACACATGATGCGGGTGACCTTCAGCGGCGGCGACCTGGAGCACCTCGAGTACAAGGGATTCGACCAGTGGTTCCGGCTGGCGATCCCGGTCCGCACGGACGACCGCCTCGACAACCTCCCCGAGAAGTTCGGCTACGGGGGCCTGCTGAAGTTCGTGACCCTTCCCAAGGGAACGCGTCCCGTGATCCGCAACTACACCATCCGCGAGTTCCGCCCGGAGACCGGCGAGATGGACGTCGACTTCGTCGTCCACGGCGATGCCGGTGTCGCCGGCCCGTGGGCCCGCTCCGCCGCCCCCGGCTCCGAGGTCGCCCTGATCGACCAGGGCTGTGGCTGGCAGCCGGTCGACGCCGAGCAGTCCCTCATCGTCGCCGATGAAAGCGGAATGCCCGCCACGCTGGGGATCCTGCGCGACATGCCCCGCAACGCCACCGGCCACGCCATCATCGAGCTCTTCGACGAACGTGACAGGCAGGACGTGGACGCTCCGGAAGGGATGACGGTGCACTGGCTGACCCGGGAGCAGGACGCCGACCCCGGTTCCCTCGCGCTTCCCGCCCTGCGCGACCTGACTCTCCCAGCCAGCCTCTACGGTTTCACCGTCGGCGAATCAGCACTGATCAAGTCCGTGCGGCGACACCTGGTGAACGACCGGAACGTCCCCAAGGCGAACGTGACCTTCTGCGGCTACTGGAAGATCGGTAAGGCCTCGCCGAGCTGAACCGGAGTGGGACGGCCCCTCACTCCACGTCGGAGACCACGACCCCGGCCTCCAGGCGCCCGTCTGTCGGGCCGGACACCGTGCCGTTGCCGTAGTCGATCTCCAGGGCCTGGACGGAGCCGAACAGCCCCTCGGGGGAGGTCTGGGTCGGCCAGCCCAGCTCACCGAGCTGGGACGCGACCGGGCTGTCCATCATCGCCGGCTCAACCATCAGCGTGCCGGACGCCGGGTCCAGGCGGAACCGGGGGGCGGCCACCGCGTCGTCCAGTGACTGCCCCTGCAACGCCCACCGCGACAGGGTGTTGCCGAGGATGCTCACGATGTTCGCCCCGCCCGGCGTCCCCAGCCCCAGGACGGGACGCCCCTCATTGTCGAGGACCATCGTCGGGTTAGACCAGGTCACCGAGCGCTTGCCCGGCTCCGGGCGGTTCGCCTCCGAGGTCACCGACGAGAACCTGCTCAGTTGGTCGTTGAGGAAGAACCCGCCGACCTCCTGTCCGGATCCCCAGAACTCGGTCAGGGTGTTCGTCATCGAGACCGCGGTGCCGTCCTTGTCCACCACCGTGAGGTGCGTGGTATTGCCCGGCTTGCGCATGTTCTCGCTGTCCTCGACCGGGGCGTCGCCCATCGCGACAGGCTCGTCCCCGCCGGCGTCATCCGGCTCGCCGTCGTCCCCACCGCGCAGGATGGCGTCGTAGTCGACGTCCACGAAGTCGGTGTCGCCCAGGTCGTTCATCGCGATCTGTTCGGCACCTGCCCACTCGTCCGACACGCGCCGGACCTGCTCCACCGAGTTCGGGTCCACCTCACCGATGCCACCGTCCTCCAGGTTCTGCAGCATCCGGATCAGCGCCACACCGGGCAGCGCCGGTGCGGACGACACCACCTGGTAGTCCCCGACATCGCCCTGCGGCGGCTCATTGTGCTGCACCGAGTACTCCCCGAGCGACTCCGGGTCGATCCCCTCGAACTCCGACAGCATCCCGGACAGCTCGCCGGTGTAGAAGGACTCCGGTCCCTGTTCCTGGAGGGTGCGGAAGGTGTTCGCCAGGTCCTCCTGCACGAGTTGGTCGCCCACCTGCACGGGCACCCCGCCCGGCGAGAACTGCGGCAGGCCCCCCGTCGCCTCCTGGCCTCCGGCGTCCCGCCGCTGGACGAGGGTCTCGGTGACCGGCACGCCGTCCTGCGCCATGTCCACCGCAGGACGCAGCAGCTCGGCCCAGTCGAGCGATCCACGCTGTTCATGCAGGTCCGCCATGCCCGCGACGAAGCC
Source organism: Corynebacterium sp. (assembly GCF_052107835.1). Taxonomy (GTDB): domain Bacteria; phylum Actinomycetota; class Actinomycetes; order Mycobacteriales; family Mycobacteriaceae; genus Corynebacterium. The sequence goes on from NZ_JBQEDF010000044.1 coordinate 2,931, forward strand.
GGGGATGCCCGTGTTGGACGCCGGGATCTGGCCATCCTGCGCGACCACCTCACGGTAGTCGACGGCGTCAGTCTGGCCGTCCTGCCCCGTGATCAAGGCGGACCCGCCACCGCCGATGCCGGAGGCGTACGGTTCAACGACCGAGACCGCGAAGGCTGCGGCGATGGCCGCGTCCACCGCGTTGCCGCCCTGGTCGAGCATCGCCATGCCAGCTTCGGCGGCCAACGGGTGCCCGGCGCTGACCCCCTGCTGGGACAACTCAGCGGATTCCCCATCCCCGGCTTCCCCCGTCGCGGACGGGGCCGCGGACTCCGGCGGTGACTGCGGTGACAACGACCCATCGTCTTCCGTGGAGCCGTCGTCACTGGTGCAGGACGCGACCAGGGCCGCCGCGGACACGACCGCGACCACTGAGGTGGACCGTCGGAACATTCTCAACATCATCTTCCCCACTCTACGGACGTGCGAAGTACGCGGAGTGACTACCGCAACGGGGCGGCAAACCTTAGCATGGTTGGAATGCAGCAAGGAGGACACGGCAAGCACCGGTTGGAGTCAGCGCGGACCACGGCGTCCGACCGGCTCTCACGTCTCGAGCCGCCTGCCCGCTTGCCCGGTGTCGACCTGGCGCGCGGGCTGGCGATCTTCGGCATGTTCGCCGCCCACATGGTGATCACCACCCCGATCGAGTGGTCGCAACCTGGCACCTGGAGCGGAATCGTGGATGGACGCTCCGCCATACTCTTCGCCACCCTTGCGGGCATCTCCCTGGGGCTGACGGCGCCCAGGTCGGCCGCCTCCGCGGGTCCGTCCGCCGCCGCCGACGTGCAACTGCGGCGAAAACGCCTGCTGGTCCGCGCGGTGGTGCTGTGGCTGTTCGGCATCCTGCTCACCCTGACCGATGTCCCGGTCCACGTGATCCTGCAGACCTACGGTGTCCTGTTCCTCATCGGCGCCGCGATGCTCACACTGCGGCCACGGACCCTGTTCGCCATTGCCGGCGTCGTCGCCGTGGTCATGCCCTTCGTGGTGGGCGGTATCGACAATGTCTGGGACGGCAGTGGGCCGGACGACCCTGACAACATCTCACTGCTGGTGAGCTGGCACTACCCCTTCCCTCTCTGGACGGCGTTCCTGGCTGCGGGTCTCGGCGCCGGGAAGCTGCTGCGGGAGTCGCTCAACCACGCCTGGTGGATGCTGGGCGGCGGTGCCGTGCTCGCGGTCACCGGCTACGGGCTGATCGGTCCCCTCGGCGACCGGTCGGTGGACGAGGCGGAGGTCTGGTGGATCTCCCAGCTCTCGGCCGAGCCGCATTCGTCCGGTCTGGGCGAGTCCATCGGCTCCGGCGGCTTCGCCCTGGCTGTGATCGCCGGATGCGTGCTGCTGTGCACGACCCGGTTCCGCCAC
>NZ_JBQEDF010000044.1:4437-29303 GCF_052107835.1 Corynebacterium sp.
CGCCCTGGCTGTGATCGCCGGATGCGTGCTGCTGTGCACGACCCGGTTCCGCCACTCAGGATCGTGGGTTCGATGCCGCTGACGGCCTACACGGCACACCTGGTGGTGTGGGCGGGTTGGGTCGCCGGCGAGGGGGACATCCACACCGGCGTCGAGGCGATGGACGGCTTCCTGGCCCTCGACCCGTTCTGGCCCATGGTGCTGTGCGTGACCGGCGGTTGCATGCTGTGGGCACTGTTCATCGGCAAGGGGCCGCTGGAGTGGGCGCTGGCGAAGGTGTCGGTGCTGGCGGTTCCCGTTGACCGCGCCGTTCGGCGACGCGTGCGGCAGCCGGCGTGAGTTCCGGACTCACATTCCGCGTCGCCCGCGCGTCTACCCTTATGTGACGATGACACTCCCCTTCGACCGAGCGGTGAAGCAGCACGGGGCCACCGTGCTGCGGGTCTGCCGCGCCGTCCTCGGCCCCGGACAGGACGCCGAGGACGCCTGGTCGGAAACCTTCCTCGCCGCGCTGCGTGACTGGCCGGGGCGGGACGAGGTCAGGAATCCCGAGGCATGGCTGGTGCGCGTCGCCCACCGCAAGGCCCTGGACATCACTCGGGCGCGGTCCCGTCACGCCGTCCCCACCGATGACCTCCCGGACGTCCCGTCGCCCGCGGTCCAGGCCTTCGATGAATCCGGCGTGTGGGCGGCCGTCGGCGCGTTGCCCGAACGCCAACGCCTGGCCGTCGCCTACCACTACCTCGGCGGACTGCCCCACACCGAGACCGCCGAGTTGATCGGTGGGACGCCGGACGCGGTGCGCAGAGCCGCGTCCGACGGGATCAGGACGTTGCGGCGCACCGTCCCCGACAACACAGGAGACCCCCGATGAGCACCACCGACTTCTTTCCCGCTCGGGACCCCGCGGAGGATGCCGATCTCGCGCGCCTCGCTGACCGACTCGCCACCCAGGCCCATGATGACGGACTGCTGGACGTCGCCTACCGCACCGTCGATTCCCCGGTCGGACCGCTCCTCCTTGCAGCCACCCCAGCCGGTCTGGTGCGTATCGCCTTCGAACTCGAAGGGGTCGACGCCGTCCTGGAGGAGTTGGCCACGAAGATCAGCCCGCGGGTCCTCGAGGCCCCACGCAGGCTGGACCCGGTCGCGAGAGAACTGGACGAGTACTTCACCGGCACCCGGCGCGACTTCGACCTCCCCGTGGACTTCCGCCTGTCCTCCGGGTTCCGGCGGACGGTGCAGCGTTACCTGCCGCAGATCGCCTTCGGACAGACGGAGACGTACAAGCAGGTCGCCGAACACATCGACAACCCGAAGGCGGTGCGCGCGGTCGGCACGGCGTGCGCCACGAACCCCATCCCGGTGGTCATCCCCTGCCACCGGGTACTGCGTTCCGACGGTGGTCTCGGCGGTTACCGCGGCGGGTTGGAGGCCAAGACGGTGCTCCTGGAGCTGGAGAACTACAACTAGTCAGCGCCAGGGGTTGATGGTCTCTACCCCGATACCCTCGAAATCCTTGGTGTTCCGTGTCGCACACAGCGGGTGTCCAGGATGATCATCCGAAGTCCACGCCCCGGGCCTCACCGGTACGTTCCGGGATGGAAAGGCCGTCGAACCCCCCGGCTGCCCTGGCAGCACGGGCAATTTCCACACCAATGTTGGGACGATGAACTTCTCTGGTGAGGATCTCCCGCACTTCCGCCTCCATCGAGCGTCCGTGCTCCTTTGCTTGCGCAGCCAACTGTTCTTTCACCGACTCGTCGAGCCCTCGTACCACGATGGATGTCATGTGGATCGCCTCCCTATTCTGCTATCACTCATGAAAGCGTACCCGTCTCCTGTACCCCAACCATCGCACTCGCGCCCCCGTCGGGTGCTTTCCCAGGGCATGAGTGCGATGGCTGGGAACCGAACGAGCTGTCGCCGCATCACCTACCCTCGTCACCATGGCTACAGTCATCCTCGTCCGCCACGGCCGCAGCACCGCCAACGCGCAGGGCGTCCTCGCCGGACGCACCCCGGGCGTCCTCCTCGACGACACCGGGGACAAGCAGGTGGGACGCACCGCCGAACGAATCGCCGACGTGCCGCTGGCCGGCGTGGTCTCCAGCCCACTGGAGCGTTGCAGGCAGACCGCACAGGCGATCCTCCGCAGGCAGGACGCCACCGCGTCCGGGACCGGCCTGACCCTCGCCACCGACGACCGCCTCAACGAATGCGACTACGGCGACTGGCAGGGGTGCAAACTCGCGGACCTCGCCAAGGAGGAGCTCTGGAAGACCGTCACCGGTGAACCGAGCAAGGCTATCTTCCCCGGTGGCGAATCACTGACCGACATGCAGGCCAGGGCCGTCGCAGCAGTCCGCTCCCACGACGCCGCCATCCAGGAACAGCACGGCGACAAAGCGGTATGGGTGGCGGTCACCCACGGCGACATCATCAAGTCAGTCATCGCGGACGCCTACGGCATGCCCTTCGACCATTTCCAGCGCGTCCACGCCAATCCCGCGTCCGTGTCCATCGTCCACTACCCGGCGGAAGCGGATTCCGACCCCCACGTCCTTGCCGTGAACACCGAGGCCGGCGACCTGTCGTGGCTGCGTCCGAAGGAGGGGGACGGGAAGGCGCAGGACGTTGCCCAGGTTGGCGGCGGCGCCGGACACGACTGAAACCTGGGCATCCGAACACCTACCTCCGCGGGGTCCGGCCCAGGACACCGTCCAGGAAAACCCCGATGCCGTCCACCACCCCGCAGCACCGCAGCGAGTCGAAACGGTCCAGCGTGTGGTGGCCACCGGGAAGCTCCACGTACACCACGGGCGCAGCCGACACGTCCCCGAGACGCCCGGAGAGTTCCCGCGCCGAGTCAGCGGCGACCATCGGATCCCGGTCCCCGTGGACCATCATCACCGGCGGCACGTCCTCCCGCGGTTGCTCCCCCTCACCGAGGTAGTCCCCCGGATCCGAATTCATGCCGTGGGTCGGCGCCGGACCGTAATAGCCGTACAACCCCACCACCGCCGACACCCGGGTGTCCGCCTCCTCGAAACCAGGCTGGAACCCCGGGTCATTCGCTGTCAGTGCACAGGTCACGGACGTATGGCTGCCTGCCGACCCTCCGACGAGCACCACGGTCCCGGCATCCCCTCCGTACTCCGCGGCATGTTCCCGGGCCCAGGCGATCACTCTTTTCCCGTCCACCAACTGGTCGGGGAATGCTGCCGGCCGCAGCCGGTAGTCCGCGCTGAGGCACAGCCACCCGTCGGCGGCGAACCGCTCCATGAGCAGACGGGCCTCCTTGCTGCGCCGACCGCTGAAGAACCCGCCGCCGTGCAGCTGGATCAGCACGCCCCGGGCGGGTACCGGACGGCGGGCCCGGTAGAGGTCGAGCAGATTCCCCGGCCCGTGGGGACCGTAGGGGATCGCCCGGATCCGCTCCACGTCCCGGTATCCCACATGCACCGGTGCCACACATGCGCGCAACCAGTCCCTCCACCCCGGACCCGTGAACAACCCACCGGCACCGGCGAACGAACCGAGCGCCCCGGCGAATGCTGCCCTCGTCCCACACGCCAGGGCGATGACCCGGATCTGTGCGCCGAACGCGAACACCGACACCGCCAGCGCCACCATGCCGACAGGCGTGGACACGTCCCCGGCGCCGAGTGCAATGACCGTCGACAGCAGATTCAGGACGAGGAAAACATGCGGCAGTTCGCTGCCGGACATCGCCAGGACCAGCGCAGGTGTGACCCGCGGGCCGTGTGTGGGCCTGGGCCACAGTGCGAGGCAGGCGATCACGGCGGCAACGAGCGAGCCGATGAGGTACCCGACCGGAATCGTGGACATGCACTTTTTCTTTACCAGGGACGACCCGGATCGACAATGCCTGCGCTACCGTACTTGGCCCCACGCTCCTACAATGTGTGACATGCCCACCATCACACACGGATTCGACTGGCCCGACCGTTTCGTCGTCGGCACTGTAGGGATGCCCGGGGACCGGACGTTCTACCTGCAGGCCCGGGACCGGGGTGTGACCGTCAGCGTGTCCCTGGAGAAGCAGCAGTCCGCCGCCCTCGCGGAGGGGATCGAGGAACTCCTCACCACCCTGAGGAACGAGGACGGGAACCCGCACAACATTCCGGACGTCACGCCGGACCTGCTGGTCGACAATGACCCGCTGGACCTGCCCCTGGACGAGGAGTTCCAGGTCGGCGTCCTGACCCTCGGCTGGGACCCGACCACCTCGCAGATCGTGGTCGAGGCCGCTCCCCCGCCCGAGCTCGAACCCGAGGAGCTCGAGGAGCTGCAGGACGCCATCGACTCCGACTCCGAGACCTTCGAACTGGAGGTGGAGCCGGACGAGGTCTTCGTGGTCAGGATGCCGGTCGGTGCCGCACGCGCCTTCGTCGACAGGACGAAGGCGATCGTTGGGGCGGGACGCCCGACCTGCCCACGCTGCGGTCGGCCGATCGACCCGGAGGACGGCCCCGCGGGCCACGTCTGCGAGTTCCCGGACGAACCGTGACGGCGCCGAACGGGGAACCGGGGGCCACTCCGGACGGGGTCCCGGACGGCCCGCTGGAGCTGGACTCCCGGATCACCGAGGCATCCAACGCCACCTTCCTCGGCCTCATCGGGGAGACCCAGGTGGTCTACAAGCCCACCATGGGCGAGCAGCCGTTGTGGGATTTCCCCGACCACACCCTCGCCCAGCGTGAGGTCGCGTCCTACCTGCTGTCGGAGGCTCTGAGGTGGAACGTGGTCCCGCCGACGTGGCTTCGGGAGGGCCCGTTCGGCACGGGAATGGTGCAGCTGTGGCAGGAGATCGACCGGGCGCAGGACCCGGTTGACCTGGTCGCCGCAGAAGACCTCAATGAACGGTCGGAGTCCGGCTGGCGGCACGTCCTCGACGGTCTCGACGCCCACGACCAGCCGGTCTCGCTGATCCACGAGGACTCCCCGGAGCTGCGCCGCATGGCGGTCTTCGACATCCTCGCCAACAACGCCGACCGCAAGGCCGGCCACATCCTGCCCATGCCCGGCGGCCACCGCTTCGGCGTGGACCACGGTCTGACCTTCCACACCAGCCACCGGTTGCGCACGGTCCTGTGGGGGTGGGTCGGCGAACCACTGCAGGACGGCGAACTCGCCGATGTCCGGCGGATCCGGGACGCTCTGGACGGCGACCTCGGCGAACAGCTGGAGGAGCTCCTCAGCCTCGAGGAGATCGTCGCCCTCTCCGAGCGCTGCGACCTGCTGCTGGAGACCGCCGGGTTCCCGGCACCCCGTGGTGGGATGCCCGCGGTGCCCTGGCCACTGTTCTAGCCCCCGTGGCCACCGCCGCGGCCCCGGCTGCCCCGCCGGGACCCCAGGTACTCCCCCACCACCGCGGCACCCAGGTCGTCCAGGTCGGGGGCCACCACGGTCCCCTCCGCCCGCCGTGCCATCGAGTCGACGAACCGGGCCAGGCCGGGATCCGAACCCAGCCGGAAGAACGTGGTCTGGGCACCGAAGCGCGTGGCCTTGTCCAGCTCCCGGACAGCGTTGGCGATGGTCAGCGGGTTCGGGGGATAGTCGAAGAAGGCGTGCCCGCCGGCCCCGAGGTGCGCGGTCGGCTCACCGTCGGTGACGATCAGCAGCACCGGCTGGGCGTTCGGGTGCCTACGGAAGTGCCGGTTGGCCAGCAGCAGCCCGTGGTGCAGGTTGGTGCCCTGCTCCCATTCGGCCTCCAGGCCTGTCAGGGTATCGATGTCGGTGACCTGCGCCCGGCGCCCGAAGGTGACCAGTTGCAGGTCGTCATCCCGGAACCGGGTGGTGACCAGGGTGTGCAGTGCCAGTGCGGTGCGTTTCATCGGCACCCAGCGTCCCTCCATCGCCATGGAGAAGGACGTGTCCACCAGCAGTGCCACCGCCGCCTGGGTGCGGGCCTCGGTCTCCTGGACCTCCACGTCGTCGATGTCCAGGCGCACACCACCGGCCGGGTCCCCGCCTTCCGCCGCGGTACGGACCACTGCATTCGTCACCGTCCTGGTCACGTCCCACGGTTCGGTGTCCCCGAACGCCCACGGGCGGGATGCCCCGGACAGCTCACCACCGGCTCCGCTGCGCAGCATGTCCCGGCTGCCACTGCGGCCGGAGAGCCGGTCGGCGGCATCCTTCAGCAACGACTTTCCCAGTTGGCGCATGGCCTTCGGCGACAGCCGCAGGTTGCCGTCGGCCCCGCGGCGCAGCACACCGGAGTTGCGCAGCGCCTTCTCCAGCTGCCGCAGCGTGCGTGCCTGTACCCCGGCGTCGTCGCCGAGCAGACGCTCCAGCGCATCCAGGTCGATGTCGTCCAACGTGGAACCCGCGTAGGACTGCGAGAGCTGCTCGACCAGCTGGTCCAGGTCGGCGACGTCCTGGAACACACCCTGGCTGGTGTTGTCGGTGCCGTTCCAGTCCTCGTCCGGACGCAACGACTGGAGGTTGCCGTCCAGCTGCTGCAGGGAACCCAGCAGTTCCGGGGAACCGAAGGCCTCACTCGCCAGGGCATCCAGCTCGGCGCGCTGCTCCGGGGTCATCGCGTTGCGCATGCGCTGCGCCTCGGCGGACCGGGCGGCCAGGGTGTCCAGCAGTTCACCGATGTTCCGCGGGTTCTCCGGGAAATACCCGCCGTGCTTCGCCATGAAGTCGTCGAACTTCTCCTGGATCTGCTCCTCCGTGAACTCCCCGCTGCGCTGCGCGGAGAGCAGGTCGTTGAGGTCGTCGACCATCTCCCTTGTGGCCTCGCGGTCAGCGTCGGTGGCGTTCTCCAGCGTCTCCTTCATCCCCTCGAAGCGCTGGTCGAGCATCTCACGGCCCATGAGGTCCCTGATCTGCCCGAACGTCTCCTCCGCCTCCCCGCTGTGCCACTGGTAGTCCTGCAGCTCGCTGACCGCCGCAGCCGGGGACGGCGGGAGGTTCTGCAGTTCCATCTCGGCGAACGCACGCTCGGCGTCGTCGATGGTGATGTCGCGGGCCAGCTGCCCGCGCTCCTGCAGGACGGCCCGATCCAGCAGTTCGCGGACCTCCTGGAGGGTTCCGGTGAGGTTGTTCTCCTGCGCGAGCTCACGGCGGCGCTCGGAGACCCGGCGCGCCAGGTCATCGAGGCCCGGCATGTCCTGGCCACCCCGGCGCAGGTACTCCTGCATGGCCTTCTCCGCGGAGTAGCCGGCCATCACGTCCTCCCCGATCGCGTCCACGGCCTCGCCGAGGTCCACCGGCGGGGCCAGCGGATCCGGCCCGCCGGTGTAACGCCCGAAGCGTGACCCCCTGGTCAGCCGCCTGTTCGTCCTGCCCGTTCCGCTAGCCATACACCGTGTCGCCCCCGAGCGTCTCCTTGTCCACGCGCCGCGCCAGGAAGAGCGCCTCCAGTGCCAGCTCCACCGCCGCGGCCTTCTCCCCGTCACCGGACGCACCGACGCGGTCCTGGATGGTGCCGTAGAGGTCCGGGTCCCCGAGTTCCGGCAGCCCGGCCAGGAAGTCGGACGCGGTCATCTGCTCACCGGTGTTGACCAGTGTCCCGCCGTCCAACGCGGTGACCAGTGGCTCCAGGTCCAGCCCGGCGAAGCGGTCCCGGACGGTGGCGGCGGTGGCGGTGCGCAGCAGGTGGTCGAGGATCTCGTCCGCCCGGTCCTCCTCACCGGACTCGAATTCGATCTTGCCGCCGAGGACATCCACCGCGGTCTCCAGGTCGACCGGCCGGGCGACCGCGGCGTCCTCACCCTGCCGGACGGCCCGGTGCACCGCGGCGGCGGCGATGGTCTCCGCCCCGGCGATGGCGAAGCGGGCACTCACGCCACTGCGCTGGTCGACGGACGACGACTCCCGCAGTGCCCGGGTGAACCGGGCCAGGATCTCCAGGAGGAAATCCGGGACCGTCGCCGCCGGGTCAGTGCCCAGATCGGCCTCCTGGACGATCACGGCGATCTCGTCGTCGAGCTCCACCGGGTAGTGGGTGCGGATCTCCGCGCCGAAGCGGTCCTTGAGCGGGGTGATGATCCGTCCGCGGTTGGTGTAGTCCTCGGGATTCGCACTGGCCACGACCAGCACGTCCAACGGCAGGCGCAGGACGTAGCCGCGGATCTGGACGTCCCGCTCCTCCATGACGTTGAGCATGGCGACCTGGATACGTTCAGCCAGATCGGGGAGCTCATTGATCGCGACGATGCCCCGGTGGCTGCGCGGGACCAGGCCGAAGTGGATGGTTTCCGGATCACCGAGGTGGCGTCCCTCAGCGACCTTCATCGGGTCGACGTCGCCGATGAGGTCGGCGACGGACGTGTCCGGGGTGGCGAGTTTCTCCGCGTAGCGAGCGTCGCGGTGGCTCCAGACAACCGGGAGACCGTCTCCCAGGTCTGCCGCACGGCGGCGGCTCTCCGGGGTGACCGGGTCGTAGGGGTGCTCGCCCAACTCGGAACCGTCGATGACCGGCGTCCACTCGTCGAGCAGACCCACGAGGGTGCGCAGCAGGCGGGTCTTTCCCTGGCCGCGCTCGCCGAGCAGCACGATGTCATGGCCGGCGATGAGGGCACGCTCGACCTGCGGGACAACGGTCGGCCCGAAGCCGTGCAGACCCTCCCAGGGGTCACGGCCCTCCCGCAACGCGGCGAGGAGGTTGTCACGGATCTCGGTGCGCAGGCTCTTCTGGACGTGTCCGGACGCCCTGAGTTCGCCGACGGTGGTTGCTGATGGTGCTTCAGAAGCTGCGGGAGCGTTCATGCCCCCGACGCTACGCCTGAATTTTCGCCCCGTCCGTGCTGGCGGCGCGGAGCTGCCGGCGGCGCAGGAACATGGCCGGCAGGAAGATGACCAGGCCGCCGATCGCCAGGCCCGCGCCCGCCAACGCCGGGTAGGAGTAGTTGAATCCGGCGCTGATCACGGCACCGCCGACTGCCGCGCCGGCACCGTTGGCGATGTTGAAGGCCGCCTGGTTCATTGCCGCGGCGAGGTTCTGCGCGTCCCCTGCGACATCCATGAACCGTGTCTGCATATTGACCGTGAGCACGCCGCCGCCGATGGACACCAACCCGAACAGCAGGATCGCCAGTGGGGCAACGGTGCTGCCGAAGAAGAACAGCACCAGCATCACGATCATCGTGACGAACGAGCCCACGATCGCGAAATCCACGTTGATGTCCGCCAGGCGTCCGCCGAGCATGTTTCCGATGACCATGCCGATGCCGTAGACCATCAGGACGAGCCACATCAGCTCCCCCGGGAACCCGGCACGGTCGGTCATCGTCCAGGAAATGTAGGTGTACACGCAGAACATGCCGCCGAAACCGACGGCCCCGGCCGCCAGGGACATCATCACCTGCGGGTTGACCAGGGCACCGATCTCGGTGCTGGGGCGGGTCGACGGCATCAGCACCATGTGGGGCATGGAGTGCCACAGCCCGGCGAAGCACAGCAGTCCGATGACGACGACCAGACCGTAGGCCACGTTCCAACCCAGTGACTGCCCCAGCCATTGCGCGGCGGGTACACCAACCACTGTCGCGGTGGCCAGGCCCAGCGAGATCCGGGCGATGGCCTGTCCCCGTTTACCGGGCTCCGCCATGGACGCGGCGATGAGGTTCGCCACGGCGAAGTAGGCGCCGTGCGGGAAACCGGCGATGAACCGGGAGACCAGCAACAGGCCGTAGCCGGTGGCGAAGACGGTCAGCAGGTTGCCGATGATGAACGCTGCCATCAGGATGATGATCAGGCGCCTGCGTGGGACGCGGCCGGTCAATGTGGTGATCAGCGGGGCTCCGACGACCACGCCGAAGGCGTAGGCGGTCACGATGTGGCCGGCCTCGGCCTCGGTGATGCCGAAGTCGTCGGCGATGAGGTTGAGCAGCCCCATGGACACGAACTCGGTGGTGCCGATGCCGAATCCGCCGAGCGCCAGGGCGAGCATCGCGATCGGACGGCGGCGGCGTCCCATCTCCGTCTGGCGTGGGACAGGCTTCCGGTGGACCACCTGGGACGGCGCCAGCTTCGTGAGCCGGGTGGAAGTCATGGGTGACGTGGGCCTTTTCACGGGCGGGTCCCTCCTCGTTCATGGTGTCTGATCGGTTGCGTTGCAGCGGGCGTTCAGCCACAGCAAAAGCCCCGGACGTGGGGGTGTCTTCCCCACCCGGGGCCCTGTGACGTGAATGTCCCATTGTCGGCCTTCGCCCCTGCTTACACAAACGCAACCGGGCGGATTCCCTGGTTCCCGGCCGTGATTCTCGGCACACACCCCACCCGGGCGTTGACTCAGATCGCGGACCGTCGGTCCGCTACGGCCACAGCAGCACCTTCACGTCCTTACGCTTGTCCATCGCCTCGTACCCCGCCGCAGCCTCGTCCAGCGGAAGCTGCCGGGTGAACACCCGGCCCGGGTTGATGCTGCGGTCGAGGATCAACCGGATGAGCTCCGGCAGGTAGCGACGCACCGGGGCCGGGCCGCCGTGCAGGTGGACCAGGCCGAAGAACAGGCGGTCACCGGGCAGTTCCACGTCGTGGGAGACGCCGACGTAGCCGATGTGGCCGCCGGGACGGGTGGCGCGCACGGCCTGCATCATCGACTCCTGCGTTCCCACGGCTTCGATCACGGAATGTGCGCCGAGGCCGTCGGTGAGCTCCTTGATCCTCGCCACCCCGTCACGGTCGCGCTCCTCGACGATGTCGGTCGCACCGAACTCACGGGCGAGCTCCTGGCGGTCGGCGTGGCGGCTCATCGCGATGATCCGCTCAGCACCCATCTGCTTCGCCGCCAGCACCCCCATCAGCCCGACGGCGCCGTCCCCGACGACGGCGACTGTCTTCCCGGGGCCTGCCTCGGCGGCGTCCGCGGCGAACCAGCCGGTGCCGAGGACGTCGGACGCGGCGAGCAGTGAGGGGATGAGGTCCTCGTCCGGGTAGGACGGGGTGGCCACCAGTGTGCCGTCGGCGTCGGGGATCCGGGCATACTCGGCCTGCGTCCCGATGGCGCCACCCACCGATGTGCCGTTGACGCAGCGGGACTGGTAACCCGCCTGGCAGATCGGGCAGGTGCCGTCGGAGGTGATGAAGGAGCCGACCACGAAGTCGCCGGTGCTCACCGTGGCCACCTCGTCGCCGACCTGCTCAACCACGCCGACGTACTCGTGCCCCATCGGATGGTCCTCGACCTCGTCCGTGCCACGGTAGGGCCACAGGTCGGAGCCGCAGACGCAGGCGGCGACGACCTTGATCACCGCATCCGTGGGCTCCTCGATACCGGGGTCGGGACGCTCCTCGACCCGGACGTCGCCGGGGGCTTTCATGATGACTCCGCGCATTGACCTAGGCTCCTTCTGCCGTCGTTGTTTCGGTGACCGACCATGACGCCAGCACCTTCAGTTTGTCCTCCGACGCCGACCCGGGTTCCGCCGAGTAGACGTACAGGTGCAGCCCGTCGTCGGCGGTGACCGCGAGTTCCTCGAAAGCCAGCACCAGTTCCCCGACCTCGGGATGGTTGAACCGCTTGGTGCCGGAACCGTGGATCCTCACGTCATGGGCGGCCCACAGTCCGCTGAACTCCGGGCTGCAGGTGGACAATTCACCCACCAGGTCCTGGAGATCCCGGTGGGTGGGATTGCGTCCGACCTCGGCGTGCATCACCCCGACGCACATCTGCGCCATCGTGTCCCAGTCCGGGTAGAAGTCCCGGGCCGCCGGGTCGAGGAACTGGAATCTGGCGAGGTTGGGGGCCGTGTCCTGCGTATCCTCGGACAGCGCATCCCCGATCACCGGCGAGTAGAAGGCCCGGCCGAGATCGTTGACTGCGACGATGTTCTGCATCTCGTCCCGGAGGAAGGCGACCGCGCCGGTGATGGAGTCCACCACCCGCACCAACGATTCACGGGGAGGCCGGCCCCCGGGACGTCCCCGGCTGCCCCTCCTCCCGCGGCTGCGTCCGGACGTCGGCGCGCCGTCCGCGGCACGGGCGAGGTCGTACAGATGGGACCTTTCGGCGTCGTTGAGTTCCAGTGCGCGGGCGAGGGATTCCAGGACGGAGGAGGACGCGCCGGCGATCCGCCCACGTTCCAGCTTCGCGTAGTAGTCCACGCTGATGCCCGCGAGATCGGCGACCTCGTTGCGACGCAGTCCGGGAACCCGCCGGTTGCCGGTGTCCGGCAGGCCGACCTGAACCGGGCTGATGCGGGCACGGCGGGTCGTGAGGAACTCGCGGACCTCGTCCTTCACGCTGCCGCGCGCCCGGGTCGTCCTGCGTTGGCTGTCATCCATGGTCCCGAGGTTAGTGCCGATGCGCTCACGGGGCCGCCGGTGAGACGTGCCCTGCCGGTACCTGTTTCGCCAGCAACCGGAGCACCTTCTGTACCGCCGGACGCTGGGCCTTCTCGGGACGGTCCGGCGTCACGGCACGGTGATCAGCCCACCCAGGTCTTCACGACGTCCGCGAGCGGGGTCGTCGGCCGACCGATGAGCTCCGAGAACTCTCCCGGGGCCGGGTCCTCGAGCTCACCGGCGGCGATAGCCGCATCCGTGGACACCAGGAAGTCGGCGAGGGGCTCCGGGGTACCGGCGTCGACGAGGACCTTCTTGTGCTCCTCAGGGGAGACATTCGCGACCGTGACCGTCTTCCCGGACAGTTCGCTGGCGGTTGCCGCCAGGTCAGCGTAGGTGAACGACTCGTCGGCACCCAGCTCGTAGGTGGCGTCCGGCGCCTCGTCGGCGGTGAGCACCACTGCTGCGGCAGCGGCGTAGTCCCGGCGGGGCGCAGCCGAAATGCGGGCGTCACCGGCACTCGATACCAGCGTGCCGGACTGGACCGCCTGCTTGACCTGGTCCTCGTGGTTCTCCGTGTACCAGCCGTTGCGCAGCAGTCCGACCTTCACAGGAGCCTCGGCGAGCAACCGCTCGGTCTCGTTGTGCTCGGGGGCGACCGCGATGATGGACGCCTGGTCGGTGTGCAGGAAGCTGGTGTACGCCACGAAGTCGACACCGGCCTCGACGGCGGCGTCGATGACGGCCTTGTGCTGGGGGATGCGCTGCCCGATGGCGTTTCCGGAGATGAACAGGAGCCGGTCGACACCCTCGAGGGCCCCGGCCAGAGCGTCCGGCTGGTCGTAGTCGAAGGTGCGGACGGTGACTCCCCGGTCGGCGATGTCGGCGACCTTGGCGGGGTCACGGACGAGGGCGACGATGTTGTCGGCGGGTGTCCGGGAAAGCAGTTCGTCGATGGCGAGGCGGCCAAGCTGTCCGCTGGCTCCGGTGACGGCGATGGTCATGGTGTACTCCTCGGGATTTCTTGTTGTGTTCGTCGTTCTGTTCACTTACTTTTTGTAAGCGCTTACCGATCGTAAGCTACAATGGTTGACGCGTCAAGGAAATTCCCGAGGAGAGATGCACGATGAACGAAACAACCCCACCATGCGACCGGTCCATGGACGTGCTGAACCGCTTCTGCCTGTCCCGGTCGGTACTGCGCGACGTCACCGGACGCTGGGCTCCCCTGGTCCTGCTGGCACTGGACGAGAATGCCCCGGCCAGGTTCGGCGACCTCCACCGGGCAGTGGACGGGTGCAGCGAGCGAATGCTGTCGCAGACGCTCCGCACGCTCACCGACGACGGATTCGTCACCCGCGGTGAGGAGCACGGCCACCATCCCGTCTACGGTCTCACCGACGGCGGCCGGACGCTTGTCCCCCATCTGCGCGGCCTCCGCGATGCCCTCTACGCGCACCTGACTGAATCCTCGTCAGAATAACCGCGAGCACTGCCATGAACAGGCCTGTTCCCAGCAGCACGGCCCCCACCCCGGCAGGACCGCCGGCCATCTCGTCCGGATCAAGGAAGAAGTAGGGGTACCAGCCACGGACGAGGATGTAGACCGTCCACACAGCCGGAAGCGCGAGCACCACGGCAATGATGCGGGCTCCGGACAACCCGGGACGCGGGGGATCCCGGAACTCCCGCCGGGTCACCCACACATCGACGAGCATCACCAGGGGAACCACCACGTGCACGACCTCATTGGTCCACCAGCCCGTGTCCCCCGGTGCGCCCTGGGCGCCCCGGAGCAGCAGGTTGTATCCCAGTCCGACGACCAGGGTGTAGCAGGCCGCACAGATCTGCAGGACGCCACCCGCCCTCCGCGGAGGCACGATGAGCGCGACAACCGCCGTGATCGCAGACACCGTGGTGAAGAAGCTGAACCAGTTGAGCACCACGGTTCCCACATCCCGGCCATCGTCCTGCGCGAACCCGATGGTCTCGACGAGCTGGACGACCAGGGTGAGGACGATGCCCGCCGCGGCAAGGAGTCTCCAGGCGTTACTCCGCTCAGTCACCACCGACCACTCCGCCAGGCCCACACGCACAGTCCGATCCCCGTCACCGCGGCAATCGGCCAGAACCAGAAGAAGAAGACCGGGGCAAGGGGCCCGACCATGTCACGCCATTGTTCACCGGAGATGAACTGGAGTCCGTCAATCGTGCTGTCCGGGTAGGGCAGGGCCCACGGCACCGGTTGTTCCTGCACCAGGTGCGCGTCGGAAAATGCAGCAACCAGGAGGCCGACCGCACACATGGTGGCCAGGACGGTCAGTGGGAAAACCACCCAGAACCACGGGAAGCTCAGCACGTCCTGCGACTCCCCACCCCGTGCGCGCCGCGGCAGCAGGACGGCTCCCACCACGGACACCAGCACAACCGCGCCCAGAAAGATCCAGGTCATATCCGCCGCCTCCGCCACGCGAGAGCTGTCAGTACGATTCCGAGCGCAGCCACCGCAGGATAGACGAATCGTCCCACGTCGCCGAAGAACAGGAGGCTCCACGCCTGATCGTCGGAGAGGTAGTCGTTCCGGACGGAATCCCACTCTGACTCGTGGACCGCGTCACCGAGCGGTGCATACATCGTCCAGCCGAAATCGCCCCCGGCCGAGATCCCGGCGCCCGGCAACCACGCCCCCACCGCCAATGCGGTGAGCAGGGCCGTCAGTGGGAACACCAGCCAGAACCAGGGGAAGCCCGCCCCACGGTCGCCGTCCCGGTCCTGCCCGTCCAGGTACCGTGCCCGCCGCGGAAGGACCGCGCCGGCGACCAGGGCCACCACGAGGACGGCGAAGATCAGCAACCATGTCATGGCTGAACACTATAGACGCCGCGGTCAGACCATCCCGACGACCCCGTTGACCACCAGCGTGACCGCGCCGGCGAAGGCCAGGAACGTCGCCAGTTTGCGCGTCCCCTCGCTGGAGATCCGGTTGTAGAGCTTGTCGCCGAAGAAGGCGCCCACGAAGATCGCCGCGATGGCGACCAGCCACACCCACACCGGCAGGCCACCCACATCGACGCCGCCGAAGATGATGATCTTCAGCAGGAAGGACACGGTGTTGGCCACCATGATCACCGGGTGCAGGGTGGACACGAAGTCTTTGTAGTCCCAGCCGGTCAGCCGCGCGTAGACCGTGAACGCCGGGGCGGCGATGCCGGCGACGGTGCTCATGAACCCACCGGCGGCGCCCGCGATGATCATCGGCAGCCTGGAGTGCTCGGACAGCCGCGAGGTGTCCGGCCTGAACATCGTCACCGCCAGTGCCAGCAGGACGAGGACGCCGACAGTGACCAGCAGCCACGGCCCGTCGATCGCCATGACCACGAACACCGCCGGAACAGAACCGAGCACCAGGCCCCCGGCGAGGTAGGCGAACCGGCGCCAGTCCGTCTCCCTCCTCACCGCCCACGCGTTGTTCACCGCGTTGATGGTCGACAGTCCGTTGACCACGGTCACACCGGCGGCCGGCCCCAGCACCACCGACAGGATCGGCCCGGCGATCAGCCCGACCCCCATGCCGGTGATCCGCTGGATCAGCGCCCCGATGAATACGGCGGCAACAAGGATGAGGGCGATGGTGAGCACGTCATCCAACTCTATGCCCGGGGCACGGGGTCACCTTTCACCGGGGCCGCCGGGACGCAGCGACGCTATGAAAACGAGCTTGTCGAGAACCGGCGCCGGGATGACGAACGGGTAGACGTCATCACTGCCCATGGAGCGGTTGACCATGTTCAGCGCGGTGGACAACGGCGTCCACACCTCGGTGACGGTGTCGCGGACACCACGGGTCTCCTGGACCTTCTCCGCGGGCACCAGGCCGTACTGGACGGCGGTCTCGATGGTGTCGGAGATGTGCAGGTAGTGCGCCCAGGTCTCCGCGAAATCCTCGTAGGGGTGCATCGTCGCGTAGGAGGAGATGTAGGACTCCTCCCAGTTCCCGGGCGGCCCCTGCCTGTAGTGCCGGTCAACCGTCTCCTGGTAGTCCACGGTCTCATCGCCGAAGAGTTCGCGCGCCCGGGCGAGGACGTCCGGGGCACCGTTCTCCACGAGCTGCCATTCAACGTAGTGGCCGACCTCGTGCCGGAAATGGCCGAGCATGGTGCGGTAGGCCTCGTTGAGCTGGGTCTTCACGTATTCCCGGTGGGCATCATCCGCTTCCGCCAAATCGATGGTGATCACCCCGTTGGCGTGCCCGGTCACCACCTCCCCGTCCACCGAGGACAGCAGGTCGAAGCACAGACCGCCGTCCGGGTCCTCGGCCTTGTTCGCGAAGTCGAAGCCGAGGGCGTCCAGTTCCGCGACGAGGTGGCGCTTGGCGCTTTCGGACGACTGGAAGTTCGCCAGGCCGATGGCGTCCTCGTCATTGGGGCGGGTACGGGTGAAATCGCAGGCGGAGCACTGGCCGCCGGGATCGGCGGCCAGCCAGGTGCACCGGGAGATGTCGTAGTTTCGGCAGCGGAACCAGAGGGTACCGTGCCGGTCGGTGTAGATCTTGTTGGCGTCAACCGGGACGATGTCCCGCTCGCTGCGCGAATACCCCAGAGTGCTCCCGCACCCCACGCACTCGGAGTTCTCGAAGAACAGGTCATTGCTGCACACGCGGCAGCGGTACGCTTTCATGCGCCGAGTATGCCACAGGGGCACCGGGGTAGCGCATGCACTCGATGGTGCCCCCAGTGGGACTCGAACCCACACTGCGCGGATTTTAAGTCCGCTGCCTCTGCCAATTGGGCTATAGGGGCGTGGCGCTAGACCAGGAGGCCACTACGCATTACGCGCGATCACCTCGGCCAGCATCCCGTCCAGGATATCCTTCTCACTCACCGTGATCGTGGACAGCCCCTGCTCCAGGAACCGGGACGCGAAGGCGTCGATCACGATAGCGCCGCCACCGATCACGTCCGCACGCCCCGGGTGCATCGCCGGGTACGACCGGCGCTGCTCCACCGTCTGCCCCAGCAGGGCCAACGCCGACTCCCGGAAACCCTCCAGGTCCAGCTCCGACATATGCGTCGCTTCCGGGGCGTACTCCCCGAGCCCCAGGTGGATCGCGCCCACAGTGGTGACGGTCCCGGCGACTCCGACCACGCGGGTCACGGCCCCCAGGTCAACGTGCTCACCGACAACACCCATCAGCCCATCCACGTACGCCCGTGCATCAGCGATCTCGGCATCGACCGGCGGATCCGAGTGCAGGTAGCGCTCTGTCAGGCGCACACAGCCCATGTCGGCGGAGTAGGCCTCGCCGATCCCGCCGTCCTCCGCACTGTTGACCACGAACTCCGTCGATCCCCCACCCAGATCGATCACGCAGATTCGCTCGTCGGGCCCCACCTGCCCCAGATCGGCCACGGCACCGGCGAAGGACAGCTCCGCCTCCCGGATCCCGGACACCACCTCTGCCTGTGTGCCCGGGGCGATCCTCCCCAGGTGGCGGCGTGTGATAGCGAAGAAGTCCTCGCGGTTCGCCGCATCACGGGTCGCCGAGGTCGCCCCCATCATCACGTCCGTCACCCCGTGGAACACCATGCGGTCGGCGTAGGTTCCCAGGGCCTCGTCCACCCGGTCCAGGGCCGCACCGGCGAAACGCCCGGTGGCGTCCACGCCCTGCCCCAGGCGGACGATGATGTTGTCGCGGTTGATCTCCCGCAGCGTCCCGTCGTCGGCGACCTCGGTGATCAGCAGGCGGATCGAGTTCGTGCCACAGTCGATCGAGGCGAAGGTTCCGGTGGCCACTACTCCCCCTCCTCGTAGATCATTTCGTCGATGTTCCCGTCGAAGGCGTCCCGGATGGATGTCCCCAGCGACTCCGGTGTCGGCCAGTCCGCCGGGATCGCCGTGCCGGACAGCTTCCGGTTGTTCGCCGCGGCCAGCGCCACGGCCTCCGTGCCCAGCCGGACCCGGTCGGGACCCTCCGCCAGCGCATAGGCAATCAGCACATGCAGGCACTTCACCCGGTCCGGCATGCCGCCGCCGGAGAAGTCCGTGCCCAGGGACTCGATGGCGTTGCGCTCCGCGAGGTAGTGCTCGTGCGCAGCACGGTAGTCGGCCGCCAGGTCGGGGTCCTGGGTCAACCTGCCCTGCATCGTGCGCATCACCCCGGCGACCTCCAGGCGGGACGCCTCGGCCGTCAGGCGGTGGTCGGTGAGGTAGTACAGCGTGGGGAACGGGGTCCCGTCCGGCAGCCGCGGCGAGGTCTTCACCACCGCCGGCTCGCCGTCCGGGGTGCGGTAGGACACCTCGATCGCCCCGCGGATCCTCCGGCCGAGCTGGCGGGACATGGTCTCGAAGTCAGCGTCACTGACGGTCACTACTGCGCTCCCTGCTGCTGCTGTTGCTGCTGTTCCTGCTGCTGTTCCTGGACGTCCTGGTCGCCCTCCTGCGCAGGTGAATCCTGGTTCGGGTCGATCGGCAGATTGTTGGACCCGCCGTCACCGTCACCGTCGTCTCCGTCGCCGTCACCGTCGTCTCCGTCGCCGTCACCGGAGCCCTCGCCGGACGGACCGTCGCCGTCCTCGTCCGGCTCGGACACCGACCCCCACAACTGCGTGTACCACGGGTCCGGGTCATCCGCGGACTCCTCCTGGCCGGGGTCCGCGGGCGAGGACGTGTTGATCCGGGGATCCATCAGCCGGAACGCCGACTCCCCCGGCTCCACCACACCCAACCGCGTCCGGGCCTGCTCGCGGATGTAGGCCTCACTGTCGTAGCGGTCCAGTTCCTCATTGAGCCGGTCGCGCTCGTCGATCTGGCGCTCGATGGTGGCGTTGACCTCCGCGAGTTCGGCCCGCTGCTGGAAGTAATTCCGCAGCGGAGTCGCCACGGACAGGGCGACGAAGGCGACGACCAGCACCACGGCGACCGTCACCAGGGGATTGATCCGCTTCGGCAGTTCGACGAAGCTGCGGGCGAGCTTGCGAGGCGCGTCCCGCACCTCCCGGCTACGCCGGTCCCGCTTCTCGACCGACCGGGGACGCGGCAACCCGG
Organism: Corynebacterium sp.; assembly: GCF_052107835.1. Lineage (GTDB taxonomy): Bacteria > Actinomycetota > Actinomycetes > Mycobacteriales > Mycobacteriaceae > Corynebacterium. The sequence continues at coordinate 23,749 of NZ_JBQEDF010000044.1, forward strand.
GCGCGCTGGAGCCGTCGGAGCGGGCGCGTGCGCGCCTGCGTTCCTCCGACGGCCCTGCGGCCCGGGTCGTGCGACGGTCCTCGGTTCCCATAGAGGGCGATACTAGTCGGTCCTACCGCGACTACTTCGCAGTGAACCGCGGGAAGGCGGAGGCACCGGCGTAGACCGCGGCACCCTCCAGGTAGCTCTCGATGCGCAGCAGCTGGTTGTACTTCGCCACGCGCTCGGAACGGGCCGGCGCACCGGTCTTGATCTGGCCGCAGTTCAGGGCGACGGCCAGGTCGGCGATGGTGGTGTCCTCGGTCTCACCGGAACGGTGGGACATCATGGACTTGTAGCAGCTGTTGTGTGCCAGGGCGACGGCGTCGAAGGTCTCGGTGAGGGTACCGATCTGGTTGACCTTGACCAGCAGGGCGTTGGCGACGTCCTCGTCGATACCGCGACGCAGGCGCTCCGGGTTGGTGACGAAGAGGTCGTCGCCGACGAGCTGGACCTTGTCACCGATCTCCGCGGTGAGCTTGGCCCAGCCCTCCCAGTCGTCCTCGTGCAGCGGGTCCTCGATGGAGACCAGCGCGTACTCCTCGACGAGTTCGCCGTAGACCTTCGCCATCTCCTCGGCGGTGCGCTTGCCACCCTCGAAGTTGTAGTGGCCGTCCTCGTAGAACTCGGAGGCGGCCACGTCGAGCGCAAGTGCCACGTCCGTACCGAGGGTGTAACCGGCGGCGGAGATCGCCTCGTCGATGACGTCCAGCGCAGCACGGGTGGAGTCGACCGAGGGGGCGAAGCCACCCTCGTCGCCCAGGCCGGTGGACAGTCCCTTGTCCTTCAGCACCTTCTTCAGGGAGTGGTAGACCTCGGCACCGGTGCGCAGGGCCTCGCTGAAGGTCTCCGCGCCGATCGGGGCGATCATGAACTCCTGGACGTCCACCCCGGAGTCGGCGTGGGCGCCGCCGTTGAGGATGTTCATCATCGGCACGGGCAGGACGTGGCCGTTGGGGCCGCCGATGTAACGGAAGAGCTGCAGGCCGGCGGACTCGGCGGCGGCCTTGGCCACGGCCATGGAGACACCGAGGATGGCGTTGGCACCGAGGCGGGACTTGTTGGGTGTGCCGTCCAGCTCGATCATGGCCTGGTCCACCAGGCGCTGGTCGTCGGCCTCGATGCCTGCCAGAGCCTCGTCGATCTCACCAATGACGTTACTGACGGCCTCGAGGACGCCCTTGCCGAGGTAGCGGTCGCCACCGTCCCGCAGTTCGTGTGCCTCGTGCACACCGGTGGAGGCGCCGGAGGGCACGGCGGCCCGTCCGACGGAGCCGTCGTCCAGACCGACCTCGACCTCGACTGTCGGGTTACCACGGGAGTCCAGGATTTCGCGGGCGATGATCTGCATGATTTCGGCCATGTGGGTGTCAGCCTCCTCGGCTGGAGAAGTCGGTGGGATATCAGTCACCACCATACTGCCCTATCCGCACCACGTCCGTCAGCCAGCCGGTCAGGCCGCCTGACCCAGTGCGTAGTTCGCAGCGGCGTCGCGCACCGAGATCATGTACTCCTCGGAACGGTTGTAGCTGAACAGCGCCCGGCTCCACCCGTCGGCGGTGTCCAGGTCGCGGTCGTGCCCGCAGAGCAGGCGTCCGGCGGCCGCGGCGGCGTCGCCGATATCGTGCGGGTCTCCGCCGGCGCCGTAGATCCCCCAGGATTCGGGGAGGAACTGCATCGGCCCGACGGCGCGGTCGTACTCGGGGTCACCGTCGAGTTCGCCGTTGTCGGTGTCCGGGATCTCCATGAACTCACCTGAGCCGTCCAACCGCGGACCGATGATCCGGCCGCCGTCCTCCCCTGCCCCGTAGGTGCCGTGGTGCGACTCGATGAAACCGATACCCGCCAGCGTGTTCCAGGCGATGTTGCAGGACGGGAACTCCGACGCCACGGTCTGGGCACCACTGATGTAGCCGGCGAGATGCTCCTCCGGCATCGAGAGTGACTCGGCGGTCGCGGCGAGGTCGTGCACGGTCGAGGCGCGTGCCGGGGGCACGTCGTCCGGTACCGGGACGCGCTCCTCCTCCGGTTCCCGCTCGTCGACGAGAAACACCCCGACGACGATGACGACGAGCAGGACGGTGGCGATCAGGCCGACGAATCCACCGCACCCGGCACGTCCACTCGGACGGGAGCCTGCTGTCACTGGTCCTCCGCGAGGCAGAGGATCGCCGACAGTGATGCGACGGAGAGCTGGACGCCACGTCCCTCCACCGTGAGCACCGCCATATCCGGATAGGGACGTTCACCGACGACGAGGTGGACCCCCGGCGCGATGCCGTTGTCCTGCAGGTAGCGCAGCAGCGCGCCGTCGCGGTCGCTGATCCGGTCGACGAGGAGTCGCTGGCCCACCGTCGCCTCCGAGAGCGGTTCGGTGTCCGGGACGGCGATCTTCCCGTCCCCGTCGGGGATCGGGTCGCCGTGGGGGTCGCGGACGGGGTGGCCCATCGCCGCGTCGATGCGGGCGATGAAGGTGTCGGACACGGCATGTTCGAGGACTTCAGCTTCGTCGTGGACCTCGTCGACGCCGTAGTCGAGCTCGCGCAGCAGGTAGGTCTCGATGAGCCGGTGGCGGCGAACCATCTGCAACGCCAGCTGGCGGCCGTCCTCACTGAGGGTGATGTCGCCGTAGGGGGCGTGGACGACGAGCCCCTCGGCGACGAGCCTCTTCACCGCCTCCGACGCGGTGGAGCGGCGCTGCCCCAGCTCATCGGCGAGGACGGAGAGGGACGCGCCGCTGCGGTCCCACTCCTGGAGATCGTAGATCTTCTTGAGGTAGTCCTGCGACCGGTCCGGCAGATCGGTGACATGCATGGCGGTGAGTCTACCCCAACCACCGCTGTGCTCCGCCTGTACTCCACGGAACCGGTCTCACCGGCACCGTTGTCATTCACAGGGACTGAAGTGTAGAGTTCGTGTCATTGAACTTATCCAATCGACCGTGGAGAACTCTTGTGATCCGTACTATCCGCAGAACCACCGCAGCAACGACCTCGATTCTCCTCGCCGGCGGCCTCGTCGCCTGCTCGTCCGATGACGCACGGGGCGACACCCCCGAGGTCCTCGCCACCTTCACGATCCTCGCCGACATGGCCCAGGAGGTCGCCGGCGACACCCTCGAGGTCTCCTCACTGACCCGGCCCGGCGCCGAGATCCACGGGTACGACCCCACTCCCGGGGACATCCGCACCGCCGCCGGCGCCGAGGTGATCCTCAGCAACGGCCTGGGCCTGGAGAACTGGGTGGACAAGCTCACCGCGGATTCCGACGCCACCCGGGTCACCGTCACCGAGGGCATCGACCCGGTCCCGATCGAAGGCACCGACGAGCCCAACCCCCACGCCTGGATGAGCCCGACGCTGGCGAAGGTCTACGTCGACAACATCGTCGACGCCCTCAGCGACTTCCGGCCCGATGACGCGGACACCTTCCGGGACAACGCCGGGGCCTACAAGACTCAGCTTGACGAGGTCCAGGGCGACCTCACCGACGGACTGTCCCACCTGCCGGAGAACCAGCGTGCCCTGCAGACCTGCGAGGGTGCCTTCAGCTACCTCACCCGGGACGCCGGCATGGCAGAGAGCTACATCTGGCCGGTGAACTCCGACGCGGAGATCACCCCCGACCAGATCCGCGCCGCCGCGTCGTTCGTCGAGGACAACGACGTCCCCGCGGTCTTCTGTGAATCCACCGTGGACCCCGGCCCGAAGGATCAGCTCATCCGGGACACCGGCGCCCGCGACGGCGGCACGCTCTACGTCGACTCGCTCACCGAGGACGGCGGCGACGCCCCGACCTACCTCGACCTGATCCGCTACGACGTCGACACCATCGTCGAGGGCATGCGGGGCGACCGCTAGTGGGACACGCCATCACCCTGCGCGAGGTGTCGGTGAGCTATGGCACGGTCCGCGCCCTCGAGGACGTCTCCCTGGAACTGGACGCCGGTGCAATCCACGGATTGATCGGCATGAACGGGTCCGGCAAGTCCACCCTGTTCAACACCCTCACCGGTGGCGTCCGTCCCGACAGCGGGACGGTCTCGGTCTCGGGCAGCACCGCCTACGTCCCCCAGTCGGAGAAGGTCGACTGGACCTTCCCGGTCAGTGTGCGCGACGTGGTGATGACCGGTCGCTACGGGCACATGGGCCTGCTCAAACGCCCCCGTGTGGCCGACCGGCACGCGGTGGACGACGCCCTCACCCGCACCGACCTGACCGCACTCGCCGACCGTCAGATCGGACAGCTCTCCGGCGGGCAGAAGAAGCGGACGTTCGTCGCACGCGGCCTGGCGCAGGACGCCGGCGTCATACTGCTCGACGAGCCGTTCGCCGGGGTCGACACGGTCAGTCAGGCGACGATCAGTGACCTGCTGCGCGCCATGGCCGACGACGGTCGCTGTGTCCTGATCTCCACCCATGACCTCGGGTCGGTCCCGGAACTGTGCGACACCGTCACCATGCTCCAGCGCGCGGTCGTCGCCCACGGCACCCCTGCGGACGTCCTCACCACCGACAACCTCATGTCCACCTTCAGCACGCCCGGAACGGAGGCATGATGTCCGACATCCTGTGGTTCCTCGAACCCCTCGACTACGGGTTCATCCAACGCGCCCTGATCGTGGCCACGGGCACGGCCGTGATCGCAGGCCTGCTGTCCTGCTGGCTCGTGCTCATCGGCTGGTCGCTGATGGGCGACGCGGTCTCCCACGCCGTGCTGCCCGGCGTGGTGGTCTCCTACATCCTCGGCTGGCCGTTCGCCATCGGCGCCCTCATCGCCGCGCTCCTCGCCGTCGGCATGGTCGGGGCGGTGGGTCAACGCACCACATTGAAGGGCGACACGGCCATCGGGGTCATCTTCACCGCCCTGTTCGCCCTCGGGCTTGTCCTGGTCTCAGTGACCCCGGCGGGGACGAACCTGCAGGAGATCCTCTTCGGAAACCTGCTCGGCATCTCCCAGGAGTCGCTGGTCCAGGTCCTCATCTTCGGCGCGCTTGCCCTGGTGATCATGCTCGTCATGCGACGCAACATCACCGCCTGGGCCTTCGACCCTGAGCACGCCCGCATCATCGGGATGCGAACCGGTGCAATCAGGTGGACGGTGATGGTCTGCCTCGCACTGGTTGTCGTGGCCTCCATGCAGGCCGTCGGCGTGATCCTCGTGGTCGCTCTGCTCATCACCCCCGGGGCGACGGCCTACCTGCTGACCCGACGGATCGGACGGATGATGCTGATTGCCCCGGCCGTGGCGTGGTGCAGTTCAGTGGCCGGGATCTGGCTGAGTTTTTACGAGGACATCTCCGCCGGCGGCTCCATCGTGCTGGTCCAGGCCGGGATCTTCCTGCTGGTCTATCTCTTCGCGCCCCGCGAGGGACTGGTGACCACGGCGGTGCTGCGCCGTCGCCGCGCCCGTCTCGGCGCCGCCTGAGTCACGTACTCCGGTCCGCTGTCTTCTCGACTCTCCAGTTTAATGGCCTGCCCCGCTACGGTGCCCGGTAGTCCAGTGCCGTGGGGGCC
>NZ_JBQEDF010000045.1:0-27716 GCF_052107835.1 Corynebacterium sp.
TCGCCGATGGTGTACAGCGCCTCCGAGGAGTACTCCTGCATGTCTCTCCAATCACTCGTGTTCCGTTTTTCCACAGCATTCCGCCGACCCCAAGAGACTACGCTGTCACATCGGGGGTCGAACGTGGCACAGAACACTATGATAGATCAATCACTGTAGTGGCAGATACAAAAGCCCGGAATCCGCGGGCGGGAACTACAGGAGGGACGTCACTGCCCAGGCGACGACGAGCAGGATGATCAGCAGGATCAGCGCCTGCCTCACCCTGGAATGGTGCTTCACCGTGGTTCTCCTTCTGCATCCTCCGCGCTGAAAGCGTGCTCCTCCTCGTCCGAGGGTGGAACCGCCCTGGTGACGACCGTGAACAGGATGAACGCGATCCCCAGCGCCACGAGCACCAGGACCGCGAGGACGAGTGGCGTCTGGAACCACACCGGGAGGTCCAGGATCCACTGTTCAATGCCGTCAGTCACAGGCACCGAGCCTACTAGGGGACGCCCTGATCGGGGTATTCCGTGACGCGGGCTACGCGTCCGAACCGGCCAACCCCCGGCGGCGCAGCAGGGGCTCCACGCTGCGCTGCTTGCCGCGGAACATCCAGAAGGCGTCGTCGTACTCGATGGTCGCGCCCCGTGACAGGATCATCCGGCGGAAGCGCTCCCCGGCGAAGCGGACGTCATCGGGGTCCGGCGATGCGACGCCGGCGGCGTCGGTGTCCACGAAGCCCTCGAATCCATCGGCGTCCAGCACCTCCGCCCACAGGTAACTCCAGTAGTCCGCCGAGTAGCCCCCGGCGAAGATGTGGTTGAAGTACGTCGAGGCGTACCGCGGGGCGAGGGCGGTGACATCACCGATCCCCGCCGCTTCCAGTGCCTCCTTCTCGAAGGAGGCGATGTCGGTGACCGCCTCGGCCTCCTCCACACTGAGCCGGTGCCACGCCAGGTCCAGCCACGAGGCCCCCAGGTACTCGGCGGTGGAGAATCCCTGACCCCACTTCGCCTGCTCCTTCACCGCCTCAACCAGCTCCGCCGGCAACGGCTCACCGGTGTCGGCATGCCGGGCGTAATTGGACAGGACCTCCGGCTCCAGGGCCCAGTTCTCGTTGATCTGGCTGGGGAACTCCACGAAGTCGCGCGGCACGTTCGTCCCCGACAGGCTCGGGTACCTCACATCGGACAGCAGCCCGTGCAGACCATGGCCGAACTCGTGGAAGACGGTGGTCACCTCGTCGATGGTGAGCAGCGCCTGCTCACCGGCGGCGGGCTTCGCGATGTTCAGGACGTTGACCACCACCGGCGCCTGGCCGAGCAGGTTGTTCTGTTCGACGAACGCGCTCATCCACGCCCCTCCACGCTTGGTGGGACGGGCGTACATGTCGGTCAGCAGCAGGCCGATGGAGCTCCCGTCAGTGTCGAGCACCTCCCAGACATCCACGTCCGGGTGGTAACCGACCAGGTCCTCCCGAGGGACGACCTTGATACCGTAGAGGCGCGTCGCCGCGTAGAAGGCACCGTCGCGCAGGACGCGGTCCAGCGGGAAGTACTTCCTGATCTCCCCTTCATCGACGCTGAGTTCCTCGGCGCGCAGCTTGGCTGCCCAGTAGGGCCAGTCGGCCTCGGTGAGGTCGCCGGACGCGCCGGAGGTCACGGCCTTGTCCGCGGCACGCTTGTACTCACCGGCCGCGTTCGCCACGGCCGCCGGGGTGACCGTGGACAGCAGTTCGTCCACCGCGGCGACCGTGCCGGCCGTCTCCTCCTCCGCGACGAACTCCGCGTGGTTGGCGTAGCCGAGCAGTTCCGCCCGGCGCGCACGCAGCCGGACGATCTCCAGCACGATGCCGGAGTTCAGATCCTCTCCCCTGCTCCGCGATGCGGCACTGATGCGGGCCCGGGCGTCCGGGTCATCCAGGTCCTCAAGGATCGGCTGGACGCTCGGAAGTCCCAGCCGGACGAGCCAGCCGTCCTGCCCGGATTCCCCGGCGTCCGCCCGGAGCTGCGCCTTCCTCGACTCGCTGAGCCCCGCCAGCGAGTCCTCCTCGGTGAACAGGACGGCGCCGGCCTCGGTGGCGGCGACGAGGTTGCGTCCGAATTTCGTCGACAGCTCCGCCAGTCGGGAATCGATGGTGCGCAGCTCGTCGCGTCCTGCGTCGTCGAGGGCCGCCCCACCGCGGCGGAAGCGGCGCAGCCAGTGCTCCAGCAGCGCGGCCTCCTCGCTGCCCTCGGCCTGCTCGGGGAGGGAGGACACCCGCTCGAACAGCCCCCGGTCCAGGTTGACCTCACTGGTGTGGGCGGAGAGCTCCGGGGCGATGGTCTCCTCGACCCCGATGACGTCGTCGGTGGCGTCGGTACCGGCGTAGTTGAAGGCGATGGCCAGGACGCGTTCCAGGAGCTGTCCACTGGACTCGAGGGCCTCCATGGTGTTCTCCCAGGTGGGTTCCTCCGGGTTGGCGACGATCGCGGCGATCTCCGCCTGGTGGTCGACGACCCCGGTGCGGAAGTCCGGGACGAGGTCCTGTACCCGGATGGACGCGAAGTCGGGGAGCTCGTGGTCCAGGTCGGAGGGCTGCAGCAGGGGGTTGTTCACGGAGGCGTCACCAGTCATGACGACCAGCCTAGTGCCGTGGTCGTCGGCATGTGCGGCGGGGCCTCTACGGCAATCTGTTCATATCGCTACAGAAACCCGAAGTACCCTTGTAGTGTTGTGTATCACAGTGAGAGGTTTCCACGACCGCCCCAAGGAGGCGACCACGATGACGTCGATCTTCACCAACAAGTCCCCCGCGCCCGACTCCGACGCGACCCCTGACGAGCAGAACAAGCAGGAACGCACCGCCGATGCGCGCGTCCCCCTCCCCGAGGGAGCCACGAACGACATGGCACACCGGGCAGACGAAGGATTCTTCGGCCCGGGTTCCATCGCATGGAAGGTGTGGTCCTACCCCACCTCAGCGTTGCAGGGCTTCTTCCGCTCCGTGACCATCGAGCACCTCGACCCCGATCTCGTGGCCGCCGTTGACGACTCCGGTCAGGTCTACAAGCGCACCCCCACCCGTTACGACCGCACCATGGAGTACTTCGCGGCGGTCCTGTTCGCCGACGCGCAGACGGTCACCCGGATGTCAGACATCCTCATGAAGGTTCACGACCGTTCCTACGGGAAGAACCCCGTCACCGGCAACGACTACGAGGCGAACAAGCCGTCCTCGCAGATGTGGATCCTGGTCACCGCCTGGCACTCGATCCTGTACACCTACGAGAAGTTCGGCCCCGGCAAGCTCTCCCGTGACGAGGAGAACGAGTACTGGGAGCAGATGCGCATCGCGGCGTCCTTCCAGCCCATTGATCTTGACGAATTGCCCCGCACCCGTGGCCAGGTCCAGGCCTACCTGGACAGCTGGCGGGAGAAGATCTCCGCCTCCGAAGCCGCAGTCCGCAACGTGGACCACATTCTCGATGGCGCCGAGACCGCCTTCGTGGAGCTGCCTAAGCCCATCCGGTTCATCATCAGGCCGTTCTTCCGCCGGAGCATCATCGCCACCTACCCGCACTGGATGCGCCCGATGCTGGGCCTGAAGCAGTCTGCGGTCACCGACCAGGCGATGTTCGCCCTCTGGAAGCCATTCCTCTATGGATTCCAGAAGTCCCCCGCCATGATCTGCTGGGTCATCAAACGCATCTGCCCGCGGGCGCTGCGCTACATCAAGCCGATCTACTACAAGGTCCCCGCCGACAGCCCGAAGGTGTACACCCCGGAGGTGGCCCGCCGGATGTTCGGCAACCCGCTCACTCCCATGGAGCAGCGCGAGGAACTGTTGAGGAAGCGCCGGGAAGGCGCGGGCCAGGAAGCATACGGCCACAACCACGTCGACGGGATCCTCGAGTTCTCCGACGCGGACGACGAGGAGAAGGCGAAGCAGACCCTGGCCTCAACGGAGAAGCAGACGGACACGGACGCCAAGGCCGGATAGATCGTTTTATTTTGAGTAGGATGTCCCCATGACAGTTCCGGCACAGGTTACCGAGCAGACACCCGAGGCGCCGACTGACGCGCCACCGGCGGCTCGCCGGCGCGCCCGAAACAAGCGGGCCGACGGCGAGCGGTCCCGTCAACGAATCCTGGACGCGGCGACGGCCATCGCGGCCGACCGCGGCTACGACGGAACCAGCATCGCCGAGATCTCCCGGCAGTGCGGTCTGCCAGCCAGTTCCATCTACTGGCACTTCGAGGACAAGGACGACCTGATGTCGCAGGTCATCGAGAAGAGCTACCACGCCTGGAGCGAAGCCTGGGACATCTCACCGGAGGGCGACATCCTGATGCGTCTCCCCCAGATCGCCGAGCAGATCCTCGACGCCCTGGAGAACCACCCGGAGTTCATCCGGCTGTGTCTGCCGCTGGCCCTGCTCAAGCGCAATGACGATCCCCGTCCCCGCCGTCTGTACCTGCAGATGCGCAGCGACATCATCGACCGGCTGTGCGCGGTCGGTGACCTGCACTTCGACTATGTGCCGCAGGCACGCCGCACCGCCATCGTGACCTACATGGTCTCCGGCGTGGAGGGGCTCTTCGTCGACCACGAGATGAACGCGAACTCTGACCTGCGCGAGCAGCTCGAACTCCACGCCCAGGGCGTCATCACGATCATCATGCAGGAAGCCGCGGCGCACTCGAAGTGACCGCCGGCACCCCGACCACCTCGCCTCTGCTGGCCACGCCGTCCGGAACAGTGTCCGGATCCCGGCGGGGTGACGTCGCGGTGTTCCGCGCCGTCCCGGTCGCCGCGCCACACACCAGCGACAGCACCCGGTTCACCGCCCCCCGCCCGGCCCCTGCGTGGGACGGCACGCTGGACTGCAGCGACACCCGGGACCGCTGCACCATGAGGGCCTCCCACACAGCCACGGTCTACGCCCCCGCCGAGCCACCCCGGGATCCGACCCTGCCGGTCATCGTCTGGATCCACGGCGGACGCTACGAGATGGGCCACGGCGACGAGCCCTGGTACGACGGCGGCACGCTGGTCAGGGACGGTTGCGTGGTGGTCTCGGTAAACTACCGCAAACGTTTCGAGGGCTTCCTGCCGCTCGAGGGTGATCCGCCGGAGTCGTTCCGCGGCGTCGACGACCTCATCCACGCCCTGCGGTGGGTCCGGGACACCGTCGGTGCCCTGGGCGGGGACACCTCGAACACCACTGTGGCCGGGCAGTCCGCCGGCGCGGGGTTGATCGCCTGGCTGCTCACCGACGACCGGGCGGCGGACCTCTTCCACCGTGCCGTCATGATGTCGCCCGGCCTGCCGCGCCGCGGCGGGGCAGGCCGGCGGCTCACCGCCCGGCTGGCCCTTCTCGCCCCCGGCGCCCCCACGGCCCCGATCACCCGGGAGTACGTGGGGTCGCTGTCACCGGACCAGCGGCAGCGCGCCTACCGGCGATTCGCGTCGGTGCACTCCACCGACTGCGCTGTCGGCCCGTACCCGCTGGACGTCTCCCGGATGCGCGGCATCCCGGTGATGGTCGGCACCATGCACGATGAATTCGTGAACTTCCCGTTCGTCGTCGACGTCGACCGGGTCCTGCGCACCGTCCTCGGTACGCTGCGCCTGCCGCCGGTCGTTGACGCGTGGCTGCTCGCACCGACCATGGTGGTGCTCGGGGTTCCGCTGCGGACCATTGCACGGTGGTGCCGGTTCGCCGCCGGCACGGCGCCGGTCCGTCCGCTGGGACGCACCGTCGGCGACCGGGTGATCCGCCGCTGGGCCTCGGCCACCGCGGAGGCCCTGAGCAACGCCGGGGCACCCGTCTGGGCCTACGAGTTCATCGGCGGGCGCGACGGGGAACGCGCCGGTGAGCTCGGCCACGAGGCCCAGCACTGCGGCGAACTCCCGCTGCTCTTCGACACGCTCACCGTCGGACGCCGCGACGTGGAGCAGGCCTGCGGGCCGGATGCCGTCCAGCGCCTCGGCGGGCCGGACGGCACGGGTGCACTGTTCCGCCGAGCCGTCCTCGACTTCGCGGCCGGACGGTCCCCCGGCTGGGACCGGTACACCGCCGACGGGCGTACCGCGCGGATCTTCGACATGTCCGGCGAGCACCGCGGCGGGAGCGCCGCCCGGACCGGCAACGACCCGTGGCGTGCGGTCCGGACACTGCTGGGACGGCTGTACTGAGCGGGCGGTTAGAGTGGTCGGCATGGCCCAGAACCCCCTCCTGACTTTCCCCGATCTCGACACCCTGCGCGCCCGGCGCACCATGAAGTGGACGGCCTACGAGCCGGACGTCCTGCCCCTGTGGGTCGCCGAAACCGACTTCGACACCTGCCCCGCGGTCGCCGGGGCCGTGCAGGACGCCGTGGACCGCGAGTACTTCGGCTACCCGGAGCTCGGTACCGGTTCCCTCCAGCTCGCCGAGGCACTGGCGTCCTTCACCTCCGCCCGGCACGGCTGGGAGATCGACCCGGCCTCCGTGATCATCGTCCCGGACGTGGTCAAGGGCATCGTGGTGGCCGTCGACAACCTCACCGCCGCCGGGTCGTCCATCGTCATCCCGCTGCCGGCGTACCCGCCGTTCCAGAAGGTGCCGGCCGCGACCAGGCGTCCCGCGACCTACGTCCCCATGGGCACCGGCGACGACGGGGAGGCGGTGTTCGACCTGGAGGCCCTGGAGAGGGCCTTCACCTCCACCGACAACCCCAACGGGGTCGGCAGCTTCATCCTGTGCAACCCCTTCAACCCGCTGGGCAGGGCCTTCACCGCCCACGAGCTGCGCGACGTCAGTGAGCTCGCCGCCAGGCACAATGTGCGGGTGATCTCCGATGAGATCCACGCCCCGCTGGTGTTCTCCGGTGCCCACGTCCCCACCGTCACCGTGTCGGGGACGGCCGCCGCCAACACCGTGACCGTCACCGCGACGTCGAAGGGGTGGAACACCGCGGGACTCAAGTGCGCGCAAATCATCACGTCCAACAACGAGGACGCCCGGGATCTGGGGCGCCTGTCGAACCTGGTCACCGGCGAAGCCTCCACCATCGGTCTGGCGGCCGCCACCGCGGCGTACACCGACGGTCTGCCCTGGCTCGAGGAGGAGGTCTCCTACCTCGAGGCGAACTGGCGCCACCTGGAGACCCGGCTGCCGGAGGTGCTCCCCGGCATCCGCCTGCCCCGGGAGGAGGCGACGTTCCTCGCGTGGCTCGACGTGTCGGGGGTCGACCGGCTGCGCGGGGAGGACGGGACGGTCTCCGCGCCGGCGAAGCGTCTGCGCACGTACGCCCGCGTCGGATTCAACGAGGGCACCGACTTCGGGCCCACCGGTGCCGGGCACGTCCGGCTGAACTTCGGGACGTCCCGCGCGATCCTGGACGAGGCACTGGACCGCATCGCGGACGCCGACCTGCATGAGGGAGCCGCGTGCGAAGCCTGACCCGCATCGTCCGTTCCATGCAGGAGCTGTGGCCCTACTACGTGATGGTCATCCTCACGGCCACGGTCACCGTCCTGCTGACGATGGCCTCCCCGTTCCTGATCAGGCACGCCACCGACACCATCGTCGACGTCTTCGAGGGTGGCACCACCGTGGACTCCGCCACGACCATCGTGATCGGCGTGGCACTCGGCCTGCTGGCCGCGGAGCTCACGCACACCGTGGTCCACAACATCGGCGGCTGGTTCGGCGACGTCATGGCCATGCGTATGCGGCAGATCCTGTCGAACCGCTACTTCGCCAAACTGCTCGCCCTGCCGCAGAGCTACTTCGACCGGCAGGTCACCGGTACGATCATCTCGCGGCTGGACCGCTCGATCATGGGGCTCACCGAGTTCCTCAAGGCCTTCGCCAACAGCTTCTTCTCCATGATCCTCACCGTGCTCCTGGTGCTGGGCATCTCCGCCTGGTACTACTGGCCCCTCGCGCTGCTGCTGGTGGTCATTTTCCCGATGTACCTGTGGCTCACCGCACTGACCAGCAAGCGGTGGATGCGGTGGGAGAAGACGAAGAACGACCACATCGACGCCGCGCAGGGCCGCTTCGCCGAGGTCGTGGGCCAGGTGAAGGTCGTGAAGTCCTTCGTCTCCGAGCTGCGCGAACTACGGCTGTTCCAGTCGCACTTCGACGAGACCGTGGGCCTGACCAAGGACCAGTCGCGGTGGTGGCACATGATGGACATCTTCCGCATGGCGGGGATGAACCTGGTGTTCTTCGCCATCTACGTGGTGCTGTTCCTGCAGACGCTCAACGGCAACTTCACCCTCGGCGACATGGTGCTGCTGGTGCAGCTCGTGGCGATGGCGAAGCAGCCGGCGACGATGATGAGCTGGATGGTGGACTCCGCGCAGCGCGCCGCGGCCGGCTCACGCGAGTACTTCGAGGCGATGGATGAGCTGGAGGAGCAGACCGTATCCCCGGTGCTGCTGTCCGCGTCCCGCGAGTACGGCCCCTCGCTGGTGCCGGAGCAGGACGTGATCGATGCCGTACCTGCCCCACCCGAGCCGGTGACGGGGACCGCTGTCTTCGAGTTCGCTGACGTGACCTTCGGTTACGACCCCGACGACCCGGTGATCCACAACGTGAGCCTGTCCGCGGGCTACAACGAGAAGGTCGCCCTGGTCGGCGAGTCCGGCGGCGGCAAGTCCACCCTGGTCAACCTACTGCTGGGCCTGTACCGGCCGACGGGGGGCCACCTCAGGATCTGCGGCCACGACATCCGCGACCTGTCCGCCGCCCAGCTGCGGGGCATGGTCGGTGTGGTGTTCCAGGACGCCGCCCTGTTCTCCGGGACGATCCGGGAGAACATCGCCTACGGCCGTCCCGACGCGTCGGACGCCCGGATCGTGGAGGTCGCGCAGCGCGCCAACGCCGACGGGTTCATCCGTGCCTTCCCCCACGGCTACGACACACTGATCGGCGAACGCGGACTGCGGCTGTCCGGTGGCCAGAAGCAGCGCATCGCGGTGGCCCGGGCAATGCTGAAGGACGCCCCGATCCTGGTGCTGGACGAGGCGACCTCCGCCCTGGACACCCGCGCGGAGCGTGCGGTGCAGGCCGGGCTGGAGGAGTTGATGGTGGGGCGCACCACGCTGGTCATCGCCCACCGGCTGTCCACCATCGCCACGGTGGACACCATCGTGACCCTGGATTCCGGACGTGTCGACGAGGTCGGCAGTCCGGCCGAGCTGGCGGTCAGCGGCGGTATCTACGCCGAGCTGCTGCAGTTGACGGCGAGCTCGTCGGCGGAGGACCGCGCCCGGCTGCGGAGCTTCGGCTTCCACGACGGTGCCGCCGACGGGGAGACGGACGCGGAGGGCCCGGCCGGGTACTAGCCCCCCACGAAACCGGGCGCTGATCCACCCCAAGTCAGCACATAGGTGCGGGAGGTCGGTTCACTGATGTGGAACCGACCTCCCGCGCCTGTCTGCGGACAGCGGCAGCGCTTGCCGCGCTGCTACTTGTCCTTGAACTTGCCGATGACCTCGTTGGCCTTGTCGGTCACCTGGTCCTTGGCGTCCTCGAACTTCTGCTTCGCGTCGGACTTGACCTGGTCAGCCTTACCCTCGTTCTTGAGGTTGTCGTTGTCGGCCGCGTCTCCCGCGGCCTCCTTGGCCTGACCGGCCGCGTCCTCCGCCTTGTTCTTGATGTCATCAAAGTCTGCCATGGGGCGCTCCTTCACTGTCGGTGACGTGCGTACTAACCCGACGATACTGAATTACCGGTGGTGGTGCAGAAATTCCGCTCGGTACCTCTAGAAAGCCGGCGAGAGACCGGCGTCCGACTGGTCACTGACCCGGAAGAGGTGGTCGTTGCAGAACTCCCCGACGCCCCATTCGGCCAGCTCCCGGCCGTAGCCCGACCTGCCGACGCCGCCGAACGGCAGCCCGGCGCCGGTGACGGACGCCTCGTTGACGAAGGTCATCCCGTCGGTGAGGCGGGAGGCGACCTTCTCGGCCTCCGCGACATCGGCGCCCCACACCGACCCGGCGAGTCCGTAGTCGGAGTGGTTGGCGATCTCCACCGCCTCGTCCGTGTCCTTCGCGGAGTAGACGATCGCGACGGGACCGAAGACCTCGTTGCAGCCGACGTCGGCCCGCGGGTCGACATCGGTGAGCAGTGCAGGCTGCATGTAGGCACCGTCGGTGTCGATGCTGCCGCCACCGACACGCACGTTCGCCTCACCGGACTCCGCCGCATCGGCGAGCCGCTGGACGATCTCGTCACGTGCACCGATGGAGGACAGGGGCCCCACGTCGGCCTCCGGATCGTCGAAGGCCCCGACCGTCAGGTCGGAGATGCGCTTCTCGAGACCGTCGACGACCCGGTCGTAGAAGTCATCCAGCACAATCAGCCGCTTCGGTGCGTTGCAGGCCTGACCGGTGTTGTACATCCGGATCTTCACGAACTGGTCGAGGACCCAGTCGAGGTTGGTGTCGTCGATGACGACGAACGGGTCATTGCCGCCGAGCTCCAGCAGCGACTTCTTGTAGTTCTCGCCGGCGGTCTTCGCCACGGCCGCCCCGGCGGATTCCGAACCGGTCAGCGATACCCCGGCGATCCTCGGGTCGGCGACGAAGGCGTCCATCTGCGAGCCGGAGGCGTAGATGTTCTGGAACACCCCGTCCGGCAGTCCCGCCTCCTCCAGGAGGTCCTGGCAGGCCTGGGAGGACAACGGGCAGATCGAGGCGTGCTTCAGGACCAGGGAGTTGCCGAGCAGCAGGTTCGGCGCTGCCCAACGGGCCACCTGGTAGTAGGGGAAGTTCCAGGGCATGATGCCCAGCAGCGGGCCGACCGGGTCCTTGCGGACGTAGGTGTGCGACGCCCCCTGGGCGGCGAGCTCGCGGTCGGCGAGCAGCTCGTGGGCATGCTCACCGTAGTAACGGTAGATGTCGGCGACGATGCCGATCTCCGCCTTCGCCCAGGACGTCAGCTTGCCCATTTCACGGCCGATGTGCTCGGCGAGCTCGTCGATGCGCTCCTCGTAGAGTTCGGCGGTCCTGGTCAGGACCGCCGCGCGGGCGTCGACGGACGTGGACCGCCAGTTGGTGTAGGCGGCGGTGGCACGGTCCAGGATGGTGTCCCGGTCACTGTCATTGATGCGGTTGAAGGTCTGTTCTTCTTCTCCGGTGGATGGATTGCTCAATGCGAATGTGCTCATACATCCAGTCGTAACCGCTCCCCCCACGGTTACGCCACCTTCTCACCCCTTCAGCGAGAAATAGATCTCCTTCACCCGGTCACGGAGGTTCCCGTCCACCCGGCCCCAGTAGACCCAGCACTGGCCCTCGACCTGCTCGGACACGCCCTGCATGGCGCGGGCGATATTGCCGGCGAGGCGTTCCCGGGCGGCATCGTCCAGGACGTCGCGGACGAGGCTCCCGGGTTGCGCGAAGTCGTCGTCCTCCGGGTGCCGGACGTAGGCCCCGCGGGTCAGGTCGCCGCCGTAGTTGTCGTCGAACAGTCCCAGTTCGTCGGCCACTCCGGTCGCAGATTCCTGGCCGCGTCCGAAACCGTAGGTTGACTCCCCCGGAGCCACACCCTTCTCCACGGCACCGCTGCCGTCGTCGACGTCCGCGGTGCCCTCCGCCCGGTCGTACCGGTTCGGCGAGTACATGGGGGTGCCGTCCGGCGGGAACTGGTGGGTCGAGGCACCGTCCTTCATGGTGTAGGTGTTCTGCTCGACCACGGGGCTGTTCACGGGGATCTGGGGGTAGTTGATCCCCAGCCGGTAGCGCTGGGTGTCGGCGTAGGCGAACGCGCGGGCCATGAGCATCTTGTCCGGGGAGTACCCCACTCCGGGGACCAGGTTCGACGGGGCGAACGCCGCCTGCTCGACCTGCGCGAAGAAGTTCTGCGGATTCCGGTTGAGCGTGAAGTGCCCGACGGGGATCAGCGGGTAGTCCTTCTGCGACCAGGTCTTCGTCAGGTCGAAGGGGTTGAAGCGGTAGTTTTCGGCGTCCTGCAGCGGCATGATCTGCACCTTGACGTCCCAGACGGGGAAGTCACCGCGCTCGATCGCGTCGTGGAGGTCGGCACGCGAATGGTCGAAGTCGCCCGAGCCGACGAGCTGGCCAGCCTCCTCGTCGGTGAAGAAGTCCCAGCCCTGCCGGGTCTTGAAGTGGTACTTCACCCAGAAACGTTCGCCGGACGCGTTGATCCACTGGTAGGTGTGCGAACTGAACCCGTCCATGTGGCGGAAGTCCTTCGGGATGCCGCGGTCCCCCATCAGGTAGGTCACCTGGTGGGCGGACTCCGGGCTGCGGGTCCAGAAGTCCCACTGCATGTCCGCGCTGCGCAGCCCGTTGGTCAGCCGTTTCTGGGATCGGATGAAATCCGGGAACTTCATCCCGTCGCGCACGAAGAACACCGGGGTGTTGTTGCCGACGAGGTCGTAGTTGCCGTCCTGCGTGTAGAATTTCAGCGAGAATCCACGCACGTCACGGACGGTATCCGGGAAGCCCTGCTCCCCGGCGACGGTGGAGAACCGGGCGAGCATGGGCGTG
The DNA here is from genome assembly GCF_052107835.1 of Corynebacterium sp. GTDB lineage: Bacteria > Actinomycetota > Actinomycetes > Mycobacteriales > Mycobacteriaceae > Corynebacterium. The sequence goes on from NZ_JBQEDF010000045.1 coordinate 12,482, forward strand.
ACCCGGCCGGGCTGCAGCAGATCGGCTTTGGTGTACTGCGAGACGTCCTCGGTGATGGTCAGTTCACCGAAGGCTCCGGAGCCCTTGGCGTGCACGTTGCGCTCCGGGATGCGCTCCCGGTTGAAGTGCGCGTGCTTCTCCACGAGGTGGACGTCGGTGAGCGCGAGCGGGCCCTGCTCCCCCACAGTCACGGAATGCTCCTCGGTGGTCACCGGGGAGCCGTTGAAGTTCGTTGAGTGCCCGGCGTAGGGGCACACGCCGCGGTCGGCGATGTCGTCGCTGGAGTAGTCAGTCATGATCGTCCTCCTGATGGTGCGTTGTGGTCGCGGGAGCTGGGTCCGGTGTGTGACGGTTGTCAGCCGTCCCGGGACCCATTGACCCGCGCCACCCACCGTAGCTGTCAGGGGGCGGTCACGTCTGCGGTGCTAGCTGTAGTCGTAGAAGCCCTTCCCGGACTTGCGTCCCAGGTGGCCCGCCTGCACCATACGGCGCAGCAGCGGCGGGCATGCGTAGGACGGGTCGCCGAACTCCTCGTGCATGACGTCGGCGATGAAGGCGCAGGTGTCCAGGCCGACCATGTCCGCCAGGGTCAGCGGGCCCATCGGGTGGGACGCACCGAGCTTCATGCCGGTGTCGATGTCCTCCTTGGTGGCCACGCCCTGCTCCACCATGCGCACGGCGGAGAGCAGGTAGGGCACCAGCAGGAAGTTCACGATGAAGCCGGAGCGGTCCTTGGCCTGGATCGCGGTCTTCCCCAGTACCTCGGTGGCGTAGGTCCTCGCGGTTTCCACGGTGGCGTCGTCGGTGGTCAGGGCCGGGATGACCTCGACCAGCGGCAGAACGGGCACGGGGTTGAAGAAGTGCAGGCCGATGATGCGGCCGGGGTTCTCCGTGGCCGAGGCGATCGCCTGGATCGGCAGGGAGGACGTGTTGGAGCACAGCGGGGCGGTCTTGTCCTCGACCACGGCGTCGAGCTTGGAGAACACGTCCTTCTTGATCTCCTCGTTCTCGATGATCGCCTCCATGACCAGTTCACGGTCGGCGAAGCCGGCGAGGTCGGTGGTGAAGGTCAGCCGGGCCAGTGCCGCGTCCCGGTCCTCCCCGGAGAGCTTGCCGCGGTCGACGGCCTTGGTGAGGGACTTCTCGATCTTCGACTTCCCGAAATCGAGTGCCTCCTGCTTGGCCTCCCAGACCAGGACATCACTGCCGGACTTCGCGGCGACCTCGGCGATGCCGCCGCCCATCTGACCTGCTCCGATAACGCCTACGCGCTGAACCATCATGTTCTCCTTCACGCTCATGTTCTCTGCGATTGCTTATATCCCTATAGTGTAACCGGGATCACGCTCCGACCTGAACGATACCCGGCCCCCTTCCGCACGGTCACTCCTTGTTCCCACCGTTGCCGTTGGTGTCGGGGAGGGAATCCAGGTCAAGATCCTCGAAGGCGTCCCAGTGCTCGGCCTCGGTGTCCCCGACGTCCCCGACCACCCCGATGTCGCCGGCGACGATGATGTTGCCGGGCACGATGAAGTTGCCGTTCTCGTCATAGGACGCCCGCGGGAGTGCATTGCCGTCCTCGTCGTAGCCCGGTGCAGGCCTGCGTTCGTTCTCCTCCAGTGCCTCCGGGGTGTCGGCCTTGTCCCACTGGCGGGTGACAGGTTCCTGACCTGCACGGTAGTCGTTGCGCATCCCTATCAGGATCGAGTACATCATCACGAAGAACATGAGGAAGAACGGCAGGGCGATAATGATCGCGACCTCCTGGAGCGCCTCGATGCCGGCGTCCGGCGACATCACAAGGATCGCGGCTGCCACCGCCCCGATGGACACCGCCCACAGGACACGCTGCCAGGTCGGCGTCACGTTCTCCTCGCCGACCACGAACGTGTCGGTCACCAGCGCCGCGGAGTCGATGGATGTCACGAAGAAGATCCCCACCACGATCAGCGCGAAGGCACTGACGATGGTTGTCCATGGCAGGGTCTCCAGCAGGATGAACAGCGACGCCGCCGCGTCCCCGTCCTCCACCACGGGCCCCGACATACTGCCGGGGTCCTCACGCTCGGCATTCAGCCCGGCGAAGCCGAAGACGGAGAACCAGATCAGGATGAACAGTGCGGGCAGGGCCAGCACGCCGCCGACGAACTCACGGACCGTACGCCCCTTGGAGATGCGGGCCAGGAACATGCCCATGAACGGCGACCAGCAGATGGTCCACGCCCAGTAGAACACGGTCCAGGTACCCTGCCAGCCCTCGGTCGTGATCTCGTCGGCGTCGGACCAGAACATCAGCTTCGGCAGCCAATCAGCGTACAGGGACGCGGTGTCCAGGGTGCCCCGCAGGAGCAGCAGCGTCGGCCCGGCAATGAGCACGAAGACCATCAGCAGCGACGCCATGACGATGTTGATGTTGGACAGTCGCTTGATGCCCTTGTCCAGGCCCGCTGCGACCGACCAGGACCCCGCAGCGACGATCACGGCGATGATGCCGATCAGCAGCAGTGTGGAGCCGTCGATACCGAACACCGTCCCCATACCCGACTGGATCTGCAGCGCACCGAGCCCGAAGGAGACGGCGATACCGAAGACGGTGCCGATGATGGCCAGGGCATCGATGAGCTTGCCGGGCCACGAGTAGATCGCGCCGCCGAGGATCGGGGCGAAGGCCGATGACAGCCGCGGCGGCAGGTTGCGCTTGTAGATGAAGTAGCCCAGCGCCAGGCCGGGCAGGGCGAACAGCACCCACATGTGGATGCCGAAGTGGTACATGGTGAAGCCCATGGCCTGGTCGACCGCTTCGTGGGACATCGGCTCGGCGTCCTGCATGGGGACATTCACCGCATGGTTCATGGGCTCGGCGACACCCCAGAACATCAGCACGCTGCCCAGACCACCGGCGAACAGCATGGCGAACCAGCTCCCCAGGGAGTACTCGGGCTTCTTGCCGTCCGGGCCGAGCCGGAGGCGCCCGAAACGGCTCACCGCCAGGACAACCATGAAGATCAGGGAGACCGTGACGCCACCGATGTACAGCCAGTTGAGGTTGGTCATCAACCAGTCGGCGACGGTACCGAATGCGTCGCGGGCGCTCGCGCCGAAGATGATGCACACCGCGACGAAGACCACGATGAAGCCCGCGGACACCCAGAGGATGAGCGGATCAGGTCCACGCTTCTTCACCTCCCCACCGGAGTCATCGCCGGTTTCCGTGGGCGATGCCGTCTGCGCAGCCGTGGTTGGGTTGTCGGGCGAGGAAGTCACATCGAATCCGGTTCCTCCGGGACAACGACGACCGGCACCGTCGACCGGTGCCGGCTGCCGTCAACCAGGATGATTGAGGCCAGGTGGACAACAGGTCATCGAGTGTACATCGTTCACTCAGCGTTCTCCCACCGAATCCGAATCTTCGGCGGCTCCGGCCCACCGCACACAGTTGACCCCCGGCTCCTGACGAACCGGGGGTCAGCTGCTGACGTTTCAAGAGGAGAATGCTCAGCTGCCGTATACGGGGATTCCTTTTGCGACGCTTGTCTGTGCCTATCACCTCACCACCGGGGAACCGGGACACCGTGACGAGCGCTGTCTGTTGCGGTGGCGATGACTTCAATCTACGACCGGGTTGTTGGAGTTCCCTGGTAGTGGACTGGAACGTTCGTCAGAGGTCGTTCAGGACGTCCTGCAGGTCGCGGGAAGTGACCCCGCCGAGGGGTCAGGCACCCACGAGCGGCAGGTGCTCCCTGGTCCCGTCGAAGGTGTTGAACAGCACCGGGGTGCCGTTGGAGAGGGCACCGACCACGTGACGCTTCCCGTCGCGTCCGGCCACGTGCAGCGGGCTGCCGGAGTCACCGGAGATCGCCGGAATCAACGCGGTGACCTCCTGGGACCCGGAATTCACCGCCAGAATCGGGCCACAGGTGCGGCCGCTCATCGTCCCGTCCTTGCAGGCGATCCGGCCGACCAGGTTCTGGGTCACCGGCACCGGCTCACCGAGCGGCTGGGACTGACCGCGCAGGAAGTCGTCCACCACCGGGACCCCGATGGACGAGGTGCTGGAGATCGACCCCGTGTCCGGGGCAACTGTGTCGTCCAGCCGGAACCAGCCGAAGTCGTCCAGGCTCTCGAACGGATCGAAGGGTGACCCGGTGCCACCCCGTACGACACCACCGGCCGCGATGTCCTCGCCGTCGGCGAGCAGCTGCCCGCCCATGTTCTCCACCTTCACCGGAAGACCGCCGAGCTCCTCCGGGTTCAGGCAGTGACCGGCGGTGATGCCGTAGAAGGCACCGTTCTGCTCGGTGACGGAGTTCAGTGTGCACCCGCCCTGGTCGCCGTTGTCCGAGGTGATGATGATCCCGTCGCCGGCGTGGGTGGAGGTCGCCGCCCCCGCCATGGCCGGGCTCGCCACGGCCGCACCTGTGACCAGGGTGACCGCCAACGCACCGGCGGAACAGACTCGGGCAAGTGACTTACGGAGCATGGAGGAATCCAATCCGGCGGTGGTCGCCTGTGGTGCGGTGGTGCAGAGGTACATGGTGCAGTGTAGCCGTCGCGCCAGGACCGGGAAAACTTTCCGCGCCTAACTTTCGCTAGCCTGGCATCCATGTCCAGTGAAACCACCGAAGACACACCCCCGCCGAAGCTGACCTACCCGGTGAGCATGGCCGGGCTCACGGCCTACCTGCCGCGGCTCGCGGACCTTCCCGACCTTGCCGGGCGCCTTGACCAGGCAGGTTTCCGGACCCTGAGCCGCACGGAGGTCATCGGCCACGGAGCCGCCGACCGGGACCGCGCCGTGGCGAACCTGCTGTCCGGACGTGCCCACCAGGCAGCCGGGGCGAAGCTGAGCCGCGATGACCGGGAGATCGGCGAGGATGACCCGCTCACTCCCGGGGACGTCGTCACGGTCACCCCCGGTCGTGGGGTCATGAGGCTGCTGGCGTCCCCCTGCCTCGTCCTCACCGCCGGGCACCGCAATGACGGCAGCCACCTCACCGAAATCGACGAGATGATCTACGGGAGCCTCCCCGGCCACGTCGAATGCGGTGAGGAACGCTTCGCCGTGACCCTCGAGAACGACGGGACCGTCACGGCGACGGTCAGTGCCTTCTCCCGCCCCGGACGCCTGGTCACGCGGGTCGGCGGCCCGGTGGCCAGGATGACCCAGCGCCGGATGGCGGTGTCCTACATCCGCGGCATGGCGCAGTAGCCGGGCTCAGTACCCCTTCGCCGGGTCGAGTTCGGTGGGCATGCGCTCCCCGGTGACGAAGGCGAGGTAGTTCTCCACGGTCGGTTCGGCGAGCTGGCTGTCCATCGACGCCCGCGTGTTCGCCGAATGGGTGGTGACCGTGACATTGTCCATGTCCCACAGCGGATGCCCGTCGGGCAGCGGCTCCGGATCCGTGACGTCCAGTCCCGCACCCCCGACCTGGCCGGATTCCAGCGCGGCCACCAGGTCTCCGGTGACCACGACCGGTCCGCGCGCGACGTTGACGATCGTCACCCCCCGCTTGCAGGACGCCAGCAGTTCCGCGTCGAACATCCCCTTGGTCTCCCCCGTCAGGGGCAGCGAGATGATCACGTGGTCGGCGACGGCCAGGGCCTCGTCCAGGCGGTCGATCGTCACCGTCTCGCGTGCGCCCTCGACCGGGCGTCCACTGCGGTTCACCGCGATGACGTCCGCCCCGAACGGGGCGAGCATCTCGGTGAGGTGGTGCCCGATGCCGCCGGCGCCGACGATGGCGACGGTCGAGTTGTGCAGCCACCGGGTCCCCTCGTCGATCTCCGGCCAGATGTCCCAGGTCCCCGCACGCGCGATGCGCTTGTGCAGGTGGGTGACGGACAGCAGCAGCGCCATCGCACTCTCGGCGACCTGGCGCCCGTAGATGCCGGACGCGTTCGTCCAGCGGCGGGAGCCGTCCTGCCCGGCGGTGATGACCCCCTCGGCGAAGAAGCCCTCGATGCCTGCCTGGCAGAGCTGGACCCACTTGACCCGGTCCGGCAGTTCAGGGAAGTCCGCGGGCTTGACGCCGTGGACGATGAAGGCGTCGGCGTCGGCGAGGTCGTCGACGATCACCGCGCCCGCGGCTTCCAGGGCGGCTTCGGTCTTGGGCAGCGGGAACTCCGCCATGCAGACGTTCAGGTGGTGGACATCCGCGGGGCGGGACAGGGTGGGTGTCGTGTCACTCATGGCAACCATTGTTACCCGTTTTCGTCCCGGCCCGTGTTCCGCCTGGGTCAGGGGTTGCCCTCCAGCTCCTGGCGGAGGCCGTCGAGGGAGTCGTCGATCCGGTCCTGGATCTCCGGGTCGATCGTCGGCATCTCCGGCAGGTCACTCGGTAGCTCGGGGAGCTCGCTGGGGATGTCCCAGTCCGGCAGACCCCCACCGTCGTCCGGGTTGGTGTCCGGGTCCGCGGGTGCCTCGGGTTCAGGCTGTTCCGGTTCCGGCTCCGGGGCCGGAGGCTGTGTCGTGTCGACGGCCGGGGCGGTCGAACCGTCATCATCGTCACCGCCGAACAGGTTGACGGCGATGAGCACCACGGCCACCACCGCGACAACCGCCACGACAATGCCGATGATCAGACCGACCCGCGGCTTCTTCGGAGGCTGGTCCCCCGGGGCAGCACCGAACTCCGGCTGACCGTAGGCCTGCTGGTCGTAGGGTGGCTGGCCGTAGGCCTCCGGCGGGTACTGCTGGTAATCCTGCGGGGGGTACCCCTGCGGATAACCCTGCGGCGGGTACTGCTGGTCCGGATCGCCCTGGGCACCGGGATTGAACACCTGGGTCTCGTCCGGGCCGTTGCGTTGGTACCGCGGCGGCTCCGGCTGCCCGTCACCGCCGGTGGAGGACCACACCGTCGTCGGATTCTCGTCGGCGGGGATGTCGTCGTCACGCCCACCCCAGTTGTTGTCGGAGTTCCTGGAGTTCATCGGCTCACGTCCTCTCTGTTCATGTGCGCGTGAACTCTACCGCACCAGGCCGCCGGAACGTTTCACGGCAGGTAGGCCAGGACATCCCCTGTCTGCTGGCCCGGCGTCCCGTAGGTGACCGCCGCGACACTGAACAGCGAGCCACCCACCGACGCGCTCGCCACGACCGACGGACCCTGGTCCGACCAGCCCCACTTCGTGCCCGTGACGAACGGCAGGTTCGCCGTCCCCCAGTTCTGCCTGGTGCCGTCGGCGGCCACCGGTTCAGCCGTCTCCATCCAGTGCAGGATCGGCGACCCCGGGTCGCGGGTCTGCTTGGCCCGCAGGAACTTCGCCGCGTCCGCCGCCGAGGTGTTCGAGTAACCCCAGTGGGCGTCCCCGGACGTGCTCCCCAACCCGTACTCCCTCGCAGTGGCGTTGATGCTGTCGGGGTACTTCTCGTAGAGCTGCGAGGCCGCGTCGTCGTCGCTGGCACGGATCGCCCGCTCGGCCAGGGCGCGGTCGGACTCCGACCCGTCGCCGTGCCGCAGCGCATGGTCGACGATGTACAGCTTGACGATCGACAGGCCCGGCCGGGACTCCCCAGAATTGGCGGTCCCCCCGTTGTAGATCGGCGAATTCACGGCGATCGAGGTCCGGGTGTCGATCGTCGGCAGGTTGGGGTCCGCGGAGGCCGGGGCGATTCCGGCGACCACCACACCTCCGACCAGGGCTGCGGCTGCCAGGGCAGCGGTGCGCGGGCTACGGGAGGGACGACGGACAGTCACAGGGGATTCCTCACAGTCGGTGGTACCGGGATCTTCACGGCTTTTCCCCACCCTATCCCCACCCCGCCCCTTTCCGCGTCTTCGTCGATGCCACCCCCACCCACTATGCTCGGTGGGGAGAATGTGACGACCCTGACTCAACCTGGAGAGACGAGATGACCCGCACCCGCCGGACCCCTGCCCTGTTCGCCGCCGCCGTCCTGGCCCTGGGAGTGACCGCCTGCTCCCCGCCGAGCGAGAATGACAGTGCAGAGACCTCCCCGGTGACCGAGGTGACCCCCGACTCCGGTTACGAGGGTGCCGGCGTCGCCACAGGTGGTGCGGAGGCGGACAACACCTCCGCCGAGCCCACCGAGGGTGCCGAGGACACCGTGGTCGTCGAGGAGGGCGTCGTCATCGAGGAAGAGGCCGTCGTCGGGGGTACCGAGCCCGCCGAGGCCCCGGGCGCCTAATCCGCCCGGTCCTCTGCGGGTGGGACGCTGCCGAACAGCGTCTGCTGCACCTGCGTCTGGGACACCGGGTGCAGATCCCAGGCATCAACCCCCACATCGACCATGCCCGGCCCGGTCACCGGTGAATCCGAGTGCAGGTGCCCGTGGACGAGCAGGGGGACGTCCAACCGCACATTGTCGTGGCGGGACGACATGTCGTCGTGGTCGAGGCCCGGCCGGGGGAAGTGGCACAGCCACAGTTCGCGCTTCTGCCACGTCATCCGCTGGAATGGTTGGACGGACGTGAACGCCTGCAGGTAGTCGCGCTGTCTGGCGTGCGACCTGCGGTGCAGGGGGTGGCTGCTGTCGTGGTTCCCGGAGATCAGGTGCGCGGTGACGCCGGCCCGTGTGAAGAGTTCGGCGAGCAGGGCGATGGCCCGGTCCTCGTCGTCCCGCGGCCCACAGCTGATGTCGCCGAGCACCCATACGACGTCGCCGGGCCGCAGCGCTCCGGCGAGGTTGTCGAGGATCACCCGGTCGTGTTCCCCGGTGTCCACGAACCCCCTCAACCCCGCGACGAACCGGTGTCCCAGGTGCAGGTCACTGGTGAACCACTGCTGCCCCATCAACTCGCCTTCCCATCGGTCATTGCTGGTCACTGTTGAACACGTAGGGGCCCCATCGTAGCCGTGCCCGCGCACCGGGATGCGGAGCATGCGGCCGGTCCTGACGTGTCACCCCCGGATCGCGATGCGCCGCAGGGTATAGCGGGCTGCATCAGCAACTTAAGGAGTCTACGGTCGTGGCCATGAGACACATCACCACACCACGTTCCATCACCCGCCGGACCGCCCGGAAGGCACTTGCCACAGCCACGGTCGGCGTCCTGTTCCTGTCGGCCTGCGGGTCCGATGACGACGACGCGGGCGCGTCCGCCGCAGCCACGCCATCGACCACGGTGACCGTCACCGAGGAGGCGACGGCGGGCGACGAACCGGCACCGGAAGATCCTGGAACCCCCGCGAACACCGAGGAGCCGGAGGCCCCGCCGCCGGATTCGCCGGACGACCCGAACTGTGAGCCCGACCCCGAGTCCCCGGTGATCACCGACAGCATCGAGAATCTCGCTCCCCCCGGTCTCGCGGACTCCACCTGGGTCTACAAGGGCGACTCCAATTTCAATGCCTGCAGCGACCTGAGCTACGCCACCGTGGAGCAGGACCCGCAGGGGAACTCCCAGTTCGAGAACAAGTTGATCTTCTTCCACCAGGGCCGTTACTCGGGCTCCCCGCAGACGGACGCCCCGCAGCAGCACGAGGTCGTCGGCACCACCGACGACTCGGTGACGGTGCGGTTCAAGGACTGGCAGGCGCAGGAGGACGCAGGTGCCCCGAATGCGGAGGCCGGTGAGTACACCGAGGAGGTGACCTTCCGGTGGGTCGACGGCGCGGTCGTCGCCGAGGGGCGCATCCCCAACGAACCCCAGCAGATCGACCCGCCGGCGTAGGTCAGTCCCCGGCGACCTCAGCCACCGGGAGGTCGTTGTCGCGCCCCCAGTCGTCCCACTGGGCGGCGGTCCGGGTCGCGAAGAAGCCGGCGAGTGCGTCCGCGGTGAGGCCCTCCATGTCCGACAGCCCCATCTCCCCCATCAGTTTCCCGATGAAGTGGGGCTCGATCGCCGCGACCGCCACGAATCCCTCGGCGGCACGGTAGACACCGTAGGTCGGCAGTCCGCCTCCCAGCACCGCCCCCGGTCCGCTCAGCCCGAAGTGCACCGACTGCGAGAAGTCCCCGATGACCCCGGCCAGGTCGATCTCCCGGTAGCCTCCGCGTCCGGTGCGCCCGGCCTGCAGCAGCAGGGCAAGGGCGTCGCCCACCGCACGCTCGGCCCCACCGAGGTCCGCGACCGGCAGCATGGGGAGTTCCGGCTGCTCCGCCAGTCCCGCCCGTGCCAGTGTGCCCGCCACCGCCTGGTAGGTCAGGTCATGCCCGGGGACGTCGGCGTCCGGCCCCGCATGCCCGACGATCGCGATCTGCGACAGGCTCGGATACCGGTCAGCCAGTGCCTCCCACCCCAGCCCCAGTCGTTCCAGCGCCCTGGGCCTGTGCGAGGTCACCAGCAGGTCAGCCTCCGACAGCAACTCGTCCAGTCCGGTGCGTCCCTCCTCGTCCTTGAGGTCCAGGGTCAGCGCGTCCTGCCCCTGCGACAACCACCGGTGGTACGCCGGCACCGCCGCGGCCAAGGGGTCACCCGACGGGGGCGCCACCTTCGTCACCCGGGCCCCCAGCTGCGCCAGTCGGTGGGTCGCCGCCGGGCCCGGCAGATTCACCGCCAGGCTGACAACGTTTACTCCGGAGAGGGGCTCAGGCATCGACCGCCCCCACCTCCGGCAGGAACGCCGTGCCAACCGCGGCCACAATGAATGCCACGACAACGGCCACCCACACCGTCTTCCATTTGCGCTCCGGGATCACCGGCAGCTGCTCGGGACGGGCGAACAGTGCACGCTCATCGGCGGCGAGCATCTCCCAGTTCTGCTGGTAGTCCCGGTTGGCACTGATCCAGTTGGTGACCAGGCGGGAATCCCTGTGATTGCAGAGCAGCCAGTACACCGAGGGGATCAGCGCCATCGCCCCCATGCCTGCGCCGAGGAGTATGTCCCCGAGCAGGCTCTCCCCCGTGCCGGTGAACATGCCGACCACCATCAGCACCCCGAACACGATCCCGCCCCAGGCAAGGACCCTCTTCATGGTCGTTGGACGGTACCGGCGCAGCCGCTCGGCCGGGTTGAATGCCGTCGCGCTGACGTAGGACGACATATCGTCCCGGAGTGTGGGGTCGTATTGTTCCATGCCACCCAGGGTACGACACCGCAGGGACACGGCGGCCCCGACTGTTCGAACACCACTACCCTGGCGACCATGCGCATCTTCGGATTCGAGTCCTACGGTGGCCCCGGCACCACGCGGCTCCTCGATGTTCCCGCCCCCGGGCTCCCGGAATCACCGGCTGTCCTGGTCGGGATGCTGGCCACCACCGTGAACCCGGCGGATATCAAAGTCCGGTCGGGGGAACGGCAGGGCAAGGTCCCGGTCACCTTCCCGATGGCGATGGGACGCGAAGCCGCCGGACGTGTCCTCGCCGCATCCCCCGGATCCGGTGTCAGCGTGGGGGATCTGGTGGTCGGGGGGACACTCGCCGGACACGGGAGCTACGCCGAGCGCGTCCTGCTCGACCCCGCGCAGACCACCCGGGTCCCTGAGGACGTTTCCCCGGAACAGGCGGCCTGCGTGCCCGTCGCCGTAGGAACCGCGTGGGACGCACTGCATGAGCTCGCACACGACGGGCTACCCGACGGCGGCACCGTCGCAGTGCTGGGTTCCGGCGGAGGTGTCGGCCACGTGGCCGTCCAACTCGCCCGTCACCTGGGATTCGCGGTGGTCGGCGTAGCTTCCGAGTCGAAGCGTGAGCTGGTCACCGGACTGGGCGCAACCTTCGTCGCCTCGGGCACGGAGTGGGACGGATCGGCCGATGCCCTGGTCGACACCGTGGGAGGGGATGCCCTGGAGCGGATCATGCCGCACATCACCGGCCCGGTCCGCAGTACCGCCGGTGGCCCACCCGTCACCCGGCGGCGCACCGGCGGGGTCTTCTCCGAACTCCTCGACCTCATGGCCGCCGGAACAGTCGAACCGCTGATCAGCGCGTCCTACCCGCTCGCCGACGCCGCCGACGCCGTCGCCACCGTGGAGGACGGCCATGCGACCGGCAAGACCGTGATCGTCACCTGACGTTCACCGTGCGGCCCGTTGACGGCCACCTGGGTCCCCTATTCTCCGGGAACGTGAAACCTCCCCGTGCGTTCCATCCCGCCCTGTCCGCCGTCCTGCCTGTGGCCCTGCCGTTGACGCTGGCGGCGACCATCGCCACCGTCCCGCCCGCTGCCGCCCAGGAGTCCGACGGCTCCTCCCCTGTCGTCATCAACGAGGTCGAGTCCAACGGCGATCCCGACGGCGACTGGGTCGAGCTGGCCAACACCGACCCGAACAACTCGGTCGACGTCTCCGGATGGGGCATCGTGGACAACGATCCCGAGCACGACCCGATCCTCCTGCCCGCCGGAACGGAGATCGAATCCGGCGGCTACCTGGTCATCCACACCGAACCTGACTTCGGCCTCGGCGGCAACGACTCCGTGACCCTCAGCGACTCCGATGGCACGAACGTCGACGAGACCGAATGGTCCGGCCACGCGTCCACGAGCTGGGGCCGCGTCCCCGACATGACCGGCGACCTCACCGTCACCGGGGAGCCCACCGAGGGGCTGCGCAATGTCGCCGAGGACGATGGCGACAGCGATGCCCCGTCCTCCCCCACCGCTGAGTTCCCCTACGATCCCCTGGATGTCGAGGATGTGACCCTCACCGGCGACCATGCCGGGGACTTCGCCGAGGAGGACATGTCCGGCGTGGACTTCGGTCCGGATGGCACCGCCTACATCGTCAACAACGGCACCGGTTCGCTGTACACCCTCACTCCGGAAGGCGATAACAGCTACCACATCGACTCCCGCCACACGCTGCGCTACCCCGACGGATCCGGTGAACTGGACGCTGAGGGTGTGACCGTCGGGCCGGACGGCGCGATCTTCGTCGCCACCGAACGCGACAACAGTGAGGGCGAGGACGACACCTCCCGGCCCTCCGTCCTGCGCTTCGAGCCGGACGGTGCCGACGGGGAGGAACTGCACGCCACCGACGAATGGAACCTCTCGGAGTTCACCGGTGACATCGGCGCCAACGGCGGGCTCGAGACCATCAGCTGGATCCCGGGAGCCGACCCGCTGTTCGCGGTCGGTGTCGAGGAGACCGGCGACGTCCTGTTCGTCTCCCTGTCGGATGGCGACCCTGTGTTGCAGCAGCGCTACGAGTCCCCGTTCGACGGCGTGATGGCCAGCGATTTCGACTCCGTCTCCGGTGAGCTGACGATCCTGTGCGACGAGGTCTGCGACGGTGCCTCTCAGGTACTGGCCGCCGACGACTCCGGGGAGTTCGCCCCGGTCGACGACTCCATCGCCGCCCGACCGGCCGGCCTGGACAACCTGGCCAACGAGGGCTACGCCCGGTTCGTGGACGAGGACGGCACCGAACGCTACCTCTGGGCCGATGACGTCGTGACCGACGGCGTCGGCCTGCGCGGGGCTGTGAGCACCGGCGGCGTCCCGGGCTCCGATGAGCCCGGCAGCCTGGTCGGCAGCGCAGTCGGCGGGCTCATCGGCAGTGCCGCGGGCGGTGCCGTCGCCCACTCCGCGGGTTAGCCGAAATCCCCGGCCCGCGACACAGGTGCCATCACATACTGTTCACCGCCCTCACGAATGGTCGAGTTAACGACATTCGCCCAACAGTTTGCAAGGGCAGTCAACACTTTGCGAGGGCACCCCGGCCAGCGACAGCCACACAGCCACCACAGCCACCCCCGCACCACCGGCCCTTCCACCAGTGTGTTCCCCAGGCATAGAATCAGGTCATGAGCACGCTGACCTCGTTACTGACCGAGGACCGGATCGCACTTGACGCGGCCGCCGCCGACTGGCGCGCGGCCATTTCCGTGTCCGGGGACCTCCTGGAATCCTCCGGCGCCACCGACGCCCCCTACACCACCGCCATGATCGACACCGTCGTCGACAACGGCCCCTACATCGTCGTCGCGCCCGGTTTCGCCTTCGCCCACGCCAGACCCAGCGAGGCCGTCCACCGAACCGCCCTGAGCTGGGTGCGACTGGCCGAGCCGGTGGAGTTCGGCCACGAGAAGAACGACCCGGTCACCCTGGTCGTGGCCCTCGCCGCCACCGACGCCACCACCCACACCTCCGCGATGGCCGAGCTGGCCAAAGTCATCGGCCGTCCGAGAACAAGGCAGGCATTGGACGCCGCGTCCACTCCCGCCGAGATCCTGGAGATTCTCGGTGGCGGAGACAGCGAGCAGACACAGGCGGCCGCATCCGACGGTGGAACCTACCCCGGCGGCGACTCCCGCGACCACATCCTCACCGTGTGCGGCAACGGCCTGGGCACCAGCCTGTTCCTGAAGAACACCACCGAGGACGTGCTGAAACGCTGGGGCTGGGACAACCTCGTCAGCGTCGAGGCCACCGACACCATCTCCGCGAAAGGCAAGGCCAACGAGGCCGACCTGATCCTCACCTCCGGGGAGATCGCCAAGACCCTCGGCGACCCCGGCATCCCCGTGTGGGTCGTGGAGAACTTCACCAGCGCCCGCGAGATCGACACCGCCCTCCGCGCGCTCTACGCGCTGTGACGCGGAGAAACCAGTAAAGGAGACCATCATGGACTGGCTGTTGGCTATCGCCCAGTTCCTCGTCAACGAGATCCTCGCGGTGCCGGCGTTCCTCATCGGCATCATCACCGCCGTCGGTCTGGTCGCACTGCGACGCTCCGCCGGCCAGGTCGCCGGTGGCGCGATCAAGGCCACACTCGGCTTCCTGCTGATCGGCGCCGGATCCTCCCTGGTCACGGCATCGCTTGACCCGCTGGGCCGGATGATCGAGGGCGCGACCGGCATGCACGGCGTGGTGCCCACCAACGAGGCCATCGCGGGCATCGCCCAGGAGGAGTTCGGCTCCCAGGTCGCGTGGCTGATGATCCTCGGGTTCGCGGTGAGTCTGCTGCTCGCCCGGTTCACGCCGCTGCGCTACGTGTTCCTCACCGGCCACCACGTGCTGTTCATGGCCACCATGATCACGATCATCCTGGCCACCGCGGACTACGCCGACTGGATCGTGGTGGCCCTGGGCGCCGTACTGCTCGGTGTGCTCATGGTGTCGATGCCTGCGCTGGCGCACCCCTGGACCCGCAAGATCACCGGGGATGATTCCGTGGCCATCGGGCACTTCGGCACCGCCGGCTACATCGCCTCCGGCGCGGTCGGCAAGCTCGTCGGTGGCAGGGGGACGAAGGCGTCCCGCTCGACCGAGGACCTGAAGGTGCCGGAGGGCCTGCGCTTCCTGCGTGACTCCATGGTCGCCACCGCCCTGTCGATGGTGCTGATGTACCTGGTCCTGGCGGTGCTGTTCCTGGTACGGGCCG
>NZ_JBQEDF010000046.1:0-27431 GCF_052107835.1 Corynebacterium sp.
CCCCGGGACACGCCGAGTGCAACCCTGCCATCGCTGAGCAGGTCCAGCTGCGCGGACTCCTCGGCGAGGTGGAGGGGGTTTTCGTAGCGCATGTCCAAGCTGTGGCGCTTGTACACCAATGACTCTCGCAGATTTTCTGTGGTCATATGGCGGACAGGTCAGGAATGGGAACCAAACAGAAAGACGACAGCGACTAGAACTCGTCGCTGTCGTCTGGGACCTGGTATTTACTGACTGAACTTCAGGTGGAGCGTCGGGTACGGTCGACCATCGCCGTCCAGCTCGTCGCGTCCAATCTGCACGAATCCGCGACTGAGATAGAAGCCATGCGCGCCCTCGTTCTGTTCATTCACGTCAACCTTGGTTACGCCGAGGCTAGAGATCGCCTCGCGGAGCAGCAACGTTCCGACACCGCCACCTCGCACCTCGTTCGTTACGAACAGCATTTCAAGATTGCCCTCGGCGACTCCGGCAAAGCCGACCGGCGCGCCGTCTCGCTCCGCAACGATGAGGGCCACCGCCGGGAAATACATCGAGGCGAGGTTGTCCTCGATTCGCCCAAAGTCCTCCTCTTTGAGGAAATCGTGAGTTGCGCGTACGGCGCTGCGCCAAATTTTGACGAGTTCTGGGTATTCACCTTCGCCTTTCGAAGGGCGAATTAAAGTTTCAGGATTGTTCTGCATGCAATTATCGTCGCAGAGTTGTGTCCTCGACACCAAGCTGTTCGCCAGCCGTGTGGCCTGCCGCACGCGCTCTGCGCGCTTGCCCTCGGGAATCGCAGTCACCTCTTCCGCCAGCTCGGCCAGTTCGGCATCCCGCGGCCCTTCCAGGTCTCGACGAGACGAGCCACCCAGCGGGCGGACGCGAACAGGCCGTAGCCCGCCCCGGCGAGGCCCACGGCGAACACGAGCCAGCGCCCGATGCTCAGCCACACGCTCCCGTCCACGTCGAGCGCCCACTGAGCGCCCGCGATGAGCCCGGCGATTCCCATCCAGAGCCCGGCGACGACCACGACCACCGGCAGGAGCGCGAGGCACATCGCGGCTGCTGCCGACCAGAGCTGACGGGCCTCCAGCTTCGCCGTCGCCTGCATGATCCGCTCGGCGCGCTCGTTCGACGCGTCGAGGTTCGCCGTCATCGTGGCCGAGGCCTCCCCGGCGACCTGCTCGACGGCCTTCTCGACCCGCTCCTCTGTGCGCTTATCGATCCGCTGCACGGCACCGCCGACCTGGCTCACGAGCTTCTGGTTGTCCTCGGCCAGGGACTGGAGCTTCTCAGTCGCCGAGGCCGTAGCTGCTCGATTCATTTGCGCTTCGGCGATCAAGCTCTGCGAGGCGCTCTGCAGCTGCTTCCCGTCGAGACTCTGCGCGAACACTCTGAGCGTGCTCTCGATCTCGCTCAGTCTGCTCTCGACGCTCTCGATCTGCGACGACCTGTTGACGGACGGCTGCGAGGTCGACGGCAGGGCCTTCAGCTCCTCCTTGACGGTTTCCTCGATCGCGAATCGCAGATACGACTTCAGTCCGTTCACGGCCTTCGTCTGCCTGTTGACCGCTGCGATGACGTCGGCGTTCGTAGGCTCCGACAGATTCGACGCCGTCGAGCTCGGCTCGGTCTCCTGCTGCTCGTTCCTCATCTCGTCGAGAATGCTCATTGCTCTGCTCCTTCTGTCGGTTGTTTTCGTGGAACTCGAAGATTTGCTGTGCGCCCTCGGCGGTGAACTCGGGCGTCAGCCCGGATGCTTTCTTCCGGCCGAGCTTGCCGTTGTCGGCCCGGCGCATCTTGTACGTCCAGCCGTCACGCTGGGTCTCTGCGAGGGCGACGCCATGCTCGTCGAGTACCTCGGTGAATCCCGCCCGGTCCACTGACCGCTTGTCCCGCAGCGAGGCGGCGACCTTGTCCCCGAGGATGCGCTCGAATCCGCCTGACGCGAAGTCCTCCCGGCGCTGCGACCAGTCCGGCTTTGCTTGCTCCGGCGACGGGAGGACCTGGCACCCCTCGTCTTGCATCAGTTCGTCGTTGGCCTGGCGCAGGCCGTTCTTCCACGACGTGTTCCGCTGCAGCGACTTCCCGGTGAGGTTGTCGTGGTTGATGACGTAGATGTGGTTGTGCAGGTGCCCGCCGGCCGAGTCGGCGTGGGTGACCACGAGGTGATCGGCCGAGTGCATCCGCTCCGCGAGCTTCACGCCCAGCTCATTGACCCGCTGCACGTGCCCCCGGTCGTTCTTGCCGAACTCGTCCGGCGAGAAATTCTGCGTGTACGAGTACAGCTCGTTCTTCCGCCCGTGGGCCCTCGCCAGAGCCTCTGCGCGGGCGACGAAGGCCCACGGCGACTCCACCGAGCACGACATCGCTGCGGCACGATCGGTGCCGGTCTGGACGTGCTCTGTGCGCTTGTCCTTGTCGTTGCCGTACAGCGCGTACCCGACCGAGTCGCTGGCGGACCGCGACGGCTTCACGTTGACCGTACTCATAGCGCCGTCCGATCCCCGAGCTGTGCCCGCACGGCATCCATCGATTCCATGACCTCGCGCAGCAGATCGTCGTCGAGGGCACCACCGCGACGCACCGCCTGGTTCAGGTTGATCCCGATTCGGCGCACCTGCTCGACCGCCTGACCCAGCTCCGGCGACGGCGTGGAGGCCGCCGCGACCTCTAGATGCCCGAGACCGTCCCGGCGGGAGTCCAGGGCGTCGAGAATGACCGTGCGTACCCATTTGCTCGGCTTCACGCCGAGCCTGCGAGCACGTCGCCGAACCGCTTCGCGCTCCGCCTTCGTGACCCGCACGTCGATGCTCACGTCGCGATTCGCCTGGGGCTCATCGACTCCATGACCATCATTGGTGTTGGGAGCCGTACGGTCAGGGCCAGCAGGGTACTTGTCCGACAATTCGCTGGCGCTCTTGTCGTCCAAGTACCGCTGGCCTCCGTCCTCGGTCGCTTCGCTCCCTGCGGGCGGAGGGGAAAGCCGATCCTCATCGAGGGCATGGAACGTGTTCATGACGCACCTCCCGCAGCCATCGCCAACGGCACGTCGGGGCTACGCACCGCGAGCCCGCTGAGCAGCTCGACGACCGCGCTCTCGGCGTCGTGCTCGGCCGAAGTCTCGGGGCCGTACGTCAGCTCGCGCGAGCCGACTGCCTGGTGGTACATGTTGCCGTTCACACCGGGCGAGTGCGCGGCAACCGGGAGGCTGCACTGATGCCACTCGTAGGGTTCGATCTTCCCGATGTGCTGCACGAGGTAGCGGTTGATGTCATCGGCGCGGAAGACCTTCACGACCGAGGCCAGGCGGCGGATAAACTGGTCCAGCGCCTCGTCTACGTTGCCCTTCTGTCGGGCATAGTAGAAGAACTCGACCGGCTCGATCGTTGCCGTGATGACGATCAGGCGCGGTGCCACCTCGCCCTTGTTCCTGTAACGCGCCTTCGCGGGTGAGGCGTTGTACGGATCGAGCAGCAGCAACCAGTCGTTCGCGTCCATAGCCGAAGCGCGCAGATCGTCGAGCAGCAGGACCTCCTCTCCACGCCAGTCATCGAGCGGATTCCCGGTCGCGGCGCGGTAGACCTGCCACCGCTCGCCATGGGCGTTCGCAGCATTGATCGAGGCCGTGATGAAGTCCGTGGCGAACCGGGTCTTGCCGATCCCGGCGTCCCCGTGAACGAACACGACATGCGTCGAGAAGGCACCGGCCCGAAGATTCGCTGCCGCCCGGTACGCTCGGCGCTGGCCGTAGGCCGAGAGAGCATCGTCGATCTCTCGCTGATGCCGCGAGTAGATGTCGAACAGCTCATCGGTGAGCATGATCTGATCACGCGTGATCTCGCCCTGGAGCACCCGATCGCGCATGTCCTCGAAGTCCTCGGCCACCCGCTTCTTCTTCAGGTGGGCACGGCCCTTCAGCCATGCCTCACGGCGCTGGGCGTCGATCCCGAGGTAGTCAGGCCCGCGCACCGTGGCGACCTCGGCGGGCGCGTACTGGTGCTTGTCCGCGTACTTCGCATGCGTGAGGTAGCTCAGCATGTTGTCATGCGCGTACCGCCCGGCCTTCGGCTTCTCGACGTACTGCGGCTCGACTCCGAGCAAATCGGCAAGCCGAGCGATCGGCGCACTCTTCGAGCGGTTCTTGAACTTGATGACTGCATGCAGGTGCGCGGGCTTCGGCTCCATCACGAGTGCCTGCTGGGCTTCGCTCCAGACCTCACGCTCGTCCTTGTCGTGGATGATCCCGTAGGCCTCGACGACCTCGCCCCCGCCAGCCTCCAACCGCTGCACGAGGTAGGTGAGGATCGTCCCGGCATCCTGCTGGAGCAATGCAGCGCCGTTCGGATCGTTCACCGCCCAGGTCCAGTACTCCCGATCGAGGTACTGGGTAACGCCGATGCTCGTGGGATTGTTCTCCTGCTTAGCCACGGCGACCACCCCCGACCAGGGCAGCACAACTAGGTACTTTGAGAGCAAGGCGCCTAATTGACCCCCTATTGACCCCCAAATGAGACCCCAAATGACCCCGCGTATTCTCGGGGAGGCGGAACATGGGAACAGTCCTCTGACCAGGCAGTTCGTTGCAAAGCGCGGCAATCGACAAGCCCTTGCCGCGCCCGTAGGAACAAGTAGAACTCCCGAAACTCTTGGAGGCTGAAACACCAGCGGGCAGCCCGCCTGCGGCGGGTGCCAGGTCAGGCCCTTCGGGCGAGGTCAGGTCGGCGAGAGCGATGGAACGGGGGTGGGGGTCGGCGCTCATCGGCGATCACCCCCAGAACGCTTCCCATAACGCTTGATGACGGCCTGGTGGGTAACGTCCAGGGCATCACCGATCCTCGCCCAGGTGACCCCGTCTGTACGGGCGTCAGCGACCGACAGCTCTACGACTTCTTCGAGGACGGAGCGGAGCACTCCGAGGTCGTGGAGTCGAGCCTCACTGTCGGCAAGGGACGAATCGCCCTGACGCCAACGGAAACCAAGGACATGGTCGAATGCAGAGGCGTTGGCGCTCATGACCGACCACCCCCGACCAGGGAGGCGATGACAGCCCTCTGTCGAGGGGTCAATGGGGTCTTAGCCAGGCGCTTACCGGCACGATGGCCAGCGGCGCGGGCAGCGGCGATGACGGGATCGTCACCATCATGGCGGGAAGGGAACCCCTCAGACCCCACTGGGGTCAGGGGAGGAAACAGATCGCTGGTGCAAGGGTCGTCGAGAACGACAGAAGACATGACGGAAAACCTCACGAATGAGTTCTTCCGGATCCCGTCGAGCGCTTACGACTGTGTTTACCGGCTAATTATCGGGGGCTCGTGCCGAGTTACTACCTCGGACCCCGGGGGATTCTCTATGTCTGCAACCATTCTCCCACGACTCGACTCACCATTGCAATGACGAGTCGACTCGTGAATCAGTTGCGACTCGGATCGATCCGAATGAGGTCAGGGTCGAACTTCACGTGACCTGGGCGGATCGGCTCGATGGTCACCGTCACCAGCTCGTCCACGAGTAGCCGACGACGGTCCATGTCCCATGCATCCCACTTCCGCTCTACGGCTTCGCGGCGCTGCACGGTGCCAACGGGATCGGCAATGTCGACCATGAAGTCCGACGTCTGCGACACTGACCGATCATGCAGTTCGGCGTCGATCTCGACGATGCGGGCCTTCACATCGTTGATCGCTTGCGTGATCTCGATAACGGGCTGACTGACGTCGCTCAGCATGGGGCTCAGCTCGTTCACGCGTTCGATCAGGGCGTTGCGCTCCGTCAGTAGTGTCTCGCGGTCGACCCCGACGTCCTCCTTGGGTACGACCAGGTCGTGCACGTCCCCCGCGGATAGTCTGGTGAGGACGGCTTCGGTCACCATCGCATCGACAGGCGTGCGCTGGCGCGAGAGGTGGAAGTGGTCGCCGCACCTGTAGGTGCCTACCCCTTGACTGTTGGTCCCAGAGACGAGCGTCGCGCCGCACTTCCCGCACAGCCCGACCGACGACAGCAGGTACTTCGGCTGATTGCCCTGCCTGGCCGCCCGCCTCACGTTGTCCTCCAGCTTCGCCAACGCTGCCCGCCATGTCTGTTCGGCGACGATAGGCGGGAACCGTTCATCCGTGACAGGGTGCAGCTCGCCCGTGGAGTACTTCTTGATGAAGCCTGCGTAGAGCGGGTTCCCGAGCAAGTAACGGACAGCGTCGGTGGAGAACTCGGATCCTCGGGCAGTGCGGTGACCGGCTGCGTTGAGGTCCTCGCGAATGCGGCGGATGGACAGCGACGGCTCGCCGAGAAAGGAGTCGAACGCCCTGCGGACCGCCTCCGCCTGATCAGGGACAACCTTGCCGTCCTTCGTCCAGCCGAACGGCGTCCAGGCCGAGGCAGGCAGGCCCTCTGCCCGTCGACGCGCATTCGACCTGAGCTGGCGCTCGGACTTCCGCCTTGTCTCGAACCTCGCGATGGACGCCAGCATCGTCGCCCTGAACTCGCCGTCAGCCGTGGACAGGTCGATTTCGCCGTCCAGCGTGACGATCTTGAGCCCGTGGTCGATCAGGGTGTTGAGATCCTTCGTGCTCCGAAGCAGTCGATCCACGTCCACTGCGACGACCATGTCGATGTGGCCCGCATCGGCGTCGCGAAGCATTCTCGCCCAGTCAGTCTTGGGACCGCGCGCCTTGGATGCGGACACTCCACTGTCCTCATAGACGTCGACGATCTTCCAACCGCGTTCCTCGGCTCGACGTGCGATGACCTCCTTCTGAGTGCCGACCGACCAGCGCTCACCGGTGAAATCGACGGATGCTCGGACGTACGCCGCAACTTTAGTCATAACTCCAAGGTTACAACTACGAGATGCACTAACGGATGTCGATCACGCCGGTGCCGACCTCGATGTGCTTCGTGCGGGCGGCTGCGGCGGACAGGACGGGCATCGGCGCGGAGTGCTGCGGTGCGAAGTGGTGGACGCGGTAGTACGCGCCGTTCACGCCGATCTCGTCGGCGCCGACGGCGATGTCGACGGCGTTCTTGATGTTCTCTTTCGCGCCCGGCATGGTACGGCCCGGGTTCGAGCGTGCGGATGCCGAGAGATCGTAGTGGCCGAAACTGAGGAAGCCGAAGGCCTTCATTCGTGTGCTCCTTGGTGGTGGATTCGTAAGTAGTTGATACGTCAACTATAAGCCTACCGTGGATATTCCGCAAGTGGTGATGGCCGGTGCCCCGGGCCCTGTCAATAGTTCAGCGATTGCTGTATATTCAGCGTATGCTGACTATTGCTTCCCGTTTGGACGTCATGAACCGACTCGGACGGGCCATGGCCGATCCGACGCGTTCCCGGATCCTCATGACCTTCCTGGACGGCCCGAACTACCCGGCCGTCCTCTCACGGAATCTGGGGTTGACGGCATCCAACGTGTCGAATCACCTTGCCTGCCTGCGCGACTGCGGCATTGTCGTCGCCGAACCCGAGGGAAGGAGGACGCGCTACGAGATCTCGGACCCGCACCTGGCTGCGGCACTGACATCTCTCGTGGAGGTCACGCTGGCGGTGGATGAGAATGCACCGTGCATGGATGTCACGTGCGCGGTGCCAGGCTGCTGCGAACCGGGCGGGGACGTATGAGTCCGGAATGTTGCGGGCCCCGGGGCGCGAGCGCTGGAAGCGAGGTTGGAGACCATCACGGCGACCGCAGCGGGCCGTGGTGGAGGGGCCGCGGCATTATGGTCCCGGTACTCTCGGGCGTTGCTTTCTTCGCCGGGCTGATCTGCGAATGGTCGGGGGCGGATGCCCTGGCTCCGGTGCTGTTCTGGACCGGTCTGCTGCTGGGTGCATCCACGTTCGTTCCGGGGGCGGTTCGCGCACTGCTCGCGGGGAAGCTCGGCATCGGCCTGCTCATGACCATCAGCGCCGTCGGAGCAATCCTCCTCGGCTACGTGGAGGAGGCTGCGGCGCTGGCGTTCCTCTACTCCATCGCCGAAGCGCTGGAGGACAAGGCGATGGACCGCGCCCGGGGAGGACTTCGCGCCCTATTGAGGCTCGTTCCCGAGACCGCCGGTGTCCGTCACGGCGTCGACGTGGTCGAGGTTCCGGTGAAGGACCTGGCGGTCGGGCATCGCATGGTCGTCCGCGCCGGGGACCGGATTGCGACCGACGGGGTCGTCCACTCGGGGAGTTCGAGGCTTGACACCTCCGCAATCACCGGCGAGTCGATTCCCGCCGAGGTCGGCCCCGGGGACGCCGTCTCCGCCGGGTCGGTGAACACTGTCGGCATGCTCGAGGTCGAAGCGACTGCTGCAGGCACCGACAACTCTCTGACCACCATTGTCGGCCTGGTCGAGGAGGCGCAGGCGGAGAAGGGGGAACGGGCCCGCCTCGCGGACCGGATCGCCCGGCCGCTGGTCCCCGGCGTGCTTGTCCTCGCTGTCTTGGTCGCTGTTGTCGGGGCGCTTATCGGTGACCCGGAACTCTGGATCACACGGGCCCTCGTCGTGCTCGTTGCCGCGTCCCCGTGTGCCCTGGCCATTTCCGTGCCTCTCACCGTCGTCGCCGCGGTCGGGGCAGCGAGCAGGTACGGGGTTATCGTGAAGTCGGGTGCCGCCTTCGAACGCCTGGGGACCATCCGTCATGTCGCTGTGGACAAGACCGGCACCCTCACCCGCAACGAGCCCGCAGTCGCCGCTGTTCCCACCGTTGACGGGGTGACTGAGACACAGGCCCTGTGCTGGGCGGCCGCACTGGAGCGGTACAGTACCCATCCCCTCGCCGCGGCGATTACCGGGGCAGCCCCGGAGGTTCCGCAGGCGACCGATGTGGACGAGCGGGCCGGGCACGGCATTGAAGGGGTGGTCGGCGGGTCGCGGATCACCGTCGGTAGTCCGGGCTGGATCGACTCCGGACATCTCCGGGACAGGGTCGGGAGTCTGGAGGGGCAGGGGATGACGGTCGTCATCCTGCACCGGGACGGGGCACCGGCCGCGGCGATCGGTGTCCGTGATGGGCTACGACCCGAGGCTCCGGAGTTCGTCCGCATGCTCGCAGCCCGCGGAGTGGGTGTCACCATGCTCACCGGGGACAATGCCCGCACCGCCGCCGCCCTCGCCGACCTGGCGGGAATCGGTGACGCAAGGGCCGGGTTGCGCCCTGAGGGCAAGTCCGACGCGATCGGCGCGTTGTCGGGGGCCGGACCAGTCGCGATGATCGGTGACGGAATCAACGACGCCCCGGCGCTGGCTGTCGCGGACATCGGCGTTGCCATGGGTGCGACCGGATCGGACGCGGCGATTGAATCCGCCGACATCGCCTTCGCCGGCCACGACCTCCGCCTCATACCCAGGGCGCTCGACCACGCCCGCCGGGGCCGGCGCATCATCAACCAGAACATTGCCCTGTCACTGCTGATCATTGCGGTGCTGCTCCCGCTCGCGGTGACCGGAACCCTCGGCCTCGCGGCGGTCGTGCTCGTCCACGAGGTTGCCGAGGTCCTGGTGATCCTCAACGCGCTCCGCGCAGCGCGCACGGGAAAGGCCGGTGCGCGCTAGAATCACCCACATGAACAATGTTCAAGTTGGTGCGCACGCTGCGACGCAGAGCTACCGTGACCATCTCGCGGCGCGCCTGGCGACGTGGCGCGCGAACGGCCTGGAACGCACCCCCTCCGTCTTCACCGGCGGGCAGGACGCCCTGGCGACCGTCGACGGCGACCGGCGGCTGCTTTTCTCGTCCTCCAACTACCTGGGCCTGGCCTCCCATCCGGAGGTGCTGGCCGCTGCGCACCACGCACTGGACGTCTACGGCGCAGGCTCCGGCGGTTCCCGGCTGACCACCGGCAGCACCGGTCTGCACACCGAACTCGAGGAGGAGATCGCCGACTGGCTCGGCTACCCGCGCTGCGTGTACCTGGCCACCGGATTCCAGGCGAACCTCGCCGCGATCAGTGTGCTTGCGGCAGGTGAGGTCACCATCTTCTCCGACGAGCGCAACCACGCCAGCATCATCGACGGCATACGCTTCGCCAGGACGTCCGGCGCCCGGCTCGCCGTCTACCCCCACCGCGACACCGCCTCCCTGGCACGTCTCCTGGCCAGCCGGGAGACCGAGCACGCACTGGTGGTCACCGACGGGGTGTTCTCCATGGACGGCACCACCGCCCCGGCCGCCGACCTGCGAACGCTGTGCGATGACCACGGGGCCCTGCTCATGGTGGACGACGCCCACGGCATCGGTACGTTGTCCGGCGGGCGGGGATGCTGTGCCGGTGCAACGGCGCGTCCCGACGTCCTGGTGGGCACCGCCAGCAAGGCGCTCGGCAGCGAAGGCGGCTTCATCTGCTGCGACAGCACCCTCGCCGACCTGCTGACCAACCAGGCGAGGTCCTACGTCTTCTCCACGGCGAACTCCGCTCCGGTCATCGCAGCCACCCTGGCCGCCGTCCGTCTGGTCCGTGCGGGGGCCGCCGGCGTTGACCGCCTGCAGAGCAACGCGTCCTACCTGCGGGAACGGCTCGGGGACGCGGGCTTCGCCGTGCCGTCCGGCAGTGCGCCCACGCCCATCGTCCCCGTCCCCGTGGGGGAGGAGGGTGCCGCAATGACTGCCGCAGCGCAGCTGCGCGACGCCGGCTTCCATGTCCCCGCGATCCGGTACCCCACGGTGCCCCGAGACAAGGCGATCCTGCGGGTGGCGGTGATGGCCACCCACACCCGCAGTCAGATCGATGCACTGGTCGGGCACCTCGCCGCGCATGTGAACATTGCGTGAAAGCTCGCGCCGGTCAGGCTCCTCCGGTTGTCGGCCAAAGAGGCCCCTTTTAGGGTGACAACCACTACCGTGAACCGTAACGGCCTTTCACGGCTCTCCTGACGAAAGAGGAAAACCCATGCGCCTGAAGACCAGGTCAGCCCTCGCGATCCTGAGCGTCCTGACCCTCACCCTCGCCGGATGCGCCGGTGACGAAGGGGACGTCACCGGTGGCGGTGACGACACCGCGGCAGCGTCTGACGCCGACATCACCTCGGTCGACGAACTCGTCATCTCACTGATACCTTCCACCGATTCCGACCAGATCGTCGAGGACGCGGACGCCGTCGCCGACCAGCTCAGCGATGCTCTCGGTGGCTTCCCGGTGACCATCGACGTCGCCCATGACTACCTGGGTTCCGTCACTGCGCTGCGCACCGGCGACGCGCACATCGTGTTCACCGGACCGATCGGCATGATCCAGGCGGAGGAGCAGGCGGACGCGGTGCCGACCCTGCAGGCGCTGCGCGACGGCTCGGAGAACTATGTGACCCAGTGGTTCACCAACGACCCGGACAAGTACTGCGACGACGAGCCCGTCGCCAACGACGACGGATTCCTGTTCTGCAACGGCATCCTCGACGAGGACAGCGGCGAGCTCGCCGAGTACGGACCAATGGGCGAGGACGCGCTGCAACGCATCGAGGAGGGGACCACCGTCTCCTACGTCAGCCAGGGTTCCGCCTCCGGCTACTACTACCCGGCCACCCAGTTGGACGACCTCAACGGCTTCACCCCGGGCAGCGGAGACATCGACGAGCAGTTCTCCGGGGACAGCCACGACAACTCCGTGCTCAACGTGTACAACGGCAACGCCGAGGTCGGGACGTCCTTCGACGACGCCCGCGAGAACGTGGTCGAGGAGGCCGAGGACGTCGGTGAGGAGGTCGTGGTCTTCGCCTGGGCCGGACCGATCCCCAACGACGGCATCGTGATGGCCGGGGACGACGTGCTGACCGAGGAGGAGCGCGAGACGATCAACGAAGCGTTCCTGTCCTTCTCCTCCGAGGGCGACCTGGACGAGGGCGACGCGCTCTACGACGTCTACGAGATCAACGGCCTCGCCCCCGCCGACGAGGAAGCGCTGGCCGGGGCACGCGACGTCTACAACAACTTCCCCGAAGCAGAGTGATCACCTTCGACAGCGTCGATGTCGTCTACCCCAACGGGTTCACCGGCCTCAGCGGCATCGACCTGACCATCAACGACGGTGAGTTCGTGGCGGTCGTCGGACTCTCCGGTGCCGGGAAGTCCACGCTGATCCGCGCGATCAACGGGCTGGTCCCCTACACCTCCGGGACCATCACGGTCGGCGACACCGTCGTTGACCCGCGCAGCAAGACGAAACTCCGCCAGCTCCGCTCCCGGGTCGGGATGATATTCCAGTCCTTCAACCTGGTGACCCGGGTGTCGGTGCTGAACAACGTCCTGGTCGGACGGTCCTCGTCCACGCCCAGCTGGCGCTCCCTGCTGGGGTGGTACCGGGCGGATGACAAGGAGCTCGCCTTCCGGTCGCTGGAGCGCGTCGGCATCGTGGAGAAGGCCTACCAGCGGGCGTCGTCCCTGTCCGGAGGCCAGCAGCAGCGCGT
Organism: Corynebacterium sp.; assembly: GCF_052107835.1. Classification (GTDB taxonomy): domain Bacteria; phylum Actinomycetota; class Actinomycetes; order Mycobacteriales; family Mycobacteriaceae; genus Corynebacterium. Next base: position 12,358 of record NZ_JBQEDF010000046.1, read on the forward strand.
GGCGATCGCCCGGGTGCTCGCCCAGGATCCGGAGGTGATCCTGGCCGACGAGCCGGTGGCCTCCCTCGACCCGCCGACGGCGCACAAGGTGCTCCGCGACATGCGCCGGATCCAGCAGGACCTGGGCATCACCACGATCGTGAACATGCACCACCTGGAGCTGGCCCGCAGCTACGCCGACCGTGTCATCGGGATGCGGGACGGCCGGGTCGTCTTCGACGGGCCGGTGGAGGACGCCACCGACGAGGTCATCGAGGAGGTCTACCAGCGGTCCCTCACCGCCGAGGACACCGGGGACCGACCGTGACCACGTCCACATCCCAGGCCACCGGCAGCGACGACCTGACCGGGCACACGCAGCGACCCCAGCGCCCCAGTCCAGGTGCACTCCCGTACCTGGGACTCGTCGGGTTCGCCGTCGCGGCGTTCGCCTTCTTCTGGTGGACGCGCGACTCCTCCGAGGTGCTGTTCCTGCCCCTGGGCTTCACCACGCTGTGGGCGCCGCAGAATCCACTGATCGTCTTCGTCCTGCTGCTCGTCCTGCTGGCGGTCTGCTGGAGGCTCCGCGTCGGAGCGATGGGCGCGTTCGGGACGGTGGCCTTCGTGGCCTTCACCTACTGGGCCGGGTCGAAGGTGGATTTCACCCTCACCCCGTTGTGGGAGCGCTGGCACAATGTCCGGCCGCAGCTCGAGGGGTTCCTGGACCCCAACTGGTCCTACATCTGGCGGGTGTGGGACGACTGGCTCGTGACCCTGTCCATGGCGGTGGTCGCGACGTTCCTGGGCTGTGCCTTCGGCCTCCTGCTGGCGATGCTCGCCTCGCCGGTGTCCAGCCCGAACAGGGTCACCTCGCAGATCGTGAAGGCCGTCAACTCCGTGGTGCGTTCCATTCCGGACGTGGGCTGGGCACTGCTGTTCGTGGCGTTGATCGGCGGTACCGCGCACGGGATGGGGCCGTTGGCCGGCGTGCTGGCGCTGCTGATGTTCAACATCGGCATCGTCGCCAAACTGCTCGGCGAGACCATTGACGCGGTGAACCCCGGCCCGCTCGAGGCCGCGGACGCCACCGGCGCGTCCCTGGTCCAGCGCAACCGTCTGGCCGTCCTACCGCAGGTCCTCCCCGGCTTCGTGTCCTACGCACTGTACGTCTTCGAGCTGAACATCCGTGGCTCGGCGGCGATCGGTGTCGTTGGAGTGGGCGGCATCGGCTCGGCGATGATGCTGCAGGTCAACCGCTTCAACTTCGAGAACGTCGGGGCGATCCTCATTGCCCTGATCGTGGTCATCCTCGGGGTGGACCTGCTGTCGATGTGGATCCGGAGGAAGCTGCTGTGAGCGATTCACCGACGTACACCCCGGACCGCCTGGACGCCCGCCCGGTCAAACCCTCCAAGCTGGGCTACGACGTCGGCATGGTCGTCCTGGGGATCATCGTCATCGCCGGGTTCGCCGGCACCGGCATGGACCTCGGGTCGCTGTGGCGGATGCCGGAGAACATCTGGCGCTACGGCCAGCTGATGTTCCAGGGCGTGTTCCAGGTGCCGGACGAGACGGTCCGGGGCTACTGGGAGGGGTCCTTCACTGCGATGCTGGAGTCGGTGGCGATCGCCTGGACCGGCACGCTGGTCGGAGCCGCCTTCTCCCTGCCGATGGGTTTTCTCGCCGCGCGCAACATGTCGCCCACCCCCGTCTACGCGGTGGCCCGGTTCGTCCTGTCGGTGATCCGTGCGATCCCGGAGATCATCTTCGCCATCGCCATCATGCTGCCGCTGTTCGGCTTCGGGGCAGGGGGAGGTGCGCTGGCCGGCGCGATGGCCCTGGGCATCAGTTCGATCGGCACACTGTCCAAGCTCATCTCCGAGGCGATCGAGGGTGTGGACACCGGCCCGATGGAGTCGCTGCGGGCCTCCGGGGCGAACCAGCTGCAGATGATCCGGTGGGCGGTCATCCCGCAGGCGATGCCGGAGATCATCGCGATCTGGCTCTACCGCTTCGAGGTGAACATCAGGGCCTCGGCGATCCTCGGAACCCTGGGCGCCGGCGGCATCGGTTCACTGCTCAGTGTGGTGTTCAATGCCCGTGCCTGGGACCGCATCGGCATCGCCCTGGTGGTGATCATCGTCGTGACGGTCATCGTGGACCAGCTGTCGTCCTTCGTCCGGCACCGGGTCATCCATGGGGCCACGCCCCGGAGATCCGGCGGGAGGACCCCTAGGAGTCGAACCCCAGTCCCAGTGCATCCAGCGTCTTGAGCAGGAGGTTCCGCTTGCCCTCGTTATGATCGGCGCGGTTCATCGCCCACTTGGTCGCCGCCACACCCACCGCTGCGGCGGGCTCGGGCGGGAACGGCAGCGGACGCTTGCGCACCATGTCCAACCGGGTGCGCTCGGTGTCCTCGCCGGCCAGCAGATCCAGCATCGTGTCCGCGGCGAACCTGGTGGATCCCACGCCCAGGCCGGTGAATCCGGCCGCGTAGGCCACCCGCCCCTTGCGCGCGGTACCGAAGAAGGCGGTGAACTGGGTGGATGAGTCGACGGCCCCCGCCCACTGGTGGGAGAACGTCAGCCCCTCGAGCTGCGGGAACGTGGTGAAGAAGTGGGAGGCCAGCTTCCGCCAGGTCTCCGGCCGGTGTTCGTACGCGGGGTTGACCCGGCGTCCGAAATGGTAGACGGCGTCGTAGCCGCCGAAGAGGATCCGGCCGTCCTGCGTCGGACGGTAGTAGTGGAACTGGTTGGCGAGGTCGCTGAGGCCCTGCCGGTCATTCCAGCCGATCCGCGCCCATTGTTCGCTGGTCAGCGGTTCGGTCATCAGGGCGTAGTCGTACACCGGGACGGTCATCAGCCGGTTGCGCTTCAGCAGTGACGGGAAGACGTTGGTGGCCAGGACGACCTGGTCGGTACGCACACGGCCCTGGGCGGTGACGACGGTGGCGGAGGAGTCGTCGGACTCCAGCGCGGTGGCGGGGGAGTGCTCGAGGATCTCCACCCCCAGCTCCTCGGCGGCGCGTGCCAGTTCTGCGGCCATGCGGGCAGGGTGGACCAGTGCGCAGCCGTCCTTGTCCCACAGCCCGGCGAGGAATGTGGGGGAGTTCACGGTCGCCCGGACGTCCTCCTCCGCCAGGAAGGGGGACCTGTCACCGTCCTCGTCCCGCAGCCAGGGGATCTCGTGGGGTTCGACGGCGACGGAGAGGGAGCCGTTCCGCTCGAACTGGAAGTCGAGACCGAGATCGGTTTCCGTGGACTGGATGGCGTCGAGGTTCTCCAGGCCGAGTCTCTCGAGGGCGGGCATGTCGTCCGGCCACCGGTTCATGCCGTTCTCGTGGCCGTGGGTCAGGCTGGCTTCGCAGAAGCCGCCGTTGCGGCTGGAGGCCGCCCACCCCACCCGCTGCGATTCGAGGACGGTCACGCGCCGTGCCGGGTCACGTTGCTTGGCGAGCAGCGCGGTCCACAGTCCGCAGTAGCCGGCGCCCACGATCACGAGGTCAGCGGTGGTGTCCCCGACCAGGGAGGGGCGGGCGGGCTGCAGGTCGGTGGGAAGGTCGGCCTGCCAGAACACTTCCGAGCGGGTGCCGGCGAGACTGAGGTCGATGGCGGACGCCGGCGGGACCTGCCGTTCGAAGATGGTTGTGCCCACGGTGGGATCACTCCTGGTGCGCGGTATGTGGGGGTGACGGCACGTGCCGCCACGCCGGGGAAGTCACGGGTGCAGCCTACCCGCGGCCACCCGTCCGGCGAGACGGCCGGCCCGGTTCGCTCCGATGGTGGATGCCGTCGACCCGTAACCGACGAGCAGCACGCGCGGATCCCTGGCCACGGTCACTTCGTCCGCCATGGTGATTCCGCCACCGGGCTCACGCAGGTGCAGTGGGGCAAGATGGTTCAGTGCGGGACGGAACCCCGTGTTCCAGAAGATCGTGTCCACCTGCTCCCGGTGCCCCGGTGGGAACGGGTCCCAGCTGGCCGGTTGAGCCAGGGTCGAGGTGTCGACCGGACCTGTTCCGCAGAAATCAACGGACGTCTCCCCGATGGCGGTGAACATGCCACGGGAGACCAGCGTCCCGTCCTCGATGCCCTGCAGGTAGTCCGGCCACGGCGGGATGCCGGTGTTCTTCACCACCGACCGGGGACGCCGCCCGTGGTAGGTGTCCTCCCGCACACGCTTCTCCACGTCCAGCCCCCATTTCTCGTCGAAGGTGTCCGGGGTGAAGTTCGGTGGACGCCGCGTCGCCCACACCGTGTCTGCCGCGCCACCGCCGGTGTTCAGCTCCAGCAGGAACTGCACGGCGCTCATGCCGCCGCCGACCACGACGACCCGCTCGCCGGCGAAATCCTCCTTGCGCACGTAGTCCACGGTATGCAGCTGGCGACCGGCGAAGCGGTCGATGCCGGGAACGTAGGGGATGTGCGGGTGCGTCCACGTCCCGGTCGCGTTGAGCAGGACGGATGTGCGGATCGTTGAGCACGTTTCCCCGATGAGGACGGTGACCAGCAGGGCGCCGTCCCGCTCGCCGTCCTGCGACTCGACCCGGATCACGCGGGCGGGCCGCACCACATCAAGCCCGAACTTCTCCTCGTAGGCCCGGTAGTACCCGGCGACCTGGGAGGACGCCGGGACATCCGGGTCGGGACGCGGCATCGGCATCCCCGGCAGGTCCGCAATCCCGTGCGCCCGGCCGAAGGTCAACGAATCCCACCGGTCGCGCCATGCCCCGCCGGGGCCGTCATTGCCGTCGAGGACGAGGAAGTCCGTTCCCGGCGCGAAACCACGGCGCACCAGCTCATGCGCCGCGGCGAGCCCCGCCTGCCCGGCCCCGACGATCAGGGCATCAACGGACTTCACGTCACCTGACCTTGTCGAGGAACTGCTCATCAGACCAGTATCCACTGTGCGCGTTCCATTCGCCACGGGTCCACAGGTAGGCGTCGGTGAGGGTGTCCACCACGCCTCCTGCCCGTCCGCCCTGGAGGGCAGGGGATGCCCCGTCGATGGTGTCGGCGCCGAAGTCGGGGGCCGCGGGGCTGGCACCGTGGATCGCGTCGATCCCGTCGGCCAGCCGGATCACATCCCCCGGCGCCCGCCACGCATGGATCTCCGCGGTGTCCCCGTCCTTCGCCCGCAGGTGCAGGTCACCGGCATGACCGTGACCGGTGCCGGGGCTTCCGACCAGGTGCACGACGTCCGCCTCAAGGGGGGCGGTGGGCTCGGACGCGGCGGCGCCGAGCAGGGTGGACCCGTAACTGTGGGCCAGGATCCGGAGTTCGGCGTCATCGCGGGTGCTCTCCCGCAGGCTGCTCTGCAGTCCACGGAGGGAGGATACCCCGTGCTGCGCATTGCTCGGACTGGCACCGCCCACGTACCCTGCCGGTGCCTGGTAGCCGTGCCAGGCGATGACGGCGTGGCCCGGTCCGGCGATGCGTCCCGCCGCCGAGGACGTCCCGACGATCTTGCCCACCTCGGAGGAATCCACCCCGCTGACCATGGTTGTCACGGTGTCAGCGCTGGAGAGGTCACCGGCGACGACGACCGGGGTGCCGTTGAGGTTCTGGACGCTTACAGCGACCTCGTCGGGTGACAGCCCCCGCAGTGCCAGCTGGGTTCGTGCCTCGGCAACGGCCTGCCGGATCTTCCCCTGTTCCGTGGCCGTCATCGCCCGTCCGATCGCCTCCGGGATCACGGCATCCGCCCGGGCGTCCGTCCTGTCGGCGATGAGTACCGCGGCCGACGCGGGATCGATCATCACCGGCGACGGCGACGGGGGAGTGTCCACCGCGCACAGCCCCTGGATGACGGTGGCTGCCGCGGAGTCCAGCGTTCTGACCAGCGTGACCGCAGCCTTGAGTGCCACCGTGGCACCCGCGGCGAGGACTCCCGCCACGCCGCCCGCACCCCCGGCGACCACCGTCCCGTCCGGCGACACACGCATTCCGGCGGCCTTCACCGTCGCCAGTGTGGGCACCACCGCCGCCTGGGCGGTGGACACGGCCAGCGCCTGACCCTGCAGCGCGGTGGACGTCCCCGACGCGGTGAGGGAGGCGGCGTCCGTGCGGTTCGCGGAACTGTCCACGCGGTGGCGCATCGACTCCGCGGAATGGCCCGACCAGGTCTCGAAGGCGCCCAGGGTGCGCAGGTCACTGGCGGTCTGCCGGAGCAGGTCACCGCCCTCCGACCACTGCCGGGCTGCATCGTGGGCCAGATCGACCGGTGCCCCGGCTATCTCGTGGACGTCCATCAGCATCCACCGGCGGAGAACACGGACGCGGACGTCAGTTCGGTGTCGTCGACGGCCTTGACGAAACTGCGCAGGTCGGTACCCGCCACGTCCACGATCGCGGCCTCGCCCCCGACGGCCTCCCCGACCCGTCCCGCGCCGTCGATCGCTGCCGCTGCCGCCCGGCCGCCGGGAAGTGAGGCCGGTTCGGGCGCACCGCCGCGGATGGACGACTGCGCCCTCGTCAGCGACTGCGCATCCCGCTTCAGCGTCTGCGCCGCGGCGAGTACCTGTTCCGTCCCGATCCCGAAAACCCGTTGTCCCATGGGGCCCTCCTCCTGTGTGTCCGGCGGGTGCCGGTGTCAGGACAGTAGGGCACAGGGCCGTGAAAAGGGAAGGAGGACCCCTGAAACGGCCGATTCCTGTGGATAACTTTCGTCCGGTTTCACCCACCGGGTCCGGCGGGTGTGGATAACTCAGGCGCCCCCGGACGGGTCGGAAGACGCCAGAACGAGGGCTACGGAGGGAATGACCGCTGGTGCAATAACGCCGTTGAGGACGACGGTCCGCAGCGGCTCAGGAAGCGAGTTGGCGACGTCGAGGCTCGCCTGTCCCGACGCGAGAGGGTCAACTCCCGTGCCATCCTCCGGCAGGTCCTGTGCTGAGGCCACCGATGCCCCGGCGAAAGCGGTGGCGGTGGCGAGTGCGGTGGCGGACAGTGCTGTGGTGATTCGGCGCATGGGTATCATTCCTTTCCCATTCCAACGTAGCGGGTCGGTGATCACCTGTCAGTCCAACCGTCCCTCCAGCCGGTCGATGTAACCCGAACTCACCGCGTCCAAACCCGTGAACTCCACCGACTTCCCGCGACGGGCGTACTGCTCGCGAACACCCTGGAGTGCAGCCACCGTCGAGGAGTCCCACACCGTCGTCCCGGTGAAGTCCACCGTCACCTCGTCCGGGTCATTCGCGTAGTCGAACTGGTACACGAGGTCATTCGAGGAGGCGAAGAACAACTGTCCCTGCACCCGGTAACGTCCGCCGTGCGGCTCGCCGACCGGCTCCACCCGCGTCAGGTGCGCCACGCGCCGGGCGAAGGCGATCATGGCCGTGACAACCCCCAGCACCACACCGACCGCAAGGTTGTCGGTCAGCACAGTGGCCACCACCGTGACCAGCAGGACGATCGTCTCCGAGCGCGGCATCACACCCAACGTGCGCACCGAGTTCCAGTCGAAGGTGGTGAACGCGACGACCAGCATCACCGCCACCAGCGCAGCCATGGGGATCTGGCCGACCCACTCCGACAACGACACCGACAGGACGATCAGGAACGCCCCGGCGAGGAAGGAACTCAGGCGCGTCCGTGCCCCGGCCTGTTTCACGTTGATCATCGTCTGGCCGATCATCGCGCAGCCGCCCATGCCGCCGAAGAATCCGGTGACCACGTTCGCCGCGCCCTGTCCCAGTGACTCCCGGGTCTTGTCCGAGTGCGTGTCGGTGATGTCGTCGACCAGCTTCGCGGTCAGCAGCGACTCCATCAGACCCACCATCGCCAGCGCGAAGGCGTACGGCGCGATGATGCCTAGGGTCTCCAGATCGAACGGGACGTCCGGAACCACGAAGCCGGGGAAGGACGACGGCAACTCGCCCTGGTCACCGACCGTCGGGACATCCCAGCTGAACACCATCACCGCCAGAGTGATCAGAAGGATCGACGCCAGCGGCGCGGGGAAGGCGGACGTGAGCTTCGGGAAGAACACGATGACCAGCAGTCCGGCGGCCGTCAGTGGGTACACCAGCCAGGGCACGTCGAAGAGGTGCTGCAGCTGCGCGGAGAAGATCAGGATCGCCAGGGCGTCCACGAAGCCGACCATCACCGAGCGCGGGATGAAGCGCATCAGCTTCGCCACCCCGAGTGCACCGAAGAGGATCTGCATCAGCCCGCCCAGGATCACGGTGGCCAGCAGGTACTCCACCCCGTGGTCGCGGGCCACGGGGAAGATGACCAGGGCGATCGAGCCCGCCGCGCCGGAGACCATCCCGGGGCGTCCCCCCAGGACGGCGGTCACGCACGCCATGGTGAAGGCGGCGTAGAGGCCCATCATCGGGTCCAGCCCGGCGACGATCGCGAAGCTCAACGATTCCGGGATCAGCGCGAAGGCGGTGACCAGGCCGCCGAGGATCTCGACGGTCAGCATCCTCGGGCTCTTCAGCGCGGACAGGACGGTGGAGGGTCTCTGTTGGGCAGTCGGGGTGGCGGGGGAGGCGGCGGAGTCGGACACAGGGGAATCGTATACCGCACGGGTGGACAGCTCAGGGTCGGCGAAGGGTAGGCGCCATTCTGGCACCCACGTCCCCCGACCGGACCGCGACCGTCGGTACCGTGCTCCATCGTGCCGGCTGTCCCTGATCGCACCGCTTTGCGGGGCTGTACTTCAGTTGACACCGGGAAAACGGTGCGCTGAGGTACCTGGCCATTGCGCGGGACGTCGATCGCGAAATCCACCATGCCCCGTCCGGCGGCCCGGGGTGCTCCCGCCGCCCCTCGTTCCCGGTCACCGGACGTTCACGGTTAGTTCAATTCACCGACACCCCGCAGGCCACTGCGCGTTCAGACCGGCGGCGGACCCTGTGGCCCATGCGAAAAAGCTCCCTCCCACTCACTCTCCTCGCCACGGTCACAGCAGCCTCCGCGCTTCTCACTACGGCCCCCGCGCTCGCCGACACCCCTCCCGGACCTGACCGCACCGAACTCCTCAGCGAGTTCAACGACTGGTGGTCCCCGGCGGAGTACGACGACGCCTCCGACGACGACACGCTGGCCACCGCCTTCAACGGCGACGTCACCGACAAGGGCGCGGACGTCCTCAAGGCCAACGACGACACCCTCCTCGGCATCAACCACGCCGGCGCCGCGGACCCCGACCAGGCGCTGCGCGCCCTCGAGGACGCCGACGAGATCTGGACCGAAACCCTCGGGGACTCCCTGGGCCCCGTCCTCAGCGGCTACCTCACCGAGGGCGTCGAGCAGGGTGCACTTCCCCTGACCAGCGAGGTCGTCGAAACCGGCGAGTCCAACGCCACCACCGGCGACGCCAAGACCGACTTCAACTTCCCGCGGCCTTTCCTGCAGACCGACGACGAGGACGAGGGTGGTGTCGGTGACCGTTCCCGCAACGGCGACAATGACCTGAACGGCCTGGACGCCCAGCTCGACATCGACCGCATCCCCGACCAGGGCACCCGCCCCGACGACGGGGAACCGCACACGGCGAACTACGACGGAATGGCCGGCATCGGCGAGAACGGTCTCGACGACCTGAACCAGGCATTCCCCTCCGGCCACACCACCTACGCCTACGGCATCAGCCTGCAGCTCGCCGAGCTGCTCCCCGAACTCGCCCCCGAGATCATCACCCGCGGATCGGAGGCCGGCAACAACCGCATCGTCCTGGGCGTCCACTACCCGCTGGACGTCATCGGCGGACGCATCTCCGGCCACGTCAACACCGCGACCCAGCTCGCCGACGGCGACTACATCGGGCAGACCCTGCAGCCCGCCCGCGGTGAGCTCGTCGGCTACCTCGAGCAGCGCTGCGAGGCGGACGGCCACGGCAGCACGCTGGCCGACTGCATCGCGGACACCGGCGCCAATGACGCCGGCGGGTACACCAACCCCTTCACCGACCCGGTCTCCACCGAACCGGTCACCGACCGTGCCAGCGCACTGCAGGCCTACGAATCCCGCATGACCTACGGCTTCGACAAGACCAGCACCGCGTCCAACGCAGCGCAGGTTCCCGAGAACGCCGAGAGGCTCCTGGTCACCGCGTACCCCGAGCTCACCGACACCCAGCGTCGCTCCGTGCTGGCAGCGACCCAGATCGACTCCGGGTACCCGCTGGACGCGTCCTCCGAGGGGTGGCAGCGCATCAACCTGCCTGCGGCCCTCAGCGCGAAGGTCACCATCGACTCGACCGGTGACGTCGCGGACGTGGAACCGGGGCAGGACGCACCGAGCGTCGTCAACAACGATGTCCCCGGTGGGGTCCCCGGTTCCCTGGCCGGAAGTCTCTGACAGCCTGAGACGTCCTGCCGTACCCTGGGACTCATGCGCATCGCCGTGATCCAGATGAACTCCGAACCGGACGTCGACAAGAATCTCGCGAAAATCCAGTCCTACATCGCCGGGTCCGCGGAAAGCGGAGCGGACCTGGTGGTGTTCCCCGAGGCTGCGATGTTCCCCTTCGATGCAGGACGACTCGACATCGTCGCCCAACCCCTGGACGGGCCCTTCGCGAAGGCCGTGGAGAAGGCCGCGCAGGACGCCGGGACGACCGCGGTCGTCGGCATGTTCACCCCTGCCGACACCGTGTACCGTCTGCCGTCCGGTGAGTTGCAGACCGAGCCTGTCGAGGGCACCGGCGACGCCAACAAGTTCCGGCGGGTCCACAACACCCTGCTGGTCACCGGGCCCTCCGGGACCGAGCACTACCACAAGATCCACACCTTCGACGCCTTCGGCTACCGGGAATCGGACACCGTCAAGCCGGGGAGCAGGCGGGTGACCTTCGATGTCGGGGGAGTCACGATCGGCCTGGCGACGTGCTACGACATCCGCTTCCCCGGGCACTTCTACGCCCTGGCCGAAGCGGGGGCCACCGTGATGGTCGTGCCGACGGCCTGGACCGACGGGCCCGGCAAGCTCGACCAGTGGCGCACCCTCACCGCCGCCCGCGCCCTGGACACCACCAGCTACGTCGTCGCCGCCGGCCAGCCGCGCCCCGGGTCCCCCGAACGCTACGGGCAGAACGACGGGCCGACCGGCATCGGCCATTCGGTGATCATCGGCCCGGGCGGTACCCGGCTCGCGGAGACCGGTTACGTGGCACAGACCCTGATCGTGGACATCGACCCGAACCACGTGGAGAAGGTGCGCAAGGGCCTGCCGGTGCTCACCGGCCACCGCCAGGACCTGAAGCTGGGGAAGAACGGGGAGTGACCTACAGGTTCGCGACGAGGATCAGCGTCCCGAACAGCAGCAGCCACAGCCCGGAGATCACCGACCACACGATCAGGTTCTGCCGCCGGTAGTGGCCCACCACGGCCACGAACTCGCGGAGGAAGCCCGCCGGCACGAAGTAGGACGCCGTCTTCGCGCCCACCACGGAAGCCTCGATTCCCAGCTGCTCAGTCAGGGATGCCGCGCGCATCGCGTGGTAGTTGCTGGTCACCACCAGCATCCGGGCGTCCGGCCCCAGCAGTTCCCGGCTGTTGACCAGGTTCTCCTCCGTCGTGGTGGAGGTGTCCTCCCTGATGATCAGGGACTCGTCCACGCCCTGTGTCACCGCGTAGCGGGCCATCGCCTCCGCCTCGGGGATGACCTCGTCCGGCCCCTGCCCGCCGGACAGGACCAGGACGGGGTCGCGTCCGGCGTCCTGAAGGTCCCGCAGGGCCTCGATCCCGCGGTCGACCCGGGCGCCGAGAAGCGGTGTGACGTCCTCCCCGTTCAATCCAGCGCCCAGGACGACGACGGCGTCCGCCCGGGTCGTCCTGCCGATGCGCTGGTAGAGACGCGAGTAGATCGTGAACGCGACCAGTTGCGCCAGGAACATCAGGACCGGCACCGCACACAGCGGCAGGACCACGAAGACGAGGGTCTCGCCGAGCCATGGGTGGTTCTCCCCGGGGCCGCGTCCGACCGCCAGGGCCGCGACGACGATCCCCACGATCACACCCAGAAGGGCGATCCCGAAGACCGCCGGTACCAGGGTGGAGACCCGCAGTCCTTCCCGCCTGACCACGACAACCCCGTTGAACAGCAGGAACACTCCGGCGGCGATGATCACGAGTATCCCGACCACGATGACCCCGTAGAAAAGGAGGGCGCTGTCGGTGCCCTGGGATACCAGGGTGATCCACAGACTGACCAGGGTGGCGACGATCAGCAGGCCGTTGAGGGTCCGGCGCGGCTCCTTGATGATCCGCCAGACCGTGAGGACCGCGAGAAGTGCCGTGAGCACGCCGAAAGCTGTTGTCATGGCTGACATCCTATCGGTCGGGCGGAAGCCGTCTCGGAATCCGGGAATCGTTGGCAGGGATTTGTTGATTCCGTGATGAATCGCGCCGCCTGACCATAGGGTGAGGGACGGGGCACGGCAGGGGGCAGCATTCCGACGAGGGGGAACCGTGACAGTGAACAAGGTCTTCTGGCGCACCAGGGAACTGACTGCTGCCGGAGTACCGGACAAACAGATCGCCGCGAAAGTACGACGGGGCGAGCTCCATAAGCTGGACCGCGGCCTCTACAGCACCGAGGAGCAGACCGACCTCGTCACACTCCGGGGCCTGGCGTGGGCACACCCGGGGCTCCGGTATTCGGGCAGTACAGCGGCTTTCCTGCACGCGATCCCCGGATTCGACTCCGTGCACTGGCCCGCGCAGGGACGAATCCCGCGTGACCGGAGCAATGACGGAGGCGCCCTCCTGGATCTCACGACGTCCGACACGAAGGTGGGGCAACTGGTCCACACTGTGCCCACGCTGACACCCCTCGACACCGCGACCGAACTCCACGAAACGCCGCGGGACGTCCTGCGCGAGTTCCTGGTGCGCAGCTACCAGGGGGCGAAGGGGAACACGCGGCTGGCAGAGCACATGGCTGCGATGCCACCCCGTCGCCGTGCGATCGCTGCGGGACTGCTGGAAGATCTGGTCACGGGTACCGCGAGCTCACTGGAGGTGAAAGCGGTGGCGGTCATCGTGGGTGCCTTGGAGGGGCTACCGGTGTCAATCGAGGTCAACGCTCTGGTGTGCGGCTACCGCTTCGACATCGTGATTCCGGAGGTCAAAGTGTGCATCGAGATCGACAGTCGCACGTACCATGCGGCCCGGTCGGCGCGTCCGAACACGTTCCGCAACGACCGGTGGAAAGGCAATGCCGCGGTGTTGGCGGGGTGGACGCTGCTCCGCTACCCGGATGTCAGTATCGACAGGGCCAGTGAGTTCGTGGCGCTGCAGGTGCGGGACGCGGTACTGCACAATCTGCGGCACCCCCGGGGCAGGACGCAGCGTACGACGCTGCTCGTGACCGACCGGACGGTGTGGGACTGGCATCCGCCCGGGGTGTAGCGGCCACAGTGGGCGGAAGCCGTCTCGGAATCCGGGAATCGTTGGCAGGGATTCGTTGATTCCGTGATGAATCGCGCCGCGGGTCCGCCTGCGCACTCACGACCGACGCAGCAGCCACACGAAGTACGGTGCACCGATCAACGCGATCATCAGTCCCGCAGGAATCTGCGACGGTGCGATCAGGAACCGTCCCAGCGCATCGGCGAGACAGACGAGAATCCCGCCCAGCAGCATCGCCACCGGGATCGTCCTGGAATGCCGCGCCCCCACCAGCGAGCGGGCCAGGTGCGGGGCGACCAGCCCGACGAAACCGACGACACCCACGGCGACCACGCTGACTGCGGCGAGGACGGCTGCCACGGTCAGAAGCACCAGCCGCGTCCGCCCGACCCGGACGCCCAGCACCCGGGGTGTGTCCTCGTCCACGGACATCAGGTCCAGGTGCCGGCGCAGCACGAACAGCAGCGGAACCGCGAGAACGAGGACGACCAGCACCGGAAGGACGTCGGGGAAGCTCCTCCCGTAGGTGGTGCCGGAGAGCCAGGTGAAGATGCGCGGGGTGTCGTAGGGGTTCGCACGCAGCAGCAGGAAGGTCGTCAGCGAACTCAGCCCGTAGCCGCAGCCGATGCCGATGAGCACGAACCGGTCGGGCTGCATGCCCCGCGAGGACAGGACGGTCAGTCCGGCGACAAGACCGAAGGTCAGCAGTCCGGTGACCACGGCGAGGACCACCAGCACGGGGCGTCCCGCACCCAGCATGGTGGTGGCGATGACGGCACCGAGCCCGGCGCCCGCGGTGATGCCCAGGAGTCCGGGTTCGGCCAGGGGGTTGCGTACCGTCCCCTGCACCACACAGCCCGCCAGGCCCAGGGCGAGACCCGCCAGCAGGGCCGCGGCGACACGCGGCGCACGGGTGTCCAGCGCTCCACTGACCAGGGTCGGGGCGGAGGATTGCAGCCACAGGGAGACGTCGCCCAGCTTCAGCCACAGGCTGCCGGACAGCAGGCCCAGAACCACGGCCCCGAGGAGCAGTACCGCGCAGACACCCAGCACCATCAGGAACCGCCTCCGGGTGGCGGTGCCTGCACCCGCGTTGGCCCTGGCCTGCCGCACCACGCCCCGGTCACGCATCCGCATGGCGAGCACCACGATGATGACGGCCCCCAGCAGCGCGGTGGGTACACCGGTGGGGATGGACGCCGCGCGCTCGGCGCCGAGGGTGGCGCGCAGGAGCGCGTCCGCGAGCAGGACGATCAGGGCGCCGGTCAGCCCGGCGACGGGGATCAGGAAGACGTGGCGGCGCAGTGCATGGATCCGGGCGGCGAGCAGTCTGGCCAGCACCGGTGCCCCGAGCCCGATGAAGGCCAGCGGCCCGGCGACCGTCACCGACAGGGCAGTGAGCAGGACGGACAGGACGACGGCAGTCCAGCGGGTGGCGCGGACAGGCACGCCGAGGGACAGCGCGGTGTCGTCCGATCCGAGGGAGAGGACGTCCAGACGTCGCGACAGCAGCAGTGCAACGACAAGGGCGAGGGCGATGACGGGGGCGGCCCGCACTGAGGCGTCCACACTGAGTTGGGCCAGCGACCCGGATCCCCAGGCGAACAGACCGGTGGTGTTTTCCTTGAACAGGATGAGCAGCATGCCGGTCACCGCGTCCAACGCCATGGCGATGGCGGATGTAATCTCCCAGGACATCGGTGACACTTCTAGATCAGGACATCGGTAACAG
>NZ_JBQEDF010000047.1:0-25370 GCF_052107835.1 Corynebacterium sp.
GCGCTGGCCGGTGTCGGCAGGTGAGTGACGCGGGCCGTGTACACAGACCGGTCCCCGGTCATGGCACCCGCGGGGGAAACCATGACCGGGGACCGGTCAGCTTACGGTGCTTACAGCGAGGGCTGCAGGGGACTACAGGCGGTGCTTGCCGCCGTCGTCCTCCTCGGTGTCGCCACCCTCGGACTCGCTGTCCTCGGAACCCTCAGCCTCGTCGGACTTCGGAGCGGCAGGTGCACCGGGAGCGCCCGGGGCGCCGGGAGCAGCGGGGGCGTTGCCCGCGTCCTTACCCGTCGTCTCCGGGGCCTCCTCGGTCTCGGTGGCGTCAGCGACGTCCTCCTTGACCTCCTCAGCCTTGTCCTCGACCTTCTCCTCGGCCTTGGCGGCGTCGGCCTTCGGCTTCGCGGCGGCACCGGTGGCGGGGTTGCCCTCGGTCCGGGGGGTCTTCGCCGGGGCGGGGGCGGCACTGCTGCCCTTGGCCTTCTGCGCCACGTAGGCGACGGCGGCGGCGATGATCGCGATCAGCAGCAGGTTGCGGCCGGTGTGCTTCTTCTTGTTGGCTTTCGCCGCCTTCTTCAGCTCCTTGGCGCGGACCTTCTCGGCCTTCTTCGTGGCCTTCTTCTGGATCTTGCGCTGCGAGCGGGACAGCTGCTTGTTGGCGGTCTTGGCGTTCTTCTGGGCGAACTTCTTCGCCTGCTTGCCGGCCTTCTTCTTGCCCTTGGCACCCTCCTTGGCGGCGGCGTCGCCGACCTCGGAGGCGACCTCGGATGCCTGGGTCCAGGCGCTGTCCAGCGTCTTCTTCGCGGAGTCGCCGGCCTTCCTCGCCTTCTTCTTGGCGGACTTGATCTCCTTGCTGTGGTCCTTCTCGAACTGCTTGGTGGCCTTCCGGGCCTTCTTGCCGGCGTCCTTGCCCGCCTTGCGTCCTGCCGCGACACCGGTCGTGGCGAGGGCGGCACCGGTCCTGCCGACCTGGTCGGCACGGTCGCGGGCCTCGGACAGGGCATCGCCGACAGCATCGGACTCGAGGAAGGCGGTGCCGCGCTCCTGCGCCTGGCTGACCAGGTCACCACCGCGCTCCTGCGCCTGGTTGACGAGGTCGCCGCCGCGCTCACGGGCGGTACGGCCCCAGCGGGTCACGGTATCGGCGAGGTCGGCGTCCGGCGCGGCCTTCACCTGGTCGGCCAGGTCGGACGCACGGCTCCCGGCCGCCGAGGTCACTGCGGCGAGCCGCTTCTCGACGAGGTCGCGCGCGCTCTCGTCCTTGCCGGACGCCTTCTTGGCGACCTTGTGCTGGCGCTTCAGGGCCTTGGCCTGCGTGCGGTCGGCCTTCGCCTTCTGCTTGTCGGCCTTGGCCTGGCGCTTGGACACCTTCCCGGAGATCTTGTCGGCCTTCTTCGTGGCCTTCTCAGCCTTCTTGCTGAGCTTGTCCGCCTTGGTGTCCTTCAGGGTCTCCAGGGTGCTCTCGGCGTCCTGAACGGCCTTGTCGAGACCCTGCGTGGCATCGGCGTTCTGAGTGGTGGTGGTCACCGTTTTTCCTTTCGAGGCATGTCGGCTGTTGTTGTCGGCCCTGTTTGTGGACGGAGCGGGGGTAGCGGGCCCGGCGGACTCGACCGGGGTCGGCGGCTCGGCGGCCGCCTCGTTCTCCGCGAGAATCTTCTCGACGATCAGTCGCTGGTGCCCGGGGGCGGACTCCAGGATGCGCGCGCGTTCCTCCGGGGAGGTCCTGCCCAGCCGGAGTGCGGCGAGGGTCGAGAAGTTGCGTTGCTCGGCCTGCTTCTTGCGGCTCTTGTTCAGGTTCGAGACCTGCTTGGCTGCACGCAACGCAGTTCCTGCGGTGTTGAGGTCCATGGGCCCGTGTTCTCCTTGCAGTCGACGGGACGGTATCGGATGGTATTCGGTTCGTTCACTTCTTGCTCGTCAAACTGGGGTCGTCATTCAACGATAACCAAATGTGCGGTCCAGGGTAGGCGGAAACGGTTGAACGGGTGGGGAAGTTCGTCAGGTACCCTGGCTGCCATGACCGTTCAGAAAACCGCGACAGCGACCCTGCACACCAACTACGGCGACATCGCCATCGACCTCTTCGGCGACCACTCGCCGGCGACCGTCAACAATTTCGTCGGCCTGGCCACCGGCGACAAGGAGAAGGCCCCGTACACCACCGAGAACGCCAAGGGCGAGACGGAGGGCCCGTTCTACGACGGTGCCATCTTCCACCGCATCATCGACGGCTTCATGGTGCAGGGCGGCGACCCGACCGGTACCGGACGCGGCGGCCCCGGCTACGAGTTCAACAACGAGAACCACCCCGAGCTGCAGTTCGACCGTCCGTTCCTCGTCGCGATGGCCAATGCCGGCCGCGACACCAACGGTTCACAGTTCTTCATCACCGTCGGTGCCCACCCGCACCTCAACGGCGGCTACACCATCTTCGGTGAGGTCACCGACAAGGAGTCGCAGAAGGTCGTCGCCAAGATCTCGCGGGTCTCCACCAACCGCATGGACCGTCCGGACGAGGACGTCGTCCTCGACTCCGTGGACGTTGCCTGACGGATCCCCCGGTGTCGTGGACACCATCCGGAGATTCTTCCGCGGTGCCCCGGCCACCGTCACGCTGATCGTCGCGTGCGTGGTGGTCTACGCCGCCACGGCGCTGGACGCCCGCTCGGCACTGCAGCCCGCCTACACCAGCGAACTGGCGTGGCGGCTGATGATCGACCCGCCGGCGATCACCGGCGGGGGTGAATGGTGGCGTCTGGTCACCGGGGCGCTGGTGCACCTGGACATCGGGCACCTGCTGCTCAACCTGCTGCTGATCGCCTTCGTCGGCCGGGAGCTGGAGCGCGCCTACGGCACCACCGTCATGGTGGTGTCGATTCTGGTGTGCGCGGTGGGCGGTGCTCTCGCGGTGATCTGGTTGCAGCCGGACAGTATCGTCGGCGGCGCATCAACCGTGGGCTACGGCATGTTCGCGATGCTCGTCGGGCTGTCGTTGAGCAGGGGCACCGATGTGCGGGCACCGGTGGCGCTGATCGTGGTCAACCTGCTCTACTCACTGACCAGCGGGGTGTCGTTGCCCGGCCACCTCGGGGGCCTGGGCGCCGGTGCACTGGTCGCTGTGGTGCTTTTCGCGTGGGGACGCAGGGGACGCGGCGGCCGGGCGCCGCGTCCTACTTCCACCCCATGGTCATGAGCAGACCGACGATGAACAGGCTGAAACCGATCAGGTAGTTCCAGGCGTTCAGGTCCGCCATGAAGGGGATGCTCGGCCCGGCGATGTAGTTGACGACGAGCCAGGCCAGGCCCAGCACCATCAGACCGAGCATCAGTGCGACGTACCAGCGCGGCGTGCCGGTCGAGTTGAGCTTGACCGGGGTGCGGCGGTCGGCTGCGGAGGCGCCGACGCTGCTGGCGGAGTTGTCCTCCGGTGAATCGGAGATCCGAGACTTCGGCATGGTAGTAACCCTCACTGACATGGTGACGTGTTCGAACGCACCCAACCCTACCAGCGGGGGATAGGATGAACGCCATGCGCATCCTCGTCATCGACAACTACGACAGCTTCGTCTACAACCTGGTCCAGTACCTGGGGGAACTCGGCGAGGACTGCACCGTGTGGCGCAACGACGCCGCGGAGTTGGAGACGTCCGGTGATGACCTGGAAGGTGCCCTCGAGGGCTTCGGCGCTGTGCTGGTTTCCCCTGGTCCGGGGGATCCGTCGTCGGCGGGCAGGACGCTGGACGTGATCGCGCACTGTGCGGCGCACCGGATCCCGATGCTGGGGGTGTGCCTGGGGCATCAGGCACTTGCGCAGCACTTCGGTGCGGCCGTGGTCCGCGCCGACGAGATCTTCCACGGCAAGACCAGTCCGGTGACCCATGATGGCACCGGCGTGCTGGCGGGGATCCCGTCCCCGTTCACGGTGGCCCGCTACCATTCGTTGACCGTGGATCCGGCGACGGTGCCGGACGGTCTCCTGGTGTCAGGGCGGGTGGAGTCCGGGATGATCATGGCGATGCGGCACGCGGAACTGCCGCTGCATTCGGTGCAGTTCCACCCGGAGTCGATCATGACCAATTACGGCCACCGGATCCTGTCGAACTGGCTCGCCGACGCGGGACGCCCGGTCGACGAGGCTGAGTTGACCCGGCTGGCCGCCCGCCACGCGGACACGTTGGCCGGTGCGACCGCTGCTGTCGGGGGGTAGATCCGGCGTCGCCCCATCGATGTGGTCCCGTCAGTGCTCCCCAGTCGCCAATGCTTACTTTCTGCCGGTAACCCCTCAGGCTGGTCCGACCGACCTGAGGGGTTACCAGGGAAAAGTCAGTTGCGGACACACTGGAAGCGATGATGGATGACGTCATGATGCACGCCGGGACGTGCTGCGCCATCTCGCTTCGGCCCGGCCAATGGCTGCGCCGACATCCCTGCGGACCCTGCCCACCCGCCGGATGCCGTGGCGGGTGTAGCGGCAGACCTCCCAACCCTGGTTGATCATCTGCTGGGTGAGCTGCAGGTCCGTTTCGCGCTGCCTCAGACTGTCGTGGTGGCCGCCGTCGTAGTACAGCGCGATCCTCAGCTCCCTGCACGCCAGGTCCGGTACAGTTCCGCCCGGGAATGGCACCCCGTCCAGGTCCCCGGTCACCTGGGATTCCCAGGTGTGCCCGGGCGGGAGCAGATCGCGGACGATCAGTCGCATGGCGGTCTCCATGGGGGAATGGGCACCGTAGTCGGCACTGGCGAGAATCGCCCTGACCACGTCGGCGGGTATACGGCCGGTGGCCGCATCACGGATCTCATCGAAGGTCAGCCAGGTGCACTGGGTGAATGCGTCGACGAACTGTATCGCCTGGTGCATCCGTGGGCGGATGCCGGGGATCGCGAGCGTTCTCCAGGTGTGCCTCCCAGAGAGGATGGAGTCCAGGCACTGAACCGCCGTGGTGGCGGGGCCCACGACCCGCAGCTCCGGCATGAGCGGGTCGGGGTGGACGATGTGGAGGTCGGCGGGCCTCCGCCGGAAGACCGGACGCAGGGGATGCTCCACCGCCACCGTTGTGTGGGAGTCTCCTTTGGCACCACGCTCGGCGTAGAGCACGGTCGGAGCGGTGTCCGGCCAGTCCGTCCAGAGCCCGAGGAGACCAGCGGCCCGCCATTCGCCGATGACGGCCCCCGGGTTCGCCATCCCATGACCCCTGGCGCGTGACACGGCATCAGCGGGGAACCCGCCGAATGGTGGTGACCCGGACTCACGTCCCTCGGCCGGCGGTGTTGGGAGTGCTGACCGGGGTAGGACGAAGCCGTCAGCGACCTGCACGTAATCACGGTCCAGTGCCCAGCGGGTGATGCTCCGGGAGGCCAGGAGCCCCTGTCGTCGAACCGGTACTTGGACGGGCGGGACGCGACGGGTGTGGTCGGGGCCGCGTTGGCTGCGGTGGCCGAGCTGACTGTGGTCATCGTGGTGGCTGTGGCTATCTCGGGGTGGAGTCGTCCTCATGGAGGGGAGAGACTCCGGAACGGCCCAGGACGTTCCCTCGCCCAATACTTACTTTCTGCCGGTAACCCGTCAGGTCGGTGCGACCAGCCTCAGGGGTTACCGGCAGAAAGTTAGTGACTGACTTTTCGCAGGTAATGGGCCGACAACCCCGCCACCGCGGGGAAGAGGACGGATTGGACCGGGCCCCAACCGCCCGTGAATCAGGGGATCCCGAGCACATTCACCCGTACGGTGATCGGCGCATTGCGGTCGATCGTCTCACCCTCGCGGGCGGACTGGCCGACCACGCGGTCCACCGCTCTGGGATCCAACTGGTTGACGTTGTCGCGCTCCAGCCGGTCGGGCGATCCCCGCCATCCGGCATTCTGCAGGTCGCTGAAGACCTCCTCGTAGTCCTTGCCCACGAGCTGCGGCATCTCGAACTGGTTCCCGCGGGAGACCTCCAGGGTCACCGTGGACCCCGGGGGCTGGCGGGAGCCCTCGTTCGTGGCGGACAGGACGCGGTTCTCCGGCTCGGTGGAGTCGACCATGTTGACCTCCACCTCGAAGCCGGCGCTCTCGAGGTTCTCCGTCGCGTCGTCCATCGACTGGCCGACCACGGTCGGGACGCGGACGTCCTCCGGACCGGTGGACACCGTGATGCCCACCTCGGTACCCACGGTGACCTGGGAACCGGACGCGTGGGTCTGCTCCATGATCTGGCCGACTTCGACCTCGTCACTCGCCTGCTCGGAGACGTTCGACCGCAGTCGCAGATTGGCGTCGGAAAGCGCGGCCTGGGCCTGCTCGGTGGTCAAACCGGACAGGTCGGGCACCTCGGTGATCTCCTTGCCGGAGGAGACCAGCAGGGTCACGGACGAGCCCTCGGGCACAGAGGAATCGGCCGCGGGCTCGGTGGCAATGACCTGGTCACGTTCGATCTCGGCGTCCGCCCGTTCCTCGACGGTGACCTCGAAACCGGCGTTGCGTAGTTCGGTTTCGGCCTCGGAGCGGGACATGTCCGACACGTCCGGGATGTTGACCTGTTCAGCGACCTGCTGTTCGCCGGAGGAGTCGTCGTCGTTGATCCAGTTCCAGGCCGCGAACGAGCCGGCACCGATCAGGGCGAGGACCGCGATGACCGCCAGGGCCGTCACCCAGCCACGGCGGGGCTTCTTCTCCTTGCGCTCCTCGGGATCGGGCTCCTGCTCCGGTGGCGGCCCCTGGGCTGCGGCGGCACCAGCCGCACCAGCTCCAGCGGCGGCACCGGCAGCACCGGCGGCCACCGGGGCGGCGGCCATGTGGGACGTCGGGGCGTCCTCCGGGATGTCGGCGTAGGCCTGTGCGGCCAGGGGCATCCGGCCGTTGGCGATGCGCTCCAGGTCGGCGGCCATGTCCGCGGAGCTGTCGTAGCGGTCCGAGGGATCCTTGGCCATCGCGGTCAGCGTGACGGCGTCCAGGGCCAGCGCCGGGTCCGGGTCCAGGTCCATGCCCGGAACCTGCGACGGGGGCGTCGGTGCGTCCTGCACGTGCTGGAAGGCCACGGAGAACGGCGACTCCCCGGAGAACGGGGGACGCCCCGTGGTGACCTCGTAGTAGACGCAGCCTGCGGCGTAGATGTCGGAGCGGGCCTCGGCGGAGCGGCCGCGTGCCTGCTCGGGGGAGAGGTACTGGGCGGTGCCGATGACCGCGGCGGTCTGCGTCATCGCCGAGGTGGTGTCCGACAGGGCACGGGCGATGCCGAAGTCCATCACCTTCACCGCACCGGTGTTGGTGATCATGATGTTCGCGGGCTTCACGTCCCGGTGGATGATCCCGGCCTCGTGGGAGAACCCGAGTGCACGGCAGACCTCCGCCATGACGCGGGACGCCTCCTCCAGCGGCAGGGGGCCGTTGTCGCGCACGATGTCGCGCAGGGTCTGCCCGTGCACGCGCTCCATGACGATGTAGGGGACGTGGCCGGACGCGTCGTCGGTCTGACCGGTGTCGTAGACGGCGACGATGGCGTGGTGGTTCAGCTTCGCGGCGTTCTGCGCCTCGCGGCGGAAACGCTCCAGGAAGGTCTCGTCACGGGCGAGGTCCGCCCGCATCATCTTCACCGCGATGTCGCGGCCGAGAAGTTCGTCGGTGGCGGCATAGACGTCGGACATGCCACCGGTGCCGATGACGGGGCCGAGTAGGTACCGCCCGCCGAGCCTGGTGTTGCTCAGGTCCATGCTGCTCCCTTCCTGTGTGTCACTCTGTGGGTCTCATTGTGGTGCCCGCTACGGTGCTCTCCTGGGAGAATACCGGTGCGGTGCCTCCGGTTGCTAATACCGTGCGTCACATCGGCCCCACAGTCGCATCCGCGGCACCACCGTTGCCGGTGTTCTGCCCGGTGCCGTTTTCCGCGGCGGGGTCCTGCAGATCCGGCAGCAGATCCTCCACGATGTCCGATGCCGACGGTGGCTCGGAGTCGCCCGGCGGTGGGTCGGAGGGCTGGCCGGGATCGGTCGGCTCATCGGGGCCGGTGGGCTCCGTCGGCTCCTCCGGGTCGGTCGGCACGGTGGGTTCGGTCGGCTGGTCCGGGTCGGTGGGCACGCTGGTCGGTGTGCCCGGGTCCGTCGGCTCCTCGGTGGGCTCGACGACGTCCGGCGGCGGGACCACGGTCTGCTCCTCGGTCACCTCGGAGGTGATCGTCTCCGTTTCCGGGGGCGCTGGCGGCGGGTCCTCGGAACCGGACGGATCCCAGATCGCCCAGACCAGGGCGGCCAGGGCCACGACCAGGGCGACGGCGAGCGCCCAGATCCACAGGCGGCGGCCACCGCCCTTGCGCGGTGCCGGTCCCATGTTCGCCTCGTCGGTGACCTCGCCGAGACGTCCTGACCCGGTCGGGGCCTGTCCCGCCATCGAGGGCGGAGGGGTGAAACCGGTGGCCGGGTCCGGCGGCATCTGCCCGTCGCGCACCGGGACGGTGGCGGCGGCCAGTGCGGCTCCGTCGGCGTACCGGGCGGCCGGGTCCTTGCGCAGGCAGATCGCGATCAGCTGGCGCATCGGGGCACTGAACGTGTCCGGCAGCTCCGGGGCGGGTTCGTTGATGTGCTTCAGGGCGACGGAGACGGTGGAGTCCCCGGAGAAGGGGCGCTGGCCGACGAGTACCTCGTAGCCGACCACACCGAGCGAGTACACGTCGCTGGACGGCCCGATGTCCAGCCCCTGCGCCTGTTCGGGGGACACGTACTGGGCGGTGCCCACGACCATGCCGGTGCGGGTCAGCGGCACGGCGGAGGCGGCCTTGGCGATGCCGAAGTCGGTGACCTTGACCACGCCGTCGGCGGTGACCATGAGGTTGCCGGGCTTGATGTCCCGGTGGATCAGCTGGCGCTGGTGGATGGCCTGCAGCCCGACGGCGGCCTGTGCGATCAGGTCGAGCACCATCACCTCGGGCAGGGTGCGTTCGCGGCCGAGGATGTCGGCCAGGGACTCGCCCTGGACGTACTCCATGATGATGAAGCAGTAGGCCACGCCGGTGCCGTCGACGTCCTGCTGCTCGCCGTAGTCGAAGGTGGCCACGACGTTCTCGGAGTCGATCGTCTCGGCGGCCTCGGCCTCCTGGCGGAAGCGGTCGCGGAACTCGGCGTCATCGGTGAGCTCGGGTTTGAGCACCTTGACGGCCACGTCCTGCTCCATGACGGCGTCGTAGGCCAGCCAGACGGTGGACATGCCGCCGCGTCCGACGATGCGGGAGACGGTGAAACGGCGTTCGGTGCCGGCGCCACCGGACGGCCCGGCGTAGTGGGCGTCGAGGACGCGCTGGATGCGGTCGGCCGCCGCACGGTCGCGGGCGGATGCTCCGTCGGGCTCCGGGGACTCCGCGGCACCGAATACGCGGGTGCCGTCGTCCGGATCGTTGGGATCGTCGCTCATCGTGCTCACCTCGCTTCCTGGAGGGCTGCGTCGATCACGGCGCGGCCGATCGGGGCGGCGACCGAACCACCGGTGGCGGCCTGGCCCGCGTCGCCGCCATTCTCGACCAGCACGGCGACGGCGACATCGGCGTCCTCGGACGGTCCGAAGGCGACGTACCAGGCGTGCGGGTCGGAGTTGCGGGAGTCCTCGCCGTGCTCGGCGGTACCGGTCTTCGACGCGATGTCGCCGGAGCCGCCCGAGTACTGCTCGGAGCCGCGCATCAGGTCGGTGAGCTGGTCGGAGACCTCGGGGGAGATCGCCCGTCCGGCCTCGTTGGGACGGGTCTCCTGGATCACGTCCAGGTCCGAGCCGGTGACCTGCTTGACCAGGTGCGGCTTCATGCGCACCCCGTCATTGGCGATGGTGGCGGCGATGACGGCGTTCTGCAGCGGGGTCAGTGCCACGTCCCGCTGGCCGATGGCGGACTGGCCGAGTGCGGCGCCGTCCGGGATGTCGCCGATCGTGGAGTTCTGGATGGGCAGGCCGAAGTCCTCGTCGTCCTCCTCGCCGATGCCGAAGGCGTCTGCGGTGTCGCGGAAGGCGTCGGCGCCGTGGCGGACGGCGAGGTCCACGAAGGAGGTGTTGCAGGACTGGGAGAACGCGGTGCGCAGCGGGACCTGGGGGCCACCGCAGGACACGCCGCCGTAGTTCTCCAGCGTGGTGGTCGTGTCCGGCAGGGTGATCTGCGATTCACCGTTGACCATGGTGTCGGCGTTGTCGCCGGCCTCCAGGGCCGCGGCGGTGGTGATCAGCTTGAAGGTCGAGCCGGGCGGCTGGGTTTGCTGGGTCGAACGGTTGAGCAGCGGTGCGTTGGGGTCGTTCTGCAGCGCCTCGAAGGCGGCGCTAGACGATTCGGCGTCCGGGTTGGTGATCGCGGACGGGTCGAAACCGGGGGTGGACGCCATGGCGAGTACCTCGCCGCTGGAGGGCCGCAGAGCCACCACGGAGCCGGAGTAGCCACGGGAGGACAGCTCGTCGTAGGCGACCTGCTGCACATTGGGCTGCAGGGTCAGGTCCACGTTCGCCCCCTTGGCCTCCTTGCCGGTGATCGTGTCCCAGGCGCGGGAGGCGAAGAGGGAGTCGTCGGTGCCGTCGAGGATGGAGTTCTGCGACGCCTCGATGCCGGACGCCCCGTACTGGTCCGACAGGTAGCCCAGGGCTGCCCCGTAGGTGGAGGGGTTCGTGGGGTACTCGCGGCTGTACAGGCCGTCCTCGTCGGCGTTGGACTGGGCGAGCACCTGGCCACCCGCGGTGATCTGGCCGCGGGGGATGGACTTCTGCTCGATGAACTGCCGGGAGTTCAAGGCGTTCTCGGAGTAGGTGGACGTCTGGAACCCCTGGATCCAGGTGAGGTTGGCCAGCAGGATCACCACCAGGACGAACGCGAAGACCGCGACGTTGCGGATGGACTTGTTCATGCGCGGACCTCCCTGTTGTCGGTGCTGGTGGCTGGGTTGTCGGGGTCGGGACCGTCCGGGGAGTCGGTTGGGCCGTCCGGGAAGGTCTTCGGGGTGTTCACGGAGTGCGAGATCTTCAGCAGGATGGCCAGCAGGATGTAGTTGGCCAGCAGGCTGGAGCCGCCGTGTGACATGAACGGTGTGGTCAGCCCGGTCATCGGCAGCAGCTTGGAGATGCCGCCGGTGACCACGAAGATCTGCACCGCGAGGGTCAGTGAGAGGCCCGCGGCCACGAGCTTGCCGAAGGAGTCCGGGGTGCGCAGTGCCGTGACGAAACCGCGGGTGACCAGGATGGCGAAGAGGATCAGGACGGCGGCCAGGCCGACGAAGCCGAACTCCTCACCGACCGAGGACAGGATGAAGTCCGACCAGGCCACCGGCACGTTCTGCGGGTAGCCCTCGCCCAGGCCGGTACCGGTCACCCCACCGAAGGACATGCCGAACAGGGCCTGCGACAGCTGGTAGCCGGTGCCGTCGTAGTTGCCGATCGGGTCGAGGAAGTTGGTGAAGCGGTCCTGGATCTTGTCGGAGATCTGGAAGACGATGTACACACCGACCACCGCCAGCCCCAGGCCGATGACCAGCCAGGAGGAACGCCCGGTGGCCATGTAGAGCATGCCGAGGATCGTGGCGAAGAGCAGCAGGGCCGGACCGAAGTCGTTCTGTGCGGCCATGATCAGGATCGCCAGGCCCCAGACCAGCAGGATCGGCCCCAGGTCGCGCAGGCGGGGGAACTGCAGGCCCAGGAACCGTTTCCCGGCGACGGAGAACAGGGTGCGCTTGTTGACCAGCAGCGCGGCGAAGAAGATCAGCAGCATGATCTTCGCGAACTCGCCCGGCTGGATCGAGAACGGGCCGAGGCTGATCCACACCTTGGCGTCCGCGTTCATGGACGTCGGCCACACGATGGGCAGGGCGGAGAGCAGCAGGGCCCCCAGTCCCAGCAGGTAGGCGTAGTTCTGCAGGGAGGTGTGGGACTTCATGAACCACATCACCGCGGAGAAGAACACCAGGGCGATGACCGTCCACATGATCTGGGAGTTCGCCAGGGACGTCTCGCGTGCCAGGTCGAGTCGGTAGATCATCACCAGCCCGATGGCGTTGAGCATCGCGGCGACCGGCAGCATGATCTGGTCGGCGTTCGGTGCCTTCAGGCACAGCACCAGGTGGGCGAGGCCGAAGACCACGATGTAGCCGCCGACGAGCACGAGGACGTCCGCGGTGAGGTCATTGCCCTGGGACAGCTGCAGGGCGACCAGGGCGATGCCCAGGACGACGGCGGAGAAGACCAGCAGGCCGAGCTCGAGGCCGCGGGCCCTGGCGGACGCACGGATCCCGGTGGTGGTGGGTGCGGGCATGGTCAGTCCACCTCCCGGCACGAAACCCCCGGAGTGGTGAGGTCGGACGGTTCGGCATTGCTGCTGTTGCCGTTGTCGTTGTTTCGGTTGTCGTTGTCGCGGGTCACGCACACAGGGAGAGTCTGGTCGGCGAGACGGCGGACCTGCTGCTGGATCTCGTCGTAGGAGTCACGGGGCAGATTGTCGAGCGTGCCGCGCGCGGCGGGGGTCAGGTCGGAGGTGGTGAACCGGTGGCAGGGGTCGTCGCTGCCGGCGGGGAGCAGCCGGACATCCGCGCCACCGTCGAGGCAGACCTCCTGGTAGGCGGACTGGGTGGAGACACCCAGGATGCTGCCCGGGGAGCCCTGGTAGATGAGGATCGGGGTCCCGCTCTCGGCGGGCTCCTCCGCAGCGGTCCCGGGGGCGGTCTCCGGCGCCGTTTCCGGGGCCGGGGGCGCTGTAGCCGGGGTGGTGTTGTCGTCGTCCGGTGCGGGTGCGTTCGGCTCCTCCGGCCCGGCCGTCTCTTCGCCGGATGCGGGTGCAGAAGGGGCCCCGGAACTGCCGGTCGTTGCGGGGGAGGGCCGGTCGTCCGTTGAGGCGGTGGCCACGAAGTAGGTCTGGCTCAGGTTGTCGCGGACGTACCAGAGGGTTCCGCCGGCGGCGACGACCAGCACCAGGACGGCGGCGAGCCCGATGAACCAGCCCTTGCGGGACCGGCGCTTCCCCGGCTCGGCGTCGGCGTCGTCCGGGGCGTCCTGCGCGGAGGCGGGACCGGCGTCGGCCGGCGCATCGGACGCGGCGGCCGCACCAGAGGCGGGACCCTGGATGATGTTGACGGCCGAGGCGCGGCCGGCCGACGTATCGGGGCGGGGCAGCTCGGGGGCGGTACCGTTCACCGCGCCGGCGAGCATCGGCTCGCTGGGCAGCGTGGCGTCCCCCGGGAGCTCGGCGGGGTCGACGACGTCGGCGACGACGACGGTGACATTGTCCGGGCCGCCGCCGCGCAGTGCGAGGTTGATGAGCTGGGCACCGGCTTCGGCGGGAGTGCCGGTGCGCATCACCTCCTGGATGGTGTCGAAACTCACCGGGTCGGACAGGCCGTCCGAGCACAGGAGGTAGCGGTCACCGGGGCGGGCGTCGCGCAGTTCCAGGGTCGGGTCGACCGGTCGGCCGGTCAACGCCTTGAGGATCAGGGAACGCTGCGGGTGGCTGCTGACGTCCTCCGGGGCGAGCTTGCCCTCGTCGACCAGGGACTGGACGAAGGTGTCGTCCTTGGTGACCTGGGTCAGTTCATCGTCACGCAGCAGGTAGCCGCGCGAATCGCCGACGTGGCAGACGCCGAGCGAGGCCCCGTCGAACAGCATGGTGGTCAGGGTGCAGCCCATGCCGTCCTGGTTGGGGTTGTCGTCGACGTGGGCGGCGATCGCGCGGTTGCCGTCGTCCATCGCCTCGGCGAGCATGGTGAGCAGCCGGTCCTGCGGGACAGAGACCCCCTGCGACATGGTGTTCTGCAGGGTGTACAGCGACGTGATCATCAGCTCGGAGGCGACTTCACCGGCGGCGTGGCCGCCCATGCCGTCGGCCAGGGCCAGCAGGTTCGGTGCGGCAACCGCGGAATCCTCGTTGTTGCTGCGCACCAGGCCGCGGTCGGACAGGGCGGCGTAGTCGAGGGCCAGGGTGGCGCCTGCGGTGCCGTCGTCGCTGTGCGTGGGCTGGTCGGTCATGCTTCCATCCTCACCGTCGTCTGGCCGACACGGAGCTCCTGACCGGCGGCGACGCGTTCGGGCTGGTCGATGCGTTGACCGTTGAGGAAGGTCCCGTTGCGCGAATCGAGGTCCTCGAGGAACCAGTCGTCCCCGCGGCGCATCAGGCGGGCGTGGGTGCCGGAGGCGAAGTCATCCTCGACCTCGAGGGTGCACGAACTGGACCGGCCCATCGAAACCTCCTGGTAGCCCTGTAGATTCAGCGTGGTGCCGGTGAGTGGACCGGAGACCAGTTGCAGCGATGTCGGTGCGGCGGCACGGCGGAAACCGCGCCCACCGGACGCGGCTGGCGCGGCGACGGACGCACCGACGGCGGCACCCGGTCCGGCCGGTCCCGCCATGGCTGCCGTCGAGACCTCCTTCCGCATGGCGCGCACGGTGATCCAGATGAACAGCCAGAGCACGACGAGGAGGGCGATCTTGGCGACTAACACCAGGGTCGTCTGCATTGAAGGTCATCTCCTATTCGTGCCGGTGTGATCGTCGTTCGATCCTACCGGCTGAATCTACCCTCTCGGTGGTCCGTCAGCTGAACCGAACCTCGATCTCGCTGTGCCCGATGGTGACCACATCGCCGTCCGCGAGCAGCCAGTTCTCCACGGGGATGTCATTCACCGTGGTCCCGTTGGTGGATTTGAGGTCGGTGAGGACGGCGTCGTAACCGTCCCAGGTGATCTCGGCGTGCTGCCGGGAGACGCCGGTGTCCGGCAGGCGGAAGTCCACGTTGTTGCCGCGTCCGATGACGTTGGCGCCGTTCTGCAGGACGTAGTTCCGGGCGGAGCCGTCCTGCAGGAACAGGGTGACGGTGGTCTGCGGGGCGGACTCCTCGCCGGCGGCGGCCGCGTCGGCGGCACCGGTGGCGCTGTCCCCGGTGCGGGCCGGGGGTTCGTCCTTGTGGGAGATGACTTCGGTGCCGGGGTAGCTGGCCATGGGCGGATCGGGCTCCGGTTCGGGGTCGGGCGTGCGCGGCTCGGGCACCGGCTCGCGGGTGGGGCGTTCCGCCGGCTGCGCGGGACGCGCCAGTCCGGTCAGGGGGTTGGCTGCGGCACCTGCGGCTCCGGCGGCACCTGCGGCTGCGGCTCCCGCAGCACCAGCTGCCCCTGCCCCTGGCCTGCCTGCGTCGTCCTGTCCGTCGGCCTCCTTGGCGTCGTACGGGCGGGCGACCGGGTTGCGTCCGGAATCGGGTTCGCTGCGGGGCCAGTGGGGTTCGTTGTCGTTGGCGCCCCGGGAATCCGGGGATTCCGGGGGTTCCGTGGAGGAGCCTGCGGGCGGGTCGAAGGAAGAGCGCGACTTGAGCTGGCCGGTGTGCAGCCCGTCGTCCTCCAGGATCTCCACGGAGACCGGTTGGGGGGACTCCCAACCCTCGTTGCGGATGAAGCGGTGCAGGCGCCCACGGAGCTCGTCGGCGAGCTCGGGACGCTTCTCCAGCAGGGCGTCGTGGTCGTGCTTCGAGACGTGGACAACGTAGGACGAGGCGGCGACGATCTTCCCCTTGCTGTCCTCCATGAGGGTGTCCTCGACCTCCTGCTTCAGCAGTTCGTCGATCTCAGCGGGGACGACTTCGCCGCCGAAGACACGGGCGAAGCCGTTGTCCAGCCCGCGCTGAAGAGAGCTGTCGAGCTTGCGGAACCGGCCGAAGAGGTCCATCGCTGCTTTCTCCTTTGCTTCAGTTCTCCCGCGGGTGCGTCTGTGTGGATCAGTCTGTTTTCCAGTGAGCCTCGTCCCCCGGGGGCCGGGTAGGCCGACGTTGACGGTCAACTATACGTATCACGCCTGTGAAGTGCCTGGAAGTCTCTGAAGATTGGGGGTCGGGTGTAGTACCGGTTGATATGCGCCTTTGTGACCTGCAACTTTGTGTGTCGTGGGTGGTGGTGATAATCTTTCCTCCGTTGCGAAAAGGCAACCCACGTCGATGCTCCGTATCGATGCCACGGGCGAGTGGCGGAATGGCAGACGCGCTGGCTTCAGGTGCCAGTGTCCTTCGGGACGTGGGGGTTCAAGTCCCCCTTCGCCCACAGTGAGCGGTTCGCGAACTGAACCGGCCGGAGGTCACAAACTCGAAAGGGTTTGTGACCTTCGGTTTTTCGTTGTCTGGGGGATGCGGGTTTCGAGTTTTGCAAGTTCGGGGATTGCGGGTGCAGGTCCCGGAAGCGGGTGGATCCGAGGTGCCGAACTTCCAGTCCGGTTGTCTCAAAGCTGGCGTTGCCTGTCCTTCATCATGTGGGTGCCTCTCCGGCAAGTGATGCAGTGTCCAATACAGTGTGTTGGTCGATCAAACGCCACACTAACACAGTGTATTGGCACAGCGTGCCATCACACCGTGATGGTACGGTCGTCCACGATGGATAACACCAGTTCACGGGAACGAATTCTCGCTGCCGCTGCCGCCATCCTCGGCGAGGACGGCATGACCGCGAGGCTCAGCGTGCGGACCGTCGCATTCCGGGCCGGCGTGAGCACCGGGTCGCTGCGCCACCATTTCCCCACCCAGCAGGCACTGCGCAACGCGGTTCTCGGACGCATCTACGACTGGACGGTCACCGGTGCTGAGGACATCCGGGACGCGACGCGTCCCGCCCGTGACCGCCTCGTCGACTGTCTGCGCTCCGTGTTGGACGCGGCACCCATCGGTCAGCCCGCACGCGAAGCCGTGATGACACTGACCAGGGATTTCATCACCGCCGACCCCACCGACCAAATTCGTGGGGCCTACCTGGCGATGGAGCAGGACGGACAGCACCGCGTCGAGGACTGGCTGACCGTCCTCGCCAGGGAGCGCGATGTGTCCACGGACGACGTCCCCCGGCAGGCACGTTTCCTGAACACCGTCCTGGAGGGGCTGGCCCTGCAACGGGCGCTGCCCGCCGATGACGCGATCGTGCAGATGGAGACCGCAACCCTCTACCTGGCGGCGGACGCTGTGCTCCACGGAACGACGGAGCCGGGCTGATGCTCAGCAGTGAACTCGCCGAGCTCGCCGGGGTGTCGGTGCGCACGTTGCGGCACTACCACAAGATCGGCCTGCTGCCGGAACCTCCGCGGTCCTCGGCCGGCTACCGCCACTACGACGTCGCCCATGTGGTCCGGTTGCTCCGCATAACCCGGATGACCTCACTGGGCATCCCCCTGTCCGCGCTGCCGGAGGTCCTCGACGACCCCGCCGCCGCCGAAGTGATGCTGGACGAACTCGACCGCAGGACCACCGCCGAGCTTGATCGGCTCACGGCCAGGAGGGCCAGCATCGACGCACTGCGCCGCGCCGGATCACCGCCGGACCTGGACCCCGAACTGTCGCCGTACCGGTCAGAGCCCACCGGAGGCATGTCGCCGGACCACATCCGCTTCGAACATGAGCTGCTCGTCCTGCTCGGTCACGCCCTCAGCGAAGCCGCCCCCTCGCGCATCGCCTCCATCTTCGGGATGTCCGACCAGGAACGCGTAGCCGGGGAGGAGCTGACCGGGCGCTTCTTCGCACTGCAGGACGGCGCCTCCGACCGGGACGTCCTGACCCTCATCGAAGACTTCACCGTGTACCTGCGACCGATGATGTCCCGCCTGGCGGATATGACCACGATCAATTCGCAGTTCACCGAACTGATGGAGCGGTTGAGCGAAACAACGCTCAACGCCGCCCAACTCCGGGTGCTGCGCCGGGTCGACCAGCGACTGTGAGGGATGACCTCTGTGAGGTACATCACGGTATAGTGCGTTGACCCCGACGCGACGTCGCAGTCTGAACTGAGGTGTGTCCAACCGTCAAGACACTGCAAGGAGCACCCCGGTGACCACCCCAGCACCCTCATCCTCTTCACCCACCTCCACCTCGTCGCCTCCCAGGGCGGGCACCCGGCAATGGATCGGCCTCGTGGTCCTCGCGCTGCCAGTGCTGCTGATCGCCATCGACGGAACAGTCCTGCTCATGGCGTTGCCCGAGATCTCCGCCGAGCTGAGCCCCACCGGCACCGAACAGCTCTGGATGATCGACATGTACTCGCTGGTGTTGGCCAGTCTCCTGGTGGCGATGTCGAGCGTGGGAGAGCGATTCGGCCGACGTCGGAACCTCCTTATTGGCGCGGTCGTCTTCACCGCCGCCTCCGTCCTGGGCGCGATGTCGACCACGGCCTGGATGCTCATCGGTGCCCGGGCCCTGCTGGGTGTCGGCGGCGCGATGATGATGCCGTCGACACTGTCCCTGCTGCGCAATATGTTCCTCGACCGCGAACAACGCCGCTACGCGATGGCGGTCTGGGGCGCGATGGCCTCGGTGGGCGCCGCCGCCGGACCGATCCTCGGCGGATGGATCATCGAGACGTTCAGCTGGCACGCCGCCTTCCTGATGAACATCCCCGTGATGGTGCTGCTCGCGATTCTGGGCCCGCTGCTGCTCCCGGAGAGCCGCAACCCTGACCTGCACTCGATTGACCTGCCCAGCGTGGTTCTCTCGCTGGTCGGGCTGCTCGGGGTGGTCTACGGCATCAAGAACATCGCCGGCGACAAGGAGGTCGTCCTCGGCATCGTGGCGGCCGTCCTCGGCGTGCTCGCGCTCGCACTCTTCGTCCGCCGCCAGCTCCGGCTGACCACCCCTCTCCTCGACGTCCGGCTGTTCACCGTGCGGCACTTCCGGGGCGCTGTCGTCACCGACGTCCTGTCCATATTCGCGATGGTCGGGTCACTGGTCGCGCTCGTCCAGTTCCTGCAGCTCGTCCTGGGCATGGCCCCCCTGGAGGCGTCGGTGTGGCTGGTACCGCAGGCGGTGCTCGCGGCGACGGCGGGTTTCCTGGCCGCCGCGCTGGCGCGCAGGTTCCTGCCCGCGTACATCATCATCCTCGGCCTGATGGTCTCGGTGACCGGGTTCGGCCTGACCGTCCTGCTGTCCCCCTCGTCCAGCCCCGCGTTGGTCGCGACGCTGCTCGCGCTGGTAGCACTCGGCGCCGGCATGGGACTCACCCTGAGCAACGACATCATCATGAGTTCGGTGCCCCCGGAGCGGGCCGGGCAGGCGGCGGCCACGTCCGAGACCGGCTACGAAATCGGTACGACAATGGGCACCGCGATACTCGGCGGTGTGCTGGTGGCCTGGTACAGCCGGGTCGCGGCGGACGGCACCGCCGGGCTCGGGCTGCCGGGGGACCTCTCCGAACGGGCGTCCTCGACAATGGCGGAGGCCCTGCTGGTCGCGGACGAAGTGGGCGGACGCACCGGCGCCGCCGTCGCCGACGCGGCCTCGGAGGCCTTCACCGAGGCAATCACGGTGACAGGTCTGGCCGGCGCCGGAGTGATGCTCTTCGCGGCACTCTGGGCGTTCGTGACACTGCGGGGCGCCGCGGCGAACCAGGACCTGACGGCGGATACCTCGGCGCCGGGGAGCTGAGCAGTACTCCCCACTGTTTTCAGAGGTATGAACACCCCGGCGGTTCTGGATGCCGACATACTGTTTGAAGTCTGAGGTACCGGTGGGCAAAGAGTTCAATGTCTTACTAACCTCGTCAAGCACGGCGAGGTCCTGACGATCAACCGATCCTCGTTCTACAAATGGAAGGACACCACGGCACAACGCCAGGCCCGCCGGGTCGACGATGCGGCGCTGGCCGCGCGGATCACCGCGGTGTTCGACGCGAACAACGGTGGCTCACGGCGCCAAGCGCATCACCGCCGAAATCAACGACCCCGACGACGATGCCTCGGGCGCTTCCAGTTCAGCGCCGTTCAACCACAAGCGCGTCGCCCGCCTCGTGCGTGCCAGCAGACTGGTCGGCTACACGAAGAAACGCCGCGTGAAAAACCACTGTCGCCGACCCGCGTCGGCGGGTGTTCGCTGATCTGCTGCGCCGCCGGTTCACCACCAGGGCGGTCAACGACACCTATGTCGGTGACATCACGTACCTACCGGTTGCCGACGGGTCGAACATGTACCTGGCCACGGTCATCGACTGCTTCTCCCGCCGGCTCGTCGGCTTCGCGATCGCCGATCACATGCGCACCGAGTTGGTGCAGGAGGCCTTGGTGATGGCGAAGACCGAGCGCGGCAGCCTGGCCGGGGCGATCTTCCACTCGGATCACGGCAGCGTCTACACCTCTGGGGCGTTCCAGGACACCTGCCGCAGGTTGGGGGTCCGCCAGTCGATGGGCGCGAGCGGTACCAGCGCGGACGATGCTCTGGCTGAGTCGTTCAATGCCGCTCTCAAGCGTGAAGTGCTCCAGGACGCGAAGACGTTCGCCAATCAGTTGGTGTGCCGTCGGGATGTGTTCCGGTGGTGCGTCCGTTACAACACCGTCCGCAGGCATTCCTGGTGTGGAAATCTCTCGCCGCAGGCCTATGAGGCCCGTGGTTCCGGTAGGCTCAGATTCGCATCTTGATCAAATCCCCGTGTCCACCATCCGGGGTTCGGGCCCGTCTGCGTTCAGTACTCGTCCGACAGAAGGAAGTCCGGAACGCGGAGGTGCCGGATACCTACTGTGTTGTCATCGACCATCGGGGCAAGCGTCAGCACGCGCTTGGGGTGGTTGTCTTGGACTGCTTCCACCGGCCCGTACTCGCGTCTGGCGGTTCCCGTCAGCTGATCGTCATCGCGGACCGTCGGATCGCCTGTCACTCTGGTACGTCAGGGTTCTGCCGGGTGTGGCGAAGACGCGGAGCGAGACTCCTGCAACGGCGATCACCACCACGACGATCGCGGTATTCAGTGACAGGGTGAGGGGCTCCCAGTTCTCCGGATCACCGAGTTGGACGACGGCATCAACGAAGATGGGTGCGGCACCCACCAACACCAGAAGTGACTCAGTGACGCGCCCGCCAATGCCGGACAAGTGCAGGATCCACGCCGCGATGACGAGGATTGGGCTGAGGAAAAGCCACAGGATCAGCAGGGTGGACGATGCTTCCGTGAGGGGTGGCTGCATGCGCTAACGCGACAGTACCCGCATCACGTCGCGGGCCGACTGCCCACAGGGAGAAGTCGTGCCGACAGCTCACGTGCCGTAGAGGCCAGAGTTAGTGGGTCCATCCCGGTCCTGCCCATGTACACAATTCCCTGCTGGGCAGCCAGCAGTGCCCGCGCCAGTGCAACCGGTTCGAACTCGTCCCCCAGATCGCCCTCATTGCAGGCACGAACAACACACTCGGCAATCGCGCCCGTGAGCTCCTCGTAGGTCTGGTGCGCCAGGGAACGGACGTCCGGATCCGTATTGCCCAACTCGGTGGTGCTGTTCGCCAACAAACATCCACGCCGTATGGCATCGTCGACTCGGCTCCCGGCTATCGGCGATTCGACAACACTGCGGAGCGCATCAATGGCACGGGGGGTTTCCCTCACAGTCCGGCGAAGTTGTTCGAGGTTCCCCGTTGCATAGTCACGTAACACCCGGAGGATGAGCCCACGTTTATCGCCGAAGGCCGCGTATAAACTCCCCTTGCCGAGACCGCTGACACGCATCAGATCGTCCATGGAGGTCGCTGCGTAGCCTGCCGTCCAGAACTGCTCCCGAACTGCACACAGTACTTTTTCCTCATCGAATGCTCGTGGTCGCGCCATGACCCCATGGTAGGCGATGTTGACCAATCAGTCCATAACTGGCTATTATGGACCATCCGGTCAAGAATTCACTACGCATCGAAAGGGCGGAAACGCACCATGGGAAAGCTCAATAACAAAGTTGCGATCGTTACCGGTGGATCCCGGGGCATCGGGGCTGCAATAGCCCGGGCACTGGCCAACGAAGGGGCCGACGTAGCGATCAGCTACGCGTCCTCGGACCAGAAGGCGCAGGACGTGGTACGGGATCTGCAGGCCACGGGGGTCCGGGCCGCCGCGTATCGCGCCGACCAGTCGGATCCTGCCAATGGCGCGGACCTTGTCCAGCGCGTGGTCGATGATTTCGGCAGGCTCGATATTCTCATCAACAACGCCGGATTCAGCGCGGCGGCGCCGATCGACAGTGAGGACGTCGACGAGGATGCTCTGGACCGGCACATCGCGGTGAATTACCAGGGAGCCGTCGCCGCGATCCGTGCGGCATTCCCCTTGCTCCCGGAGGGAGGACGCATCGTGAACATCAGTACCGGCGCTGCATCACGGGCTGGTTTCCCCGGCATGGCCGACTACACTGCATCGAAGGCGGCCCTGGAAAGTTACAGCCGCGGCGCAGCACGAGACTTGGCGCACCGCGGCATTACGGTGAACACGGTCAAGGTCGGTTTCATCGACACTGACATGAATCCCGCAGACGGACCGGCCTCATCCATGTTTCTCCCGACCACGGCCATGGGACGGTACGGCCGACCGGAGGAAGTTGCCGCGGGCGTCGTGTTCCTCGCCAGCCCGGACGCATCCTACATCACCGGTGCCGGTCTGAATATTGACGGTGGATACGCGGCGTAGCAGCCTCGCGCCCACTTGGGGGCGGAGCCCAACCAATCTATTCACCACCTGCGGATACAGGCGCCGTCGTGCTCAAATGATGGCGTGAGCGAGGGTACTGATCAGTTGCCGCGACCTCGCGGCAGCAACTCCAGAACAATCAGCCTCCTCGCCATCTGCATCGGCGTCAGCTCGGCATGCTTCTTCGCCAACCTCCCCCTGGTACCCCGCGTCCTGCGGGAGCGCGATCCTGAGCAGCTGCACCTGGTCGGCCTACTGGTGTCGATCTCATTCATCATCTCCGCACTGATGTCCCCGGTGTGGGGTCTGCTCGCCGACCGCTTCGGCCCCAGAATCATGATGCAGCGTGCCGCGATTCTGGTAGCTGTGGCCTATATCGCCATGGCGTTCGCCCCGACCTTCGAGTTCATGTTGGCCGCCAGGATCATCAACGGGTTCGCGAACGGGCTGATCCCCGCCGCCTATACCTACGCCGTCAAAGCTCTCCCCACCGAGGTTCAGGGGCGAGGGTTCACCACGTTGAGCGCCGCGAGTTCCGCCGGTGCCATCATCGGCCCCGCGGTCACCGTCTTCGCCGGATTCCTCGGGACGACTGGCGTGATGGTTGCCGTCGGCGGCGTTGCCGCCACCACCGCGATAATCGCTTCATTCCTTCCCCGGGTGGCCGGGAAAATCGTCGGCCGTTCGGCGGACAGTGAGCAGGACGCGGCGACCGCGGCGACTGCATCCAGAGCGTCCCCCAGGTGCCTTCGGATGGTTCTTCAGGTGGTCATGCTCAGCCTGTCCGTCCTGTCCGTCCTGGTGCTGGGCGCCATCTCCTCCCGCCTGCAGACCGCGCTCCCGCTCTCCATTGCAGAGGCCGACCCGGATGCGTCCTACCTCATCGCCGGGTCGATGTTCGCCATCGGAGGGGCGGCGACAAGGTCGTCCGCCGAGTCCACCCTCGAGTAGAGGCTTGCACGGGCTACGTCGATCCGTCCCGCAACGGCCCGGACGGGCAGTGCGCGGCGCCCTCCATCATGTTGTGAGAACTCCTGGAGACCGAGTCGCGATCCCTGCACGCGAGATAGGGAACCCACTGGCCAGCGGTAGAAACCGACGCCATCAAGGTTCTCACTTGTGCGAATTGGGGTATGGGAACGGAGACTTCTCGGGCACTGCAGGGTTGTCCATATCAATAAGCCGGTTATAGAGTGGGTGACACTTTTTTCATTACCAACCGCCCACGACGGCGGACCCGACCGAAAGGACCGCGCAAAGGACCACCTCGCCCAACTGCACGACCGGCACACCGGAAGGACTGACGAACCGCACATGTTCGGATCACTGAAGAACAGCCACATCCCAGAAGGTAAGAGGTGGGAGGCCGACGACGTCACCGTCACCGAGCCTGCCACCGTCAGACGAGCCATCAACGCCGCCGCCATCGGTAACGTCACCGAGTGGTACGACTTCGGGGTCTACGGCTACCTCGCCCTCACCATCGAGGGGGTGTTCCTCCCGGACGACTCAGGCGCCGCCGGCAAGATCATCGTGGCCGGCCTCTTCGCGGTCTCCTTCCTGGTCCGCCCCATCGGCGGATTGGTCTTCGGACCACTTTCCGACCGCATCGGTCGCAACCGCGTCCTCGCGCTCACCATGATCCTGATGGCGAGCAGTACCTTCCTCATCGGTGTCATCCCGGACTACGCTGCCATCGGCATGGCCGCGCCGTTCCTGCTGTTGCTGTGTCGTCTCCTGCAGGGCTTCTCGACCGGCGGTGAGTACTCCAATGCGATGACCTTCATCTCCGAGTACGCCCCAGACCGCAAGCGCGGCTTCTTCGGCAGCCTGCTTGAGGTCGGCACCTTCGGCGGCTACGTCCTCGGCGCGTCCGTCGCCGTCATCCTCGAGAGCATCCTCAGTGAGGACGCGATGATGTCCTGGGGATGGCGTCTGCCCTTCTTCGTGGCACTGCCCCTGGGCTTCGTCGGCATCTACCTGCGAACCAAGCTGAAGGACACCCCCGCGTTCGAGCAGCAGGAAGCCGCGAAGAGCGCGCCCGAGAGCCAGTCCCACGCGGCCCGTGACTTCGAGGGCAACGAGTTCAAGAAGATTCTGTCTCTCTGGCCGTCCATTCTGGTCTGCTGCGGCCTGGTGCTCGCCTGGAACGTCACGAACTACATGCTGACCTCCTTCCTGCCCTCCTACTTCGACGAGATCGGGAACCGGCAGGACGGCTACGAAGTCTCCAGCCTGACGGCGAACATCCTCCAGATCATCGTGATGGCTGTGATGCTGCTGCTTATCCCGGTCTTCGGGAAGCTCTCCGACCGGATCGGCCGCAAACCGATCGTCCTCGCGGGGTCTCTCTCCCTGATTGTCCTGGCAATCCCGTCGATCCTGCTGATCAGGGTCAGCAACACCGCGTGCGTCTTCATCGGCATGCTCATCATGGGGCTGTCCCTGATCTGCTTCAGCTCGATGATGCCGTCCACGCTGCCGTCGCTGTTCCCCACCGTGGTCCGCGCCGGCGCGCTGGCAATCGCCTTCAACGTCTCCATCTCGCTGTTCGGTGGCACCACGTCCACCGTCATGGAGGCGCTCATCTCCGCCACCGGCAACCTCATGTGGCCCGCGTTCTACCTCATGCTCGCTGGCGTGGTCGGTCTGATAGCCCTCCGGTACCTCCCGGAGTCCAACGGTCATCCGATGTGGGGTTCGAACCCCGCCGCAGAGACCGAGGAGGAAGCTGTCACCCACGTGGAGGATCTCAACCGCGAGATCGAGGAACTGGAGCGCGAGGCGAACAGCGCCCGACTGGTATCCAGTTAGCGGATGAGTTCCAAGACGTGGCTGGCCTGTGCCTCGGTCGTACCGGGTGGGTTCCGGCGGAATCCGCCGTTGCCCGGCATGAGCATCACCAGCCAGAACGCAGCAAAAACCGGTCGGAAGGCGCGCATCCTGTTCCGCTCGTCGGCGGACAAACCGATCGCTTCGGCGAGCGTCCCGGGGTCGAACACGTCTGCCGTGCGTGC
>NZ_JBQEDF010000047.1:25470-27226 GCF_052107835.1 Corynebacterium sp.
AAACCTCTTGCGAACCTCCGTGTCGGTGAAGCTCAGGTCATGG
This sequence comes from Corynebacterium sp., assembly GCF_052107835.1. GTDB lineage: Bacteria > Actinomycetota > Actinomycetes > Mycobacteriales > Mycobacteriaceae > Corynebacterium. The sequence continues at coordinate 25,514 of NZ_JBQEDF010000047.1, forward strand.
GTATGGGTCTGCATGCGGCTCAAGTACAGGAACCCCTAGCCCGAAGGTCTCGGCCCGCGATTCGCCGAGGCCACGACGTGATGCGGGTACTGTCGCGTTAGCGAATTCAGCCACCCCCCACACTGTCACTGAATACCGCGATTGTCGCGGTGGTGATCGGCTGACGGGGAACGGTACACGCCACGGAGAATCGATGAGTTGGAGCACAAGCGGCCTGGCAAGAATTGCGGGCACCACGGTCAAGACGATCCGGTACTACCACCAGGTCGGCGTCCTGCCGGAGCCCGAGCGTGCCTCGAACGGATACAAGAAATACCAGGTGGAGCACCTGGTCACATTGCTTCGGATTCTGCGGTTGAAAGACCTCGGGTTCGCGGTCCAGGACATGGACCGCGTCCTTGAGAATGACGACGATGCCTGGGCAGCACTGAGAGCGCTGGATGTGCAGCTCCGGGAGCGGATAGAGAAGTGGACTGCCGTGCGCGAGGACATAGCCGTGCTTCTGGACGAGCCCGCACCGGACCGTCCCGTCGTCGATCTCCCTGCGGGAATGCTGGGGTTGACCGATGACGTGAACGACGCGGATCGGGCCATACTCCTCGTGTACTCGCAACTGTTCGATCAGGAGACGATGGAGGACATCGCGGAGACACTCCGCGACCGGAACAAGAGCCCCGAGGAAATCGAGTTCGACACCCTGCCGCCCGATGCGGACCAGGCAACGAGGCAACGCCTGGCGGAGAAGCTCGTGCCGACGTACGCCGAGGCCGCCGGAATGACAGATCCGCAGGGATTACCGGAACCCCACCTTTCCCGGGACCGGGCAACTGCGGAGAACGTTCTCGGCGCGACCCTGGCTCAGCTGTACAACCAGGCGCAGGTCGATGTGCTCCGGCGCGTGAGTGCACTGGTCACGTCCGAAGATGGGCAACGCTAAACGACGCGCTAAACAACGCTAGGTACAGAACGTTTTCGTTGGCCCTTGACCCTGCCCTTGGGGCAGGGTGTCGAATCGCCTCATGCTGAAAAAACCGAAGCTCACAAGACCAATCCGTCGCCCCCGCCTACCCGTCGGCTGGCCCGAGATCGCCGTGGGACTGGCGGGCTTCTTCGCCATCGGATACGCCCTCGACGCATTGCTCAGCCTGGTGGACCCCGACGAGGTAACGACGGGTGTCGTGAAATCCCAGATCGCGGGCCTCGCTGGCATCGGCGGTTTCGCGATGGCCTGTGCAATCAAGACGCGTCGTGTGAAGCCGTTCGGCCTGAGACGAACCACCCCCAGGTGGATTCTCCTGGGGGCGTTGGGCGGTGCCGCGTGGTTCGTCCTGCGCGGGTTCGCGACCCCCGCACTGGCCGAGTTGTTCGGTCTTGCCACCGACACACAGGCGGACCTCGAGGGCGGATCACATGGTGGGACGCTGGCTCTCGTCCTGACGGGGATTGGCCTGGCCATCATTGGACCCATCGGGGAGGAGTTGCTGTTTCGCGGCGTGATTCAGACCGGGCTTCTCCGGTACGGCGCCGTGATCTCGACGGTGGGCAGTGCCGCCGTGTTTGCCGTGGTCCACGGCATTAACATACTGACGCCCATCGCGTTCGTCTTCGGGCTTCTCGCTGCCGAGCTCTATCGACGCAGCGGTTCTCTGTGGCCTGCAGTCGCCGCGCACGTCGTCCACAATGCGCCGACTCCGTTCCTGTATCTGTTGCTGT
>NZ_JBQEDF010000048.1:0-26757 GCF_052107835.1 Corynebacterium sp.
GCTCGGCGACGGTCTTGGCGCCCCAGGACTTCGCGGCGTCCTGCGAGGCGTCGAGAGCCTTGTTGACCTCGGCGTCGGTGGCGAAATCGTACTCCTTCAGGACCTCTCCGGTGGTCACGTTGATGCTCCGGTAGGCGGGGGTACTCATGATGGTTCTCCTGTCGTGGGGGCGGGATTGTCCGGGGTGGGCCAGTCTAGGTGCGGAGCCTGTTCTTCTGCCGTGCGGGGATGGCTTTCGCGGCCATGTGGGGTTGCTTTGGTCAGCTCGCCCGAGGGGGCGTAGTGATCACGTGGAACGGGAACTGCGCGCAGGATGCCCGCACGTCGGTAGTGTCCGGCGGCAGCAGATCACCTGAGGCCACCCGGGGGTCACTCGATACCGTGACGCGCCCGTGACGGTTGACCAGGGCCAGTGGTTCATCGGCCCGGGAGAGGTCGGGGAGGAGTGCCTGGACCACCGTGCTCACGGCGACGTCGGCCGCGAACACACCGGTGAAGACAGAGTCCCGGTACTCCGGTACCGCGATGGTGAACGTGTAACTGTCGCCACAGAGGACATCCACGTAGGGGCCGACGACAGTGATCGACGAGGTGCGCCGGGGTTCGGCGAACCAGGCGAAATCCTCGTAACCCGGGGCGCCGAAGGAGTCGGATGCCACATCGATGGCACGACGGACTGTCCCTGCATCAGGCTTTTCGCTGCGGGCGAACCACTCGACGGTCCCGTGGTCGAGTTCCGGGGCGTGTGCGAACCCTATCCCGGCCAGGGACGGGTGTTGCCGGAGGCAGCTCCCGCACAGGTCAGCGAGATCAGCCGATTCCCGGTCAGCTTCCGACACCCGCCGGAGGGCGAGGACCGCGTCCGCCAGCATTTCGTCCATCGCGTCAGCGGCGCGCGCCGCAGCGGAGGACGATGTCTCCGACTCAGCGTCGACGTCGCGCAGCAGCCCGGACTGGAGGGCCCGGAACAGTGATGCGGTGTAGGTTTCGACGGCCAGGCGGGCCCCGTGCGGTTCCCCTGCGGTGACGGCGGCAACGATGTCCCCGAGAAGCCCGGGGATAAGTTGTCCGCCCTCGCTGGTGAGAGCCATTGCTGCGAAAGGGACCCATTCGATTCCGGCATTGATCACGTCCCGGGTCAGACGGGGTGACTGGGATGCTCGCGCCAGCTGGACCACGACCCGCGCGGACGCCTGTGCGGTTTCCAGCGGGGTGCCGAGACGGCCGGCGTCCGCAACTTCCCCGACCATGGCCTTGAGCGTGGCGTTCTCCGCGGTCGAGGACCTGGTGGCGGACAGGTACGCCGCGTGGCCGACCAGGGCGGTGAGGTGCTGGGCTGATTCCTGGGCGTCCCTCAACTCCGCGCCCACGGTTTCGGACAGCAGTCTCCTCGCGGCCAGCTCCGCGACGAAACTTCCCCCGCCCCGTCCTCGCCGGGTGGTGATCAGTCCTTGTTCGCGCAGGGACGTCAGTGCGTCACGCACCGTCATCTGGGCGACACCGAACATTCCCGCCAGCTCCGCCTCACTGGGGATCTGCTGCCCGCTACCGAAAACCCCGAGGACGATGGCGTCCGATACGCGGGTCGCTATGGTGTCGCTGCGTGTTTCGCCACGGACGGGGCGGAGTACCGCGTGGGAGAGCGGGGCGAGCGTACGGGTCGACATATCCCTGAATGGTAGTACAGTGAAAGAAACCCTGAACCCTAGACGTTAGAGGTTTAAACACCATGACCGCACTCAAGAACTTCATCAACGGCGAGTACGTGGCCGCCGAAGGAGCCGACACCTTCGATCTCGTCAGCCCTGTGACCGGCGAGGTCAACGACATCTCACCGTCATCGTCCGCGGCGGATGTCGATAAGGCCTACGCTGCAGCGAAGGCTGCGACCGCCACGTGGGGCCGGACCACGCCGTCCCAGCGTCAGGAGGCGATCCTCAAGTTCGCGGACGCCTTGGCCGCCAACAAGGACCGCATCGTCGAGGCCCAGTCGCATAACACCGGCCAGCCCAAGTACCTCATCGCCGCCGAGGAAGTCGATGTCTCCGTCGACCAGCTCCGGTTCTTCGCCGGAGCCGCCCGCGTCCTGGAGGGCCGCGCCTCCGCCGAGTACATGGAAGGACTGAATTCTCAGATCCGCCGTGAGCCCGTCGGTGTGGTCGGTCAGGTGACCCCGTGGAACTACCCGCTGATGATGGCGGTGTGGAAGATTGGTCCGGCCCTGGCCGGCGGCAACACCATCGTCCTGAAGCCCAGCGACACCACCCCGGCATCCACCCTGGTCCTCGCCGAGCTCGCCAGTGAGTTCCTTCCCGCCGGCACCTTCAACGTGGTCCTCGGCAACGCGGAGACCGGCAATCTTGTGGTCAGCCACAAGACCCCGGCGCTGGTCTCGATCACCGGTTCGGTACGTGCCGGCATCGAGGTCGCCACCGCCGCAGCGGCGAACCTCACCCAGTCCCACCTGGAGCTCGGTGGCAAGGCCCCCGTCGTCGTCTTCGAGGACGCCGACATCGCCAATGCCGCCGCCACCGCCGCGGAGGCAGGCCTGTTCAACGCCGGCCAGGACTGCACTGCCGCGACCCGCGTGATCGTTCAGGAATCCGTCCACGATGAATTCCTCGCCGCCCTGGTCAAGGAAGCGGAAGCGGTGAAGGTCGGGGAGCCCGACGAGGAGGACATCCTCTACGGGCCGCTGAACAACGCCACCCAGCTGGAGCGCGTCTCCGGCGTCATCGACCGGTTGCCGTCCCGCGCCACCATCGCCACCGGAGGAAAGCAGCTCAACCGCCCGGGCTTCTTCTTCGCCCCGACCGTCGTCGACGGCCTGGAGCAGGACGACGAGGCGATCCAGAACGAGATCTTCGGCCCGGTCATCACCGTCCAGACCTTCAGCGACGAGGAGGACGCGGTCGCCAAGGCCAACGGAGTGGAGTACGGTCTGGCGTCCAGTGTGTGGACGAAGGACCATGGCCGCACGCTGCGGCTGTCCCGTGACCTGGAGTTTGGCACGGTATGGATCAACACCCACATCCCGCTGACCGGGGAGATGCCGCACGGTGGTTTCAAGTCCTCCGGTTACGGCAAGGACCTCTCGATGTACGCCGTGGAGGAGTACACCAGGGTCAAGCACGTCATGAGTTCGATCGACGCCTAGCAGCAGGCAGGACAAGGAGAGAATCATGTCAGGATCACATGGACAGTTCGTCCTGGACGCACACACCGCCCTGTTCGACCGTGGCGACGTGGGTGTACTGGAGACAGCCTTCGCCGAGGACTTCATCGAGCATTCGCCCCTGGTCGCCGATGACCGTGCCGGTCTGAGGAAGATGGTGGAGGAAGCGGGCGACGCCATCGGCTACACCAACGCCCGCGTCCTCGCGGACGGGGACTTCGTTGCCCTCCACGGCCGGTTCACCGGCCTGGATGAGACGGACCTCATCGGCTTCGACATCTACCGCGTGGCCGACGGCAAGCTGACCGAGCACTGGGACTCCCTGGTGCCCGTCTCCGAGCCGAATGCCAGCGGACGCACACAACTGGACGGGCCGACGGAGGTCGATTCCTTTGCCGACTCCGAGACGAGCCGGGACTTCATCACGAGGTACTTCACCGAGACCCTGATCGGCGAGGACTACGACGGTTTCCGCCGCTACACCCGCGACGGGGTCTTCCTGCAGCACAGTCCGGATATTGCGGACGGTGTGGACGCGGTGATCGGCTTCCTCTCCGACCTCAAGGCCAAGGGGGAGGGATTGGTCTACGACAAGCTGCACCGCTCCGTCGCGGACGGCCAGTTCGTGCTGACCCATTCGGAGGGCTCCATCGCGGGCCAGCGGCATTCCTACATGGAGCTGTGGCACCTGAAGGATGGCGTGCTCAGCGAGATGTGGGACGCCATTTCGGAAGTGCCCGCTGACGGGGAGGCCCTCCATACCCACGGGATCTTCTGAGAAACGGCCTTGGGGAATGGCTTGTGCTCACGCAGTCACTCCCCGGGACGCGGAACCACCACAACCCTGATCAGATCGGAGGGGGCGTCCTCAGAGGTTTACAGCCCCCTGTGCCCGCACTGAGCTGTAACCATGTAGTTCAACGTTTTCGGGGATGCCAGGGTGCTGTCGTCGCGCCTTGTCGACCACCCCAGCTTCTCTTCGACAACTGGTACCAACTCTGGAGGGGCCACGAGTGCAAGCACCGAATGCTCGTGATTCGCGCGATATGTCTCGTCAAGGTAGGCCAGGTGCATAAGGCAGTTCATACTTTTGCCTCACCGCCGGGTCACCGACACCAGCAGCAGCTCCGCCCGCACCACAGGATCGTTGAGATCCACCTCCAACAGCCCGGCGATCCGGTCGAGCCGGGTGCGCACCGTGTGCCGGTGCACTCCGAGCGCGTCGGCGGTGGACGCGACCTTGCCTCCACTGCGCAGCCAGGTGAGCAGGGTCGCGGGCAGTGCCGGGTCCTCGCCTGACAGCCGGTCCACCGTCTCCGATGCACGCACATCCAGCGCCGACTTCACCGCGTCCTGCTCCAGCCAGTCCGTCCCGGCCTCATAGGGTCCCACGTACGTCCCCGCACTCAGTGTCCTGGCGGCGGTCCCCAGCCTCTGGACCCGCTCCATCGACAGGTCCGACCATGCCACCGGCTCGCCGACGGCGATGCGGACCCGGCTGCCGGACGCCCCGAACGCCCCCGCGATGCTGTCCACCGACCGGGATCCCCGGAACAGGAACAACCGGGTTCCCGGATCCAGTTCCGTGGTGAAGAGACTGCGTCCGGACGCGTCCAGTGCCTGGTCGAGCTCTGTCACGGCACGCGACAGATCGGTGGCCCTGTCTGCGGCAACCACCACCGCGCGCACCAGTCCGTCACCGTCCGTGGCCTGGTCGAGGACGGTGTCCAGTGCGTCCGTACTGTCGCTGTCCAGTCCCAGCAGCACCCTCAGGGCCAGCGCGTTCACCCGCGTACGCTCGCTGCGCAGCGACGCGGGACGCTGCAGCAGGATGTCCGCCAGGCCGGCGGCGTGCTTGACCACCGCGCGGTCCTGGGGGCTGAGCGGGTGGGTGGCGAGCACCGTGAACAGGTGGTGCCGTTCGCCCTGTGGGGTCATGCGCTGGGTGATCCGCCACCTCCCGTCCCGTTCCTCGGCGCTGCTGCCGGACGTGTCGAATGATCCAACGGCCTCCGCCGCGGACAAGCCGCCGTGGTCGTGGTGCCCGTGCAGTCTGCCGTCATTGTCACTGACCGCCACGGCCGCCTCCAGGGAGGACGCGGCGCTGGACAGCAGCTCGTCCAGGCCTCCCCGCACGGCGGAGGCGCTGAGCTCTTCCTGGACCAGCAGGAGATGGTCCTGGTCGCGACGGCTGCGCCGGGTCCGTTCCTCATGGACGGTGTTGAGGATCGAGATGAACGCCGTGTGGCGCGGCACCTCGAACACGGCGATGCCGTGATCCCGGGCGGCATCGACGAGGGAGGACGGGACCTCGGTGAAGAAGAGACCGGTACCGAACCCGATGGCGGTGACGCCGGCGTCGGCGAGCCGGCCGACATAGGAGGGGAACGGGTCCTCCTCCTCCGCAAGTGCGACGCCGACGGTGAGCACCACCGCACCCGGCAACAGGAATTCCCGCGGGTCCGGCAGTTCGGTCGGCTGGATCACCGAGAAAGGTGTGTTCTCCTGCGCAGTGTCCACGATCGGCCGCAGGTCCAGGCGGCGCTGCGCGCGCAGCCAGGACAGGGGGAGCCAGTCGCGGGTGTCGGGGTCCATGGCCAGAGTGTACAAAATGCACACTCCATTTGGACAGGGAGGCCACTGTGCGGGACACGGTCGGACGAGAATAATCAGGGTCATGAACGCACTCACCGACCTCACCCACCGTCTCCCCCAGCAACGCAGCCTGGCCACGGAACTTCCCGGGCCGAAGAGCGCCGCACTGGCCGCGCGCCGCGATGCCGTCGTCCCGGGCGCCGTCACCCCGTCCCTGCCCGGCTACGTGGTCGACGCCGATGGCGGCGTGCTGGTCGATGCCGACGGCAACTCCTTCATCGACCTGGCGGCCGGCATTGCCGTGACCACCGTCGGAGCGTCCAACCCGGCAGTGGTGGATGCGGTCAGCGAGGCTGCTTCCCACTTCACGCACACCTGCTTCATGATCTCCCCCTACGAGTCCTACATCGCCGTCGCCGAGAAGCTCGTGGAGCTGACCCCCGGTGACCACGACAAGCGCGCCGTCCTGTTCAACTCCGGGGCGGAGGCCGTGGAGAACGCGGTGAAGATCGCCCGCAGCCACACCGGACGTCCCGCCGTCGCCGTCATGGACCGCGCCTACCACGGGCGTACCAACCTGACCATGGCGATGACCGCGAAGAACGTGCCCTACAAGTCCGGGTTCGGCCCTTTCGCCTCCGACGTCTACCGCGCGCCGATGAGCTACCCACTCCGCGACGGGCTGGGTGGCCCGGAGGCCGCCGCGCTGACCATCAAGCAGCTGGAGCAGGAGGTCGGCACCGAGAACCTCGCCGCCGTGGTCATCGAGCCGATCCAGGGTGAGGGCGGTTTCGTGGTCCCCGCCGACGGCTACCTCCCGGCGATCGCCGAGTGGTGCCGCGCGAACGGCGTGGTGTTCATCGCCGACGAGATCCAGTCCGGACTGTGCCGTACCGGCGACTGGTTCGCCGTCGACCACGAAGGTGTGGTCCCCGACCTGGTCACCGTGGCCAAGGGTGTCGCCGGCGGTATGCCGTTGTCCGCTGTCGTGGGCGCGGCCCCGATCATGGACGCCCCCGGGCCCGGCTCGTTGGGCGGCACCTACGGCGGCAATCCGGTCGCCTGCGCCGCCGCGCTCGCATCACTCGAGCAGATGGAATCACTGGACCTGCAGGGACGTGCGAAGGCCATCGAAGGGGTTGTGCGGGAGGTCCTGGAGCCGCTGATCGCCGAGACCTCCGGGCGCATCGCCGAGGTCCGGGGGCGCGGCGGCATGGTCGCCCTGGAATTCCAGGATGCCGAAGGACGCCCCGACGGTGCGACGGTGAAGAAGATCACCGCTGCATGCCTGGCCGAGGGCGTACTGGTGCTGAACTGCGGGCTGGACGGCAACAACATCCGACTGCTCCCGCCACTGGTGATCAATGAGGACCTGCTCCGTGAGGGGCTGGGCGTGCTCGCCGAGGCAATCCGGAAAAACGTGTAGAGAGGGAGACATGAGCAATACATTCGAGGTCCACAACCCGGCCACCGACGAGGTCATCGCCACCGTCCCCGACACCAGCGCGTCCGACGCCCTGGACGCCCTCACCAGGGCGGACGAGGTGCAGAAGGCATGGGCATCCGTGCCGCCGCAGCGCCGTGCCGACCTGCTGACCCGCGTCTTCGAGCTGGTCAACGAGCGTTCGGAGGAGTTCGCAACGACCATGACCCGCGAGATGGGCAAGCCGTTGGCCGAGGCCTACGGCGAGGTCACCTACGGCAACAGCTACTTCCGCTGGTTCGCCGGGGAGGCTGTCCGCATCCCGGGGCGGTTCAGCACCGCGCCCGCAGGCGACGGGCACATCCTGGTCTCCCGCGTCCCGGCCGGCCCGGTGCTGGCGATCACCCCGTGGAACTTCCCGCTGGCGATGGCGACCCGCAAGATCGCCCCGGCGCTGGCTGCCGGCTGCCCGGTCATCGTCAAGCCGGCGAAGGAGACACCGCTGACGATGCTGCTGCTCGGGGAGGTTTTCGAGCAGGCCTTCGGTGAGGTCTTCCCGGATGTGGACGAGTTCGGCGACCTGGGTGCGGTGGTGCAGATCGTGACGTCCACCAGCTCGGCGCGGATCTCGGAGACGCTGATGGCCGACGACCGGCTGCGCAAGGTCACTTTCACCGGCTCCAGCCCGGTGGGGCGCACCCTGGTCCGGCAGTCCGCCGACCGGTTGCTGCGCACCTCGATGGAGCTCGGCGGCAACGCGCCGTTCGTCGTCGCCGCGGACGCTGACCTGGACCTGGTGCTGGGTGCCGCGATGTCGGCGAAGATGCGCAACGGGGGCGAGGCCTGCATCGCCGCCAACCGCTTCCTGGTGGACGAGGCCGTGGCCGAGGAGTTCACGGAGCGCCTGACGGCGTCCATGTCCAAGGTGGTCATGGGCAACGGCCTGGAGGACGGGGTGACGCTGGGGCCCATGATCACCGCCAAGCAGCGCGACGGTATCGCATCGTTGGTGGATGAGGCCGTGGATGCCGGTGCCGCCGTGACCACCGGCGGTTCCACGCCGGACGGCCCCGGGAACTTCTACCCGGCCACGGTGCTGACCGAGATCCCGGTGGATGCGCGGATCCTTCGTGAGGAGATCTTCGGCCCGGTCGCCACCGTGTCCACCTTCACGGGCCTCGAGGAGGGGGTCGCGCGGGCGAATGACACGGAGTTCGGGCTGGCCGCCTACGGTTTCTCGTCCTCGGTGGTCAATGCCCAGTACCTCGCGGAGAACCTGGACGCCGGCATGGTCGGCATCAACCGTGGCGCCATCTCGGACGCCGCTGCGCCCTTCGGGGGAGTCAAGCAGTCCGGCTTCGGACGCGAGGGCGGCGTCGAGGGCATCGAGGAGTACCTCGAGCCGAAGTACATCGCGCTGAACTAGCGTGCCGGGGCCTTGGGGCCCCGGCGCTACCGCCACGGCATCACCCCAGGTGCGTCGGCTCCCACATTGTCAGCACGGCGTCCACCACGACCACGTTCGGGCCGTCGGACGCCGGTGCGGTGAGCGCGCGGGACAGGGCCGGGCCGATGTCGCCCACTGCCACGCGCTCGGACGGCACACCGAAGGACTCAGCCAGCGCCACGAAATCGGGACGCGACAGCTCGGTCGCCGTCGGCTTCCCGAAAGTGTCGGTCATGTACTCGCGCAGGATGCCGTAGCCGCCGTCATCGACGATCAACCAGGTGACCGGCACGTCGTCCTGCCGCGCGGAGGCCAGCTCGGCGATGGAGTACATGGCCGATCCGTCCCCGGCGACAGCCAGGACCCGTTGTCCGGAACCCACCGCACCGCCGATCGCCCCCGGGAAACCGTAGCCCAGGCCGCCGGCTCCCTGGGCGGAGTGGAAGTGGGGGCCCTCCCACACGTTCCACGCCCAGTACGCGGCGATGGTCATGTCCCAGAATGTCGGCATGTCAGTGGGGACGGCCGCGCGGATGTCGTCCATGAAGCGGCGCTCCACCGTCAGGTCCTGCGCGTCCAGACCAGCGGTGACCTTGGCGTTGACCGCGGCGACAGTCTCTGCGGAGCCGGATTCCGGTGACGGGCGTTCCTCCAACTCGTTCAGTACAGCACTCAGGAATGCTTGGGCGTCCGCACGGATCCCCGTCCACTCCTCCTCGGCTTCGCAATTCGACTCCAGCACCCGCGCCTCCGCGTCCACCTGCACCACATGCCCGCGCGGCGCGAGCGTGAAGTAGTTGGACGTCACCTCGCCCAGCGACGAGCCGAGCACGAGCAGCACCGCGGCATCCTCCAGAACCTCGGAGACGGCGCGGTCCTCGATGAACCCCAGCGCCAGCGGATGGTCCGACGGGAACGCGCCGACCCCTCCAGGAGAGCAGACCACCGGAGCGTCCAGCCGCTCGGCCAACGCCAGCAGTTCGGCCTCCGCACCTGCCCGGCGAACTCCGCCGCCGGCCACGATCGCGGTCCTCGACGATCCCGACAGGACTGATGCAGCATGTGTCACCAACCCCGGCAGCGGCTCGGGGACCGTCGGTGACGGACGAACCTCCCCGACCGGCGGAAGAGAGGTCGGTGCGAGCAGGACGTCCTGCGGGACCTCGACCCACACCGGACCCTGCGGCGCGGACAACGCCAGCGACCAGGCGTCCTGCAGCGCAGGGGCGATCCCGGAATGCTTCAGGACGCTGACCTGTGACTTCGTGACATTCCGGACGGACTCCTTCTGGTCGTCCAGCTGGTGCAGCAGTCCCTTGCGGCGCCCGCCCAGACCGTCCGACGGGATCTGCGAGGACACGACCACCATCGGCACACCGGTCGCGTAGGCCTCCTGCAGCCCGGCCAGCGAGGTCAACGCCCCGGGACCGGTCGACAGGAACAGGACGCCGGGAGTGCCCGTCGCCCGGGCGTACCCGTCGGCGGCGAAGGCGGCGTTGTTCTCCACCCGGGAGGAAATGAAGCGGATATCCGAGCGTGACAGGGCGTCAAACAGGCCCAGGGCGTGCTGGCCGGGGATGCCGAAGGCGGTGGTCGTTCCCAGGGCTGACAGTGTCTCGACGACCAGGTCGCCGCCGTTGCGGGTGAACTCAGGCATCGGTGGATCCTCCGGCTCTCAGATCGGCCATCAGCGTGATCAGATCATAGGCAACATGCGCCGCGGAGATTCCGGTGATCTCCGCGTGGTCGTAGGCGGGGGCGACCTCCACGACGTCTGCGCCGACGATGTTCAGCCCGCGCAGACCCCGCAGGATCTCCAGCAGCTCGCGGCTGGTCATGCCACCGGCCTCCGGGGTGCCCGTGCCGGGGGCGTGGGCGGGGTCGAGCACGTCGATGTCCACCGAGATGTACAGCGGGCGGTTGCCCACCCGGTCGCGCAACCGGGCCACGATCTCGTCGACCCCCTGGCGGAACACGTCCGAACTGGTCAGGATGCCGAAGCCGAACCGACGGTCGTCCTCCAGGTCCTTGCGCCCGTACAGCGGGCCGCGGGTGCCGACGTGGCTGATCGCCTCGGTGTCGATGATGCCCTCCTCGACCGCGCGGCGGAACGGCGTGCCGTGGGTGTAGTCCGCACCGAAGTAGGTGTCCCAGGTGTCCAGGTGTGCGTCGAAGTGCAGGAAGGCCACTGGCTGACCGGCGCGTTCCGTCGCTGCGCGCAGCAGCGGCAGGGCGATGGTGTGGTCGCCGCCGATGGTCATCAGGGAGCTGCCGTCGGTCGTGAGGTCCAGCGCGTCCTGCTGGATCGCCTCGATGGCCTCGTTGATGTTGAACGGGTTGACGGCCATGTCCCCGGCATCCGCGACCTGGACCTGGGCGAAGGGGGAGGTGTCCGTGGCCGGGTTGTAGGGACGCAGCAGGCGCGAGGACTGCCGGACGTGGCCCGAGCCGAACCGGGCACCGGAGCGGTAGGAGACCCCGGTGTCGAAGGGGACGCCGACGACCTTGATGCCTGTCTCCCGGTCCGCATCCAGGTCCCGCAACCGGGGGAGCAGGGCGAAGGTGGATTCGCCGGAGTAGCGGGGGACCAGGGCGGAGTTGACCGGGCCGATGTTGCCGTTGTCGATCACGCGCGGGGTGTTGAGCATGGATGTGCCTTTCAGTGGCTGGTCAGTTGCTGGCGAGGATCCAGAGGACGGTCGCCGGTTCATCGGTGGGGTTGTGCCAGGTGTGCGGCTCGGAACCGGGGAACGACACGGTGTCCCCGGCGTGGAGGTGCATCAGTTGGCCAGGGGTGGACAGGACGAACTCACCGTCGATCACGTGCAGCGATTCCACGTCGCAGTCCATGGTGTAGAGCTCGTCCTCGCCGCGTCCCCCGGGCTGGATCACGGCGTGCAGGATCTGCAGTTGCTGCTGGCCACGTGGGGTAAGCAGGCGTTCGGTGATGCCCTCGCCCCCGAGGTGGACCCGGGGTGCCTCCTCGAGCCGGACGAGATCGGTGTCCGGTGCCTCCAGGATGTCCCCGGGGGAGACGCTCAGGACCTCGCAGATGGTCACCAGTGTGGCGACGGAGGGGCTGGTCACGTCCCGTTCGACCCGGGAGAGGAAGCCCTTGGACAGGCCGGTGACCTCGGCGAGCTGCTGCAGGGTGATGCGGCGCTGCTGGCGCAGTGCGCGGATCCTGCGGCCCGGTTGGGTGCTGTAGCGGCCGGGATCGACGGGGAGTGACTTCACGGGAGGCCTCCTCGGGTGGGTGGTTCGCGCCCGCCGGAAAAGCTGGGCATCATCTGTTGCCTATTTGACAACATGGGTCTACTCTAGGCCCCCACACGACGGCGTGCAAGGACCTGAAAATAGATGAAAATAGCACGTCACAGGGATATTTCGTCCGTGTTTCCGAGGGTTCCCCACCGCCGTCGTCGTCCCGCGAACCGCACCGCAGATCCCTTCCCAGGAGCCCAACAATGGACTGGTTGAACGCAGCAGTAGTCGCCCTCTACCTCGCAGGAATGCTCCTGTTCGGGTGGTGGGGCAAGAACAGGGTGGCGAACCGGGAGGACTACCTGGTCGCCGGACGCCGCCTCGGACCCGTGATGTACTCCGGCACCATGGTCGCCGTGGTGCTCGGTGGTGCCGCAGCCGTGGGAGGTGTGGGACTGGGCTATGAATTCGGTATCTCCGGGTTCTGGTTGGTCACCGCCATCGGCGTCGGCGTGATCGTGTTGAGCATGTTCTTCGCGCCCGCGTTGCAGCGGCTGAAGATCTACACCGTCGCCCAGATGCTCACCCAGCGCTACGGCACCCGGTCCACCCGCGTCGCCTCCGTGGTGATGCTCGCATACGCCACGATGCTGACGGTGACCTCCACCAGCGCCTACGCCTCGATTTTCGTGGTGATGTTCGGCTGGGAGCGCTGGCTGGCGGTCTTCGTCGGCAGCGCGATCGTGCTCGCATACGCCGTCACCGGCGGCATGCTGTCGATCACCCTGGCGGACATGGCGCAGTTCATCGTGATGACCGTGGCGATCTTCTTCTTGATGATGCCCTTCTCCGTCGACCGGGCGGGCGGCTGGTCGGGCATGCAGGACCGGCTGGACACCGAGTTCTTCGACATCGGTGGCATGGGACTGCAGTCGATCATCACCTACTTCGTGATCTACACCCTCGGCCTGCTGATCGGCCAGGATATCTGGCAGCGCGTGTTCACCGCACGCTCCCCGGAGGTCGCCCGCTGGGGCGGGACCGCCGCCGGCGTGTACTGTATCCTCTTCGGTGTCGCCGGGGCCGTGATCGGAATGGGTGCCGCAGTGGCCCTGCCCGGCATCGAGGTGCGGGACGACGTCTTCGCCAACGTCGCCATCGAGATGCTGCCGGCGGGACTGGGTGGCCTGGCGCTGGCCGGTGGTCTGGCCGCGATGATGTCGACCGCGTCCGGCGGCCTGATCGCCGCGTCCACCGTTGCGAGGGAGGATGTGGTTCCGCTGGTCAAGGACATGTTCGGGGCGAAGGGCGCGGCGGAGGCCGCCGCAGTACCGGGCACCGGTGCGTCCGGCACCGACAAGGCCGAGCATGACGAGGTGGCCGGCAACCGCTGGTGGGTCCTGGGTATCGGGATCCTGGTGATGGCGATCGCGATGATCGTGCCGGACGTGGTCGCTGCGCTGACCATCGCCTACGACATCCTCGTCGGCGGGCTGCTGGTCGCGATCATCGGCGGTCTGGTGTGGAACCGCGGAACCGGTGCCGGTGCGATCTGCTCCATGGTCGCGGGCACCGTCGGCACCCTGGTGACCATGACCGTGCTGGAGCTCCGGGCGGACGAGAGTCTGAGCGGGATCCTGGCCAACGAGCCGATCTACGTGGGCCTCGGGGTGTCGCTGGTGGTGTACGTCGCTGTGTCGCTGGCGACCACACCGACCCATCCGTCGGTGCTGTCGGAGTGGAAGCGCAGGACGTCCCCGCGCTCGAAGTACCGGGACGTGCAGGACACTGTCCAGGCGGGGTAGGGGGAAAGCACATCTGAGTCCTCGTTCCGAACGATTCCCGGCCGGAAATCGTTCGGAGCGAGGACTCAGATTCACAGCCCGGCGCTGTGAATGTTGCCGCTTCGACCGTGGAATCGAGGCTGCACCACCCTCTGAGCCCTGCGGGCTGCGGGATGTCAGGGCTCCGCGGTCCTCAATTTCCTCAGCCACTCAAGAAACAGCCGCGTCTCCGCAGCTCCCAGCAACTCAGGATGTGCAGCCGCGTTCTCTGCGACCGTCGCCACAGCCTGATTCTCGCTTTGCCGTCCTACACCGGTGATCGCGCTGATCACCCCGTCGCGTACCGCCGCTGAGAGCCCGGGGTCGGAGGCTCCCTGGATGATCTGTCGCAGCGTGACCCCGATATTGGTCGCCATGATGTGCGCCGACGCCTGTTCAGGGGGGACGGTGAGTCGTCCCTGTTCGGCGGCCGTCGTGGTGAGTCCGAGCAGGATCTCGGCGGGGCGGGACTGGGCGGACGGTGCCTGGCCGGGCTGCACCGTGCCGTACATCAGGGCGTAGAAACCGGGGTTCGCCAGACCGAAGTCGACGTGGGCGTCCCAGCCGGTGCGGATGTCCTGGATCGGGTCGTCGGTCCACTCCATCGCCTGTTTCTCGGCGATGTACATGTCGAAACCGTGCTCCACCACGGCGTCGACGAGGCCCTGCTTCGACCCGAAGAAGTGGTAGGCGGTTGGCAGCTTGACCCCCACGGTCTCGCACACCGCCCGCAGAGAGAAGTCCTCGCCGGGAGAGCGGGCGATCATGTCCGCCGCAGCGGCGATCAACTTCTCTCTCGTACCCGTCGACACGTCCCTGCTCATTCTGCTAGCGTAGCGCACGTATCGGCGATATGTAGACATATAGCGGCGATACGCAGTTCCGTGAAGTGCGCGAGAAGGGAAGACAGCATGACTGAACACACACTCAAGGGAAAGAACGTCCTCATCGCCGGTGGAGGAAAGAACCTCGGTGGACTGGTGGCACGCCAGACCGCGGCCGTCGGTGCGAACGTGGCGATCCACTACAACTCCGACTCCAGCCGCGGCGATGCCGAGGAGACGTTGGCCGCCGTAGAGGCTGAAGGTGTCCGGGGCGTCCTGGTGCAGGGCGACCTGACCTCCGCCGCGAATGTCGCGACCCTGTTCGACGAGGCGGAGAAGGCTCTCGGGACGGTCGACGTGGCGGTCAACACCGCGGGTAAGGTCCTGCGCAAGCCGATCGTCGAGACCTCCGAGGACGAGTACGACTCGATGTTCGACATCAACGCCAAGGCCGCGTACTTCTTCATCAAGGAGGCAGGACGTCACATTGCCGACGACGGGAAGATCATCACCGTCGTCACGGCACTGCTGGCCGCCTACACCGACGGGTACTCAACGTACGCCGGCGGCAAGGCACCGGTGGAGCACTTCACCCGGGCCGCGTCCAAAGAGTTCGCCGACCGCGGGATATCGGTGAACGCGGTGGCCCCCGGGCCGATGGACACGCCCTTCTTCTACGGGCAGGAGACCCCGGAGCGCGTGGAGTTCCACAAGTCCCAGGCATTGGGAAACCAGCTCACGCAGATCGAGGACATCGCGCCGATCATCCGGTTCCTGGCCACCGATGGGTGGTGGATCACGGGGCAGACCATCTTCGCAAACGGTGGCTACACCACCCGCTAGATCCAGGCCGTCAGAACCGAAGGAGTCCACATGTCCACCCCTGAGATCCCCGAGCCAATCGCCTCATTCCTCGCGGCAGTCAACAACCACGACAACCAGGCGTTCCTGGACGCCTTCACCACCGACGGCGTCGTCGACGACTGGGGACGGATCATTACCGGCCGCGACAACATCGATCAGTGGAGCGACGAAGCGTTCATCGGATCCGGGCCGACGTTCACCGCCGAACAGGCCACGACGACCAATGGAACGGTCACCGTCACCGGTGACTGGCGGTCAACCCACGCCAACGGGCCGTCACGATTCGACTTCGATCTCGATGGCGACAAGATCGCGGGAATGACCATCAGCGAAGGCTGACGAATGCCGTCACCTCCGGGGTGCCATACCGGGCCCGACGGCACGCCACAGAGTGATCAAGGACTCACACCCCGGTGCTACGTCCCCTACATCTTCTTCGCGTCGGACTTGCCGAAGTTCGCCTGGATGCGCATGTCCAGGTACTCGCCGCCGGTCATCGGCTCGTACTTCCTGTCGGGGCCCTCGATGATGGCGTCCCGGTTGGCCTGGGCGAAGTAGGGCATGGAGTAGCGCTCGGGGATGTCCACGCCAACGTCGGCGGCCTTGACGCGGTGGAAGTTGGACTTCAACCGGTCATCGCTCCAGCGCATCAGCATATCGCCGATGTTGCAGGTCAGGACGTCGGTGAAGGCGGGGACCGGGGTCCATGCCTGGACGTCCTGCCCGGCGTCGGAACCCGGCATGACCTGCAGGCCGGACTGGCCGTCCTTCTGGAACAGCAGGGTCAGGCAGTTGAAGTCGGTGTGGGCACCGGCGCGCCAGATCGGGTTGCCGTTCTCGTCGGCGACATTGTCCCTGGCATCCATGGCCATGTAGTGGATCATGCGCAGCGTGGACTGGTGTTCCGGGGACTCCGGGTCGTGGGCCTTGGTGAAGTAGTCCCTCTCGAAGCCGAGTTTCACGGCGAAGAACTCCAGCACACCCATGGCGACCTTGTGGCACTTGGCCTCGAAGGTCAGCGCATTCTCCTTGAAGCCGGGGATCTCGGACTCGGCGGGCCACAGGGCGTCCATCAGCGGACGGGTGATCTGGTAGCTCTCCTTCTCGTCCGGGGTGCCGGTGGAGGGGCGGATCTGGGAGCGGGACTCCCAGCCGACGTTCTTGCCCTTCGGCTTCGGGATGGTCTCGAGGATGTCCTTCGGGAGCGCGAAGAAGCGCTCGGACTCGGCGAAGGCGGCCTCGATCTCCTCGCGGGAGATGCCGAAGTTCCTCAACTGGAAGAAGCCGATGGTGGTGGCGGCGTCCCAGAACTCCTCGGCCTTGGTGTCCCACTCCTCGTCGGTGAGTTCCCAGTTGTTCAGGTCAATGACCGGGACGGCCCGGTCGGTGGTTTCGGTGCCCACGCCGCCCATGCGGGCCTCGAGGTCGAGCTCGGCGTTGCTGTAGTTCTCGTCGGTGCTGGCGGTGGCGGGCGAGACAGTGTTCTGAACCATGGTGGTCCTTTCAAGTCGCGCGGTTTCCCCTTCGACCTGCCATGCGCTCCATCACGGGATGCCCTGCGCTCGAGGCCCGGCTGAGCCGCTGATAATCAGAGCGATTCTGATTTCGGTGCTGATGCCGGGATACTGCGGGGCCGCTCCATTCGCGGTCCCGAGGTGTGCAGGACGTTGTGTTGATCGCCGTCCTGCGTTCCCTTGCAAGCACCGAATCTAGGACGCCACGGTTGCGGTCGTGTTCCGGACGGGTGACATTCCGGTTACCTGGGTGGCTATTCGACCTGCACCGAAGAGGTTCCATTTTGACAACGAACGTGCTATCTATCAGTGTTACTGGTGGGGCTGATGTGGTCTCGCCCTGACTCTCCGAGGAGAATCGCCATGCAGAACCCTCCCATGACAAAGCGACTCTGGGCCGAGTTCCTCGGCACCTTCTGGCTCGTCTTCGGCGGCTGCGGCTCAGCCGTCCTCGCCGCGAGTGTGATCGCCGATGACACGATCAACATGGGCATCGGCTTCCTTGGTGTCGCCCTCGCCTTCGGCCTCACCGTGGTGACCGGCGCGTACGCCCTGGCCCATATCTCCAGCGCCCACTTCAACCCGGCCGTCACGCTGGGCTGCGCGGTGGCGAAGCGCATCGAGTGGTCGGCCGTTGTCCCGTACTGGATCACACAGATCATCGGCGCAACCGTCGCCGGTGGTGTCCTGTACCTCATCGCGGACGGCAAGGACGGGTTCAGCGCGTCCGAATCCGGGTTCGCGACCAACGGCTACGGCGAGTTTTCGCCGGACGGCTACTCCCTGGCCGCGGTCCTGATCGCGGAGATCGTGCTGACGGCCGTGTTCCTCTGGGTGATCCTCGGTGTGACCTCGAAGAAGGCTCCTGCCGGGTTCGCTCCGCTGGCCATCGGTCTCACGCTGACCCTGATCCACCTGATCTCGATCCCCGTGTCGAATACCTCGGTGAACCCGGCCCGCTCCCTCGGCGTGGCGTGGTTCGCGGGTGGGGACGCGCTCGGTCAGGTCTGGTTGTTCATCGTTGCCCCGCTGGTCGGTGCCGCGATCGCGGGCATCAGCTACGCAGCGCTGACCGGCGACGAGGAGGAGGACGTGCCGGAGGCTGTGCCTGCCGGAGCGACGGCGTAGACGCTACACCTCCGAGGCGTCCCCCTCGTAGCCCACCAGCGGACGCGGCTCGTCGACGACGGAGTATTCCGAGGCGTCACCGGTGATGATCCGGGACTTCTCGCCGTTCACGGAGGTCGGAACGGCGCCGGCCAGGGTGACACGACGGATCGTGCGGGGGTGGTCGCCGAAATCCTTCACGCCGTAGTGCTGGGTCGCGTGGTTGTCCCACAGCACCACGTCCCCCTCGTTCCAGTTCCACCGGAAGGTGTTGTCCTCCTTGGTGATGCGGTCCTGGTAGGCGGAGAACAGGTCCTGGAACTCGCGGGGCTTCAGGCCCTTGAATCCCTTCACGAAGTGGCCGAGCAGCAGGGAGGGCTCACCGGTTTCCGGGTGGACGTGCACCACCGGATGCTCGGTCTCGAAGACGTTGCGGGTGAACTCCCTGCGGTGCTCGGTGTTGTCCTCCTCCTGGTGGGTGGATGCGTAGTCGTACTCGTTGGTGTGGGTGGCCCACAGGTTGTCGGCGAGGATGCGCAGCGGTTCCGGAAGGGACTTGTAGGCGGCAGTGGTGTTCGCCCAGATCGTGGCTCCGCCGAACGGGGGAAGGTCGATGGCGCGCAGGATGGAGATCTTCGGGATGCGGTCCACGAAGGTCACGTCGGTGTGCCAGGAGTTGGCCGCGCCCTCGATGGTCAGGCGCTCCAGTCCCGTGGAGTGCACCGTGGGGTGGGACTGGGTCGGGGTGCCGATGCGCTGGGCGAAGGCGTACTGGCCCTCGTCATCGAGCCCCTGGTTGCGGAAGACGATGGCCTTGTGGGTGGCCAGTGCGGTGCGGATGAACTCGACCTCGTCGTCGGTGATGTCGCCGCCGAGGGTGATCCCGTCGACCTGTGCGCCGATGTTCTGGCCGAGGCGCGTGATCGACGGTGCGGGTGCTTCGGCCTTCTCGGCGGGCGTGGCGAGGGTGCTGGTCATGGTGGTTCCTTCCGGTGGTTCAGCTCGGTGTGGGGCGTGAATAAAAATAGACTGCGCTGTCTACTTGTGCACGGTACGGACCTGGAGCGGACTCCGGCCAGACTTCGCGTCATCATGAAAGGAACGCCTGGCCAGGCGGTGCGCGCGTAGGGTCGTGGTATGAGTACGTTGAGCGTCCTGAGAACCGGGGCGGGTGCTGTCCTCCTGGTCAACGCCCTCCCTCATGGAGTGAGTGCCGTCCAAGGCAAGCCGTTCCCCTCGCCCTTCGCTGATCCGCCCGGGGTAGGGCTCTCCACGCCGAGGGAGAACGCGATCTGGAGTGGGTTGAATCTGCTTGCCGGGGGTCTGCTCGTGCGCAAGGGCAAGAAAAGCGGTGGTGATGGGGAAGGGCCACGCGCCCGTGTCCGCACCCGGTCCGAAAAAGCCGCGGGCCTCCTTGGGGCAGTGGGAATGGTGCTCGGCCTCACCTGGTATTTCGGGACGTACGTGCCGTCGGTGCGGAAGTAGCAGCATCCCAACCCGCCGCTCGATCTGCTGACGCCGGAATTGTGAGGGGGACGTGCACTGTACGGCCCGAGTGGGCGTGATCAGCGGGGTCGTGCTGTAACCATCAGTCCGAGATAGAGGAGGAAGCTCACCGCGAATGCCGGGATGTTGGCACCGACCGGACTGGGAATGACATAGGACAGGAGGAAGGACAGGGCAGCACCCACGACCCAGACGACGATCGCGATCCAGTTGACCCCGCTACGGGGTGCCCCGCCCGTGTCCGGGGCAGTCCCACGGATGCCCGCGGGGTACGAGCGTCGCTTCAGCAGGTAGTAGTCGGCGATCATGATCGCGAACACAGGGACGAAGAATGCGCTGATCATGAACAGGAAGTCAGTGAACTGGTTCAGGAGTCCCAGGAATGTGGAGCCGATGATCGAGACCACGCCGAGGAACAGTGCCGTCGGAACGAACCGAAGCGTCCTGCCCGGTCGGGCATTCACCACCGACGTCGTCATGCCGAAGACAACCATGGTGTTCGTGGCCATGACCGACAGGAAAATGGCGATGCCGAGAGGCCAGCCGAACTCCGCGACAATCACCGTCGGGTCGAAAGCCTCGGGGTCGTCACCGCGCAGGAGAACGGTGCTGAAGGCAACCAGGCCGAGGAACATGGCGATGGACGTGGACAGGGTGTAGCCCACCCCGGAGCCGACGATGCCGGCCGCGCTACTTCTGGCGTGTCGGTTCATGTCAGCGGAGAGCACCGTCCAGGAAATGGCGGTCGCGATGACCATGTCCAGGGTGATCAGGGGTGAGCCGTCGAGGTCAGGGTCAACCGGAATCGACGTGAAGTCGGACAGTGGGAATGTGGTGAAGGCCGCGACGAACACGGAGCCCATGACGACCAGGATCACCAGCGCGAACCATGGCTCGACGCGTGAAACCCCGGTGTGCCCGAAGATGGCAAGGATCACGACGACGGTCTGGCAGAGGACGGAGAACAGCACCGGATTGCTGAATCCGGTCGCCTCCTGCACCAGATGGTTGATGGTCACCCCGGCGAGCATGGCCTGGACCCAGCTCCACCCCATCAGGACGACGAGGTTGGCGGCTGCCGGAAGCAGGCTTCCGCCCATTCCGAAGGAGCCCCGGGTCAGGGCCATAGTCGGCAGGTTCTCCCTGGTGCCCATGTTCCCGATCAGTACGAGGACGACAACCCCGATCAGCGTTCCGGTCACGATCATTGAGGTCGCCGTGGCGAAGGAGACACCTGGCGTGAACATCGTGCCAGTGAGCAGGGTCGTGACGACCAGGTTCGCGGCCAGCCAGATCGCGCCGATATGCAGGACGGACTGGGTTCCGCGTGGCTCTCCGAGCGCGTCTCCGGCGCCCGGGCTTGTCTTGTCTGAAGTCACCTTGGTTCCCATGCCAGGAACCATATCCACCGGAGATGTCGTCGAGGTGTTTCAGGTGTCTCCGTCGCATTTCGCTGGTGAAACGGTTACCGGATGGACCGGGCTGTTGACTCTCGGACACGGGCCAGGCCAGGTGTACATGATGTGTATGAGACGCAGAAACATCGATACTGACGATGCCCTCGTTATGGAGGTTATGCGGCGCTACGACGTCTCCACCAAGAAGGACGCCGTTGACCTGGCTCTCCGTCGGCTCGCCGGTGTGCCGCTCAGTAAGGAGTTTGTGCAGGGATTGCGCGGGATTGGGTGGAGCGGGGACCTTGACGAGATGCGGTCGTCCGAGAGCCCGTGGGGTGAACAGTGGTCCTCGTGGACCCCGTCGTTGCCGCCAGGAAGATCGGCCGTCCTGTCCGAAGTCTGAATGACTGCCTGGCCGCTGCCATCGCGAGCCGTTCGGGTGCCTCCTTGTTCCAGCGCGACCGCGACTTCGCATCCATCGCGCAGGCAACGACGTTGGTGTTGCATACCCGCCGGTGACTGTTTTCGGTCACATCTGCGACGCCAAGGCGTCGAATGACTGCCGCAGCAGGGCCGGAGCATCCTCGTCGCTGGCGGCCCAGCGCTCGATCGCCACCTCGAAGCAACCCAGGGCAGCCTTCAGAAGGACTGCGGCACGGAGCTCGGCATCGCCGGCATCTGTGCAGTGCAACCGCTCAATAACCCGCGGGGTGAGCGCATCCGCCATGGACAGGTGCTTCTCGAGGTTGCGTGCGCGTAGTGAGGGGGTGGACATCATCACGCGGACGGAACGTCGACCGCGATCGGGATCCTCGTCGGCGCGGACCACCATGCCAGTGAAGCCTTCGCGCAGGGATTCCCACACGGGCTCGTCGTCCGGGCGTTCACTGAACGCCTCGGTCAGGTCATTCCTGTAGCGCTCGGGATTGCCGATGACGGCGTCCTCCTTGGCGGGGAAGTACCGGTGAAAGCTTCGCGCTGACATGCCCACCTCGGCCGCGATCTGCTCAACGGTGACGGCGTCGAACCCGTCGCGTTCGAAGAGAACGAGCGCGACACCGGCGATGCGCGACCGGACGGCATCCCGCGTCACGTCCCGCAGGCCGACGCGCGCACTCGTATCCTCCGCATTCTTCACAGTTGAAGTCTAACGGATGCGTCCGTGATTGCCGAAGGTGTCAGTGTCTGACACATGAGGCGTACACTGACAAACGAACACCGCAAGGTAGCACGAGCAAGGCACCGTGAAAGGACAACCCATGCAGAAACGAACCCTCGGAACACAGGGATTGACCGTTGGAGCGGTCGGCTACGGCGCAATGGGGACGGTGGCCGCCTACGGACCGTCGGACGATACCCAGTCCATCGCCGCCATCCGTCGTGCCCACGAGCTCGGAGTCACCCACTTCGACACGGCAGAGATGTACGGGTGGGGAACCGGCGAGCAACTTCTCGGCGCAGCCCTCGCGCCGATCCGGGACGAGGTGACCATCGCCACGAAGTTCGGCTTCACCGAGGATTTCGCACCCGATTCCCGACCCGAACACATCCGTGCGGTGGTGGACCAGAGCCTGAAGAACCTCGGCACCGACTCCGTCGACCTGCTCTACCAGCACGTCGATGACCCGGCTGTGCCGGTCGAGGACGTCGTTGGGGTGATGTCGGAATACGTCCGGGCTGGCAAGGTCAAGTACCTCGGGCTCTCGAACACCGATGGCGAGCAACTCCGCCGTGCGAACGCCGTCCATCCGATCTCCGCGTTCCAGACCGAGTACTCCGTGTTCTCCCGCGAGTCGGAGGACCTCTTCCCGCTGGTCGAAGAACTCGGTATCGGTCTTGTGGCGTACTCCCCGCTCGCGCGTGGCTTCCTCAGCGGGGCAGTCCAGCCGCGGTCGTCCTACCCCGGGGACGACATGCGTCACGGGCTCGAATGGTGGGCGCAGGAGAACTACGACCGGAACGTGGACGTGGTCAAGGCGCTGACCGCCATCGCGGACGAGCATGACATATCCCTCTCGCAGCTGTCGCTCGCGTGGATCCTCGCACAGCGTGACGACATCATCCCGATCCCGGGATCACGGAACCCTGCCCGGGTCGCGGAGAACATCGCCGCCGCCGACGTCGTCCTCACGGGTGATGACCTGGCGCGCATCGACGCCCTGTCCCGCGATGTGCAGGGTAAGCGCATCAACTTCCGGTAGGGGAGAATGGACGAGGGTGTCAGCTCCTCCGGGCGTCGAAGTCGTTGCGGGCCCCGGCGATGTCGTCCTGATGCTCGACCGTCCACGAAACCAGCACGCCGACAGTGTGGTGGAGTGACCGGCCCAAATCTGTCAGCGCGTACTCGACCTGTGGCGGGACGGTGGGGTACACGGTCCGGGACACCAGACCATCGCGCTCGAGGTGGCGCAGCGTGAGCGTCAACATGCGCTGACTGACACCGTCGATCTCCCGCCTGAGTTCGTTGAATCGCCGGGGGCCGCTGACGAGGATCGAGATAGCCAGCAGGGACCACTTGTCGGCGATGCGTTCCAGGACATGCCGGACCTCGCAGTCCTCACGCGAATCCCACTGCCGGACCGCGACGTAGGACGGGTCGCAGTCGTCAGGTGTCAGGGTCTGTTCCATGTTTCTACCGTCCTCGCAGTGTGGGTTACGGGAGGTAACCGGACCGCGGCCACAACTATTCCGGGCTGAGCTGGACGGTTCCCCCGATGTGACCAGGTGACCTCAAAGTGCCGTCTTCCCAGGTGATCGTGGGTGGTGAACACTTGGGGGTTCATCGATCCCACGAAGGAGACCACATGAAAGCCGCCCAATTCCACCACTTCGGCGACCCGGGCGTCCTGCAGATGGAGGACATCCCCGAACCCCACGCCGGGCCAGGCGCAGTCCGGGTGAAGGTCCTGGCGGTGAGTGTGAACCCGATCGACTATCTTCTGCGGTCCGGCCAGTTGTCCGACGCGCTTCCCCTCGACCTGCCCGCCGTGCCGGGACGGGACG
Organism: Corynebacterium sp.; assembly: GCF_052107835.1. Taxonomy (GTDB): domain Bacteria; phylum Actinomycetota; class Actinomycetes; order Mycobacteriales; family Mycobacteriaceae; genus Corynebacterium. Next base: position 23,883 of record NZ_JBQEDF010000048.1, read on the forward strand.
CGGTGGGCGTTGTCGACGAGGTGGGACCCGGTGTGACCGGTGCCGGCATCGGCGACGTCGTCTTCGGACTCGGTGGACTCAGCGATACCACCGCTGAGTACGCCGTCCTGACCGCCTGGGCTACCGTCCCGGAAGCCTGGTCGGTTCAGCAGGCGGCCGCCGCCGGGCTCGCATCGGCGACAGCGGCCAATGTGATCGCCAGCATCGGCGACGTGGACGGACGGACCGTCCTGATCGAGGGAGCGTCCGGCGCGGTCGGTTACGCGACTGCGGCGGTCGCCCTCGCGTCCGGCGCGACGGTGATCGGCACGGGACGGCAGGAGAATCACGGCTACCTCGCCGACCTCGGCGTGATCCCCACGACCTACGGTCCCGGGCTGGAGGAGCGGGTCGCGGACCTGGCGCCGGGTGGCATCGGTGCTGCGGTGCATGCCGCGCCGTCACCGTCGCTGCCGGACCTTCTCGGGATCGTCGGCGATACGGACCGTGTCGTGACCGTCATCGACGCGGAGGGTGCCGAGCGGCTCGGGGTCAGGAAGATCGATGCCGAGAACAACTCTGCGCTGCTGGAACACGCGGCCGAGTTGGGTCGGCGGGGTCTCTACATTCCGCGGGCGGACCACGGGTTCCCCCTCGCGGAGATTGCCCGGGCCCATGAGGTTGCCGAGTCCAGCAGCGGCAAGGTTGTCGTCACCGTCGGCTGAGCGGTCACTCCCGCCGGTGGATCCCCAGGTCAGTCCTGCCCGGCAGGATGGAACCGTCCAGGGCGCGCGTCCCGGCGTAGTCGCCGTCGCGCAGCCGTCGGTAGGGGACAGGACGCTCCGGTTCCCCACCGCCGTTGCCGTCGAGACCGTCGATCCGTTCGACCAGCCGCGAGACCTCGTGCTCGACCCCCTCGGCATCCAATCCGTCTGCGTCGTAGACCACGTGCAGTTCCAGGACGTCGATGCCGACGTACCAGAGCGCACCATGGGTGAGCGGGAACAGGATGGACTCGATGTCGCCGCTGATGCCACGCGACCCCATCGACCGGTCGTCCTCGCCGACGGTGACGATCACCAGCGCGCGGCGTCCTGTCAGACCACCGTCGCCGTAACGCAGTGGCACACCCGTGTCGGGGTCGAGGTCACCGTAGGCGAAGCTGTCGGTGAGCGTCCGGTCCAGCCATCCCTTGAGGATCGCCGGCGTGCCGTACCACCACAGCGGGAACTGCAGGACGAGGAGCTCGGCGTCCGCGAGCTTCTCATGTTCGGCGCGCACGTCCACGAGGGTTTGCCCCTGGGTGTAGGCCTCGCCCGCCTGGACGGCGATGTTGCCGGGGTTGCCGGCCTGCGATCCCAGGTCGCGCTCGCCGAGGACCGGGTCGAAGCCCCGCGCGTACAGGTCGGACGTGGTGACGTTGTAGCGTGCCGACAGAGCATCGCGTCCTACACGGAGTAGTTCGCCGTTGAAGGACTCGTGCCGCGGATGGGCGTAGACCCACAGTGCGGAGCCGGGCGTCGGTGGATGTGAGATCGAATGCTGGTTGGAAGTCATGGTCCCCACTCAACATGACGGTGCGAGACGTTCACATAGCTGATTCTCGCAGAAAGATATTCCATCGTCTACGGTGGTGTGATGGACATGATGACCGAGGTGCTCGACGGCGTCCGGTCCGCAGGTGCCCTCGTGGGACGCAGCCTGCTGTCGCCGCCGTGGTCGCTGCGCTTCGAGGAGTCGGCGTCACTGACGCTGGTGACCATGCTGCGCGGGGATGCCTGGGTTGATCCCGGTGACGGTGAAACGGTCCATCTCGGTACTGGCGACATCGGCATCGTGACAGGTCCGGCACCGTTTACGGTCACCAGCGAGGAACACTGCACCTGCCCTCCGGTCTGGATCCAGACCATGGAGGGGACCTGCACGGACGAGGCCGGGAACGTGCTGGGGGACGAACAGATCGGGTTGGGTACCCGGACGTGGGGTACGTCGCCCGAGGGTGAACACACACTGCTCTCCGGCACGTACGCGACCGGAAGCCGGGTGGCGGACCGGCTGCTTGCCGCGCTACCCCGCGTCCTGGTTGTCCCGGCGGAATCGGTGCATACAGCGGCGCTGACGATGCTCGAGGCCGAGATCTCGGTGGAGGAGCCAGGACAGGAGGCGGTCATCGACCGGCTGCTGGACCTGGTGCTGGTGGGAGCATTGCGGGACTGGTTCGCAGGACGCAGGGACGAGGCGCCCGGGTGGTACCGCGCCACGTCCGACCCAGTCGTCGGCCCAGCGCTCAAGGCGATCCACGATGCCCCGGCGGATCCCTGGACAGTGGAGTCTCTGGCTGCCTTGGCCCTGGTGTCCCGCGCCGCTTTCGCGCGCAGGTTCGCAGAGATGATGGGGGAGCCACCGATCAGCTACCTGACCTCGTGGCGCTTGTGCATGGCCGCGGACCTGCTCAATGACACGTCCGACACGGTGGATACCGTGGCCAGGAAGGTGGGCTACTCCGGTGCCTTCGCCTTCAGCCAGGCGTTCACCCGGGAGTACGGGCAGCGTCCGGGGAGGTTCCGGCGAGCTTGATGGTCGACCTTTCCCCGTGAGCAGGTAGGGAAGCATCACATTGTGAAGAGATGTTTGGCAGTGCCCAGGGGATTCTGTGATGCTAACCGACCGCACAGTTCCTCAGTCGAAGGCTTCGGCGGCGTCGCGTCGTTCGCTGTGGATGCGTCATGGTCCAGAAGTAGACTATGCTGTCTAGTTGTGACGGCAGTGATCCATCCAGGGTGAAACGATGGGGTCGGCCCGGGGTGAGGACGGGGGTACCCGCCCGCTATGTTTCGTGGCCGGGAAATCCTGGAGTTACTCGCCCGAAACACCGATACGCGACACTGTTACCCAT
>NZ_JBQEDF010000049.1:0-25709 GCF_052107835.1 Corynebacterium sp.
GGGGTGGCCTGCTGTGTAGTGCCGAACCCGGACACGCATTCTGACCATTAACCCCGGGTGTCCGTGATGATCTGGAGGTAGTCCTCCGGGGCGAGCGCGTAGGGCAGGGCGAGGCGCAGTTCCGTGGCACCGTCGAAGGACGGGTCGGCGGACAGCCTGTCCGCGATTTCTTCCGTGCTCCCCACCAGGTCGCGCTGGATCACTGTGCCGCGGTCGCCGTGGCGGTGGCGTGTCCTCTCCTCCCGTGACTCCGCGAACCGCAGGTACCGCGCGCGCTGGTCCGGGTTTGCGGAGTCCAGCGGCACGATGACCCGTTCCAGTGCCACCCGCGGCGGCTGCTCCCCGCGGTAGGCGTCCCGGTAGTGGTCGATGCGGACACGTTGGGCCGCCTCGAAGTCGGGCGGCCCGTCCTGTGCTCCCCCGCTCTCGTCGGTGAGGTTCCCGAGGTAGATGCCGAGACCGCGCTCCGCGGCCCACCCCGCCGAGCGGTCCGATCCCGCCCCAAGCCACACCCGTCGGAGGAGACCGGGAATGTGGGGACGCACCGCGGGCCGGTGGTCCGTGCCGAACGGTGTCGGCAGCGTTTCGTCCGACAGGGGCCGTCCCGCCAGCGCCTCGAGGAACCGCTCCAGCAGGACGTAGGGGTCGGTCTCCGCGGAGACGTCGGGACGGTTCACCGGTTCCAGCAGCTCATGGTGCGGAGCGGAACTGCTGACACCGACGGTGACCCGGCCCCGGCTGAGGGCGTCGACCGTGGAGAAGTCCTCGGCGAGACGGAACGGCACCTCGAAACCGAGGGGGACAACATTGGTCTCGAGAGCTATCCGGGAGGTGCGTTGGGTGGCCGCCGCCAGCACGGTCAGGGCGGATGCCGTCCCCGTCTCGAGCTGGCGTTGGCGGACTCCGGCGGAGTCGTAGCCGAGCTGTTCCGCCTCCACGATGAGCTGGAGTGTGTTCTCCAGTCCGGTGGCGGGGTCGTCGTCGGTGAAGTTCCCCGGGATGGTGATGCCGACCCTGGGAATGGTGGGGGCCTTCTCCGGTACCTGGTGTGTCATGCGTGGATGTCCTCGATGTTCCCGGTCGTTCGGCCAGGATAGACTGATCGGTCTACTGTGCGGTACGCAGGGGCAGCGTAGCACCGGATCACACCGCCTTCGACGACTTCCTTTCACCGGTAGCCGATACCCTCCCCCTCCCCGGCGCGGCCGCGACCGACGGGGTAAGCACCCCCGGATGCGCGTCTCCTTGGTCACATCGCCCCTGCACACCCCAACCACTCCGCGCGCCCGGGGAGACTGGAGGTGAACAAGGAGGTTCACCATGAACATCAACGGCAAAGTCATCGTCGTCACCGGCGGCGGCGCCGGCATCGGCCAGGAAGTGGTCAACCAGCTGCTCAACAAGGGCGCGACGGTCCACGTCCTCGACCTGCACACCGAGGCCCTCGAGTCCATCGCCGACAACTGGGGCGGCTACCTCAGGCCCCACCGGATCAACATCGCCGACCGCGGGGCCGTCACCGCCCTCGCCGAGGAGATCACCACGGACGGGGCGGTGGACGGCCTGGTCAACGTCGCCGGGATCATCCACGACTTCATCGACGTCAATGACCTCGACGTCGAGGTCATCGAGCGGGTGATGGACGTGAACTTCTGGGGCACGGTCAACACCACCAAGGCCTTCCTGCCCACGTTGCTGAAGCGTCCGGAGGCCGCCCTGGTCAACGTCTCCTCGATGGGCGGGCTTGTGCCGGTTCCGGGCCAGAGCGCCTACGGCGCGTCGAAGGCGGCGGTGAAGCTGTTCACCGAGGGGCTGCAGGCGGAACTGCGGTCGTCGGATGTCTCGGTCAGCGTCGTCTTCCCCGGTGGCGTGGCCACGGATATCACGAAGAACTCCGGCGTCGACAGTGGTCCCGGTGGAGCCTCCGCCGACAAGGACGACAACGCGTCCGCCGCCTCCATGCTGACCAGCCCGCAGGACGCCGCCGCGAAAATCGTGGGCACCCTGGAATCCGGGAAGCCGCGTGTCCGCATAGGCAAGGACGCCGTGGCCATGGACATCCTTGGCCGAGTCCTGCCGACAAAGTCAATCTCCCTGATGGCCGCGCTGATGAAGCGGATCACCAAGGCCTGACCATCCGGCCACGATCAGCGCCGGGCAGACAGCAACCCGGTCAGCGGCCCCAGGATCCAGTTGACGACCGCCATGATGATCGCGCCCCAGAAGGCCGCCCCGAAACTGTCCACGGTCAACCCCAGTCCGATCGCCTGGGCCAGGGTTCCGGCGAGCATGAACACGAACGCGTTGATGACCAGGGCGAACAGCCCCAGGGTCAGGATGGTCAGCGGAAGTCCGAGCAGCCGCAGCACCGGCTTGACCGTCATGTTCAGCAGCAGGATCACCACCGCGGAGCCGAGGAACACCCACAGCTGGTCGTTCGCCCCGTCGCCGACCAGGGGCTCGACCGGTGCCGTCACGTGCACGCCGGCGACGAAGTACACCACGACCCACAGGGCCGCCGCTGTGCCGACGGCCCGGACGAGGAAGTTCCAGAAAAAACCCATGCCCCGAAGCTACCATCAGGGGTATGCGAATCGTCCTGGCCCCGGATTCCCTGAAGGAGTCGATCGATGCCCCCACGGCGGCATCCGCCATGGCCCGCGGTGTGCGGGACGCGCATCCTGACGCCACCTGCATCGAGGTCCCGCTCGCCGACGGCGGTGAAGGGACGGGCAGGACGCTGACCGCCGCCTTGGGCGGGACGTTCCACCCAGTCACCTGTACGGATGCTCGGGGTCGGTCCCGCTCCGCGGAGATCGGACTGGTGCGGGACGCGCCCACCAACGGCGGCACCACCGCCGTCGTCGAGACCGCGGAGGCCAACGGCCTGGGACTGATCGAGCCACCCGACCGGGACGTCCTGGACTCGTCCACCTCCGGGGTCGCCGACCTCATCCTCGCCGCCCTCGACGCCGGGGCGAAGCACCTCATCGTCGGCGTGGGCGGCTCCGCCACCACCGATGGCGGCGCAGGGCTTCTCGCCGGGCTGGGTGCCCGGCTGCTCGACGCCGCCGGCCACACCGTCGCGCCGGTCCCCCGTGAGCTTCACCGGCTGTCCCGGATCGACCTCTCAGGGCTGGACACCCGGCTCGAGGGAACCCGGATCACCGTCGCCAGTGACGTCACCAGCCCATTGACCGGTCCGGAGGGCGCGGCCGCCGTCTTCGGGCCGCAGAAGGGCGCCACCCCCGGGCAGGTTCCCGTCCTCGACAACGCCCTGTCCACCCTTGCCGATGCCGTGGAGACCGCCACCGGCAAGTCATTGCGGGACACCCCCGGCGCCGGAGCAGCCGGGGGACTCGGCTTCGCCCTGCTCACCCTCGGTGCGGACCTGCGTCCCGGCATCGACGTCGTCACCGATGCCACCGGCCTGCGCAGCCACCTCGAGCACGCCGATCTCGTCCTGACCGCTGAAGGCGCGGTGGATGCCCAGAGCGCAACCGGGAAGGTCCCGTCAGGAGTTGCCCGACTCGCCGCCGCGGCGGGCGTCCCCGTCGTCGTCCTCGCCGGACGCGTCGACGCAGGTGCCGATGTGCTGTTCGACCATCCGGACTTCCACGTCGCCGCCCTGGTTCCCATCATGCAGGGACCGTCCACACTGGAGGAGGCACTGCAGGACGCCCCCGCCAACCTGCGCCGGGCAACCGCCACCACGATGCGGCTGTTCAGCCTTCAGCTCAGCTCTTCGCTCCCCGACGCCGACCCCACCATCCGATAATGCTGGGCAGGTACGCACCGATGACCAGCATCGCCAGCGTCCGCATCACCTGCACCACCGTCACGATCGGCTCCGAGCCCGCCTCGTGGGCGAACGCGAGCACCGCGTAGATCCCCCCGGGGACGGTGGCCAGGTAGGCGTCCAGCAGTGACACCGAGGACAGCCGGGCGATCAGCAGCGCCGCCACGATCGCGCCGACGATCATCGCGGTGACGGCCGTCAGGATCAACGGCAGGACGTGCCGGAACTGCCGCAACGCCCCCTTCGTCAAGGTGCCGCCGGCCTGCACACCGATCACCGCGTAAGCGGCGACCAGCACCAGGCCCTCCGGTACCAGCCACTCGTCCGGGATCCCCACGACACCGGCGATCCAGGTCAGAAGCATGGCGATCAGCAGGTACGGGGCGGGGAGATTGACCACCCCGCGGGTGACCCGGACCAGGAGCCAGACCAGTGCCCAGACGACCGCGGCCCCGATGGCGGGACGCACCTCGGGTGTCCACCAGGGGGTCGCGTCCTGCGCGTCCCCGCCGCCCGTCTGTCCCCCGGCGAAGAGGTGCACGAACGCCGGCAGTGTGAGCACCACCAGCGACAGGCGCAGGTACTGTGTGAGGACAACGAACCGGACGTCCTCCTTCAGCTCCGAGGCGAGCAGCGTCATCCCGCTGGCCCCGCCGGCCAGGGTGGCCAGCATGGCACTGACCGCCGTGGCCGCCCCCGAGTGGTACAGCAGCCACGCCGCCGCGGCGCACACCGCCAGCGTCACCGCCAGTGCCAGCGCCGTCGGGGCGAGGTAGCCGAGCACGGTGGACCCGTCGAGCTCGACGAGCGGGGCCACGCAGACCATCGCGATGAGCACCTGGGCTGGCTGCATCACCCGTTTCGGCGGGGTGGTCTGCCGGTCCGAGAGGATCGCGTACAGTCCGAAGACCACCAGGAAGGCGAAGATCCAGGCCGCCGGGATCCCCGCCCAGTCGCACAGTGCACCGGTCCCCACCGCCAACGCCGAAACCCCGGCCAGTTCCACGGCACGCCTGGTGCCGGAGATGGGCCGGGGTTCGCGGTCTGCGCTGTCGCCGATGCCTCCGCTGATGGAGATCAGGACCTGGCGTCTGCCAGCAGTCGCTGGATTTCCTTGATCTGCTTCTTCTCGTTGCGCTTGCCGGCGATGGACAGGGCGACGATCAGGCCGACTCCAGCGACGACACCACCGATGATCAGCTGCACCTTGGGGTCGCTGAGCACGCTGGATACCTGCGTCTTGGCCTCGTCTGCGAGGTTCTTCGGCGCCGTTCGGACGCTGAGCTCGTCAAGCGTCTTGGCGAGCTGGTCACGGTTGCGCTCGATGTCGCTCTGGATGGCGTCGATAGTGCGGGCCACTGAAGTCTCCTGCGGTGATGTGCGTTGATTCGTGAATGACGGACGAAAGATCTTGGGCAATTGTACGTTCTCCGGCGGCTGCGGTGCAGAGGAACCGCCGACAACGGCGCGGCGCACATCGCGGGACGTACACTCGGGCACCATGAGCAACACTACAGAACGCACCATCCTCGAGGCCGGCGACACCGCCCCGTCCTTCACCCTCACCGACGACCACGGCAACGAGGTCAGTCTCTCCGACTTCGCCGGACGCAAGGTCCTGGTCTACTTCTACCCCAGGGCGAACACCCCGGGCTGCACCACGGAGGCCTGCGATTTCCGCGATTCACTGACCTCGCTGAACGGTGCGGGGATCGACGTGCTGGGCATTTCCCCAGACACCGTGGACAAGCTCACGAAGTTCCGGGACGACCACGAACTGACGTTCCCGCTGCTGTCCGACCCCTCGAAGGAGGTACTGACCGCCTACGGCGCCTTCGGCGAGAAGAAGAACTACGGGAAGGTCGTCCAGGGGGTTATCCGCTCGACGTTCCTGGTGGACGAGGAGGGGAAGATCGCCCTGGCGAAGTACAACGTGAAGGCCACCGGGCACGTCGCCCGGATCATCAAGGAAATCGCCTAGGGTTCCGCGCCTCCGCCGGAGGTCACCGCGGTAGTCGGCTGACTTTCACACCCTCCGCGATTCCCACATGCTGAGACTTGCAGGTCACAGCTCCGATAGGGTAGCCGGGATCTTCGGCCCGGTGTGAAACTCCCACCGTCACCGCTGGTTCACCCACCCAGCCCCCCAGCATCCCGGGTTCGGCCACGGCGGTCAGCCGGGCCGGGCGGCCTGGCACCATCATGACGGTCAGCGGACCCGGATATCGACACTCCCCTCGAATTTCTTCACGGCACCGCCAACGTCGCGCCAGTCGCCGCGCAGCAGCACGCGGTACTCCCCCGGCTCCACACCGTCGGTGTTCCAGTCCACGACGGCGGTGGTCTCCGTGAAGGTGCGGTGGAAGGTCAGCAGCGTCTCCCAGGACGAATCGTGGGCGATGACACCACCCTCCCCGTCCTCGATCCGCAGGTAGCCCTCCTCCAGCCGGAGATCATTGTTGGGGTTCGCACCGACGAACCGCACGGTCACATGTCCACCAGAGGCCACCTCCCTACTGGCGGGTTCCACGGACACCACGTCGCCGAACCCTTTGCCGGGCGGGGCTGTGTCGAACACCGGGATCGCCGCCGGACTGTCCGGGATGATGCCGGTCAGGTCCCCGGCCGGGCCGCCCTTCTCCCCAGGGCCCAGGGACCCGCCCGAGGCCAGCGCGCGACCCAGACCGTCGAAGACCTGCTGCACGGCCGGCAAGGTGAGCCGTCCGAACGCGGTTGCTCCTCCCTCGTAGTCCTGCTGCGTGTACTCCTCCGGGGTGGCGATGTAGTGGCCGTAGCCGCAGGAGTAGCCCTGGACCACCACGTTCTCCGGCGGCACACCGACCGCCTCAGCCACTGTCCGACGGATCCTCAACCCCGAGGTCGTCGTCGGCTCGAAGCCCAGGTGGGCGATCACCAGCCCGCCGATGCGCCACACCCCGAAGATGTGGCGCTGCTGGATCATCCCGTCCACGTAGCCCATCGGCAGCAGCATGTTCTTCGGCGCGTGGATGCGCCGCACGTCCTCCGGGATCGGGGCGACCTCATTGAGTTGCCGCACCCACGGCGCCCCGCCGCGTTCCCCTTCGTTGAGTCCGATGTCGACGTCCAGCCCGCCGCCGTCCTCCTGGCTGGACGCCGCGAATGCCGCGCCGAGGACGGCCGGTCCGGTCCGACCCGCCGCCCCGTCCGGCGTCCATGCCCCGTCGATCTGCACGCGGTCCATGTCCACCCAGCGCGAGCGTCCCTCCACGCCGGGGCGCCCCGCGGCGCCCCCAGTACCGATCGGTGTCCCCGCTCCGGGCCTGGCACCGTCGGCCTGCGCGGACCCGAGGATCTCCACCGACCGCTTCTGACCGGAGGTCCCCGAGCCACCCGGACCGGACTCCGGCTCCAGTCCCATGTTCGGGGTCACGTCCCCCGGGGCTCCCTGGGAGAACGCTGCAATGAACGGGGCTGCGCCGAGATCGAGGTGGTCGACACCCGCGGCATGCTCCACCGACCAGGCCGCGAAACCCTTGTTGTCGCCGGAGATGTGCTTGATCTCGTGGCTGAAGCTCGTGGCGTGCACCGAGTACCAGTTGATCAGCCCCACGGGCTCTCCGCCGCGGGACACGTGCAGGGTGACCGAAGTGCGGTCGATGCCGCCCGGGTTCGCGTCGCGGTCGGCCTGCGGGTTCTTCTCGAAGGCGAGGTGGGAACGGTTCGCACCGACCCCGTCGATCTCGGTGCTGACCAGGGACAGTTCGGACGGTGCGATGTCCGCGTGGGCCCGCTCGATCGAGCGGACGATACCCGTGACCTGCGCCTCGAAGGTCACCGGACGGAAGCCGAGGGTCACCAGATCCACCATGGCGTGCCCGGAGCGCCCGCCGGGACCGACGTGGGTGTGGGTGGCGCTGAGGACCACGTTGTCGGTGCTGTATGTCTCGCCGTACTTCTCCCTGAGACGCCGGACGACCTCGAGGAACACCGACTGGAACATCAGGGGTGTGTCGACGGTGACGTGGCAGAACCGGTTGTCCCCGTCCTCGAAGATGAATGCCCGGGAGTACAGGCGCTGCCGGATTCCGGCGGTGGTCTGCTCCTGCACCGCGTAACCGTCCATCCCCGCGCCGAGGGGTTCACCGGTGGTGTCGGCGATGCCGCGTCCCACCGAGAAGCCAGGGGACGAGGCCCCTGCTGCCGGACTGTCCGCCGCCGTCCCCGCCCGTGCGGACGGCGTCCCCGCCCTGCTGGACCACAGCACCGTGCCTCCCATCGCAGCGAGCGCGGCGAGGAACGTCCTGCGCGAGAAATGCGGGGACTGTCGGGACTGGTGGTGGTCGGTCATCTGCACTCTCCTGGGGCGGACTACGTCGGCTCGGCGACCTTCCTAAGAAAGCTACCGGGCCGGTGACTGCCGCGCCGGACATCGCCCGAAGAACTCCCACCGGCTTCTCCCGGAGCCAGCGGCTAGAACCGCTCGGTGTGGTACTCCGTGTAGCCGCAGGTCTGGCACTGCCGCTTCTGCGTCATGTCGAAGGCCACCGGATGCTCCGGGTGCTCGCCCCACACATCAGTCTCCTGGTGGTACTCCCATTCACCCCACAGATGCTCGTGCTCCGGAAGCTGCTGCACGGTCCCCTCCACCTGCCTCCTCCGTCGCCGGGCCATCAGGAAGGCACCGGCGGGAATCCCGGCGCCGAGACCGATGAGGAGGAAGATCACTTCGGACATGGCACCTATTCTTCCACTGCAGCCCGTCCACCGTGACCCGTCCACTGCGACGGTGCGCCCGGGGGGACTCGAACCCCCACATCCGTCAAGGACACCAGGACCTAAACCTGGCGCGTCTGCCAGTTCCGCCACGGGCGCGCATGCCCGCGTACAGGCACGCGCAATATCGTAGCAGTCTGATTCGAACAGCAGCGCACCCGCGGGTACCCTGGGCAGCGTGCCTGACGACGCCACCGGCGGTACCCCCACCGCACCGAAGACCAGCCCTTTCTCCACCCGAGTGCGCGTGGTCCAGCTGTCCTTCCTCGCGCTCGCCGTCCTGGCCACCATCGGTCTCGCCTGGTGGCAGTGGGACCGCTGGACCAGTGGGGACGGCTCCTTCCAGAACCTGGGCTACGCCCTGCAGTGGCCGGTTTTCGGCGCATTCTTCATCGTCGCCTACCGCAAGTACATGGAGTACGAGCGCGACCGTCTCTCCGGCGAGGAGACGCCGGCGGCGCCCGAACCGTCCCCGGAGGACGCGCCCCGTGAGATCCCGCAGGACGTTCTGCCGCAACGTCCGACCGCCGATTCCGACCCGTTCGTCGACGACCGTCGGCAGCAGGCCAGGAACCGTACCAGCGACAACCGAACACCCGACACGAACAGGACCAGCTGACCCCCGATGACTGAACCAGTCTCCACCATCCCCGATGACCGCAAGCGCCGGGTCAGGGGTGCCCTGACCCGTTACTCCGTGCTCGCGTACATCACCGGGCTGTTCCTGCTGTTCCTGTGTGTGGAGATGGTCCTGAAGTACCTGGTGTTCCCACCGCTGGACATCGCCGAGCCCGGCTGGTTCTCGATAGTGGGCACCACCCACGGGATGATCTTCATGGTCTACTGCGTCACCTGCCTGGACCTGGGGGTGAAGGCCCGGTGGGAGCCGAAGAAGTGGGTCACCACCATCCTGGCCGGTGTGATCCCGGTGCTGTCCTTCGTGCTGGAGAAGCGGCGCCGCAACGAGGTCGTCTCGACCTTCAACCTGCACAGCTAGCACCGCCTAGTCCACCGGGGAGGTCTCCACCTTCGCCCGGCGCATCGCCGCCGCGTCCACGTTCCCCGCCGTACTCCCGGAGGCGACCCCCGTGTCCGCCGACCAGTTCTCCGGGGCGGCCGGCCAGTCGTGCGCCAGGCAGCCCAGTACCGCCACGGCCGCGGCCTGCGTGGTCACCGGCAGTGAGTTGATGTCCGGCAGGAACCCCGGGTTGTGGTTGGTCGGCACGTCGATGTCGAGCCGTCCGGCCTTCTCCGCGCGCTTCCACTGGGTCCGCGGGGTGATCCCCACCGTCCAGAACAGGTAGGGCGCGCCGAAGGCCCGCGGGATCACCGAGAAGTCCTCCGAGGCGGTCCACGGCTCCATCTCCCGGGACTCCTCGCCGAAGAACGCGTCCAGGTGCGGACGGACCACGTCATAGGCCCGGGGATCATTGTCGGTGGCGGAGAGCAGACCGAGGAACTTGAACTCCGGCTCCCGCTCACAGCCGGCCGCCATCGCCTCGGACCGGACAATCCGCTTGATGGCGTCCACCGCCCGGGTGCGCAGCTCCTCCTCGTAGAACCGGCAGCTCAGCGTGATGCGTGCGGAATCCGGGATAACGTTCGAGGCTTTGCCCGCCTCCACCGACGCCACGGTCACCACCGCGAACTTCCCCGGCGGCATCTCACGGGACACCACCGTCTGCAGCTTCATCACCACCGACGCCGCCAGAACGACCGGGTCCACCGACCGGTGCGGCATCGAGGCGTGCGCGCCGCGTCCGAACAGTGTCACCTCGAGGGTGGTGGAACTCGTCAGTACCGGCCCCGGCGCGCTGAACACCAGGCCGGACGGCCCGGGCACCACGTGCTGGCCCAGGCACACGTCGGGACGGGGGATGATGGTCCGCAGCCCGTCCTTGACCATCCCGTGGGCACCGATGGCCGCCTCCTCGGCGGGTTGGAACAGGAACACCACAGTGCCCTGCCACCGGTCCCGGGTCCCGTCGATGATCCGCATCGCCGCCAGGGCGCTGGAGGTGTGGGCGTCGTGCCCGCAGGCGTGCATGGTGGGCACCCGCAGACCGGTGGAATCCAGCTGGGTGTGGGTGGAGGCGTAGTCCACCCCGGAGTTCTCGGCGACCGGCAGCCCGTCGAAGTCGGACCGGAACAGCACGGTGGGCCCGTCACCGTTGCGCAGTACGGCGGTGATGCCGTAGCCGCCGATTCCGGTGGTGACCTCCCAGTCGGTGAAGCGGCGCAGTTCCAGGCCGATCCGGATCGCGGTCCACTCCTCCGCCCCGGACAGCTCCGGGTGCTGGTGGAGGTCCTTGTAGAGACTGGTGAGCCAGTCCCGGTCCAGCGCAGCGTCTGCGACGATGTCGGCGGGAGCGGCGGTCACGGGCACGGTCTCACGGGTCCTCTCGGTGGGGCGACGGTGTATTCCCTGACCACCCTACTGTCCCGGGGACGCTACTGCGGTGTGGGAGACGCCAGTGAGGCGAGCAGCGGGACGAGTTGCGCCAGCGCACGGCCCCGGTGGGACAGTTCGTCCTTGCGCTGCGGGGACAGTTGCGCCGAGGACGTCCCCGGCTCCTCATCGGGTTCGAACAGCGGGTCGTAGCCGAAGCCGTTCTCCCCCTGCGGTTCACGCAGCAGGGTGCCACGCCACGTCCCGCGGACGGTGGTCTCCGTGTCGAGCCCCCTCCGCTCAGCGAGATCCGAAGGCACGGCCAACGCGCAGGCGGACACGAAACCCGCACCCCGCCGGTCATCCGGGACGTCCGACGTCTGGGCGAGGAGCAGGCGGTTGTTCGCCCCGTCATCGCCGTGGCCGCCGGACCACCGTGCGGACAGGACGCCGGGCATGCCGTTCAGCGCGTCCACGCAGATCCCGGAGTCGTCGGCGACGGTCGGCAGTCCGGCGTAATGGACTCCGTCGTGGGCCTTGATCAAGGCGTTCTCCTCGAACGTGGCACCGGTCTCCGGGGTCTCGGGGTAGTCGCCCACGTCGCGGAGGCTGAGCAGGTCGATGCCCGTCACCCCGGCGGCCCGGAGCACGCGGTGCAGTTCGGCGAGCTTCTTCTGGTTGCGGGACGCGACCAGGACCCTGAGCTTCTCCGTCACAGGTTCCGTCACAGCGACACCGTCTCCCCCAGCTCAGCCGCCAGCGCCTTACGCTGCAGTGCGGTGAGGTCACGCAACCCACCCTCGGCGAGGTCCAGCAGGACGTTCAGCTCCCCTCGGCTGAACTCGGAGTTCTCCCCGGTGCCCTGGATCTCCACGAAGTGCCCCTCCTCGGTCATCACCACGTTCATGTCCACGTCCGCGCGGCTGTCCTCCTCGTAGGGCAGGTCCAGGCAGCCGACGCCGTCAATGACGCCCACGGACACCGCGGCCACCGGGTCCAGCAGCGGCTCGCCGGGGACCACGCCACGCTCCTGCAGGACGGCAAGCGCGTCAGCCAGGGCAACGTAGGCGCCCGTGATCGAGGCGGTCCGGGTGCCGCCGTCGGCCTGCAGGACGTCACAGTCGATGTTGACGGTGTTCTCCCCCAGGGCCCGCAGGTCCACGGCGGCGCGCAGGGAGCGTCCGACCAGCCGGGAGATCTCCTGGGTACGCCCCTTGACCTTGCCCTTCACCGATTCGCGCTGCATGCGCTCGGCGGTGGCCGAGGGAAGCATGGCGTACTCGGCGGTCAGCCACCCCTCGCCGGAGTCCCGCTTGAACCGCGGCACACCCACGGAGACGCTGGCGGTGCACATCACGCGGGTGTCGCCGAACTCGACCAGCACACTGCCGGCCGGGTTGGTGGTGAAGCCGCGGGTGATACGGACGTCGCGGAGCTGGTCGACGGAACGGCCGTCGGTACGGGTGAAATCAGTCATGTCACGACAGCCTACCGCCCCACGTCCACCACCGAATCGGGCCGGGCCAGTTCCACCGGGCCACCAAAGAAACGACGGGCCCCCCGCAGTGCCCCCTCGGGGTCACCCCACGGGGGGATGTGCGTGAGAATGAGACGTCCCACCCCCGCTGCCTCGGCCGCCTGTCCGGCCTCCTCACCCGACAGGTGCATCTGCGGCGGATTGTCGCCGTTGTCGCATTCCCCCCAGGTTGCCTCGCACAGCAGGACATCCGCCCCGGTCGCCAGTGCCGCCAGATGGCCCGTCGGGGCGGTGTCACCGCTGTAGACCAGCGACGTTCCGTCCGAATCCTCCACCCTGACCATGTACGACTCGGTGGGGTGCACCGCCGGTGCGGCGAAGAGCCGGGCACCGCCGACCCGGTGCCCGGGGTAGGCCGTGCCGCGGCTCCCGTCGTCAAAGGGGACGGGAGCGGCCTCCAGCGGGGGTGCCTGCCAGGGCCGGACGTCGAGGATGTCGGAGAAGTCGTCGACGTTGTCGGGATGGTCCGCCCCGTTACGCCCCAGGTACAGCGCCGAGGTCGACGGCCCCAGCAGCGAATGGCGTTCCCGCGCCGGTGCGGTGGGGTGGAACCGCTGCCACACGACCAGGGACGGGAAGTCGGAGCAGTGGTCAGGGTGCAGGTGGGAGAAGGCGACATCCACCTCGCCCGGCGCCCCGAGTTCCTCCAGGCGTGCCAGGACCCCGGGGCCGATGTCCAGGAGGATCTGCCTCCCGTCCGCCATCCGCAGCAGGTAGCCGGAGGCGGGGTTGTCGGGGGCCGCCACACTCCCGGAGCATCCCAGAATGGTCATGTCCATGGTGGATATTGTGACACGTCCTCCCCCGGAATCGGGCAATGACGGGCGGTGGGGTTCGTCTCTACCGCAGCATCTCTGGGATCTGGGCCACACCGGTGACCGAGGGGCCGAGGAAACGGCTGGCGAGGTTGGCGAACCGCTGGGGGTCACCGGTGGACTCGAAGGTGCGTGTCACGTCCTGCGTAGTGTCCTGGCCTGCACCATCGGCCAGCAGGTCCTGTTCGGAGAGCGTGCGGTAGACCTGCTTGGCGGTCTCCTCGGCCGAGGAGACCAGGGTCACATCATCCCCCATCACCAGCTGAATCACGCCGGTCAGCAGAGGGTAGTGGGTGCAGCCCAGGACCACGGTGTCCACACCGTTGTCCTTGAGCGGCTCCAGGTAGGTCTCCGCCAGGCCGAGCAGCTGGCGTCCGGAGGTGATGCCGCGTTCCACGAAGGGCACGAACTGCGGGCAGGCCCGGGCGAAGACCTCCACATTGGGGCTCGCGTTGAAGAGGTCCTGGTAGGCGCCGGACGTGACGGTCGCCTGCGTCCCGATCACCCCGATCTTCCCGTTGCGGGTCGCCGAGACCGCACGGCGCACCGCCGGCAGGATCACCTCGACGACGGGCACGGGGTAGCGCTCCCGGGCGTCCCGCAGGAAGGCCGCGGACGCGGAGTTGCAGGCGACGACGATCATCTTGCACCCGCGTTCCACCAGCTCGTCGGCGATGCCGGTCGCGAGTTCACGGACGACGGCCAGGGGCTTGTCGCCGTAGGGGGTGTTCGCGGTGTCCCCGATGTAGATCGTGGATTCGCCGGGGAGCTGGTCGATGATGGTCCGGGCGACCGTCAGTCCGCCGACGCCGGAGTCGAAGATGCCGATCGGTGCATTCACGTCACTCATGGTCCCCGAGCCTAGCCCCCACGCGACGTCATCGGCCGCGCACGGCCTTCCTGCCCTCCAGCCGCGCCGCCGACTTCCCCGACCCCCAGGCGGCGATCGCGCCGCCGACACCTCCGAAGAGGTGCCCCTGCCAGCTCACCCCGGGTTCGTTCGGGAAGATCCCCCAGAACAGGCCCGCGTAGGCCACCATCACCACGATGCCGAGCAGGATCTGCAGGACGCTCCGGGTGAAGAACCCGCGGATGGCCAGGAACACCGCCCACCCGTAGATCAGCATCGAGGCGCCGACGTGCACCGTATTGTCCCCGCCGAAGGCGAAGACCCCCGCACCGGCGACCAGTGTGGTCACCACGGTGGACACCCACACCGCCTTCTGGCCCGACAGCGCGACCAGGAACAGCAGCACGGCGACGGCCGGGGTGTTGGCGGCCAGGTGGGCGGTGTCGACATGGATGAACGGGGCCGGCAGAATGCCCCAGATCCGTGACAGGTCCTGGGGGTGGATGCCCCAGTTCACCAGCAGGTTGCCGGACAGCCAGTTGACCAGCTGGATGATCCACAGGGCGGCGAGGAACACCAGGGTGGTGATCAGCGCCTGGGCGAAACGTCCACGCTGGTTGTCCCGGGACTTGTTCCCGGGTGTCGCCGGTGATTTCTCGGGTGTCATGCTGTGCCTCCGGTGATGATGTCGCGCCAGGCGGGAATCCCGAAGGCGGTGTCGGCGGACAGGACGGCGTGGACCACGGCCCGTTCCACGCAGGTGGCCGCGGTCGCGCACAGCACCGCCAGTTCCATCTGGTCAACGCCGCCGCCCTCCCCTCCGGTCCGCGCGCCGTCCGGTGCGAGGGCGAAGATCGTGTCGCCGTCCATGGGCAGGTGGGAGGGGCGGACCGCCCGGGCGAGTCCGTCGTGCGCGGCCATCGCCAGGCGCTGCGCCTGGGCCTTCGTCACGGGCGCATCGGTGGCGACCACGCCGATGGTGGTGTTCAGCGACGGCGGGACCTTCATCCCGCCGGGACCCCGCTCCAGTGCCGCGGCGAGTCCGTCGGACGTGGGGTCGGGGAGTTCACCGAATTCATCGCCGACACCGGACGTCGCGCCCCACAGGGTGCCGTCCGCCGGGTTGAACACCGAACCCACCGCGTTCACCACCAGGCCGGCGGCGACGGTGCGCCCTTCGCCCGGCCCCTGTCCGATCACCGTGCCGGCCTCGCCGAAGCCGCCTTTCACCGCGCCGGCTGTCGCCCCGCGTCCCGCTCCAGCGTTGCCGGCGGCCGCGGGTGCGCCCCCGAGGGCGGCGACGGTGGCGGCGCGTCCGGTGTCCGCCGTGGGACGTGACGACGCCTCGCCCACCGGCAGGTCGAAGATCACGGCCGCCGGGACGATGGGCACGACGGGACCGTCGGGCACCTCCTCACCGAACACACGGAAGCCGATGCCACGCTCCTCGAGCTCGGCCATGACTCCCCCGGCGGCGTCGAGCCCGAAGGCGGATCCGCCGCACAGGGCCACGGCGTGGACGGACTCCGCCGAGTTCGAGGGTGTGAGCAGGTCCGTCTCGCGGGTGCCCGGCCCTCCCCCGCGGACGTCCACCGCGCCGACGGCACCCTCGGGGCACACGACGACGGTGGCACCTGAGCTCTCCACGTCGGCGTGCCCCACGAACAGTCCGGGCACAGCCGCCAGGCCGTTGCTGCTACTCATCAGGGGCTTCCGGGTCATCCGGCTCATCCGGGACGTCCAGGGCACCCATGACCGCGGTCAGCAGACTGTCCTGGTGGTACCCGAGCCAGTCGAGGTAGTTCTCCGCCGCCTTGACCTCCTTGGACCCCTCGCCCAACTCCTCGCGGAACTGGTCGAGCTGGGCATTGTGGAAGGTCCGGATGTCGGCCAGTGCCCCGAGCCAGGGGCGCACCTCCTGGGCACTGAGGCTGATGTTCACGGAGCCGTCCGGGCCGAGGATGTCGCCCATCATGCGCAGGTTGAGCAGCTTGCCCTTGATGATGTCGGTCTCGTTGAACTGCCTGGACACCGATGATTCCCCGTCAACCTCCTCGTCGCCCTCCCGGAAGAACGAGGGGAGCATCGCGGCGAGGACCGGGTCGTCCGGGGCATCGGCGTGCCCTGACGGCAGGCCCGTCATCTCGGCCAGGTCATCCTTCGGGGCGGAGCGGGCGCGGTCGATGAGTTTCTCGCCGACGGTGGCGGCGCTGTCGCCGAGCATCTCTCGTTCCAGCGGCTCAAGTTCGGTGAGGTAGCGGATCCCCCGCACCAGGCCCTTCTTCTTCACCCACGGTCTCATGGCGTCTGCCCGTCCTATCCTTCGCTGCGTTGCATGGTGGCCCACAGTCCGGCGGTCTGCAGCTTCTTGACGTCTCCCTCGACCTTGTCCCTTTCCCCCGAGCTGACAACGGCCTTGCCCTCGTTGTGGACCTGCATCATCAGCTCGGTGGCGCGCTTGCGCGAGTAACCGAGGACGGTCTGGAACACATAGGTCACGTAACTCATCAGGTTCACCGGATCATCCCAGCAGATGCACAGCCACGGAAGATTGGCCTCCGTCGCGGTGTCCGGAAGCTGCTCTTCCACAGGGGTGGCCGCTGGTGCGGCGGGAGCGGCTGGTGAAGTCATGTGGCCCAGACTACCGCCAGACCTCCCGGTGATGCAGACGTCTTCGCCGGACAGGGGGAACCGTCCCCGCGTTCGCCCCCGTACCCCGGCGGAAATTCGGCGGGTGGCAGCCGCACCGGCGATTCGACCACAGCACCGGGTCTGTGACCTGCACTTCTCGTACAGGCCGATCCTTCGACGGGCACGGACCGTGCCCAATCCTCCCGCCGGACGATGATCTAGACTGTTGACGTGACCGAGTACACCGACACCACCGAGAACAGCGTCGGCACCCTGCCCTCCACGGCACTGCTCACCGACATGTACGAGCTGACCATGCTGCAGGCCGCACTGCGCGACGGCACCGCCGACCGCCGGTGCTCCTTCGAGGTCTTCACCCGCCGGCTGCCCAACGAGCGGCGCTACGGGGTGGTCGCCGGCACCGCCCGCGTCCTGGAGGCCGTCCGGGACTTCCGGTTCACCGACGAACAGCTCGACGGGCTGGCGTTCCTCGACGACACCACCCGCGAGTACCTGCGCACCTACCGGTTCTCCGGCGAGATCGACGGCTACCGCGAGGGCGAGCTCTACTTCCCCAACTCCCCGATCCTCACGGTCCACGGCACATTCGCGGAGACCGTGATCCTGGAGACGGTGATCCTGTCGATCCTGAACCACGACTCAGCCATCGCGTCCGCCGCCGCCCGCATGGTCACCGCGGCCGAGGGGCGCCCCATCATCGAGATGGGCTCACGGCGCACCCACGAGTACTCCGCCGTGACCGCCGCCCGCGCGGCCTACCTCGCCGGATTCGACTCCACCTCGAACCTGGAGGCCGCCGCGCGCTACGGCATCCCCGCCGGCGGGACCAGCGCGCACGCCTGGACGCTGCTGCACGTCGACGATCAGGGACAGCCCGACGAGACGGCGGCCTTCCGGTCCCAGATCGAGGCCCAGGGGGTCGGCACCACCCTGCTGGTCGACACCTTCGACATCACCCAGGGCGTGCGCAACGCCGTCGAGGTCGCCGGGACCGGACTCGGCGCGGTCCGCATCGACTCCGGCGACCTGGGTGTGCTGGCCCGCCAGGTACGCAGCCAGCTCGACAGCCTCGGGGCCTACGACACGAAGATCGTGGTCTCCTCCGACCTCGACGAGTTCGCCATCGCCGCCCTGCGCAGCGAACCGGTGGACACCTTCGGCGCGGGAACGGCCGTGGTCACCGGCTCCGGGGCACCGACTGCCGGACTGGTGTACAAGCTGACCTCGGTCGACGGCCACCCGGTGGCGAAACGCAGCAGCCACAAGGCCAGCCACGGGGGTGCCAAGCGCGCCCTGCGGGCCTGCCGCGCCACGGGGACCGCCGTGGAGGAGGTCGTCTACCCCTTCGGGGAGGACGCCCCGGACCTCGGCGTCCTGCGGACCCACGAGCTCACCGTGCCCCTGGTACGCGCCGGTGAGGTGGTCGATGACCTGCCCACCATCGGGGAGACACGTGAGCACCTCGCCCGCCAGCTCGTCTCCCTGCCGTGGGAGGGCCTGTCCCTGTCCCGTGACGAGCCCGCGCTGACCGTGCGCTTCATCGGCCTGTGAGCTCCCCCGACACCGGCACGGATCCCGGTACTGACGCCGGCACCCTCGCCCTCCTCGACCATGCGGTCGCCGAACTCGGGGGCACCCGGCGCGACGGGCAGCGCCGGATGGCGGACGCGGTGTCCACCGCCATCAGCGGCGAACGCCACCTGGCGGTGCAGGCGGGAACCGGTACCGGGAAGTCCCTGGCCTACCTGGTCCCGGCACTGCAGCATGCCGTGGCGTCCGGCGACCGGGTCGTGGTGTCCACCGCCACCCTGGCCCTGCAGCGCCAGCTCATCAACCGCGACCTGCCCCGGGTCACGGACGCCCTGTCGGAGAAGCTGGGCCGCCGTCCCAGCTTCGCGATCCTCAAGGGGCGCAACAACTACCTGTGCCTCAACCGCATCGGCGGCACCGGCACCCTCGGCAGCGGCACCGACGGTGACGATGGCGGGGACGGCGGGGACACCACGGCCCTGCTGGACGAGGCGGGTCTCACCGCCACCGGATCCCAGGTCGCCCGGCTCCACGAATGGGCCGAGGAGACCGGTGACGGCGACCGGGACTCCCTGCCGAAGGGGGTCAGCAACCAGGCGTGGCGCCAGGTCAGCGTCACCAGCCGCGAGTGCGTCGGGGCATCCCGCTGCCCCTTCGGCGACCAGTGCTTCGCCGAGGCCGCGCGGGAGAAGGCCGCCAGCTCGGACGTGGTCGTCACCAACCATGCCCTGCTGGCCATCGACGCCCTGGCGGACCAACCCGTGCTGCCCGAGCACGACACCGTCATCATCGACGAGGCCCATGAGCTGGAGGGGCGCATCACCTCGGTGGCCACGGAGGAGTTGTCCGGTGCCGCCGTGGCGATCCTGGGGCGGCGCTGCGAGAAGGCCGGGCCGGACGACTGCGCCACCGACCTGCTGGACGCCGGGGATTCCTGGACAGCCGCGATAGAGACCGCGGTGACGACCCGCACCGCCCCGGAGGGTCGCTGGACCAGCGTTCCGGCGACCCTGGGCGAGCCACTGCAGGCGTTGAGGGATTCACTGTGGAAGACCAGGATGCGTCTGTCCGGCAGCAGTTCACTGACCGGCGGATCACAGAACGACCCCGAGAAGACCGCGGAGATCCACTCCTGCGTCGCCGCCTGCGAGGAACTCCACGACACGGTGGTGAGGATCCTCGACGCGTCCCCGGCGGAGGGCGACGGTGACGGTACGGACCCGACGGACACCGGCACCACCGACACCGACGCCGACACAGCAGCGTCGCTGCTCGGTGAGGACGTGGTGTGGCTCGCCGGGGACCACAACCGCCGGGCCGTCCTCGTCGCCCCCCTCAGCGTCGCCGACCTGCTCCGCCAGCGCCTGTTCACCGATGCCACCGTGGTGCTGACATCGGCCACCCTGGCGCTGGGCGGCCGGTTCACCGCGATGCTGGCGACGTGGGGTCTGGCGTCGTCGAAGTGCACCACACTCGACGTCGGCACCCCGTTCGACGCCGCCACCCACGGCATCCTCTACACCGCCCGGCAACTCCCCCCGCCGGGCAGGGAGGGCACGTCGCCGGACACCCTCGATGAGCTCGCGCAGCTGATCACCGCCGCCGGAGGCAGGACGCTGGGACTGTTCTCCTCCCGCCGCGCCGCGGAGAACGCCGCCGCCGAACTTCGCACCCTGGTGCCCTACGAGATCATGTGCCAGGGCGACGACTCCCTCGGCGCCCTGATCGACCGTTTCCGCGAGGAGCCCGAGACCTGCCTGTTCGGCACCCTGAGCCTGTGGCAGGGGGTGGACGTCCCGGGGCCGTCACTGTCGTTGGTGGTCATCGACCGGATCCCGTTCCCCCGTCCGGACGACCCGCTGTCGCAGGCCCGCAAGGAGGCCGTTGATTCGGCCGGGCGCAGCGGCTTCATGGAGATCGCCGCCACCCACGCCGCCCTGCTGATGGCGCAGGGGTCGGGACGCCTGCTGCGCTCGGTCGACGACCGGGGGGTGGTGGCGGTGCTGGACCAGAGGCTGGTGACCAAACGCTACGGATCCTTTCTGCGTGCGTCGATGCCGCAGTTCTGGCAGACGGTCGACGGAGACACGGCCCGCGGGGCGTTGCGTCGGCTACGACAGGGGTGAGGCGGGTAGGCTGGCCGTGAACAGTTTGATAGGGAACACACGAACCCACCCTTCGTCCCACCATTGCGCCCAGGAGGACACACATGCCCGTCACGAGTGACCGTCCCGACGTCGACGTGCCAGACGTCGGTCTCTACGAGTACCTCTACGGCGGACTTGCTCCCGAGGACGAGGACCGGGTCGCGGTCGTCGACCTCGCGGGCGGGACGGAAACCTCTTTCGCGACTCTGCGCAGCCACGTCGACTCCGTGGCCGGGTGGCTGTCACGCCACGGCGTGGCCAAGGACGATGTCGTGGCCCTGCACTGCCCGAACTCGGTGGAGTTCGTCGTCGCCGCCCATGCGGTGTGGCGCCTGGGCGCGGTGCTGACCCCGGTTCCTCTGCTGGCGAACCCGTCGACGGTGGCCCACCAGATCCAGGACTCGGGGGCGGGCACGCTGCTGACCCTCGCCGGGCTCGGCGACGGCGGTGCGGAGGCCATCGGGCTGGCCGGGCTGGACACCGACCGTCTGATCCAGCTGGACACCTCCCGGGGGCTGAACCAGATGCTCGCCGAGCGGAACACCCCGCCGCGGGTCGATTTCGACCCGGCCACGCAGATCGCCGCACTGCCGTACTCGTCCGGCACCACGGGCCTGCCGAAGGGTGTCCGGCTCACGCACCGCAATCTGGTGGCCAACCTCGCCCAGGTCGAGGACGCGGGCATCGTGGGACGGAACGACGTCCTCTTCGGCGTCCTGCCGTTCTTCCACATCTACGGGCTGACGTCGCTGGCGAACCTGTCGGTGCGCCTGCGGTCCCGGCTGATCGCCGTGCCCCGCTTCGAGCTGAACACGTTCCTGCGCAGCCACCAGGCCTACGGCGTGACCTTCACCTTCATCGCCCCGCCGGTCGCGGTGGCCCTGGCGAAGCACCCCGCCGTCGACGACTTCGACCTGTCCTCGCTGCGCGCGGTGCTCTCCGGTGCCGCGAGCATGGACGAGGAACTCGCGAAGTCCGTGGCCGACCGGCTGGGCGTCGCCGTGTACCAGGGGTACGGACTGACCGAGTCCAGCCCGGTCACCCACCTCAACGTCCGGGGGGCACTGTCCCCGGGGTCGATCGGCCTGCCGGTGGCGAACACCGAGCACAAGATCGTCGATCCGGGGACCGGGGAGGAGACCGACGGGGAGGGCGAGCTGTGGGTGCGTGGTCCCCAGGTCATGGCGGGCTACCTCAATGCGCCGGACGCGACGGCGAACGCACTGCCCGGCGACGGTTGGCTGCGTACCGGTGACCTGGCCCGGCAGGGGGCATCCGGCGAGGTGTACATCGTCGACCGGCTCAAGGAGCTGATCAAGTACAAGGGCTACCAGGTTCCCCCGGCGGAGCTGGAGGCCGTGCTGCTGACCCACCCCTCGGTCGCCGATGCCGCGGTCGTCGGTGTGACCGGCGAGGACGGCGAAGAGGTGCCGAAGGCCTTCGTGGTGGCGACCGAGGACGTCGAGGCAGACAGCATCATCTCCTACGTCACCGGGAAGGTGGAGCCCTACAAGAAGATCCGGTCACTGGAGTTCATCTCCGAGATCCCGAAGTCGGCGACCGGCAAGATCCTGCGGCGCGAGCTGAAGTAGCATCCCTCTGGCGTGCGGGGCATCACCTCCGGCTCAGGGCCACCACAGTGTTCGAACCTGGTGCAACCTCGGTGAAACCTCCGTCACGGACCACGGCGGCAGCTCCGGGCGCCTCGCCGGACTCCTTGGCGAGGGCGATCGCACGCACCTGGGCGAACCGCTCCGCAGCAACCTCACACACATGCAGCGGGAACCCGTCGGACGCCCAGGCCAGCGCCTCGTCCTGCCCCATCTCCGCGGCCAGCAGCATCGAACCATGGCCCACCTGGGCCGCTGCCTTCCCCACGGTCATCCCCAGCGAAGCGTCCACGTAGATCACCGGGTGGTTGTCACCGGGTAGGACGTCCTCCTGCCCCTCGTCCACGACCAGGTCCGTGCCCTCGATCTGCAGCTTGTTGACCAACGCAGGTGTCCCGGACACCGGGCACGGCGTGAATGCCCGGGCACTGGCGCCTCCCACCGTTGCAGTGACCCCGGGGACGGCCTGGACATCCCGCCACTTCTTGTTGCGTGCCCGACGGGCGACCTTGCGTATCCGTGCCCCGTACCAGCGCAGCAGTGCCGCGGCGAACGCCGACGCTTCCGGATCCTCCCCCGCCCGGGGATCCAGGCACACCGACACGCAGGCGACCGCGGCGGCCTCCAGCAGGTCACGACGTGCGGGACGGGGTTCATGCGGGATCTCCAGCACCAGCGGCATGGCCTGGACCGTGGACGGGTCGGACGGATCCTCCCCGTCCCTGTCGTCCAGGACAGTCACGAGGCGCCGGTGGGCCGTCCTCACAAGATCGGCGGACACTCAGTACTCCAGTGGGACGCGGTGGTAGGTGCCGTCCTCCATGTCCGCGGCGTCGATCTCGTCGCGGTCGATGCCGAGCATGAACAGCACCTCATCCATGAACGGGTGGTTCACCGCCGCGTCCGCCACCTCACGCAGGGCGGGCTTGGCGTTGAAGGCGATGCCCAGGCCGGCGACCGACAGCATCGCGATGTCGTTGGCGCCGTCGCCCACCGCCACGGTCTGGTGCAGGGCGATGCCGTTGGACCAGGCGAACTCCTTGAGGCTCTCCGCCTTCACGTCGCGGTCGATGACCTGGCCGATCACCCGGCCGGTGAGCTTGCCGTCCACGATCTCCAGGGTGTTCGCCCGGTAGAAGTCCAGCCCCAGTTCGCGGGCGAGAGGCTCGAGCACCTGGACGAAGCCGCCGGAGACCGCACCGGTACGGAAGCCCAGACGCTTGAGCGTGCGGATCGTCGTCCTAGCACCCGGGGTCAGGGTGACCATGGCGGCGACCTCGCTGATCACCGAGGCGCCCAGCCCGGCCAGAGCCTTGACCCGCTCATGCAGGGACTCGGCGAAGTCCAGCTCGCCGCGCATCGCCCGCTCGGTGACGGCGGCGACCTCGGCCTCACGGCCCGCATGGGCGGCGAGCATCTCGATGACCTCCTGCTGGATCAGCGTGGAGTCCACGTCGAAGCAGATCAGGCGCGGGGCACGGCGGGTCAGGCCGGCCCGTTGGATCGCGATGTCCACCCCGGTCTCGTGGGCCAGCAGGGCGAGGGCGCGGCGAAGCTGTTCACTGCCGCCCGGGGTCGGGTCGGCGGCGGTGACCTTCAGCTCCAGTCCGGTGACCGGGTAGTCGGCGATACCGCGGATACGGTCGATGTTCGCCCCGTTGTCAACCAGGGTCTGGCCGATGGCGGAGATGTGCTCCGCGGTGACGGGGTTCCCCAGGACGATGACCGCGTGGGTGGAGCGTTCCCGGCTGGCCTCGAGCTCGTCGCTGACATCGAGGCTGATGTACATGTTGCGGTCGGCCAGTTCGTCGTTGAGCGCCTGGCGCATCGCCTCGGTACTCCCGGCGACCACCCCGATGTAGGCCGCGAGGTTGAGGTTCCCCCGGAAGATGGCCTGCTCGACGTCCAGGAGCTGGACGCCGTGGTCGGCGAGGATGCGGAAGAAGTCCGCGGAGACCCCGGGAGCGTCCGGTCCGGTCACGGTGACCACGCCCGGGGACAGTCCCGGTGCGAGGCTCACGGTGAGATGGCGGGGGGCGTTCGGCTGGGTCTGGCGACTGTGCTGGCTGTGCTGGTCCACGTGCCTCATTCTTTCACGACTGCCCCGGCACGCGAACAGCCGCACCCCGCGTAGTTGGGGTGCGGCTGTGGTCGCCTGCCGGGCTGTGCCCTGCGGTACCGGCCCGAAGGCCGGGAGTGGTTCGCCTAGAAGTGGCGTCCCACGTGTGCTTCCTCGCGCGCGGTCTTGACCATGTGCGGGTAGTGCAGCTCGAAGGCGGGACGCTCCGAACGGATCTTCGGCAGCGAGGTGAAGTTGTGGCGCGGCGGCGGGCAGGAGGTTGCCCACTCCAGGGAGTTGCCGTAGCCCCACGGGTCGTCGACGGTGACGACCTCACCGTAGCGCCAGGACTTGAAGATGTTCCAGATGAACGGCAGCGCGGAGATGCCGAGGATCATGGCACCGACGGTGGACACCTGGTTCAGGAGGGTGAAGCCGTCCTGGTCGAGGTAGTCGGCGTAGCGGCGCGGCATGCCCATGTTGCCCAGCCAGTGCTGCACCAGGAAGGTCATGTGGAAGCCGATGAACGTCAGCCAGAAGTGCAACTTGCCGAGCTTGTCGTCCAGCATGCGGCCGGTCATCTTCGGGAACCAGAAGTACACACCGGCGAAGGAGCCGAAGGCGACGGTTCCGTAGAGCACGTAGTGGAAGTGGGCGACCACGAAGTAGCTGTCGGACAGCTGGAAGTCCAGCGCCGGGGACGCCAGCATGACACCGGTCAGACCACCGAAGAGGAAGGTGGCGAAGAAGCCGATGGCGAAGACCATGGGGGTCTCGAAGGTTATTCGGCCCTTCCACATCGTGCCCAGCCAGTTGAAGAACTTCATACCGGTTGGCACGGCGATCAGGAACGTCATGAAGGAGAAGAACGGCAGCAGCACCGCGCCGGTGACGAACATGTGGTGCGCCCAGACCGCCAGCGACAGGGCCGCGATCGACAGGGTCGCGAAGACCAGGCCGACGTAGCCGAAGACCGGCTTGCGGGAGAACACCGGGAAGATCTCCGACATGATGCCGAAGAACGGCAGGGCCAGGACGTAGACCTCAGGGTGGCCGAAGAACCAGAACAGGTGCTGCCACAGGATCGCACCGCCGTTGGCGGGGTCGTAGATGTGGCCACCGAGCAGGCGGTCGTAGAGCACACCCAGGCCCGCGGCGGTCAGCAGCGGGAAGATCAGCAGCGCCAGCAGCGAGGTCACCAGGATGCCCCAGGTGAAGATCGGCAGGCGGAACATGGTCATACCCGGTGCGCGCAGGCACAGGATGGTGGTCATCATGTTGATCGCAGCGACGATGGAACCCACACCACCGACAGCGACACCGACGACCCAGAGGTGG
Organism: Corynebacterium sp.; assembly: GCF_052107835.1. Lineage (GTDB taxonomy): Bacteria > Actinomycetota > Actinomycetes > Mycobacteriales > Mycobacteriaceae > Corynebacterium. Next base: position 25,482 of record NZ_JBQEDF010000049.1, read on the forward strand.
GAACCGACGCCCGGCGAGTGGATGGCATCCGCCAGCGGCATGTACATCGTCCAGCCGAAGTCGGCCGCGCCACCGGGGGTGAGGAAGCCGGACAGCATGATGACGCCGCCCCACGTGGTCAGCCAGAAGCCGAGCGTGTTGAGGCGGGGGAAGGCGACATCGGGGGCACCGACCTGCAACGGCATGATGTAGTTCGCGAAGCCCCACACGATCGGGGTACCGAACAGC
>NZ_JBQEDF010000050.1:0-9285 GCF_052107835.1 Corynebacterium sp.
GGTGTGCTCGATGTTCCAGAAGATGTGGTTGTGGAAGAAGCCGTCGCCGTAGTACGCGGCCTGCTCGGCGATCTCCGGGGAGCGTATCGAGCCGTGCCACACGAACGGCGGCTCACCGTCCAACGGCCGGGGTGTGGACGTGAAGTTCTGCAGCGGGGTGCGGAACTCGCCCTTCCAGTTCACGTTCTCCTCGCGCCAGAGCTTCCGCAGCAGGTGGTAGTTCTCCACGGCCAACGGGATGCCCTGGCGGATGTCCTTGCCGAACCAGGGGTAGACAGGCCCGGTGTTTCCGCGGCCGAGCATCAGGTCCACGCGTCCGCCGGTGAGGTGCTGGACGTAGGCGTAGTCCTCGGCCAGGCGTACCGGATCGTTGGTGGTGATCAGCGTGGTGGCGGTGGAGAAGCGGAGGGTCGAGGTCTGCGCGGCGAGGTTCGCCATGAGGATCGGCGGGTTCGCCGGGGCGACGAAGGGCGGGTTGTGGTGCTCGCCGGTGGCGAAGACATCCAGGCCGACCTCCTCCGCCTTCTTCGCGTAATCGACTGTCGCTGTGATCCGCTCGTGCTCGGACGGGGTGCGTCCGGTGGTGGGGTCGGTGGTGACGTCGCCGATGGTGAAGATTCCGAAGTCCATGACCCCATCATGCACCCATATAGGTGACGCGTCAACTACTTAACGGATACGGGATGGGCGGCAGGAAGGTCCGGGAAAGCGGCGGCCACCCCGTCGACGATGATCCGGCCGTCCCGCGTGTTGACCCCCAGGGCGAGAGCCGGGTCGTTGTCCAGGGCGTCCTTCACCCCGCCCGCCAACCGCAGGACGTACGGGAGGGTCGCGTTGGTCAGCGCACGGGTCGACGTCCGCGGGACGCCGCCCGGCATATTCGCCACGCAGTAGTGCCGGATGCCGTCCACCTCGAAGGTGGGGTCCGCATACGTGGTCGGACGGGACGTCTCGAAGGCACCCCCCTGGTCGATGGCCACGTCAATGAGCAGCGCCGAGGACTTGAGCAGGGACAGCTGGTCCCGCGTGACGACCTTCGGCGCCGCCCGACCCGGAACCAGAACCGCCCCGACAACGACATCGGCGGACGCCAGTTCGTCCCCTACCGTGGCCGCGTCCGACATCAGGACCCGGACATTCCCACCGAAGAGCTCATCGAGCTGGCGGATGCGCGTCGGGGACATGTCGAGCACAGTCACCTCGGCCTGCATCCCCAGGGCGATCCTGGCGGTCTGGGTGCCGACAACGCCGCCGCCGATCACCAGCACGCGGCACGGCGCGACACCGGGGACCCCGCCGAGAAGCAGACCGGGGCCTCCCTCGTCGGCGGTGAGCTGGGCAGCCGCAGCGTGGGCGGCGAGACGGCCGGCGACCTCACTCATCGGGGTCAGCAGCGGGAGCCCGGTGTGGTCCTGGACGGTCTCGTAGGCGATGGCCAGGGTTCCGGCCCGGAGCAGGGCTTCGGTCAGTGGGCGGTCCGCGGCGAGGTGCAGGTACGTGAAGACCGTCAGGTCGTCGCGGAGGTACCGGTACTCCGGCTCGATGGGCTCCTTCACCTTGACCAGCAGTTCCGCGGATTCCCAGGCCTCGGCCTGACTGACCAGCCGGGCACCGGCATCCAGGTACTCCCCGTCGCCGAATCCGGCCCCTTCCCCCGCCCCGGCCTCGACCGCGACCGTGTGTCCACGACGGGTGAGTTCCAGAACCCCGGCCGGGGTCAGGCCGACCCGTGCCTCCTGCGGCTTGATTTCCCGGACGACCGATATACGCATGGCTACTGTCCTTCCCTGGCGACGTGCATTATTAGCGACGTGCAATGTTGTAGAAGCGAATGTTCTGGTACTCATCGAGCCCCTCCGCGCTGCCTTCACGGCCCACGCCGGACTGCTTGACGCCTCCGAACGGTGCGGCGGCATTCGACGGGACGCCCTGGTTGATCCCGGTGATCCCCGTCTCCAGGCGATCCGCGATGTTGAGTGCCCGGTCGAGGTTCTCGGTGAAGACGTACCCCGCCAGACCGAACTCGGTGGCGTTCGCCGCAGCGACCACCTCGTCCTCGGTGCCGAACCGCTGGATGGCGGCGACCGGTCCGAAGATCTCGGTGGTGGCCACCTCCGCGGTCGGGGGAACCCGGTCGAGCAGGGTCGGTGCGAAGAAGTTCCCCGGCCCCTCGGGAGCCTGCCCGCCAACGCGGAGCTCCGCGCCCCGGGCCAGCGCATCCCGGATGTAGGAGCCCATGTCGGCGACCGCCTGCGCATCGATCAGTGGCCCGACGACCGTCCCGTCGCCGAGCCCGTTACCCACCGCAGCACTACCCAGTCGCTCCGAGAAAGCGGCGACGAAGTCATCGGCGATACCGTCCTGCACGTAGATGCGGTTGGCGGCGATGCAGGACTGGCCACCGTTGCGGAGCTTCGCGGCGAACGCCCCGTCGACGGCACGCTCGAGGTCGGCGTCATCGAAGACGAGGAACGGGGCGTTCCCGCCGAGTTCCATGGACGTCCGCAGAACATTCTCCGAGGCGAGTGCCAGCAACGTCCTGCCCACCGGGGTGGAGCCGGTGAAGGACACCTTCCGCACGCGGTCGTCCCGCAGGACGGCCTCGCTGAAGGACGACGAGCCGGACGTGGTGACCACCTGGAGCAGGTCCTCGGGGACCCCGGCCTGGTAGGCCAGCTGCACGGCGTAGATCGTGGACAACGGGGTGGCCGAGGCCGGTTTGACCACCACCGGGCACCCGGCGGCCAGGGCCGGGGCGATCTTGCGGGTGGCCATCGCCAGGGGGAAGTTCCAGGGGGTGATCAGTACCGAGAGGCCCACCGGGGCGCGGCTGACCATGATGTCGGCACCGCCCGCGGGGGACGGCCGGTAGTCACCGCCGGGACGCACCGCCTCCTCGGCGTACCAGCGGACGAAATCGGAGCCGTAGACCACCTCACCGCGGGCCTCGGCCAGGGGTTTGCCCATTTCGCGGGTGATGAGGTGGGCGATCCGCTCGGTGTTGTCGACCAGCAGCTGCCACCAGGCGTGCAGCACGTCCGCCCTGGCGCGCGGGGTCGTCTGCGCCCAGGACGCACCGGCGGCGTCCGCGGCAGCGACCTTCTCCAGGGCTCCGTCCACATCGATATCGGGAATGTGGGCGATGGTCTCCCCGGTGGCGGGGTCGTCCACCCCGATACCGTCGGCCGGCAGACCGAGGTCCCGGACGACCCCGTCGGCGAAGGCGGCCCGGTCCGGATCCGCGGCGATCACGGTGCCTGTGTCGGTGGCGGTCATGGGTGCTCCTCGCTGGTGGCCGCTTCGGCGGTGATGGCTTCGTCGATCGCGGAGACGAAGGACACGAGTTCCCCGTCACTGATGATGAAGGGCGGGCTGATCTGCAGGGTGTTCCCCCGCAGGGGGCGGGAGATGTAGCCGAGCCCGATCACGGCGTCGGAGATCCGCTCGGCCGGGAGGTGGTCGGCGACGGTGACCCCGCCGAGCAGCCCCGCGACGCGCACATCAGTGACGTTCTCGTTGCGCTCGGCAAGTGCCTGGAGTTCCCGGTCGAGGACGACTTCGAGTTCCCCGGCGCGTGGGACGAGCTGTTCGTCCTCCAGGATGTCGAGGTGTGCCAGGGCCACCGCGGCGGCGGTGGCGTGACCGGCGTAGGTCGCACCGTGCCGGAAGATGGGGGTGTCCGGGGAGTCCACGTAGAAGGGCTCCCAGATCCTCCGCGCCACGAGCACGCCGCCGAGCGGGGCGTAGCCCGAGGTGATTCCCTTGGCGAAGGTCACCAGATCGGGGTCGAGGCCGTAGCGCTGGGCGGCGAACATGTGCCCGGTCCGCCCGAACCCGGTGATGACCTCGTCGAGGATGAAGAGGATGTCATTGTCGCGGGCCAGCTTCTGGATACCCTCCAGGTACCCGGGTTCCGGTGGGTTAACGCCCCCGGTGCCCTGGATCGGCTCGGTGACGATCGCGGCGATGTTCTCCGCGCCGATATCGGCGATGGCCTGCGCGATGGAGTCCAGTCCGTGGACAGGGACACGGGCAGTCTCGGGGACGAGGGAGTCCGTCCCGTAGCCCTCGCGGTTGAAGTCCAGGCCTGCGATGCTCGTGCCGTAGGCGTGCAGGCCATGGTAGGCGAACTCTCGGCTGAGGATGATCTTCTTCGCCGACCGCCCCTCGCGCTGCCAGTGCCGTCGCGCGAGTTTGCAGGCGACGTCGATGGCATCGGACCCGCCGGAGTTCAGGATCACCTTGGGGTCCGCGATCGGGGACAGGGACGCCAGCCGCTCGCCCAGTGCGAGCGCCTTGTCGTTCGTGAAGCGGGAGAAGGTGTGGTAGGTCTCCAGCTGCGACATCTGCTCGTACGCCGCCTGCGCGAGCTCGGGGCGGGAGTGGCCCACGTTGGCGTGCCACAGTCCGGCGGTCCCGTCGAAGAGCCGTCGTCCGTCAGCGGTGAATACATACGCACCCTCGCCGCGCTCGATGACGAGCTGGCGTCCCAGCACGCTGGGGGTGTGGGCCTGGGAAGGCCACAGGGCGGGGCCGTCCACGGGGTGCGACTGCGTTGTGGGTTCCGGAGTGTGCGGCGCACGGGTTGTCGTCATGGGTAGCGTGTCCTCCTGGTGTTGTCCGTGTCCTCCACGGTATTTCCCTTGACAGGTAATGAAAAGCGACAATTCATGACTGTCACCGGTCAGATTCAGTGACGGTTCTGAGCGCGAGCAGGGCGTAGGCATGCGCGGCCTGGACGAGCTGGTCGACCCCGACCCCCTCGTCCGGCTGGTGGGCCTGGGTGGTCACGTCGCCGGGGCCTAGCACCACCGTCGGAACCTGGTAGTGCCGGGCCATCCACCCGCCCTCGCAGGCCGCCGTCCACCCGGTCACCCGGGTGTCCACACCCAGATCAGCAAGGACGGACCCGGCGGTGCTCACCAGCAGGCTGCCGGCGTCCGTCCGGAAGCCGGGCATCACCATGTCGACCCCGCCCGACACACCGATCCGGTCCGCACCATGGAGCCCGCTGGACGCCACGGCCGCGCGGATGTCCGCCAGGAGATCCCCGGCGACACGGTCGGCGTTCTCCTCCGGCATCATCCTCCTGTCGATCGCCAGATCGCAGGCCGGGGCAACCATCGAGGCGGTCTCCCCTCCCCGTATCGTCCCCACGTTCCAGCTCGGGGTGCCGAGCAGCGGATCCACCTCGCCCGCCCGCGCCCGCGCATGCAGACGCGACACCAGGTCAACGGCCACCCCGGCGGCGGCGATCGCGCTGGCGCCGTCCTCCGGACGCCCGGAGTGCGCGGATACCCCGGAGAGCCCCACCAGGAGATTGGCCGCGCCCCGGCAGCCGATCACCAGGTCCAGGTCGGTGGGCTCGGCGACGACACACGCGTGGTAGTCCGGGTCCGGCCACGACGCCAGCGCGTCGATGACCCCGGTCGACCTGTCCTCCTCGTCCACGGTGCACAACAGGTCCATGCGCACCCACGGAGCGGCCCTGTGGACCGCTCCCATCGCGGACACCACGCTGGCCAGCCCGCCCTTCATGTCCGCTGCACCGCGTCCACGGATCCACCCGTCAGCGACAACCGGACTGAAGGGCCGGGTGGTCCACCCCTCCCCCGCCGGAACCACGTCACTGTGCCCGAGGAACAGCAGCCCGGGGCCGTCCAGTGGACCCACCGTGGCTTTGAGGTTCGGGCGTCCGGGGTGGACCTCCCTGGTCTCCACGTGGGCCCCGGCCCGTTCCAGCATGTCCCGCAGCGCGTCCACGGTGGCCTCCTCGGTGTCGTCACCGGGGTTCTCCCCCGCACCCCGGATCAGGTCACAGAGGTCGGCCACCAACGCGTCCCGGTCGATCAGGGCGAGTGCCCGTTGCTCCAGGTCCGGCTCCGTCACGGCTCGACCACCGCCAGTTCCCGCGGCACCGTGGACAACAGTTCGGGACCTCCGGTGGCGACACGGACGGACTCCGAGGTCTCGAACCCGTTGCCGGGGATCCACATCCCGGCGATCACGTGGAAGGTCATGTTCTCCCGGAACACCGTCCGGTCCTCCGTCCGGAGACTGACCGTCCTCTCACCCCAGTCCGGCGGGTAACCGACCCCGATCGAGTAGCCGAGCCGTGAGGGCTTCTCCAGCCCGTACCGTGACAGCACGGCATTCCACGCCTCCGACACCTGCGCCGGGGTATTGCCCGGGACCAGCAGTTCAAGTGCGGTATGGAAGGCCTCCAGGGTCACCTTCGCGATGCGGTCGAGTTCACGGCTCGGCGTCCCGACGGACACCGTGCGCGCCAGCGGAGTGTGGTAGCGGTGGTGCACCCCGGCCAACTCCACCAGCACCGGCTCATTCGGCCCCACGGGTTCGGACGTCCAGGTCAGGTGGGGCGTGTCCGAGCCCGTGCCCCGCGGGAACATCGGGACGATGGCGGGGTAGTCCCCGTCGTCGTACGCCTGCGCACGCATGACCTCCCCGGCGATCTCGTTGACGGGGCGGCCCTCGCGTATCAGCCCGATCGCCGTGTCCATGACACGTGTGGTCACCCGTCCTGCGTGCCGCATCAGCTCGATCTCGGCCGGCGATTTCACGACGCGTACCCAGTTGACCAGTTCCCCACTGTCGGTCAGCTCCCACTCCGGGAGTTCCGCGGTCATCGCCTGGAAGGTCCGCACGGAGAAGAAGTGGGAGTCACTCTCCATGGCGACCCGCTTTCGCGTGCCGTCGGCGTATCCGTACTCCCTGAGCTGCCGTGCCATCCACGTTCCCGGGTGGACGTCGGCACGGTGCACCATGTTCTCCGGGTACCCCAGGGCGGTGTCGCCGGAGACGACGGCGGTGTGGTGTGCGCCGCCCGCGTCCATCTGCCTCATCATCAGCAGCGGTGACCCGGCGGTGGGCACGTAGAGGATCTGCGGCGTATAGAAGGACCAGGCGTTGTACCCCGTGAGGTAGAACATGTTCGCCGGGTCGGCGACGAGGACGCCGTCGAACCCGGTGGCGGCAAGGTGCTCCTGCACGGTCGCGATCCTGCCCAGGTACTCCTCCGGTGTGAAGAGGCCCGGTGTCAGTTCCAGCTTCTCGGTCATCGTGGGCTCCTCATTCTCTGTCCGTTGCGCCGCTAGGTGGCCGTGTACCCGCCGTCGACGGGAATCGTGGTGCCGGTGATGTAGCCGGCGCCGTCCGAGGCGAGGTAGCCCACGGCGGCGGCCACGTCCGCCGACTCCGCGACCCTGCCCAGGGGCACCTCCTCACCGACACGTTTCTCCGTGGCCGCCGGGTCGTCCTGGCCCGCCAGCCATTCATCGAACAGCGGGGTCCTGGTCATGCCGGGTGCGACGGCGTTGACCCGGATGTTGTCCGGTGCGAGCTCCACCGCCGCCGCCGTCGTCAGGGAACGCACCGCCCCCTTGGCCGCGCTGTAGACCGCCATCGTGGGGACGCCGATGTGGGCGAGGCGGGACGTCACGTTGATGATCGCCCCGCCGTTGCCGTCGCCCGCCGCGTTCTGACGCCGCATCTGCCTGGCCGCGGCCTGCAGCGCGGTCAGTGGAGCGATGGCGTTCGTCTCGAAGACGTGCCGGACCGTGGACGCCGGGGTCTCCACCAGGTCGTCCGTGTGGTCGATCGCCGCGTTGTTCACCAGGACGTCGAGCCGTCCGAACTCGCTCACCGCCGCCTCCACCAGGGCCTGTGCTGCACCGTCGTCGGTGAGGTCGGCGCGGATGAATGTCACGCGTGCTCCGTCCGGGGCCGCAAGTTCCTGCGCGACCGCGGCACCGCGGCCGGCGTCCCGTCCGGTCACCACCACGCAGAAGCCGTCGCGGACGAGCCGCCGTGCGATCTCCACGCCGATGCCGGACGTGGCACCCGTGACCAGGGCGACCGGTGATGTCTTCCCACTCATACGTGCACCTCTCCTGCACCCATTCTTCCACTGACCCGGTCAATTGTCGCTGCGAGCCGACGGACCCCCTCGTCGATCCGTGCCGGATCCGAGGTGGCGAAGCACAACCGCAACGAATCCGTGAAAAGCCCCGCCGGGGAGAACGCCGGGCCGGGGATGTAGACGACACCGTCGGCCAGCGCCGGCTCGAACAACTCCTGCGTGTCGACGTCCGCCGCTGACCCCGTCAGTGTCAGCCACAGGAAGAATCCACCGTCCGGGTCGGTGCACACCGCGTCGTCCCCGAAATACCGCTCCACTGCCGCGACCATGGCGTTCTTCCGCTCCCGGTACAGCCCCAGCACCCGGTCGCGGTGTTCCGCGAAGTGCCCGTTCCGCAGGAACCGGGTCACCGCCAGCTGCACCGCCGGGCTGGCGCAGGTGTCCATGGCCTGTTTGGCGTTGATGAGCGTCTCCGACAGGGACGGGTCGGCGTCAACCCAGCCGATCCTCAGCCCCGGGGCGATCGTCTTGGAGAACGTCCGCGCCGAGAACACCAGCGGATTGTCCGGGCTGATCTCGTGGAAGGACGGCACGGGGTCACCGTCGAAGCGCAGCTCCCCGTAGGGGTCGTCGTCGAGGATCACGCTGCCCCACTGCTCAGCGAGCTCCAGCAGCCGGACGCGGCGCCGGTGGCTGAGCGTGACGCCGGAGGGGTTCTGGAAGTTCGGGATGGTGTAGATGACCTTCGGCGGCCGTCCCTTCTCCGCGACGATGTCCTCGAGCGCGTCGGTGACCAGGCCGTCACCGTCCACCGGAACCTCCACGACCTCGGCGTTGTAGGCGAGCGCGGTGGCGCTGCCGTTGGTGTAGGTGGGGCCCTCGACAACGACCAGGTCACCGGGGTCGACGAAGAGCTTGAACGCCAGGTCCAGACCCTGCATCCCGCCGGTTGTCACGGTGATGCGGTCGGGTTGTCCCCTGGCGTGCGGGGCGAAGTGGCCGATGATCTGCTCGACCAGGGCCTGCTCCCCCTCGGTGGCGCCGTAGGCGTACTTCCCCGGTTCCGGCTGTCCCATGTACCGGTCCAGGAGATCCACCGGGATGAGGTCGTCACCCGGCGCGCCCATGGCGAAACGGACGATATCGTGCGTCTGCCCGGCCAGCAGCGTCGTTGACTTGTCGATGACCGACCCCACCAGCGGGCGGGACGCCAGCGCGGGGTGCGGTCGGGAAGGATGTGTCGTGGCGGCCATGGTCGGCGCTCCTCGTCTGTCGGGGTCCCACCGGTCGCGTTCCCACCGGTGACGATGTGCTCACCCGCGAGCCTAGGTGCACGGTGATGTCATGAAAAGCGACGTTTTCAAACAATGATGCGTCGTTTTATCTAACAGTTTGATGCCGCGGAC
>NZ_JBQEDF010000050.1:9385-25243 GCF_052107835.1 Corynebacterium sp.
ACCTTGATCTTCCGTACCGGCTGCACCCCGAAAAGCTCGGTCGGCTGCACAGGGGTGTCCGCCTCCCCCACCACCAGGTCGGGCAGCAGTGCGGCGGCGAGGCCGCGTTCCACCAGACGAAGCTGGAACAGGAGATCCGGCGCGACGAACTGCACCTGGGGTTCAAAGCCCATGTCGCGGCACACCCGCAGGGCCCATTCCGCCGAACTGTCCGTGGCCGGCTCCATCGCCCACGGCACACGGGAGAGGGACTCCAGGTCGGCCGGCACATGCGACGGCAGGTAGACGCGGATCGGGTCCTCGCCGATCACCGTCGAGGTGATGTCGCCCGCGGTCGGTTCGGGTGAACCGGGGTACGAGTCCGCGACCACCAGGTCGACCTGCTTCGCCGCCAACTGCACGACGGCCGCCGCAGGGTCGCCCATCTCGAAGACAACCCGCAACCGCGGGTACTCCGCGGCCAGCTCAGCCAGGGCGGCCGGCAGCACCACCCGGCTGATGGTCGAGAATGCGGCGATCCGGACGGTTCCCTGCGGTTCCCCCCGGTCCCGCGCGATGCTCGACGTCGCACGCTCCACCTCCTCCAGGATCCTGTCGGTGTGGACCACGAGTTTCTCCGCCGCAGGTGTCAGGCGGACCCCGCGACCGACGCGTTCCAGGAGCACGACCCCCACGTCCCGCTCAAGCTGAGACAGCTGCTGCGACACCGCGGAATGGCTGTAACTCATCGACCGTGCGGCCGCGCTCACGCCTCCGCGCAGCTTGACCTCGCGCAGTACCGTCAACCGGTGCAGATCCAACATGCGTCCAGCATAACCGGCGGCCAGGGGGCCTACCCGTCGCGTGACGCCCGCCACCGCGCCAGAACGCGGTGGACCACCTCGATCACCACGGCACCGCCGGCGCCGACCGCGAATCCGGTCACCATCAGTTCCGTGTCCCCGGTCTCCAGCAGCACAAGTTCGCGCAGGAACGGCACCGTGAAGATCAGCAGGTAACCGGCCACGCAGCAGGCCAGCAGCAGCACCTTCCAGATCACCAGGGGCCGCGCCACGATCCCCAGCACCCACAGGCCCATCACGATCAGGGCCAGCAGCACCGCCGTACCCGCCTCGTCCCGTTCCAGAACCGGGGCGTCCCCACCCGGGTACACCAGGATCCACATCACCACCGAGATCCCGCCGACCAGCAGGCCGGACGGCACCGCGAGCGACAGGACGCGCCCCACGAAGCCGTCACGGGGACGTTCGTTGTTCGGCGCCAGGGACAGGACGAACGCCGGGATGCCGATCGTGAACCAGCCGGTGATGGTCACGTGGATCGGCTGGAACGGGAAGGAGATCCCCAGCACCGCCACGACCAGCGCCAGCACCACCGAGTACACGGTCTTGGTCAGGAACAGGTTCGCGACGCGCTCGATGTTGCCGATCACCCGGCGCCCCTCACCCACCACCTTCGGCAGGGCAGAGAAGCGGTTGGTCAGCAGGACGAGCTGGGCCACACTCCGGGTCGCCGGCGCCCCGGCCCCCATCGCCACACCGATGTCGGCCTTCTTCAGCGCCAGGACGTCATTGACCCCGTCGCCGGTCATCGCGACCGTCCGGTCCGCCCGGTGCAGTGCCTCGACCATCTGCTGCTTCTGCTCCGGGCCGACCCGTCCGAACACGTTCGCCCGGGCGACTTCGGCGTCGAAGTCGTCCTGGTCCATGTCGGTCAGGTCCCGGGCGTCGACCGACACCAGGTCGCGGTCGGTCGCCCCCTTCGCGACGGCGGCGACGGAGTCCGGGTTGTCGCCGCTGATGATCTTCAGGTCCACGTGCTGCTCGTCGAAGAAGTCCAGTGTCTCGCGGGCATCGGGACGCAGGCGCTGGCGCAGGGTGACCAGTGCCGGATCATGCAGCGTCGGGGCGTCCCCCATGCCCGAGTCCTCGCCGGGAACCTCGAGTGCCCCGTCCACGCGCCCGAACGCGAGGACGCGCAGACCGTCGTCGCCGAACCGCCGCGCGGTGTCCGCCGCCTCACTGCCGCCGGTGAGCAGGACGTCCGGCGCCCCGAGGATCCACGCCCCCTCACCGTCAGCGCCGGAGGTCTGGAACCCCGAGTACTTCCACCGGGAGTTGAAGGGGATCTCGTCACCGACGAACGGGGTGGCGTCGTCGCCGGACAGCCCCTCGAGAATCGCCTCCGAGGTGGCGTTACGGTCCTCCTGGGACGCCACGAGCCGCACCAGCGACTCACGTACCTGCCCGGGGGCGTCCGTCCCGTCCGGACCGTGCACCCCGTCCAACTCCATCTCATTGGTGGTCAGCGTGCCGGTCTTGTCGGTGCAGACCGTGTCCACACGGGCCAGCCCCTCGATGGCCACCAGCTCATTGACCAGCGCCTTGTACTGGCCCAACCGGATCACCCCGGCAGCGAAGGCGATGGAGGTCATCAGGACCAGCCCCTCGGGGACCATCGGAACAATGGCCGCCGCCATCGACAGGATCGACTCCCTCAGGCCCGTGCCCGACCGGGAGAGCTGGGTCCAGATCGTGAGGATGCCGGTCGGGATCAGCAGCCAGGTGATCACCTTCAGGATGCTGTTGATGCCGCCCATCAGCACCGAATCAGTCAGGGAGAACTCGCTGGCCTGGGCGGCGAGTTTCGCGGCGTAGGCCTCGTCCCCCACCTTCTCCGCGCGGAAGATACCCGAGCCGCCGGTCACGAAGGACCCGGAGAGCAGTTCCTCCCCGGTCTCCTTGTGGACCACGTCGGATTCGCCGGTGAGCTGCGATTCGTCTACGGAGAAGTGTCCGGAAGCCACCGTGCCGTCCACCACGACCTCGTCGCCGGACCGCAGGACGATCAGGTCGTCCTGGACCACCTCGGACTGGTGGACGGTGATCCGCCCGCCGTCGCGCAGGACGGTCGGTTGCGCCTCCCCCACGATCCGCAGGTTCGCCAGCGTGCGCTTCGCGCGCAGTTCCTGGATGATTCCCACCGCCGAGTTCGCGATGATCAGCAGGGCGAAGGCCGCGTTGATCCACGACCCGGTGGACAGCACGATGACCGCCAGCACACCGAGGATCGCGTTGACCCGGGTGAAGACGTTCGCGCGGACGATCTGCCACACGCTGCGCCCGGTACTGCGACGCACTTCATTGGTGCGGCCGTCGCGGACGCGCTGCCGGACCTCGGCAGCGGTCAGGCCGGTGAGAGTCTCCGTTGTCCCACTCATGGCGCTACTTCCCCTCGAACACCGGGGCCCGCTTCTCCGCCCGCGCCGCGCGGGCCTCGGAGGCGTCCTGACTGATCCAGCACGCGCCGCCGAGGTAGTCGATCGTGGCGGCGAGTTCCTCATCGGGTTCGGGGTTGTTCATCACCATCTTGAAGTGCTGCATCGGCATCGGTGCGAGGCCGGAGATGGTGCGCGCCAGTTCCAGGGCGGCGTTTCCGTCCCCACCCTGGATGGCGAACCCGTTGGCCACGGCCTGTTGCTGGGTGACTTTCGCACCGGCGATCAGGACGTTGCGCGCGACCGCGCCACCGAGCAGTTCCACGGCCCGGTGGATCGTCCACTTGTCCAGGCTGAACCCGTGGTTGACCGCCGGAACCCAGACCTGGGCGTCCGGCCCCATGACCCGCAGGTCACAGGAGAGCACGAGCTGGCAGCCCGCCCCGACCGCCGGGCCCTGCACGTCCGCGATGACCGGGACGGGCAGGTCGGAGATGGTGGTGATCATCCGTTCGACGGTGGCGAAGAACCCTGCGGCGTAGGCGCCGCCCTTCAGGTTCGCCCCGGCGCAGAACGCCGGCCCCTCGCCGCGGATCAGGATGGCGCGAACCGGGGCCGCACCGTCGGCACTGTCCCCGCTTCCCTCGTCCACGAGCCGTTCCAGCGTATCGGCGATGGCGGTGCACAGGTCCGCGTCCAGCGCATTGCGCCGTTCCGGGCGGCACAGGGTCAGCAGCGCGACCTTGCCGTCCCGCTCAATCCTGAGACCCGTACCTTCTGTTCCTGCCGCCATGACCTTCTCACCTCTCACCGTGTGTGATAACTCTCCCATTGTCCCCCAAAGTATGGGCGGAGGTGAGCCGGGAGTCACCAGGGGCTGGCGACAGGGGTGGTCCCCCTACCCGGTCCCGGACTCAGGAGTCGCGCGGGTCGGCGCCGACGCGTCCCGCAGCGGCCCCGTCGTCGTCGAGGGCGGTGATGGCGGCGATCTCGTCAGCGGTGAGCTGGAAGCCGTCGACATCGAGGTTCTCGCGGACGCGCTCCGGCTTGCTGGATCGCGGGAACACCACGATGCCCTGCTGCAGGTGCCACCGGATGATGACCTGCGCCGAAGTGGCGCCGTGCTTCTCGGCGATACCCGTGACCACGGGGTTGTCCAGCAGACCACGGCCCAACGGCGTCCATGCCTCGGTGACGATACCGCGCTTCTCGTTGTCGCGGCGCTGGTCGGCCTGGGAGAAGCCGGGGTGGAGCTCGATCTGGTTGACCGCCGGGACGACACCGGTGGCGTCGATGATGTCGTCGAGGACCTCCGGGTAGAAGTTCGACACACCGATGGAGGTGGCCTTCCCCTCCGCACGGATCTCCACCAGCCCCTTCCAGGCGTCGACGAAACGGCCTTCCTGCTTGGCGGGCCAGTGGATCAGGTACAGGTCGACGTGGTCCAGGCCGAGGTTGGACAGCGAGGTGTCGATGGCCTTCTTCGCTTCGTCGGTCCCCTGGTCGGAGTTCCACAGCTTGGTGGTGATGAACAGGTCGTCGCGGGTGACCTCCCCATCGGCGACGGCGTCGGCGACGGCGCGTCCCACGTCCTGCTCGTTGCCGTAGATGGCTGCAGTGTCGATGTGCCGTGCACCTGCGGTGATGGCGGCGCGGACGGAGGTGTAGGCATCCTCGGGGGCGAGCTCCCAGACGCCGAGGCCGAGCTGGGGGATTTCGTGGCCGTCGTTGAGGGTGACTGGTGTGGTCTTCGAATCTGTATGCGTATCAGTATGTGTCATGTCCACCAGCGTAGGACGCTGTGCCCGGCCATGCATTGATCGATTCACGGGTACTGCAACCGCGGATGCAGTAGCTCCCTGCGCAGCATTGACTGCGAACCCGCGGATTCGCGCTCACACACAAGGGGCGGAAGCCATCACGGATTCCGCCTCCCACTGCCGCCGTATCGGCCAAAACGAGATGGATCCCGACCCAGTCGACTAACTCACCATTGACAAACTGTTGGGTTTATACAACACTTTGTGGCATGTCCCCGAAGAAGAAGCCTTCTGAGTCGATCCACAACCGGATCCGTGTGCTCAGGGCCGAGCGGGACATGTCACGGGCAGAGCTCGCGCAGTACCTCGATGTCAATCCCCAGACCGTGGGCGCACTGGAACGCGGCGACCACTCCCCCAGCCTCGACCTGGCGTTCCGGGTGTGCGAGACCTTCGGCCTGCCGGTCGAGGCCGTGTTCAGCCGCACGGAATTCTCCCCCATGTCCACCGAGATGTACCCGACCGCCGCCACGTCGTCCCAGACGCAGCCCGACCGGAAGGACCAGCCATGAACCGCCCCGTTCCTCGTATCGTCCGGCAGCGGAACCGTCTGACGTTGATCGCGGACCTCGGTATTGCCGTAATGGTCCTGGGTGTTGCTCTCCAGATACCCCAGCCGGACATCGCCTTCTGGTTCTGGATCCTCGGCGGTCTGGTGTCCGGGGTGAGCACGCTCGGCTTGCGCCGGAGCATTCGCCATCAGGACCAGCGCCCTGCGGAAGAACTCGACGAGTACGAGCTGCAACGCCGACTCGACGCGCAAGCATCCGCCCTCAGATGGAGCACAGGCATATTCATGCTGATGTTCTTCTGCATGGCCGTCCTGACTCTGGTTCTCCGGATGACCCACGAAGACGATACCGAGGTTTACCTCAATGCGCTGCTCTCCGCTGGCTTCGCCTGCTGCACCGCGTTGTACTTCATTCAGCTCATCCAACTCAAAGGCATCGCAGGCAGCATGAACCGCGACATCCTGATCTCCGGGGACGCCAGCACGGAATCCGAGGCGGTGCACTCACGATGAGCGTGTTCACCGGGTTGAACAACTGGTTCATAGGAAGAACTGAGCGACAGGCAGCGAAATGGCACCAACGCAGCGAAAGCATGGCGTCCTCCCTTCCCACATGGCGGACCGAGGGCCGGGTCCGACTGTTAATCAGGGTGTTCGTCGCAAACCTGGCCTTCGGCATTATCACCGGAGTCGTTCAGATCTTCTGGTTCCCCTTCATTATCGCCTGGCTGGTTTTCACTGTTGTCGGCTGCACCAGCTGGACAATGCTGCGCATAGTGATCAACACGCGTGACGTTGCGCCCGCCGACGAGCTCGACGAGTACGAGGCCGAGATCGTCCGCGCCTGGCAGGCCACCGCGTACGGGTACTTCACGATGTTCACCCTCGCCGTCGCGTTCTACATGGTTTTTCTCCCCGCGTTCAGCCCCGCCGAACTCGCGCACTGGGTCTACAGCGGAGGCTTGTTCACCGCCCTCGGCATCATGGCGATCATCGCCATGCCCACCATCGCCTACGCCACCACCTTCGGGCCCGTCCCACCACCAGATTCCACCGATAGCGAACCCACCGACTAACCACCCATCAACCAGAGGAGCTCCCCATGCCCACCCTGGAACTCGACCACCTCAACAAAACCTTCGGCAGCGGAGACTCCGCAGTCCAGGCTCTGACCGACATGACCTTCACCGTCAACCCCGGCGAGGTCTACGGCTTCGTCGGGTCCAATGGCGCCGGCAAGTCCACGGCGATGCGCATCGCCCTCGGCGTCCTGTCCGCCGACTCGGGCGAGGCCCGGGTCGACGGCGTCCGCGTCAACGACGACATCCGACGCACCATCGGGTACATGCCCGAGGAACGCGGACTCTACGACAAGGAGAAGATCGCCGACCAACTCGTCTTCTTCGGGCGTATCCATGGCCTCACCAAGCAGGCCGCGACACAGTCCACCGAGGAACTCCTGGAGCAGCTCGGACTGACGGAGCGCGCCGAATCCAAGCTCGAGGAACTGTCGCTGGGTAACCAGCAGCGCGTCCAACTCGCCGCATCCCTGGTCCACGGTCCCGAACTCCTGATCCTCGACGAGCCATTCAGCGGCCTCGACCCCGTCGCCGTCAACGTGATGAGTGAGTTGCTCCTGCAGAAAGCGTCGGAAGGTGTGCCGGTCCTGTTCTCCTCTCACCAGCTCGACCTGGTGCAACGTCTGTGCGATCGGGTCGGAATCATCACCCACGGACAGATGCGTGCCGAAGGCAGCGTCGATGACCTACGCAACACCGGCCCCATCCTCTACGAGGTGAAGACCACCGCCCGCGACTGGTACCCGCAGGAGACCAGCGTGGTCGAGGCCACCGACAGCTCCGTCATCCTCGACGCCAGTTCGGCGGGGGACGGCATCGACCAACAGATACTCCAGGCCGCCATGAACTCCGGCCCCGTCCACGGCTTCGCCCGCCGTACCCCCGACCTGACCGAACTGTTCAAGGAGGTCGTCTCAGCATGAGTACCCAGACCACACCGAAGTACTCCCGGTCCAGCGCCATCGGCACGGTCACCCAGCGCGAGATCCAGGTCGCGATGAAGAACAAGGGCCTGATCGCCACGTTCATCATCATGTTCGTCGGGGTCATCGTCGGCGTTGTCCTCCTCAACGTCTTCTCCGGGGATGACAGCGACAACCCCGAACTCGTTGTCACCGGCACCGAGTCCTCGTTGGTCTCCGAGATCGCAGGGGACAGTGTGGACGTCAACGACGTCGATGACCGCGACGCAGCAGTCTCTGCGGTGGAAGACGGGAAGGACGCTGCCCTCGTCTACAGCGACGCCGACGGATTCGAGCTGATCAGCGACGGCGAGCCAGACCCCGCTATCTCTGCGGGCGCCCAGGCTGCCGCGTCCACCATCGCCCAGAATGAGGCGCTGACATCGGTGGGGGTGGACCCGGAGGAATTCTCTTCAGCGCTCCCCGATGCCACGCTCAACACTGTCGATCTCTCCAGCGATTCACAGGAGGACGAGAATCTCCCGGGTGTGGTCGTCACGATGATCGGTACCGCAGTGCTGCTGACGTTCATCATGACCTTCGCCGGAAACGTCGGTGGACGGGTCACCGAGGAGAAATCATCCCGTGTGGTCGAGATCATCCTCGCCACGATCCGTCCGATGGACCTCCTCGTCGGCAAGGTGCTGGCGATGCTCGTCGTCGGTTTCGTGTGTACCGCCGTGATCCTCGTCGCCGCTTTCGCCGGTTTGGGCATGACCGGAATGCTGGACGAGTTCTCCGTCGATGCCGGGACGGTCGTCATCCTCCTGGTCGCCTACATTCTCGGCATGCTGTTCTTCAGCTCCCTGTACGCCGCCGCCGGGGCGTTGGTCAGTAAGGCGGAGGACCTGAACAGCACCCAGACGCCAGCTATGATCCTGTGGTTCGCCGCACTTTTCCCGCCCTTCTACGGCTTCGCTGCCCTGGACTCGACCATCATGCAGGTCCTGGCGTGGATTCCCCCGATGTCGATGGGAGTTGCACCGATGCAGTACGCCGCGGGGAACTGGGACCTGGCGACGTTCCTCGCCTCCTACGCCGTGTTCGCCGTAGCAACCGTTCTGATCATGCTGCTCGTCGCCCGCATCTACCGCGGGTCCATCCTGAACAACGGCAAGAGAATGAGCTGGATGGCGGCCATCAACTCCGGGGCGAAGAACTGAACCCTCCCCGGCGGGCGGTGAACCCTGTGAGACCCAGGAACCAGGGGATTCACCACCGCGTAACGGGAAGGAAATAGGCCGAAGGTTACCTGGGAACCATGATCGAAACAGACACCGCCACAGCAGACACCATCGCACCCACGCGCACGGCCACCCCGTTCCACACCACCATCGCCGACATCAATCAGATGACCCCCACCCAGGTGGCGGCAATGGTCGGCGATCTCCTCTACAGTCCGCAGCTCGGCGAGGCGGTCGCCACCGCCATGCCATTCCGCAACCTGGAGCACCTGCTGGACTCCGCCCACCGCGAACTGCTGCGCCTCCCCCGGGTCGAGGTCCTCACCAGTATCAAGGCGCACCCGGTCCTCGGGCAGAAGACCACGGACATCTACTCCCGGGAGGAGCAGTCGTTCATCCTGGAGTCGCCACCTGAAGTGCTCACTCAGATAGCGGACCTGTGCCGGCGCTACGAGGAGCGCTTCCACCACCTCTTCCTCGTCTGTGCCCAGGGCATCGGCGGTCACGAGGTCCTGCGGCTGCTCCAGCGCCGGCTCGACAACCCCACCGTCACCGAATGGGAGACCACCGTGCGCGAACTGGGCAGGATCAACATCCTGCGGCTGCGCTCGGTGGTGAAGTAGCGGCCGTCGTGTCGTAACGGTCACACCACGTCGAGGGGTACGGCGACCACGTACTGCTCGAAGGTGTCCACGGTCATCTCGATGGTCGCCACCCACCGTCCCGTCGACGGCACATTCACCGACGAGCTGACGAACGTCACCGGTGTCGACGCCGCCTCCCCGATCGCGCCCGGCAGACGCATGGGAACGTCCACCGGCAGATCCCCGACTCCCCCGGCGCCCCGCGCCAGGGTGATGCCGACATCCTGCGGGAGGGGGTCGTTGCGTCCCGCGTCCGGACGCACCGCCGTGACGCGGAAGGACGCGGGCCCCTGCCGCAACGGGCCCGCATCCACCGTGAGCTCGTAGGGCCCCGCCGTAACCCGTTCGGTCACGGTCGGCGCGTAGTCCACCTTGGCCGGGGTGACCGAGGAGAGCACGCCCGACACCGCGAACACCAGGCTGGCGACGACAGCCTCGGTCCGGATGCCCCTCACGAGTCTCCACGCGCTGCCGCCACCTCCACGGATGCGGAGGAACCCCCTGACACCGAAGGCCACGACCACCCCGACCAAGACCAGCTTCACCAGGAGGACCACGCCGTAGTCGGTGCTCAGGAGCGCCCCGGGGAAACGGACCTGGCCCACCGCCTGGAGGAACCCCGAGACCAGGACCACCACCACACAGGTTCCGGCGTACAGCGACCACCGTGGCAGACGACGGAGCTGCGGCCCGGTCAACCGGTGGCGCAACAGGAGCCAGCCCAGCGTCCCCAGACCGCCGAGCCATGCGGTGGCCCCGAGCACGTGCAGCAGCGTCGAGGTGAACTGCCATCCCGCCCCCGCCCCACCGTGGCCGTTCGCCACCACGGAACCACAGGCCACCACCGCCGATACCGCGAAGGCGGCACCACTGATCCTCGGTACCCACAGGGCACGGGTCGGAGTCCCCGCCGCGAGCCCTGTGGCGGACACCGCGGCAACGCCGAGCGCGACCAACCGCAGTCCGACGGACAACCCGTACATCGAGCCCAGCAGATCCCACAGTCCCCGCCATGACGCCCCGTCCTCCGTGGACGCCAACCAGAGATGGTGGCCTATGACCTGCACCACCGAGGCCGCAGCAACGATGCCCGCCCCCGCTCGCGCCGCACGGCGTCCCGCACGCAGTTCGCCTCGCCCGCCCCCCAGCAGGAGAATCACCGGCAGGACGCCGAACGTCACCGCCAGGCCCATGTAGACCAGGGCCTTGACCACCCCGGTGACCACCGTCAGCCACGTGTCCGGCACCGGTGCCTCCGGTTCAGCGGTCGTACCGACCGGTGCCCCGTACCCGAACTGGAGCGACCCCCCGACCGGGTGGCTGTCCGCGGACACGAGGCTCCAGCTCACGATGTAGGCGCCACGGGGAAGATCTTCGGGCAGGGGCACGGTGAGCTCGGTCCCGGATCCGTCGAGCGTGGGTTCGGCGGTCTCCAGGTGCTCGCCGGTGTCGTCGATGACTGTCGCCCCCGACAGCGTGACGACCTCATCGAGGATCACCCGCACCTCGTCCGGTGGCCCGTCCTGGTCATCGAACACCTGGCCGTTGTTCGGGGACGTCGCCATCACCGTGGCGTGGGCGTCCGCCGCCGGCGTGGTGAGCCACGACAGTGCAGCAGCGAAACCCACGGCCACGACGGTTGCGGCGAGGAGACGCGACAACCGTCAGCCCCGTTCCGGGTCAGTCGCGTCAGCGTTGTCGGTGGCGCCTGCAGTGTCGGCGTCCAGCAGATCGAGGATCGTCGACCGCAACTCCACGAATGCTGTGTCCGACTGGTCGCGCGGGCGCTCGAGTCCGACCTCGATCACGGAGCGGACCTGCGCCGGGCGGGGGGAGAACACCACGATCCGGTCGGCGAGCAGAATCGCCTCGCTGACGTCGTGGGTGACCAGCACCGCAGTGAACCGGCGCTGCTCCCACAGCGAGGCCAACTCACCCTGCAGGACGCGCCTGGTCAGCGCGTCCAACTTCCCCAGCGGTTCGTCCAGCAGCAGCACCGACGGGTCCCCCACCAGTGCACGCGCCAGGGCGGCCCGCTGCGCCATGCCGCCCGACAACTGCGCCGGCCACGCCTCCGCGAAGTCCGTGAGGTTCACCAGGCGCAGAGCCTCGTCGATCCTGTCCTGGGAACCGGCCAGTTCGCCACGGGCCTGCGGACCGACGGCCACATTCTGGCGCACGGTGCGCCACGGGAAGAGCGTCGGGTCCTGGAACACCAGCGCCCGGTCGGGATCTGGTTTCCGGACTGGAACACCGTCCACGTACACCTTCCCGAACAACGGCCGGTCGAGTCCCGCGAGCAGGCGCAGCAACGTCGATTTCCCCGAACCACTGGGACCGACCAGGGCGATGAACTCACCGGGTCTGGCCGACACGGACACGTCATCGAGCACCGGCAGGTCCCGGCGGCCGCTGCGGAACGCCTGGGTGACCCCCACGACGTCCAGGGCGGCTCCGCGGTCCGACCGCGTCCTACGGTTCACCTGTTCTCCCGTCACCATCGGGTCAACTCCTTCTCCCACCGCAACGCCCAGCTGCGGATCCGGAACAGCAGTGTCAGTGCGGCGCCGCAGATCACCACCAGGACGATGATCCCGGCGTAGAGCCCGTTGAAGTCGCCCCAGCTCTTCTTCCACGTCAGATACCAGCCGATCCCCGAGTTCACCCCGAAGTTCTCGGCGACCACAAGACTCGCGAAGGACGCGCCGAGCGCCATGAACACCCCGGTCAGGATGTTCGGCAGGGCCGCAGGAAGGCTGACGCGGAACACCAGGAACCACCCGCGTGCACCCAGGGTCTGTGCAACGTCGAAGTACGGGCGGGGGACGCCGAGCACACCAGCCCGGGTCAGGACAGCCACCGGGAACCACACACTCAGTGCGATCATGAAGACCGCCCCGGAGAACGCGGACGGTGCGAGGACGAAGACGATCGGCACCCAGGCCAACGTGGGCACCGGACCGATGAAGATCAGGATCGGATGCACCCAGTAGTTCGCCGCCTGGAACCATCCGATCGTCACGCCGGTCACCAGGCCGGAGGCCAGACCGACCAGGAACCCGACAATGAGCAGCAGCATCGAGTTGCCCACGCTGCCGAACAGGAGCCCGGCGTCGTTCCACAGCACCGCGGCTATCTCCTGCGGGGCGACGAAGTACGGCGGCGACAGTATCTCCGCCTTCGCGGTGGTGAGCTCCCACACGAGAAGCCAGAGGCCGGACCCCAGCACCCAGGCCGAACCATTGCTCACCCGCCGGTGCGCCCACTCCCCGGCGCGGGTCACGGCCAGGAGCCACAGTGCGCTCCAGGCTGCGGCGACGACCACGCCACCGACCAGGGCGAAGACCGCGGCGTCCTCGAGATTCTCGACATTGCGCTGCGGCAGGTCCGCACTGTTCGGCACGAACCACGAGACCAGGGAGAACAGCACCCACGCGGCGATTCCGGACGCAGCCACCAGAGGGTTTATCCGGTCGGGGTGCACCACCTTCTCGAGTGCGCCGTGGATCCTGCGGGCATCGACCGTGGTGGAGGAACCGGAGGACGGTGCGGTGGCGGGGTGTGTGGCGGTGACCATGGAGTCCTCCTCAGAACGTCAGGCCCAGGTCCACGAAGGACTGGTCCGCGAGTGTGGCGGCGTTCGTGTCGGAGGGCAGGAACCCGGTCTTGATGTACTTCTCGATTCCGGGCTGCAGGACCTCCTTGAGTCCCTTCGGGGAAGGATCGAAGGTCAGTGTCTTCAGCACCGGGATGATCTCCTCCTTCGTCCCTGCCACGTAGTTCCCGTCCGCCTGGATCTCCGCGATCTCCTCCAGGTGCTGGCCGACGTAGCGGGAACCGTCCGACCACGCACTGACCAGCTTTCCCGCCGTCACCGGATCCTCGGTGACGAAGTCCTGGTTCAGCACCACCGCACAGCAGGGCTGGTCGGCGTTCCGGCTGAGCCTGTCGGCGCTGTTGTTGTTGGAGACGAGTTTCGCCCAGCCCTGGTCCACGGCCTCGATGATCGGGAGGAATCCACCTTCATGGGCAACGGCGTCCACACGCCCGTCCTTGAGTGCCTGCGGCAGCAGGTCCTGCGAGCCGAGGACCACCCACTCGACCTCCCCGGAGTCCGGGCTGGAATTGATGCCGGCGTCGAGGAGATCCAGCGAGAAGTAGTTCGTCGCCGAGCCCTGCAGGTCGCTGACACCGATCCTCTTGCCACGGAGGTCCTCCACCTTGTCGATGTCGCCGTCAGTCAGGGCGTAGAGGTCCAGGCAGCCGAAGTGCAGGCCACCGGAGAGTTTCACCGGGGTGCCGTTGTAGATCGGCCCCAGGTAGTTGAAGAAGATTCCGTTGGACGCCGCGTAGGTGCCTGACCCGACCGCCGAGACAACGTCCTCCCCGTCACCGGTCTTCTTCAGGGACACGTTGAGACCCGCCTTCTCGAAGAGACCCAGCTCGTACGCGGCCACCAGCGGCGCTTCGCAGGCACCGCTGGGGGCGGTGATCTTGATCTCACGGTCAGCCCACGAGTTGGTGACCTGCAGTCCGCTGGCTGTGGTGGTGTCGTTGTCCCTGCTCCTCAGGAACCAGACGGAGCCCAGGCCGGCCGCGGCGACCGCTGCCGCCCCCACCCCGATCCCGGTGAGGAGTTTCCTCCGTGAGACGCCCTTGGGACCGTTGGGGCCGGGCTCCTCGGGAGTGTCCGCTGAATCGTCGTTCGGGGAACCGTCATCCACGATCCGGGCGCCGCTCGGCAGGATTGCGCCGTCATCGTTGTCGACGCCGTCATTGTTGCCGGAATTGCTGCCGTCACTCATCGTATTCCCCGGTTCCTGGTGGTGGTGTCCTCTTGGTGCTGGTCAGAGAAACAATTCCAGCGCCTTACCGGGATCGTCAACGGAAAGAGCCATGGTGAAACTTACGGCGAATGAAACCCGTCCGGCACAGTCCCCCGAGGGGTTACGGTTATCGCCACCGGCCATACCCAGAAAGAAGCTGCCCCTTGTCTGAGTCCACTGGGTGTCACGTGCCCGCGTCCCCGCGGCCGCCGTGGCGCTCCCTGCACCCGCGCTCCGCGGTGACCGGCCTCGCGGTCACCGCCCTGGGCGCGATTCTCTCCGCCCCGACCGCGCTCGCCCACGTCAGCGCCGAGGCCGAAACCCCCGAACAGGGTGCACACTCGGTGATCACCTTCCGCGTTCCGACGGAGTCCGATTCCGCCCGCACGGTGGGACTCGACGTCGCGCTGCCCACCGGTCCGCCCCTGGCGTCCGTCCAGGTCGAGCCGGTTCCCGGATGGGACGCCGAGATCATCCGGGACGGAGAGAATTCCTCACCCACCAGGATCGTGTGGACGGCGACCGACGGGGGCGCGGGGCCGGATGAGTTCGTGCGTTTCCCCGTGTCGGCCGGTCCACTCCCCGAGCAGGACTCACTGGCGCTACCCGCCGTCCAGCACTACTCGGACGGATCGGACGTGGAATGGACGCAGCAGGTTGCCACGGGTGCGGACGGTGAAGAAAGCGCGGAGCCCGACCGTCCCGCCCCGGTGATCGCCCTCTCCCCCGCGTCCGACTCCGGTGCCGGTGAACAGCAGTCCACCGCAGCCGAATCCTCCGGTGACTCCCCCGGCCCACTCCCCTGGATCGCCGTGGGCCTCGCCGCCACCGCGCTGCTGCTCGCCGCAGCGGCAGTGGCCGTCGCCGTGGTTACCTGGCGTCGACCAGGTCGATGATGAAGACCAGGGTGCGTCCGGCCAGGGGGTTGCCGGCACCGGCGGGGCCGTAGGCCAGCTCCGGGGGGATGGTGAGCTTGCGGCGGCCGCCGACCTTCATGCCGGGGATGCCGTCCTGCCAGCCCTGGATGAGCCCGGCGAGCGGGAATTCGATGGTCTGCCCACGGTCCCAGGAGGAGTCGAACTCCTGGCCGGACTCGTAGTCCACGCCCACGTAGTGCACCTCGACCATGCCACCGGACACGGCCTCCGCGCCCTCACCGACGGTGATGTCCTCGATGAGCAGCTCAGACGGCGCGGGGCCGGACTGGGGATCGATGGTGGGCTTGCTCATGGGTTAACTCCTCGTCGTCGGTGCCGCCGGCTGCTGCCGGTGACGTCACTTCAGTAATGCTAACCCGCTCATCTTAGCAGCACGCGCAGAAAACCCGGCGACCGCCGAAGCGGTGGCCGGGCTCAATGGTGCAGGCGGGACGTCCGGGACGGCACCTAGCGCTTGTCGCGCGGGACGAACTCCCGCAGGGTCTCGCCGGTGTAGATCTGGCGCGGACGGTTGATCTTCGCCGACGGGTCGTTGACCTGCTCCAGGTAGTGGGCGATCCAGCCGGGGATGCGCCCCATGGCGAACAGGACGGTGAAGAACTCCGCCGGGAAGCCCATGGCGCGGTAGATCAGGCCGGTGTAGAAGTCCACGTTCGGGTACAGCTTGCGGGAGATGA